>CAZAOZ010000059.1:0-20260 GCA_964486865.1 uncultured Bordetella sp.
GCGCACCGCCGCCTTCCCCGCCACCGCCGCCGCCGCGACTGCCCAGCAACTGCATGCGGTCGGCGACAACTTCGGTCGTATAACGGTCCTGTCCTTCCTTGTCCTGCCATTTACGGGTGCGGATCCGGCCCTCGACGTAGCAAGGGGAGCCCTTTTTCAGATACTCGCCGGCGACTTGGGCGAGCCGCCCGAAAAATGAAATCCGGTGCCACTCCGTATGTTCCTGTTTCTCGCCCGATTTTTTGTCTTTCCATGACTCGGTGGTGGCGAGAGTAATGTTCGTTACCGCCTCACCGCTGGGCAGATAACGCGTCTCCGGGTCTTTGCCGAGATTGCCGATCAAAATTACCTTGTTCACCGATGCCATGTCAGATTTTCCTTCTGTTTGTATGCGTGCTCAGCATTATCAACGCGCCCGGGGCGCGGGCGTTTACAACCGGACGATTACACATTCTTCGCTGTGGCCGCCGGGGCGCGCATGCCGAACGCGAGTATAAGCCAGATCGCCAGCAACACGCTGTTGAACACCGTCACCGCAGTCGCTCCCCAGTGCTGGTAGAGAAATCCACCGACCACGGCGCCCAGAAACGTGCCAAAGAACTGGATGGTGCTGTAGAGACCGATGGCAGTGCCTCTGGCCTGCAGCGGCGCGAGCCGCGTGGTCAGCGTCGGCAAAATGGCCTCAAGCACATTGAAGGGCACAAAAAAAGCCAGTAAAAACAATGACAGCAACCACAGATTTTCGCTGAGCCACGGCAATGCCAGATGCGCGGCCAGCAGCAGTGCAACGGATGCGATGAACCAGCGGCGCAGTTTGATGCCGTCCCCCGCCTGCAGCACCGGCGGCAGCATCAGCACGAATGAGCCGAGCATTACCGGCAGATACACCTGCCAGTGATCCGCCAGGGCCAGTCCGGCATCGCGCAACGCAAAAGGCACCACAATGAACAGCGCCATCAGCGCGGCGTGCAGCGCAAATATGCCCCAGTTCAGGCGCGCCAGTTCCGGATCTTTCAGCACGTTCCAGAAGTCACTCAGCGCGCGGCCCGGCGCCGGCGGCTTGGCCGGCGCATCGGGTATGAAGCGCCACATGACGATGATGGCTGCGGC
This sequence comes from uncultured Bordetella sp., assembly GCA_964486865.1. GTDB lineage: Bacteria > Pseudomonadota > Gammaproteobacteria > Burkholderiales > SG8-41. The sequence goes on from CAZAOZ010000059.1 coordinate 1,111, forward strand.
AGCCAGCACACCGGTCATGGCGAAGATGCCGGGTACGCCGATCACGCGATTCAGCCACGGGCTGGCAATCAGCGACAGCGCAAATGACAAGCCAATGGTCGATCCGATCATCGCCATTGCCTTGGCGCGATGCTCCTCGCGCGTCAGGTCTGCGGTCAAGGCAATGACCGCCGCCGAGATCGCCCCCGCACCCTGCAGCGTGCGGCCAAGGATGACGATGTAAATGTTCGGCGCGAGCGCAGCGACAAAACTGCCCACCGCAAATATGACCAGACCGGCATAGATCACGGGCTTGCGGCCGATACGATCCGACCACCAGCCGAAAGGAATCTGCAACAGGGCCTGGGTCAGGCCGTAGGCGCCGATGGCGATGCCCACCAGCGTCAGATTGTCTCCGCCGGGCAGTTGTTCGGCATAAATCACGAACACCGGCAGGATGACAAACATGCCCAGCAGCCGGAGCCCGAAAATTCCGGACAATCCGATGCTGGCCCGCAGCTCAAGCGGGGTCATTTTGCCGCGGGAAGACATGGGGTGGTGGTTGACCGCCGCGCGTGACGCGACAGTTGGGTGTGACGGCGTATGGGCGTATATTAGCAGGTTAACCTTCCTGGCCTCACATGCAAGCACGTCCAACCCCACCAAAACTGGTCACCCTGCCGACAGCGCAGCCGCCGCGGGAATCTTCCGCAGTGCCGGCAGGCGCCGGATATATTCGTGTACGCGGCGCACGCACGCACAACCTGAAGAACATCAATCTCGACCTGCCGCGCAACCGGTTGATTGTCATCACCGGCCTCTCCGGCTCCGGCAAATCATCCCTCGCCTTCGACACGCTGTATGCCGAAGGACAGCGCCGCTATGTCGAGTCGCTGTCGGCGTACGCGCGCCAGTTTCTGCAGTTGATGGAAAAACCCGATGTCGATCTGATTGAAGGCCTGTCGCCGGCCATCGCCATCGAGCAGAAAGCGTCCAGCCACAATCCGCGCTCCACGGTCGGCACGGTCACCGAGATTCACGATTATCTGCGGCTGCTCTACGCCAGGATCGGCGAAGCACGCTGCCCGGATCACGGCCGACCGCTGTCGGCGCAGTCGGTGGCGCAAATGGTCGATCTGGTGCTGCAGCTTCCGGAAGACACGCGCCTGATGATCCTCGCGCCGGCAGTCAATGACCGCAAGGGCGAGCAGACTGCGCTGATCGATGAACTGCGCGCACAGGGATTCGTGCGAGTGCGGATCGACGGCACTGTGCACGATATCGACGCCCTGCCGGCACTGAAGAAAAATGCCAAACATACGATTGAAGTGGTGATTGACCGCATCAAGGTCAGGCCCGACATCCGGCAACGGATCGCCGAGTCGTTCGAGACCGCGCTGCGCCACGGTGACGGCCGCGCTCTGGCCATCGACATGGACGCCGGCACCGAACATGCGTTCTCGGCACGCCTCGCCTGCCCGGTCTGCGGCTTTGCATCGCCGGAACTGGAACCGCGGCTGTTCTCGTTCAACAATCCGGCGGGCGCGTGCCCGCGCTGCGACGGACTGGGCAGCATCACTTTCTTCGATCCCAAACGCATCGCGGCGTTTCCCGAAATGTCGCTGGCCTCCGGCGCCATCAAGGGCTGGGACCGGCGCAACCAGTTCTATTTCCAGATGCTGCAAAGTCTCGCTGCCCATTACGGCTTCGACATCGAGACGCCGTTCAACGAATTGCCGGAAGCAGCCCGCGACGCGGTGCTGCACGGTTCGGGCAAAACGGCCATCGCGTTCACCTACACCGGGGAACGCGGCAAATCCTACGTCCGCGAACACCCGTTCGAGGGCGTCATTCCGAATCTGGAGCGGCGCCACCGCGAGACGGATTCGCCGGTGGTCCGCGAAGAATTGTCCAAATACCTGAATACGCAGCCCTGCACCGACTGTCTCGGCACGCGGCTGCGCCGCGAAGCACGTCACGTGATGGTTGCCGACCAGCCGATCTACGCCATCTCCGCACTGCAGCTCGGCGAAGCCATGCGCTTCTTTGAACAACTGACGCTGACCGGCGCAAAACAGGCGATTGCCGAAAAAATAGCCGGGGAAATCCGCAACCGGCTGCGCTTCCTGGTGGATGTCGGTCTTGACTACCTGTCACTGGACCGTTCGGCCGATACGCTGTCCGGCGGCGAAGCACAGCGCATCCGGCTGGCAAGCCAGATCGGTTCCGGGTTGACGGGCGTCATGTATGTGCTTGATGAACCGTCGATCGGCCTGCATCAGCGTGACAACACCCGGCTCCTCGACATGCTCAAACGGCTGCGCGACATCGGCAATTCGGTCATCGTCGTTGAGCATGACCATGACGCCATCATGAGCGCCGATCATGTCGTCGATATGGGACTGGGCGCCGGCGAACACGGCGGGCACGTGATTGCGGAGGGCACGCCCGCCGAGGTTGCGGCACATGCAGAATCGCTCACCGGCCAGTATCTCTCGGGCCGGCGCCGCATCGACGTGCCGGCGCTGCGCCACCGGGCGAATCCCGAGCGGCGGCTGGTCATCAGCGGCGCCCGCGGCAACAATCTCAAGGACATCACCGTCGGTATTCCCGTCGGGCTGTTCACCTGCGTGACCGGCGTATCCGGCTCGGGAAAATCCACGCTGGTCAACGACACGCTGTATCTCTCAGCGGCACACAACCTCTACGGCAGCAATGTCGAGCCGGCACCCTGCACCGCAATCGAGGGCATGGAATTCTTCGACAAGGTGGTCAATGTCGATCAGAGCCCGATCGGGCGCACGCCGCGCTCGAACCCGGCGACTTACACCGGGCTGTTCACGCCCATCCGCGAGCTGTTTGCCGGAGTTCCGGAGGCCCGCGCCCGCGGTTACGGCGCCGGCCGGTTTTCGTTCAACGTCAAGGGCGGACGCTGCGAGTCCTGCCAGGGCGACGGCGTACTGAAGGTCGAGATGCACTTTCTGCCCGACATCTACGTGCCCTGCGACGTCTGCCACAGCAAGCGTTACAACCGCGAAACGCTCGACATCCGCTACAAGGGCCGCACCATACACGAAGTGCTGGAAATGACCGTTGAACAGGCTCTTGGTTTTTTCGGCGCGGTGCCCGCCCTCGCCCGCAAGCTGCAGACGCTGATGGATGTCGGTCTCGGTTACATCACGCTGGGGCAAAGCGCCACCACGCTGTCCGGCGGCGAAGCACAGCGCGTCAAACTCGCGCTGGAACTGTCCAAGCGCGACACCGGACGCACGCTGTACATACTCGACGAGCCAACCACGGGCCTGCATTTCCACGATACCGATCTGCTGCTGCGCGTATTGCACCGCCTGCGCGACCACGGCAATACCATCGTGGTCATTGAGCACAACCTTGATGTCATCAAGACTGCCGACTGGGTGATCGACCTCGGACCCGAGGGCGGCGGCGGCGGCGGACGCATCATTGCCGAAGGCCCGCCGGAAACCGTCGCCGCTGCGGCAAACAGCCATACCGGCACTCACCTGCGCAGCGTGTTGCCATGAACCCGGATCGCGTGCGGAAACAGCTGCTGGACAGTTTTTCCGCGGCACTGGCCGCAGCAGATCCGCTGAAAATAGTACCTGCCCATCTGCCGCCGCCGCCCAAGGGCCGCACACTGGTCGTTGGCGCCGGCAAGGCTGCGGCAGCCATGGCGCTCGCCGTCGAACAATCCTGGCCCGCCGGAGCATCACTCGACGGCCTGGTGATCACCCGCTATCAGCACGGCCTGCTGACCAACCGTATCACGGTGATCGAGGCGGGACACCCGGTGCCCGACGCCGCGGGTGAACGCGCTGCCGCGGAAATACTCAAGCGCGTCAAAACGCTGACCGCGCAGGATCTGCTGCTGGTGCTGGTATCGGGCGGCGGCTCCAGTCTGCTGTCCCTGCCGGCCGAGGGTGTCGCCATGGCCGACCTGAAGCAGGTGACGCGACAACTGCTGTTATCCGGCGCACCGATCCAGGCCATGAATACGGTGCGCAAACATCTCTCGGCCATCCAGGGCGGGCGCCTCGCGGCGGCCTGCCGTGCTCCGGTTCATGCGCTGATCATCTCCGACGTCACCGGCGACGATCCCACGCACATTGCGTCAGGGCCGTGCGCGCCGGATCCGACCACGTTTCAGGACGCGATGGCCGTCCTTGAACGTTATGCGGTGCAACCGCCGCCCGCCGTGGCAGAGCACCTTGCCCGCGGCGCCCGCGGCGAGATTGCGGAAACGCCCAAGCCCGGCGATCGGCTGTTTGCCAAAGTCCGGAACGATGTCATCGCCACCGCACACGATGCCCTGCAATCCGCCGCAGCGTATTTCCGCAATCAGGGCATCACGCCGGTGATCCTCGGGGATTCGGTGACCGGCGAAGCCCGCGAAGTCGCCAAGGTCTATGGCGCGCTGGCCCGGGAAATCCGACAGCACGGCACGCCGTGGACGCCACCGGTGGCGCTGATCTCCGGCGGTGAATGCACGGTCACCGTGCGCGGCAAAGGCCGCGGTGGACGCTGCGCCGAGTTCCTGCTGGCCCTGGCGATTGATCTCGATGGGGCCGCCAACATGCACGCCCTGGCGTGCGATACCGATGGCATCGACGGTTCGGAAGACAACGCCGGCGCCGTACTGACGCCGGACGCGCTGCAGCGCGCCGCACGCAAACACCTGGCTGCGACAGCCTTGCTGGAGCAAAACGACGCCTACCGGTTTTTTGAAGCAACCGGCGACCTGGTGGTGACGGGACCGACGCGCACCAACGTCAACGATTACCGCGTCATACTCGTCGGCTGACCGCCCGAATATTATGTAAGATATTGTTTTTATTGATAAATTTTTAATTTGTCGCAATAAAAAAGCCGGGCGATGCCCGGCTTTTTTGCGCAACGGATACCGCTCAAGCCGTTGCTTTTACCTCGCTGTCGGCAGCCGCTTCCGGCCGGTCGAGCAGTTCGACATAGGCCATCGGCGCATTGTCGCCCTTGCGGAACCCGAACTTCAGGATGCGCAGGTAGCCGCCATTGCGCTTGGCAAAACGCGGACCGAGTTCATTGAACAGCTTGACCACGTTGTCGCGATCGCGCAGGCGATTGAACGCCAGGCGGCGATTCGCCAGCGATGGCTTCTTACCCAACGTAATGATCGGCTCCACCACCCGGCGCAGTTCCTTGGCTTTGGGCAGCGTGGTTTTGATCGCTTCATGGCGCAGCAGCGAATTCGCCATGTTGCGCAGCATCGCCAGGCGATGGCTGCTGGTGCGATTGAGTTTCCGTAACCCGTGACGATGACGCATGATGCCCTCTTAAACCTTTTCGAGGCCGGCAGGCGGCCAGTTTTCCAGCTTCATTCCCAATGTCAGACCGCGGGACGCCAGCACTTCCTTGATCTCGTTCAGCGACTTGCGGCCCAGATTCGGGGTTTTCAGCAACTCATTTTCGGTACGCTGGATCAGATCGCCGATGTAGTAGATATTCTCGGCCTTCAGGCAGTTGGCCGAACGCACGGTCAGCTCCAGATCATCAACCGGACGCAGCAGCACCGGATCGATTTGAGTGGCTTTCTTCTCTTCGATCAGCGCCGGAGTACCCTTCAGATCCGCAAACACCGACAGTTGCTCGACGAGCACACGGGCGGCATAGCGCACCGCTTCTTCCGGGTCGATGGCGCCGTTGGTTTCGATATCAATCACCAGCTTGTCGAGATCGGTCCGCTGCTCGACACGCGCCGACTCAACCGCGTAACTGACGCGGCGCACCGGGCTGTAGGAAGCATCCAGCATCAAACCGCCGACGCTGCGGGTGTCATCCACACCACGGCGGGTAACGGCGGCCACATAGCCGCGGCCTTTTTCGACCTTGATCTGGACATCAAGCTTGCCGCCGGCGGTCAGATGCGCAATCACATGATCCGGGTTGACGATTTCAACGTCGTGCATCGGCTCGATATCCGCCGCCGTCACCACGCCTTCGCCCGATTTCTTCAGCGTCAGGATGGCTTCGTCTCGGTTATGCAGACGCAGCACGATGCCCTTCAGGTTGAGCAGCATGTCGACCACGTCTTCCTGCACGCCGTCGATGGTGGAATATTCGTGCAATACGCCGGCGATCTTGACCTCAGTCGCGGCATAGCCGGGCATCGACGACAGCAGGGTGCGGCGCAGCGCGTTGCCGAGCGTATGGCCGTAACCGCGCTCGAACGGTTCCATCGTGACTTTTGCATGGAACGGGGACACACCCTGCACATCGATGATCCGAGGCTTGAGGAAGGCGCTGCTGGACATGACTGGGCTACCTCTCGGAGATTATTTCGAGTACAGCTCGACAATGAGCGACTCGTTGATGGTTGAAGGCAATTCGGAGCGTTGCGGCCGTGCCTTGAAGGTGCCTTTCAGCGCCTTGGCATCGACCTCGATCCACTCCGGATAGCCACGCGATTCGGCAGCCTCTGCAGCGCCCTTGATGCGCAACTGTTCCTTGGCAGGCTGCGCCACTTCAACGACGTCACCCGGGCGGCACTGATACGACGGGATGTTGACCCGCTTACCATTGACGAGAATACCGTTGTGGCGAACCACCTGGCGGGATTCCGTGCGCGATGCGCCAAAGCCCATGCGGTAAACGACGCTGTCGAGCCTGCTTTCGAGACTCTGCAGCAGTGCTTCGCCGGTCACACCCTTGCTGGCCGCCGCTTCCTTGTAGGTCTTGCGGAACTGCCGCTCAAGGATGCCGTAAATGCGGCGCACCTTCTGCTTGGCGCGCAGTTGCACGCCATAACCCGAAAGGCGGGTGCTCTTCTGACCATGCTGGCCGGGCGGGTAATTACGGCGCTCAATTGCGCATTTGTCGGTAAAACACTTCTCCCCCTTGAGGAAGAGTTTTTCGCCTTCGCGACGGCACTGCCGGCACTTTGGATCGAGATTCCTGGCCACTGTAGGATCTCCTTAAATTCGACGCTTCTTGGGGGGACGGCAGCCGTTATGCGGCACGGGCGTCACATCCGAGATGCTGGTGATTTTGAAACCGACGGCATTGAGCGCACGCACCGCGGACTCGCGTCCGGGTCCCGGACCCTTGATCAGAACTTCGATGTTCTTCACGCCGCACTCCTGCGCCAGACGCCCGGCTTTTTCCGCAGCAATCTGGGCTGCGAACGGCGTCGATTTGCGCGAACCCTTGAAGCCGTTGCTGCCTGAAGTTGCCCAGGCCAGCGCATTGCCCTGGCGGTCAGTAATGGTGACGATGGTGTTGTTGAACGACGCATGCACATGCGCCACGCCTTCCGCCACGTTTTTCTTGACCTTCTTGCGTACCCTGGTGCTTGCCTTAGCCATAAATAGTCACTCTCTGTTACGCAGCGGTCGGACGCTGGATTTTTACTGCCGCCTTGCGCGGACCTTTGCGCGTACGGGCATTGGTGCGTGTACGCTGCCCGCGCATGGGCAGACCGGAACGATGCCGCTTGCCGCGCCATGTACCGAGATCCATCAATCGCTTGATGTTCATGGAGATCTCGCGGCGCAGGTCGCCTTCGGTCGTGACCTTCGCCACCTGCTCGCGCAACTTGTCCATGTCCGAATCGGACAAGTCTTTTATTTTGGTCGCAGCAGTGATTCCGGCCGCAGCGCAGATCGCGCGCGCGCGGCTTCGGCCAACGCCGAAGATCGCCGTCAGCGCGACTTCAGCGTGCTGATGATTTGGTATGTTAACGCCGCCTATGCGAGCCATAGCTCACCCCACCAATGGAAAACCCGAGATTATAACTTTTGACAGGCTCATATTCAATGAACCGTCAACCCTGGCGCTGCTTGTGACGCGGGTCTTTGCAGATCACCCGAACCACGCCGTTGCGCTTCACAACCTTGCAGTTGCGGCACATACGCTTTACCGATGCCTGTACTTTCATGTCATACCTCTTTTGCTTACAGCCTATTTCGCCCGGAATATGATCCGCCCCTTGGTCAGATCATAGGGCGTCAATTCCACTGTTACCTTGTCCCCGGGCAGAATGCGGATGTAATGCATCCGCATTTTCCCCGAAATATGACCAAGCACGATGTGGCCATTTTCCAACTTCACCCGAAACATCGCGTTAGGCAGGTTTTCAACAATCTCTCCCTGCATCTCGATCGTGTCTTCTTTCGCCATTTACCGCGCCGGAAACACACCGCCCTTGAAGTTTGCTTTCTTCAGCAGACTTTCATATTGATGCGACATCACATAAGCCTGCACCTGCGCCATGAAATCCAGCGTCACCACCACGATGATGAGCAGTGAAGTTCCGCCGAAGTAAAAAGGCACGTTCTTCCAGACGATCAGCAGTTCCGGCACCAGACAGACCAGCGTGACGTACAGTGCGCCCGCCAACGTCAGCCGCATGGTTACCTTCTCGACATACCGCGCGGTCTGGTCACCCGGCCGGATACCCGGTACGAATGCCCCGCTTTTCTTCAGGTTCTCTGCAGTTTCCTTCGGGTTGAACACCAACGCCGTGTAGAAAAAACAGAAGAAAATGATCGCGGCAGCATAAAACAATGTGTAAATCGGCTGTCCCGGATGCAGCACGGCAGCAACATTCTTCAGCCACAACATGCCTTCGTTTTCACCCAGCCAACCGGCCACAGTACCCGGAAACAGGATGATGCTCGATGCAAAAATCGGCGGAATCACGCCCGACATGTTGAGCTTCAGCGGCAGATGCGAAGACTGCCCGCCGTAAATCTTGCGCCCCACCTGCCGCTTCGCGTAGTTCACCAGGATCTTGCGTTGCCCTTTTTCCACGAAACAGACAAACGCGGTGACAGCCACCACCAGCACGAAAATAAACAGCACAAACGGAATCGAAAACGCCCCGGTTCGCGCCAGCTCCAGCGTGCCGCCGACCGCTTGCGGGAACCCTGAAGCAATGCCGGCGAATATGATCAGAGAGATGCCATTGCCGATTCCACGCTCGGTAATCTGCTCACCCAGCCACATCAGGAACATCGTGCCGGTCACCAATGTCACCATCGCCGTCATCCGGAACATCAGGCCCGGATCAAGCGCCACTTTCTGCTGCTCGAAGGCTATGGCAATCGCCAGCCCCTGAAATATGGCAAGCGCTGCAGTACCGTAACGGGTGTACTGCGTAATCTTGCGACGACCGGATTCGCCTTCTTTTTTCAGCGCTTCCAGCGTCGGCGACACGACCGTCATCAGCTGCATGATGATCGACGCCGAAATGTAGGGCATGATGCCCAGCGTAAAAATCGAAAAGCGCGACAGCGCGCCACCCGAAAACATGTTGAACATGTCAAGGATGCCACCGCGCTGCGAGCGGAACAGTTCCGCAAGCTGCGCCTGATCAATGCCCGGCACGGGAATATACGATCCGATGCGAAACACGATCAACGCGCCGATCAGGAACAGCAGGCGACGTTTCAGGTCACCAAACTTTCCAGAACCCAGCATGGAAGTCCCGACGGCCAAGCGTTAGCTCCCGGCCTTCTCGGCAGACGCAGGCATTTCCACGCTGCCGCCGGCCTTCTCGATGGCGGCGCGGGCACCCTTGGTGGCAAGTACGCCTTTCAGGGCAATCTTGCGCTTGATTTCTCCGGCGAGGATCACCTTGGCGCGAACGGCAAACTGCGGCACTGCGCCGGTCTGCTTCAATGCCTCGAGATCAATCGCGTCAATCTTGAGTTTCTGCAACGTATCCAGCCGCACTTCCACCGTATCGCCGGCCGTCAGCGAGCGAAAACCGCGCTTGGGCAATCGGCGATGCAACGGCATCTGCCCGCCTTCGAAACCCACTTTGTGAAAACCGCCGGCGCGCGCTTTCTGGCCCTTGTGGCCACGGCCTGCGGTCTTGCCAAACCCCGACCCGATACCGCGTCCGACGCGTTTCTTCGCATGCTTGGAGCCGGCTGCCGGCTTGATCTTGTTCAGTTCCATTTCAGCCCTCGCAGCGAACGAGATAGGTAACCTTGTTGATCATGCCGCGAATCGCCGGCGTATCCGCCAGCTCTACCGTATGGTTGATGCGGCGCAAGCCGAGTCCGCGCACCGATGCCCGATGTTCCGGGCGGGTGCCGATCAGGCTGCGTAACTGGGTAACTTTAATGGTTTTTCCCTGCGTCTTCGCCATGGTTTATCCCTGGATTTCTGCGACCGATTTGCCGCGCTTGGCAGCAATTTCCGCCGGCGTGTTCATGTCGGTCAACCCGTTGATTGTGGCGCGCACAATGTTGTAAGGGTTTGTCGAACCGATGCATTTGGCCAGAATGTTGGCCACACCCATCACTTCCATTACCGCCCGTACCGGGCCGCCGGCGATGATGCCAGTGCCTTCGGAGGCCGGTTGCATATAGACCTTGGATGCGCCGTGGCGACCCATGACAGCATGCTGCAGCGTGCCATTCTTCAACTGCACCTTGACCATCTTGCGACGCGCTTCTTCCATGGCTTTCTGCACAGCGACCGGAACCTCACGCGCCTTGCCCTTGCCCATGCCGATGCTGCCGTCGCCATCACCGACTACCGTCAGCGCGGCAAAACCGAGCACGCGGCCGCCTTTGACAACTTTGGTGACACGGTTGATCGCCACCATTTTTTCACGAAGGCCGTCCCCGCGCTCTTCACCGGTTTGCATCTTCCCTGCTTGCATTTTTGCCATGCTGATGCTCCGTTAGAACTTGAGACCGGCTTCGCGCGCTGCTTCAGCAAGCGCTTTGACCCGGCCGTGATATTTGTAACCGGAGCGGTCAAACGCGACCTTCTCCACCCCGACCTGCCTGGCACGCTCGGCAATGCGCTTGCCGATCGCCGCTGCTGCGGGTATCCCGCCACCCTTCGGCATGGCTGCGCGCATTTCCTTTTCGGAAGTCGATGCGCTGGCCAGCACCCTGGAGCCGCTGGCGTCGATGATCTGGGCATAGATATGCCCGTTGGTACGATGCACCGTGAGGCGCACCGCCCCGAGTTCCGCGATTTTTGCCCGGGCGCTGCGCGAGCGCCGGAGACGTGATTGTTTTTTCTCAAACATGATCTGTCCGCCTACTTCTTCTTCGTTTCCTTGAGCACAATCTGCTCATCGGCGTAACGTACGCCCTTGCCCTTGTAAGGCTCCGGCGGGCGGTAATTACGAACGTCCGCCGCCACCTGACCGACCAGCTGCTTGTCGGCCCCCTTGATGATGATTTCGGTCTGCGTGGGGGTCTCCGCCTTGACGCCCTTCGGCAACTGATGCACTACCGGATGCGAGAAACCGAGCGTCAGATTGATCTTGTCGCCTTGCGCCTGCGCGCGATAACCCACGCCGACGAGATTCAGCTTTTTCTCGAAACCACGGCTCACGCCATGCACCATGTTCGCAATCAGCGCCCGCAGCGTGCCGCTGATGGCATTGGCCTGGCGGGAATTCTCGTTGACCTTGATTTCCAGGCGGTTTTCGATCTTCTCTACTTTCACGTTGGGCGTAATATGCTGCGCCAATGTGCCCAGAGGACCTTTCACCGAGATCTGGTCGATGCTGATCGACACTTCCACTTTTTCCGGCAAAGTTACCGGGCTTTTTCCGACTCGCGACATCGTTCGTCTCCGTTACGCCACGATGCAGAGGACTTCGCCGCCGATGCCCAGGCCCCTGGCCTTGCGATCGGTCATCACGCCCTGGGGCGTGGACACGATGGCAACACCGAGGCCGTTCATCACACGGGGTATGTCACGGCTGGGTTTGTAAATACGCAGGCCGGGACGGCTCACGCGCTCAATCTTCTCGATCACGGGACTTCCGGCGTAATACTTGAGGTTCACTTCAAGCTCCGGCTTCGACGATTCACCGCGCACGGCGAAATCCTCGATGTAGCCCTCGTCCTTGAGTACTTTGGCAATAGCCACCTTAAGCTTGCTCGACGGCATTGACACCGACACCTTTTCCGCTTGCTGCGCATTGCGGATGCGGGTCAGCATGTCGGAAATCGGATCATTCATGCTCATGCAAAATTCTCCTGCTGCCTGAGTTACCAGCTAGCCTTGATTACGCCCGGAATCTCGCCGCGCATTGCAATCTCGCGCAACTTGCCGCGGGCCAGACCAAATTTTCGATACACGCCACGCGGACGGCCCGTGAGGGCGCACCGGTTGCGCAGACGGACCGGACTCGCATTGCGTGGCAGCTTCTGCAGTTTCAGACGCGCCTCGTAGCGATCTTCCGGTGCCAGCTTCTGATCGTTGATGAGCGCCAGCAATTGCGCGCGCTTTGCCGCAAATTTCTTCACGGTCTTGCGGCGTTTCTGCTCGCGTTTTACCAATGCCAGTTTAGCCATACAGTTGCCCTTAGTTCCGGAACGGGAATTTGAAAGCCGACAGCAGTGCCCGCGCTTCTTCATCGGACTTTGCCGTCGTCGTGATCGTGATATTCATGCCGCGCAGCGCATCAATCTTGTCATACTCGATCTCGGGGAAAATGATCTGTTCCTTGATGCCCATGTTGTAGTTGCCGCGCCCGTCGAAGCTGCGTCCTGAAATCCCGCGAAAATCGCGAATACGCGGCATGGCAATGTTTACCAGGCGGTCCAGGAATTCGTACATGCGCGCACCGCGCAATGTCACCTTGCAGCCAACGGGGTAATCTTCGCGAATCTTGAAGTTGGCGATGGCCTTGCGCGACTTGGTCACCAGCGGCTTCTGCCCGGCGATCTTGGCCATGTCGCCCACTGCGTTGTCCATGATTTTCTTGTCCGCCACCGCTTCGCCCACACCCATGTTGAGAACGATTTTCTCTATGCGCGGTACCTGCATCGGGCTTTTGTAACCAAATTTCTTGACCAGTTCCTTGGTTACGGTGTCTTTGAAATACACGCCTAAACGCGCCGGCGCGGTCGGACGCGAAGGCTTACCCTGCTTCGGCTTGGCGGCTGCAGCCGGCTTTGCTTCCTTGGCCGACTTCTTGGCAGACGCCGGCTTGGCTTCTTTTTCCTTCGCCGGCTTGGCCTTCTTGGCGTCTTTCTTGGTGTCTTTATCGGTGCTCATGCGTCAACCACTTCGCCGTTGGACTTGAAATACCGGACGCGCCGACCGTCTTCCAGTGCACGAATACCGACGCGATCGGCCTTTTTGGTTACCGGATTAAACAGAGCCACGTTCGACACGTGGATCGGCATTTCCTTGTCAATGATGCCGCCGGTTACACCCTTCGCCGGGTTAGGGCGCTGGTGTTTCTTGACGCGGTTCACGCCCTCGATGAGCAGATGGTCGGCATCGACTATCTGCAGCACGGTGCCTCGCTTGCTGCGATCACGGCCGTTCACCACGATGACATCATCGCCTTTCCTGATCTTGCGCATGGTTCGTCCTCTTACAGCACTTCCGGAGCCAGCGACACGATTTTCATGAAACGCTCGGTACGCAGCTCTCGCGTCACCGGCCCGAAAATCCGGGTGCCGATCGGCTCCAGTTTCTGATTGAGCAACACCGCGGCGTTGCCGTCGAATTTCAACAGCGACCCATCGCTGCGGCGAACACCTTTGGCAGTACGCACGACGACGGCGTTGTAAACCTCGCCCTTCTTCACACGTCCACGCGGAGCAGCTTCTTTGATGCTCACTTTAATGACGTCGCCGATACCCGCATAGCGACGCTTTGAGCCGCCCAGCACCTTGATGCACATAACAGCGCGCGCACCGGTGTTGTCAGCAACGTCCAGTATGGATTGCATCTGAATCATGTTTGTTCCTGCTTGTCTTTCCCCAACTTGGCTCCCCTGAACCCAGGAAAACCAGTCTTGGAGCCCGTTCGGGCAATTTCGCCGTCCTGCCGATGCGAGGACGGAAGTAAAGCCGGTAATTATATAACGCTGCTACTAATCACTGCAAGCTACTCTTCTTTACTCCGCCCGCGCCTTTTCCACCAGCTTGATCACCCGCCACGCCTTGGTTTTTGCCAGCGGGCGACATTCCTCGATCAGCACCGTATCGCCTTCCCGGTATTCATCGTTTGCGTCGTGCGCGTGATACTTCTTGGACCGAGTCATGAATTTGCCCAGCAGCGGATGCTTGACGCGCCGCTCGACAAGCACCGTCACCGTCTTGTCCATCTTGTCGCTGACCACACGCCCGGTCAGCGTTCGTTTGTTCGCTTCAGTCGCTGCTGTCATATATACCCTGCCCGTTATGCCTTGGATTCCAGCACTGTGCGCACGCGGGCAATATCACGCCGCACCTTGCGCAACTGGCTGGTATTGGTGAGTTGCTGCGTCGCTTTTTGCATCCGCAGGGAAAACTGTGCCCTGAGCAGGGATTCCAGCTCTTTGCGCAGATCCTCGGTGCCTTTCTCCCGCATTTCATTCAGCTTCATCGATTAGCCCCCTACCAGACGGTGCACGAAAGTCGTTGCGATCGGCAGCTTGGCCGCCGCGAGGCGAAACGCCTCCTTGGCAATCACTTCGTTGACGCCATCCATTTCGTACAGAACCTTACCCGGCTGAATCTCGGCGACCCAATATTCCGGATTGCCTTTGCCGTTGCCCATGCGCACCTCTGCCGGCTTCCGTGAAATCGGCTTGTCCGGGAAAATGCGTATCCAGATACGCCCGCCGCGCTTGATATGGCGCGTCATCGCGCGCCGCGCCGCTTCGATCTGCCGGGCGGTGAGACGGCCGCGGCCCACGGCCTTCAGGCCGTATTCACCGAAGCTCACCTTGTTGCCGCGCGTCGCAACGCCGGTGTTCCGGCCTTTTTGCTCCTTGCGGTATTTACGCCTGGCTGGCTGTAGCACGTTTTGCTCCTGTTTTTGCAGTTGTCCGACGCGGCTTGCGTGCCGGCGCGGGCTCTTCCACCGGCGCGGCAACCACCGGGGCAAGCGCCGGCTGATCGTTCTTGCCGATTACTTCGCCCTTGAATACCCAGACCTTGACGCCAATGACACCGTAGCTGGTCTTGGCTTCAGAAAAACCATAGTCAATATCCGCGCGCAGTGTATGCAGCGGTACCCGGCCCTCGCGATACCACTCTGTCCGCGCAATCTCTATGCCGTTCAGGCGGCCCGCGCTCATGATCTTGATACCCTGTGCACCCAGCCGCATGGCATTGGTGATGGCGCGCTTCATCGCCCGGCGGAACATGATCCGCTTTTGCAATTGCTGGACGATTGAATCGGCAATCAGTTGCGCGTCGAGCTCGGGCTTGCGAACTTCTTCGATATTCACATGCACCGGCACACCCAGCATTTTTTGCAGATCAGCTTTCAGGCGCTCGATATCTTCGCCCTTCTTGCCGATCACCATGCCCGGGCGGGCGCTGAATATGGTGATGCGCGCGTTTTTCGCAGGGCGCTCGATTACCACGCGGGAAACCGCCGCTTGCACAAGTCGCACCTTCAGGTAATCACGAACCTTGATGTCTTCAAGGAGCATGCCCGGAAAATTCTTATTGTTGGCATACCAGCGTGATGCCCAGTTGCGATTGAACGCCAGGCGAAATCCGATGGGATGTATCTTTTGGCCCATATATTTACTTCCTTCCGTCGCCGACAGTGACATAGACATGACACGTCGGCTTCAAGATGCGAACACCGCGGCCCTTGGCACGCGCTGAGAAGCGCTTCATCACCGGACCCTTCTCGACGTAAATGCGCGTGATCTTCAGTTCATCGATATCGGCGCCATCATTATGCTCGGCGTTCGCGATCGCTGATTCGAGCACCTTGCGAATGATGACCGCGCCTTTCTTGGGCGAAAAACCCAGAATATTCAGCGCGTTTTCCACCGATTTGCCGCGAATGAGATCCGCTACAAGACGCCCTTTTTGCGGCGAGAGCCTGACGCCGTGCAATTTAGCTGTGGTATCCATATTTGATTACCTTACCTGGCCGCCGGAGTGGGGCTGGCCTTCTTGTCGGCCGGCGAGGCTGCGCCGCCGGCTTTAGAGTGCCCCTTGAACACGCGGGTATGCGCAAATTCGCCCAGTTTGTGGCCAACCATGTTTTCGGTCACATAGACCGGCACATGCTGCTTGCCGTTATGCACGGCAATGGTCAGTCCGACGAAATCGGGCAGTATGGTTGAACGCCGCGACCAGGTCTTGATCGGTCGCTTGTCGGAACTGGCGCGAGCGGTCTCCACCTTCTGCATCAGGTGATGATCGACGAACGGCCCTTTTTTGATGGATCTTGACATGTATTCCCCTTACGCCGTGGCTTTCGCGTTGCGGCGACGAATGATCATGCCGCTGGTGCGCTTGTTTTTACGGGTTTTGTATCCCTTGCACATGACGCCCCAGGGACTTACCGGTGCCTGCGCAGCCGCAGTCCGTCCCTCGCCACCACCGTGCGGATGGTCGATAGGATTCATCGCCACGCCACGAACTGTCGGACGGATACCGCGCCAGCGCACACGGCCGGCCTTGCCGATGGATTCCAGCGAATGCTCTTCATTGCCGACTTCGCCGATTGTGGCGCGGCAATTCACGTGTACCTTGCGAATCTCGCCGGAACGCAGCCGCAATTGCGCATATTCGCCTTCGCGCGCAAGCAACTGCGCCGAAGTGCCCGCCGCACGCGCCAGCTGCGCGCCCTTGCTGGGCATCATTTCAATACAGCAGATGGTCGTGCCGACCGGGATGTTCTTCAGCGGCAGCGTATTGCCCGGCTTGATCGGCGCTTCCGCACCCGATACCAGTTGCATGCCGACGCTGACGCCGCGAGTGGCGATGACATAACGGCGCTCGCCATCGGCATAGCACAGCAGGGCCAGATGGGCGCTACGGTTCGGATCGTATTCAATCCTCTCCACCTTGGCTGTAATGCCGTCCTTGTCACGCTTGAAATCGACCATGCGGTAATGCTGTTTATGTCCGCCGCCTTTATGGCGCATGGTGATGCGGCCGTGCGCATTGCGCCCCGATTTCTTCGGCTGCCGCTCAACCAGAGAGGCAATCGGCTTGCCCTTGTGCAGGCCCGGCGTGACAACCTTGACCAGGCCGCGACGGCCCGGAGAAGTCGGTTTGACTTTGACTAACATTACTTCACCTCCCCTTCAGCAAAGGTGATTTCCTGGCCTGCCTTGAGGCAGACATAGGCCTTTTTCCATGAGCTGCGACGGCCGGTAAACTTGCCGAAGCGTTTTTCCTTGCCGCGGACATTGACGATGCGGACGTTCTGGACTTCAAGCTTCTCGTCCTTCTTGCTCAGCATCGTCTCGACTGCAGCCTTGATCTCCGGCTTGGTGGCATCGCTCGCTACCCGGAAAACCACCTGATTGTGTTTTTCGCCGACAAACGTGCTCTTCTCCGAAATTACCGGGGCGAGCAGGATCAGCGCCAGACGTTCCGTATTGAATGCGCTCATGCCAGCAGCTCCTCTATCTTGCCTACAGCGCCCTTGGTCATCAGCACCTTGCCGCAACGGATCAGGCTGACGGGATCGGCATGACTGACATCCACCACCATGACGTTCGGCAGATTGCGTGACGACAGCCGCAGATTTTCATCCAGACTGTCGGTGATGATCAGCACATTGTCCATGCCCATGCCCTGCAGCTTCTGGGCAAGCAGCTTGGTCTTGGGCGCATCAATGGTGAACTTGTCAACGACGACCAACCGGTCTTCGCGGGCAAGTTGCGACAGGATCGACAGCATCCCGGCGCGATACATCTTGCGATTGAGCTTGTGTGAGTAGTTCTCGTCCGGCGAATTCGGAAAAATCCGGCCGCCGCCACGCCACAGCGGACTGGAGGTCATGCCGGCGCGTGCGCGGCCAGTGCCCTTTTGCCGCCACGGTTTCTTGGTCGAGTGTTTTACCGTGCCGCGATCCTTCTGCGCCCGGGTCGCCAGCCGCGCATTGGCCATGTACGCCGTCACCACCTGATGTATCAGCGCTTCGTTGTACTCGCGGCCGAACGCAGCATCCGACGCCGCCAGTTTGGCGGTGGACTTGCCCTGATCGTTGATTACGTTAAGTTCCATTGCGCGCCTCTACTTCGCCGGAGCGGCCTTGCCGCCTTGTTTGACTGCTACGGGACGCCGCGCCCGTACTGCCGGGCGAACCATGACATCGCCGCCGCGCGATCCGGGCACTGCGCCGCGGATCAGGAGCAGGTTGCGCTCAACGTCAATGCGCACGATTTCCAGCGATTGCTGGGTTCGCTTCACTGCGCCCATATGCCCAGGCATCTTCTTGCCGGGAAAAACGCGACCGGGATCCTGCGCCATGCTGATCGAACCCGGCTTGTTGTGCGACAGCGAGTTGCCGTGACTGGCACGGTTTGACGAAAAATTGTGGCGCTTGATGACGCCGGCAAAACCTTTGCCTTGCGATACGCCGGTGACATCAACGTATTGCCCGACCTGGAAAATCGTGGCCGATACCGCACCGCCAACCTTGAGTTCCGTCAGTTTGTCTGGCGCAACCGTGAACTCACGCAATACCCGCCCGGCCTCCACGCCTGCCTTGGCGTAATGACCGGCCGCCGGCTTGCGCACGCGCGATGCGCGACGTTTGTCGAACGCGAGTTGCACGGCCGAGTAGCCGTCGGTTTCCGGGGTCTTGATCTGGGAGACGCGATTGTTCGATACGTCAACGACGGTCACGGGAATGGTATCCCCGTCATCGGTGAAGATCCGCGTCATGCCGATTTTACGGCCGACTAATCCTAAGCTCATGTTCTAATTACCTTTTTATTAAAGGCGCCGACTGCAATTGGCCGGCAAATCCATTCGTGAATGCCGCCGCCAGGGCGTCGGCCTCACACCACTACAACTTGATTTCCACATCCACCCCGGCGGGGAGGTCCAGCTTCATCAGCGCATCAACCGTCTTGTCCGTCGGGTCGATGATGTCCATCAGCCGCAGGTGACTGCGGATTTCCAGCTGCTCACGCGACGTCTTGTTGACATGCGGCGAGCGCAGTATGTCAAAACGCTGCTTGCGCGTCGGCAGCGGAATCGGGCCTTTGACCACGGCTCCGGTGCGTTTTGCCGTTTCCACGATTTCCTGCGCCGACTGGTCGATCAGGCGATAGTCGAACGCTTTCAGGCGGATACGGATTTTCTGACTTTTCAGGGCTGCCATGTTTTTTACTCGATCACTTTCGCGACGACGCCGGCGCCGACTGTTTTGCCACCCTCGCGGATGGCGAAGCGCAGCCCCTCTTCCATCGCGATGGGCTGAATCAGCG
>CAZAOZ010000060.1:0-20147 GCA_964486865.1 uncultured Bordetella sp.
GCCAATCATGCCGATCCAGGGCGTTCTCCTCTGAAAAACGTTGGGACACTACTGAGAGCGTGTAACAAAATAGATTTTTGGTATAGCAAAGGTATCCCTCACCCTCGATCCCTCTCCCGAAGGGAGAGGGAGGAAAAGCCCTTCTCCCTCCGGGACAAGGGCACATTTGAAGCGGAGCAGAAGGGTGGGGATGAGGGAGATTTTTCATTTTGTTACACGCTCTAAATAAAAACATAACGGAGGCGTTAATGATGACCAAGGGTCGATTCATCCAGGCGTTGGCGTTGTTTGCCGCGGCAGTCGTGTACAGCGGCGCAAGTCTCTTTGCGCACGCGCAATCGTTTCCATCGAAACCGGTGCGCTTCATCGTGCCGTTCCCGCCCGGCGGCTCGGTCGATCCGCTGGCGCGGCTGATCGGCGCCAAGCTCACCGCGGCATTGGGTCAGCAGTTCATCATCGACAACCGCACCGGCGGCTCCGGCACCATCGGTACCGCCATCGCCGCCAAAGCCAATCCCGACGGTTACACCTATTTGTTCGTGTTCGACACGCATGCGGTGAATCCATTGCTGATTCCCAATCTGCCGTTCGACACGCTGAAGGATCTCGCGCCGGTGATGCTGGTAGGACACGCACCGTACGCGATCGTCACCCAAACGGCGAAGCCGTACAAAACCATGACTGACGTGGTCAGGGCGGCCAAGGCCAAACCCGATACGCTGACCTACGGCACCGTCGGTGCCGGCAGTCTCGGCCATCTGGCGCTGACCATGGCGCAGCAGGCCGGCGGCTTCCAGATTGTGCATGTGCCGTACAAGGGCGGCGGGCCGATGACGGCTGCAATACTGGGCGGGCAGATCGAGATCGGCATCGGCTCCACCGCACTGGTGGCGCCCATCGTGCGCGACAAACGCGTGCGTGCGCTGGCGACGACCGGGGACAAGCGCGCTTCGGCGCTGCCCGACGTGCCGACGCTGATCGAGGAGGGCTACAAAGGCGTTGCGGCGCATGCCTGGTGGGGCATATTCGCGCCGGCGCGCTCGCCGAAACCGATAATCGACAAATTCCACGCCGAAACCGTCAAGGCGCTGAACCAGCCGGACGTGCGCAGGCATCTCGTCGAGCAGCTCGGCATGGAACTCGTCATCAGCAGTCCGGCCGATCTGCAGAAGTGGACGGTGAACGAGTACACCCGCTGGGGGCGGGTGATCCGTGAAAACAATATCAAACCCGAGTAAGTCATATTGGGATTTTCGAGGAGAAACTAAAATGAAAAATATCATCCGCATGATTTTGCTGGGGGGCATGCTGCTGGCCGGCGCGGTCTGGGCGCAGAACTATCCGGTCAGGACGGTGCGCATCATGGTCGGCTATACGCCGGGCGGCGGCGTGGACACCACGGCGCGCATCATGGCGCAGGCGCTGACCGATCTGTGGGGCACCACGGTCATCGTGGAAAACCGTCCCAGTTCAGGAGGCAATCTCGCCACCGAGATCACCGCAAAAGCGGCGCCCGACGGCTACACCATGGTGTTGTGCAACATCGGGTCGCATGCCATCACGCCGGCGCGGTTTGCCGCCAAACTGACCTATGATCCGGTCGGCGATTTTGCGTTTCCGGTGATGATCGGCGGCGTGCCCAACGTGTTCATGGTGCATCCGGCGCTGCCGATCAGAACGCTGCAGCAGTACACCGATTACGCGAAAAAACATCCGGGCAAACTGAACTTCGGCTCATCCGGCGTCGGCGCTTCGCCGCACCTGTCGATCGAATTGTGGAAGTCCATCAGCGGCATCAACATCGTGCATGTGCCGTACAAGGGCGCCGCCGCCGCGCTGACGGATGCCATCAGCGGACACGTGGAATCGTCGGTGGGCAATCTCGCCGGCGGGCCGCTGGCCGCGGTCAAGTCGGGGCGCGTGCGCGCGCTGGCGGTGACTTCAGGCGTGCGCACTCCGCAGTTGCCGAATGTGCCGACCTTCGCCGAGTCCGGCGTTCCCGGTTACGACGTCACCGGCTGGTACGGGCTGTGTACGCAGGCCAAGGTGCCGCAGCCGATACTCGACAAGCTCAACGCCGACGGCAACAAACTGCTCGCCGGGCCGCTGAAAAAACGCCTCGAGGATCAGGCAATCACCGTGGTGCCGGCAACGCCCGCGCAGTTCGCCGCGCATGTCAAAGCCGAAATTGCCAAGTGGACCAAGGTCGTCAAGGATGCGAAGCTGGAAGGGGATTGATAGTCATAACGCCCGTAACGGGTTGATATTTTATTGAAATGACAGAGACGGCAACATGAACGACGCATCCCGGGCGCACCTGAGCCCTGAAGTCATACTCGATCAGTTGAAACAGCACGGCGTGACGCATGTCGTCTGGCTGCCCGACAGCGAAACCAACTGGCTTTATCTGCTGATGAAGGCGGAGCCGTCGCTGACGCTGGTGGCGGTGCCGCGCGAAGGACTGGCCTGTCCGGTTGCCGCGGGACTGGCGGCCGGCGGCAAGGTGCCGGTGATCCTGATCCAGAACACCGGTCTGATGGAATCCGGTGATTCGATCCGCGGCTGGCTGTTCGGTCTCGACATCCCGGTGGTCATCATGGTCGGGTTGCGCGGCTGGACGCGGCACGGCGTCACGCAGGACACCGCCGCCGTGTTCACCGAGCCGTTTCTCAATGCGTTCCGCATCAATTATTACCTGGTCGAAAGCGACGCTGACGCGCAGCGCATCACGGTGGCTTTTGCCGAAGCCCGCAAGACCAGGCGGCCGGTCGCGGTGCTCGTCGGCGACGAGTATCACGGCTTCAACGCCTGAGGAGGCGCGATGTTTCACACTGCAGACATGCTCAGGGCGTTCCTGCCGCACCGCGGCGATGCCATCGTGGTGCCCGGACGCGGCGGCCGGCACTGGATCAAAATCAGCGACCAGCCCGGGCTGGACGTGCCGCTGGGCGATCCGGCGATGGGCGGCCACGCCGCGTTTGCGTTCGGCCTCGCGCTGGCGCTGCCGCAGCGGAAAATCGTGCTGTTCGATTCCGAGGGCGATGTGCAGATGGGTCTCGGCATTCTGCTGACCATTGCCGAGCACCGGCCGGCGAATTTTTATCACTTCATGCTCGACAACGAGTGTTACGCGACTACCGGCGGGCAGCCGGTGCCCAACGCGAAGAACGTTGCCTACGACCTGCTGGCGCGCGGTGCGGGTTATCCGCGGGCCCATGCGTTTGACGACCTCGGCGCGCTGACGGCGGCGCTGCCGGAAATCCTCGGCCAGCCGGGTCCGGTGTTCGTCGCCATGAAAGTGCATGCCGACGTCGAAAACAAGCCGATCACCCAGCGCACCAGGTGGCAGACCCGCAGCCGCCCGCAGATCATCCGCGATCTGCAGTTGAAACTCGGCCTGACCGCATAGCGGCGCCGCAGAAAATACAGGAAGCGACACCATGAATGCAGACACGGCACGGATGCTGGCCCGTTATTGCCAGTGGTCGAACAAGGTCATGTTCGACGCCGTTGCGGCGCTGCCGGAAGGCGAGGCGCTGAAGCCCCGCGCATCATTGTTCAAAAACATGGTGCATACGCTCAATCACATCTATGTGATCGACCGCATCTGGCAGGCGCATCTCGAAGGGCGCGATCACGGCTACGATGCGCGCAACACCAGGGATCATCCACCGCTGGCCGAGCTGCGCAGGCTGCAGCAGGACATGGACCAGTGGTATGTGGACTGGAGCGATGCGCAGACCGATGCGGCGCTCGCGGAAACCGTGAATTACACGCTGATCGGCGGCAATCAAGGCGCGATGACCCGCGGCGAAATCCTGCTGCATGTGGTGATGCATGCCAGCTATCACCGCGGTTTTGTTGCCGACATGATTTATGACGTGCCGGGCTGCCGTCCCCCGACCATGGATTTGCCGGTGTACATGCGCGAAGGCCGTGCGGCAGTTTGACCGTGCGGCATCCCGCGCGTAGCATCGAACCATGCATGGTGCCGCATCCGGCGCCAGCTGATTTTTGCAGTTAATCCTGTTTTCACAGGTAATCCTGTTTTCGCGAATGGAGGAGACCATGACCGAACGCACAATCCGCGAAATCATCGCCGGCCAGGAACTGCTGATCGCGCCGTCCGGCATGACCGTGGCTGAAGCCGCGCGGCTGATGCGGCAACGCAATGTCGGCGCGATGATGGTGGTCGATGGCGACAAGCTTGCCGGCGTATTTACCGAGCGCGACGCACTGTTCCGCGTCGTGGCCGCCGGACTTGATGTCGCCAAGACTCCGCTCAGCATGGTGATGACCAAAAATCCGCAGTCCATCTCGCCGGAGCGCTCGTTCGTGCAGGCGCTGGCCATGATGCACGAAGGCCGCTACCGCCACCTGCCGGTGGTCGAGAACGGTCGCCCGGTCGGCATGGTTTCCGTGCGCGACGCCTTCGGGCCGGAACTCGAAGCCTTCGTTTACGAGATCCTGCGCCAGGAACAGGTCAGCCAGATTCTGGCGTAGCTAATCCCAGGCCAGCAGTTCGCCCGACACCAGCCGGTTGTCGACAGCCTTGATGCCGGCAATACGGCGGATCGCGCGGTAGGCACGCTGCCCGTCCGTGGCGTGTTCGATGACGCCGGACAGTGTTACTTTTCCGGCTGCCTGCCAGTTGCGCATCATCAACGTTCACCGCCGCGCGGCGAGCAGGCAGTACAGCGCCGCGGCCGCCGGCACGACCAGTGACGCGAAGGCGATGCCGTAGCTGCGCGTCAGCACGTACACGTTGGCGAAAATGATCGGCCCGATGAATTTGCCGACGTTGGTGATCACCAGTGAGCCGCTGATGGCGAGGCTCACCTGTCCCTGGGGCGCGAGTCGCCCGACTTCCGCGAGGATCACGCCGGGCCAGCAGCCGGAAGTTGCGCCGAGCAGCGCGAACAGCACATAGACCGCAGGCAACGGCAGCGCCGGATCGAGCGCCAGCGCCGCGACCGTGGACAGCATCAGCGCGCCGGCATTCCACGCCAGCACGCGCGCCGTGTCGCCGCCTGCACGATCGACGATCCAGCCGATCAGCACGCGCCCCCCGGCGCTGGCGATCTGCACGACGGTCAATACGGTGCCGGCAACCATCAGGCTCATGTCGAGCGTGGCGACACAGGCGACCACGGCGAAGGTGGCTGCGCAGAACTGGATCCACGAGAAACAGGCGCCGGCAATCGCAATCAGCCGCAATTGCGGGTCGCGCCATATCGCGCGGGCGCCGGCCAGCGGATTGGCGGTGACCGCCGGGGCGCTGCGGTCGCGATCGTCGTCCCAGTGGCGGCGGTTGCGCTGCATCAGCGCCACCACGCCGACGATCAGGACAGCGCTGACGATGATCGCCCAACGCCAGCCGGCATACACGGCAATCGCGGGGGAGAGCAGAGCCGCCAGCATCCCGCCGGCCGGAATGCCGGTCTGGTGCAGTGAAAATACGGTGCTGCGCTGTTCCGGCGGCGTAAAGCGCATCAGCAGATGTGACGCCGACGGCGTGATCATGCCGTAGCCCAGGCCGATGACCAGAGAGCCGATCACCAGAAAAGCGCTCCATGGCGTCAGCAGGATCAGCATGCCGGTGGCGACCAGCACGTGGCCGAGTTGATTGGTGCGCGCCGCACCATAGCGGCGGCTGGTGTTGCCGAGCAGCGTCAGCGTGAACACCATGCCGATGCTGACCAGGCTGATCTGGTAGCCGATCAGCGACGGGTCGAAACCGTAATCGCGCGCGACTTCCGGCGCCACGGCGGGCAGCACCAGCACCGCCATCGAGGCGAAGGTGTGGCCTGCCAGCAGCGCCAGCAGCAGGAACGGCGATGCAGTGCGGCGGGTCAGTTTGGAAACCAGGGCAGCATCGGCGTTTTTCCCGGGGGCAGCGCCGTGCGCGCGACATTGAGGATCATCGCCAGCATCGCATAATAACCGGCGATCGCCAGCAGTTCGACCACGCCCTGTTCGCCGAACGTGTTTTTTGCGCGTTCGTAGGTCGCATCGCAGACGCTTTTGTTGTGCAGCGCCTCGGTCAGCATGTCGTACAGCGCTTTTTCATCTTCGGCCATGCCGGCGGGGCGGCGGCCTTCGGCGATGGCTGCGGCAATCGCCGGACTGAGGCCCGCTTTCATCGCATGATTGTGATGCGACTGCCATTCGTATTGCTGCGTCCAGTGCCGCGCCGCCATCAGCGTCGCCATTTCGGCAATGCGGCGGTCGAGCGGGCAGCGGAAGCGCAGGTATTCGCCGACCTGCTGCACGGTGTGCGCGAGTCCGGGGCTGCGCAGCAGCGCGAGAAAAGGTCCGCGTACTTCGCCGCGCGGACCGGACGCAATCGCCGCGGCGACTTTTTTCTGTTCGTCGGTCCATTGTTCCGGCGGGATGCGCGGCAGGCGTTCGGGACGGGGCGTGGGCATGGGATTCTCCAGGTCGCGTGAGGATTGCGGATCACGCAAGCATAGCGGGAATGCGTGCCGGTTGCGATTGTCTGCATGCTGAGGCGCATCGTCTGCTGGTATAGTGCGGCCCAGTTTCATGACGGATCAAGCGGGGGAGATGATGGGCAAGTTGCCGGTTTTCGCAGCAGCGATGTTGATAGCCTTGCCGTTGCAGGCGGCACAGCCGAAGGCGACAGAGTATCCGGTCAAGCCGGTACGCATCCTGATCGGCTTCACGCCGGGCGGCGGCCCCGACATTACCGCGCGTTACATCGCGCAAAAGCTGACGGAAGAATTCAAACAGCAGGTCATCGTCGATAACCGGCCGGGCGCCGGCGGCACCATTGCCGCCCACATCGCTTCGAACGCGAATCCCGACGGCTACACGCTGCTGTCGGTGTCTTCGGCGCATGCGGTGGCGCCAGCGATTTACGACAAGCTGCCGTACGATGCGCACCGCGATCTGACGGGCATTACGCAGACGGCCGTGTCCAAGTACGTGCTGGTGGTCGCGGTATCAGCGAACCTGAAAAACCTCAATGATCTGCTGGCGCTGGCCCGCGCCAGGCCGGGACAGCTCAACTTCTCGTCCGCGGGGGTCGGCAGCGGCACGCATTTCGCCGGTGAGCTGCTGAAAAGCATGGCAAAGATCGATGTCATGCACATTCCGCTCAAGGGCATACCGGAGGCGATGACCGAGGCAATGACCGGCCGCGTGCAGTTTTTCATGTCACCGATTGCCAGCGCGGTCAGTCTGGTGCGCGAGGGCAAGGTGCGCGGACTCGGCGTGTCGTCGCTGAAGCGCGACGCCCTGTTGCCCGACGTGCCGACGATTGCCGAGGCCGGCGTGCCGGGCTACGAATCGATTCTGTGGTTCGGTCTGGTGACCGCGGGCAAGACACCGCGCCCGCTGGTGAACCTGATCAACAGGGAAGTGAATCGCATCCTGGTCGATCCGGAGACGCGGCGGCGCTGGGCGCCGATCGGCCTGGAGCCGGTGCCCACGTCGCCGGCGGAATTCGACAAACTCATTGCGGCGGATATCGCAACCTTTACCAGGCTGGCCAGGGCCGGCAACATCAAAGCACAGTGATCGGGAACACCACATGAAAATCAACACTAACGGCATTGAAATCAACTGCGTCATCGAAGGCGACGGCCCGTGGGTGACGATGTCACATTCGCTGGCCTGCAATCTGTCGATGTGGGATCCGCAGATCAAAGCGCTGACGCAGCACTACAAGGTGCTGCGCTTCGACACCCGCGGCCACGGCGCCAGCAGCGCGCCGGAAGGCTCGTACACGCTGGAGCAGATGGCGGATGATGTGCACGGCCTGTTTGCGGCGCTGGGCATCAAACGCACGCACTGGGTGGGTTTGTCGATGGGCGGCATGATCGGGGAGACCTACGCGCTCAAATATCCCGGCGTGTTCCAGAGCATGGTGCTCGCCGACACCACCAGTCGCCGTCCGCCGAATGCCGAGCAGATGTGGGGTGACCGGGTGCGCATGGCGCGCGAACAGGGCATGGGCGCACTGGTGGAGGCGACGCTGGGGCGCTGGTTCACCGAGCCTTACCGCAAGGCGCATCCCGACGTGATGGCGCGCATCGGCGCCGACATCCGCAACACGCCGGTGGCGGGATTCACCGGCTGCTGCGAGGCGATTGCGAAAATCGATGTGCTTGACCGATTGAAGGAAATCGACTGTCCGGCGCTGGTGATCGTCGGTGAGCATGACCACGGCACGCCGCCGGAGATGGCCAGACAGATTCAAGCCAACCTGCGCGGTTCCGAACTGCTGATCATCAAGTCAGCGGCGCATCTGTCGAACGTCGAGCAGCCGGAGATTTTTACCAAGGCGATGATGGGCTTTCTCGGCAAGCAGCAATCGGGCTGAGCCTTAGCGCGGCGCGGCCATGCGCCGCGCAGCTTCCATTTCCGCCGTCAGCACTTTTGCCGCTGCAATAGTGCGGTCACGCGCTGCAGTGATCTCGGCCGCGGCCGGAACGCGTCCCTCCGCGACAAGTCCGGCGAGTGCCTTGTGGGCATCGGCATAGCCGTCGGCAATTCCGGTGTGAGCATCAACGGCACGCTGGTACTCGCGAAAATCCTGTTCCAGCCGGTTTTTCAGGCGCACGGCGTCGCCGGCCCAGTTTGATGCGGCACGGCTGCCGGCGAGGTGATCGCGGAACGCGGCGATGCCGTTGCGCACGCTGGTATCCAGCACCAGCACGGCGGCCTGCCGCTTCAGCAATTCGCGCGTGGTGTGCAGATAGGTATCGGCGCCGGCGCCCAGCAGCAGGATGCGGGAGGTGGCGGTTGCGCGCAGCGCAGACAGGTCCTGTTCGACGCGCTCGACGGCTGCCGCGACCACCTGCGATTGCGCGATTGGATCCTGCGCCGGCGCGAGCGCGGTGCGCAACGCCTGCGTGGCGTTGTCGATGCGGGTCAGCGTGGCGTCCTGCAATGTCTTCGTTTGATGGCGGTCCCAGACTGCATAACCTGCCACTGCGGTGATGACCAGCACCGCGGCGGCCATGAGTAAATGGTTTTTGTTCATGCTGCACTCCGGTTCGTTGAGTCTGGCACCGATGGTACAGGCGCAAGGGTGCAGGTGTCTGTGCCGCAAGTCACAATGATAGGATAGCCCGATGGCTGACAAGAATGCCCCCGCGTCCGCGACTACCGGCGATCCGGCACACCTGCTGCGCCTGCTGCAGTTCCTCGCGCCGTACCGGTGGCGGGTGGCGGGCGCCTTGGTCGCGCTGGTGACGGCGGCGGGCTGCGTGCTGGCGCTGGGGCAGGGGCTGCGCTTTGTCATTGACGCCGGATTCGGCAGCGGCAATCCGGCGATGCTCAATACCGCGCTGGCCGGCGTCATTGCCGTGGCCACGGTGCTCGCAGTGGCCACCTACACCCGCTTCTACCTGATGATGACCGTGGGCGAGCGCGTCATCGCCGACCTGCGGCGCGCGGTGTTTGCGCATGTGCTGCGGCTGTCGCCGGCTTTTTTTGATGCGTCGCGCACCGGTGAGATCGTCTCCCGCCTGACCAACGACAGCGAACAACTGCGCCAGGTCATCGGTTTCGGGCTGTCGATGTTCCTCCGGAACGGCCTGATGATGATCGGCGCGCTGGCGCTGCTGTTTGCGACCAGCCCCAAGCTCGCCGCGCTGATCGTGCTCGGCGTGCCGGCCACGCTGGTGCCGATACTGCTGGTGGGGCGGCGCGTGCGCCGCCTGTCGCGCGTCAACCAGGACCGCGTGGCCGAAGTATCGGCGCACATCGATGAATCGCTGCATGAAATCCGCACCGTGCAGGCCTACGGCCATGAAGCGCTGACGCGCAGCACGTTCGACGCCGCCACCGAAGCAGCGTATGCGGCAGGCGCCGACCGCATCCGCGTCAAAGCCTGGCTGATTGCGTCGGTGATGCTGATTGCGTTCTGCGCCGTCGGCGTGATCCTGTGGATCGGCGGGCACGACGTGCTGGAGGGGCGGCTGACCGCGGGCGAACTGTCGGCTTTCGTGTTTTACGCCGGCATCGTGGCCAGCGGCGCCGGCACCATGTCGGAAATCTGGGGCGAGATTCAGCGCGCCGCGGGCGCGACCGACCGCCTGACCGAGTTGTTGAACACGCAACCCGCGCTCACCATCGCCGAACCGCGCATCGAATTGCCGGCGCAGATTCGCGGCGCGATCCGTTTTGATCAGGCGGCGTTTGCCTATCCGACGCGGCCGGACGCGCCGGCACTGGCCGGACTGTCGTTCGATGTGCATCCCGGCGAGCGCGTTGCGCTGGTCGGGCCTTCGGGCGCGGGCAAGACCACGGTTTTTGCGCTGCTGCTGCGTTTTTATGATCCGCAGGCGGGCCGCATTCTGATCGACGGCGCCGACATCCGCCATTGCGATCCGCTGGCGCTGCGCCGCCGGATCGCACTGGTGTCGCAAGACCCGGTGATTTTTGCGGCCAGCGTGACGGACAACGTGCGCTTCGGCCGTCCGGAAGCGACAGAGCAAGAAGTGCGCGCCGCCTGCGCAGCGGCACATGCCATTGAATTCATTGAGCGCCTGCCGCAGGGTTTTGCCACTGACTTAGGCGAGCGCGGCATCAAACTCTCCGGCGGTCAGCGCCAGCGATTGTCGATTGCCCGTGCGCTGCTGGCGGATCGTCCCATCCTGCTGCTCGACGAGGCCACCAGCTCATTGGACGCGGAAAGCGAGCGCCAGGTCGCGGCGGCGCTGGAGCAACTCGCCCAGGGCCGCACCACGCTGGTGATCGCGCACCGGCTCGCCACCGTGCGCAACGCCGACCGCATCCTGGTGCTCGACCGCGGCCATCTGCATTCCACCGGCACGCATGAAGAACTGCTGCGCGCCGACGGCCTCTATGCCCACCTCGCGCGGCTGCAGTTCATGCATGAGGGCGAGGCGGCCTGATACGGCGCATCATCGGCAAGGCGGCGATGACATGGGCGGATTTCAGGATTAATATCTCAGAAACCTGATCTACGTGACACGGGGGCGACATGAAGAACAACCGGGCATTGATGCGGGTGCTGGTATTGTTTGTCGTTGGTCTGCCATGCATGGCAACCATCCATGCACTCGCGCAGGAGCGGAACCTGGCGCCCGGATTTACTGCTCTGGGCAAAAACACCAAGGTTGTCGTGATGCCGACGGACATCGAACTATTCTCGATCAGCGGCGGCGGCGTGATAGAACCCAAAGCGGATTGGACGGAAGCCGCATCCCGGCATTTCAAGGTCGCGCTGGCCGAGAAAAAGCGGCAGATGGGTGTCGGCATCACCGAATTGAGCGAGAAAGACGCCGATGAACTCGCCGAGGTCAATACGCTGCATGCAGCTGTGGCGCGTTCCATTGCGACTCATCATTTCGGCCCCGGATTTCTTAATTTGCCGACCAAAGACGGCAAGCTGGACTGGTCTATGGGCAATGCGGTAAAAGGCATCCGGGAGAAAACGGGCGCGGATTACGCGCTGTTCAGCTGGGTTCGTGACAGCTACGCCAGCGCCGAACGCGTGGCGACGATGGTCGTCATGGCAATATTGGGTGTCGGGCTTGGTGGTGGATTGCAAATCGGCTATGCGTCGCTGGTGGACCTGAATACCGGCCAGGTGGTCTGGTTCAACCGGTTGTTGCGCGCCACTGGTGATTTGCGCGAGGCGAAACCGGCAGCAGAGACCCTGGAATCCCTGCTCGACAAATTTCCTGTAGTGAAATGAATCATGAATCGTCGCGGATTCATCGCGGTCGGCGGCGCCTGTTGTGCGCTGGCGGCGGCCGGCGCGCAGGGGCAGGAACAAGAGCCGTGGCGCGCGCCCGGACGGTTCGCGCGCCCCGACATTGCCAGCGACGAAGGCGGCCTGTGGGCGATGATGGATCGCGAGGAGCGCAATCTGCGGCGCAGCCCTTTTGTCATTCGTGACCGCAGCCTGAACGAATATCTGCAGGGCATTGCGTGCAAGCTTGCCGGTGAACACTGCCCCGACGTGCGCGTGCATGTGGTCAATACGCCGCTGTTCAACGCGAACATGGCGCCCAACGGCATGATGCAGGTCTGGAGCGGCCTGCTGCTGCGCATGGAAAATGAAGCGCAGGTGGCTGCGGTGATCGGGCATGAGATCGGTCATTATCTGGAAAAACATTCCCTGGAGCGGCTGCGCGATGCCAAGTCGGCCTCGGCGTTTGCGCAATTCATGGGAATGCTTGGTCCGGTAGGGGCGCTCGGGCAGTTGGCGGTGCTGGCCGGCATGTTTTCGTACTCCCGCGACCAGGAACGCCGGGCTGATGTGCTCGGGGTAACGATGATGCATCGTGCCGGTTACGACCCTGCGGAAGCCGGCAAGGTCTGGACTCATTTGCTGCAGGAACTGAAGGCGCGGCCCGGTGGCGATCCCACTGCAAACAGCCCGATGTTTGCGACACATCCGTCTGCCGAGGAGCGCAGCGAGTCACTTGTCGCGCTTGCCGCCAAATTGCCCGGCGGGGCGGCGCATGCGGACACGTGGGAAGAGAAAATCCGGCCTTTTCGCAGGGATTGGCTGAAAGAGGAAATCAAGCGCGGCCAGCACGAAGAAAGCATTGCGTTGCTGACCCGCATGAGCGAAAGCGCCAAGGCGCAGCCGGACTATCGTTACGCGCGCGGCGAGGTTTATCGCCTGCGCGCCAAAGAAGGCGACCTTGATCTTGCGCTTGCGGATTTACGGGCGGCTACAACGCTGGGCGGCGAGCCGCCGGAAACGCATCGCGGGCTGGGGCTTATTCTCCGTGCGCGGCGTCAGCCTGCGGAAGCAAAGGCCAGTTTCCTGCGTTATCTGGAGATGGCGCCGTCGGCGCCGGATCAGGCGATGATCAAGAGTTACATTGAGGAGTTGGGGACATGAGAAAGCTGACTGGAATACCGGCGATACTTCTTGTTTTTGCGCTGTCGGGTTGCATTTCGGTTGCCAAGATTGAAACCGGAGAGCGCACCGTCGGCGAACGCTTGTTCGTCAACATCGAGGGCGCATGGAATCATTTGAATGCGCCGGGCATGGGACCGGCGCAGGTGTGGACCATGGAAGGCACCCCGGTAGATCAGTTGCTGCTGTATTCGGGGATCAAGGACGGTCAGTTGATTCACGCCGACTCCGGCAATGCGGCCAAACAAAAGAATTTTGCTTTCCGCTCCGCAATGCAGCCCGACGAGATTGTCAGCTTGTTCGAAGGCATGCTGACTCGGGACGGCTCACGCTTCAAGCTGGAGAAGCTTGAGCCGATGGCGTTCGGCGATGGAAAAGGTTTCCACTTCGCCTATTCCCTGGTGCGCAAGGTTGATAACGTGCAATTATCGGGCGTTGGTTACGCGATGGTGAGTCGCGGCGAGTTGTTTACCGTGCTGTACATGGCGCCGCGGCTGGTGTTCTATCCGCGCCACATCGCCCGGGTCGAGCATATCGGTAAAAGCATGCGGATCAAGCAATGAGTGGTGACGCGGCGGCCTTTCAGAACATCTGCTGCCCGCCATCGACATAAATCAACTGCCCGCTGATCATCATCGCCGCCGGGGTACACAGATAACGCACGATGCCGGCCACTTCTTCCGGCGTTGAGCGGCGGCCCATCGGTACATTGGTGACCGGGGCGCGTTCCGAGCGGTCAGCGGCGCGGGCGGTGTCCATTTGTCCCGGTGCGACACAATTGACATTGATGTGATGCTCGCCCAGTTCCTTGGCCAGCGCGCGGGTCATGCCCCACAGGCCGTGTTTGCCGACCGAGCCGTGCACGCGCTTTTTTGCGCCGGATAACGCCGTCATGCCGCCGAGGGTGACGATGCTGCCGCCGCCTGCGGCGATCATCGACGGCAGGCAGGCCTTGGTGCAGTGAAACGAGCCGTCGAGCGTGATCGACAGCAGGCTGCGCCATTCGTCGAAGCTCATGTCGATGAACGCGGTTTCCTTGCGGATCGAGGCGTTGAGCACGAGGATATCGACTTTGCCGTAGCGCTTGATGATGTCCGCCACCATCGCGTTCACCGCGCCGGCATCCGCGATGTCGGCCATGAAGACCCCGGCCTGACCGCCGGCGGCGCGGATTTCCTGCACCACGGCTTCGGCATCCTCTTTCGCGGAGCGGGCATTGACGGCCACCGTGGCGCCGGCTTCCGCCAGCGCAATGGCAATGGCGCGGCCGATGTTGCGTGCAGCGCCGGTGACCAGCGCAACTTTTCCTGTGAGTTCCCTGCCTGCAGTCATGCCTGAATCTCCCTGTTCCGTGATAGCTTGCCCGCGGGCGCGGGCATATCCGGGCAATTTTACCGGCAAGCCGTTAACCGCTACCATGCGGCAACGCAGCGAGGAGAAAAATACATGAACACGATGCCCGGATTGTGGCTGGCGCTGTTGCTGGCGCTGATGACGCCGCTGGCCGGCGCGCAGGCCTGGCCCAGCAAGCCGATCCGCGTGATTCTGGCGGTGCCCGCGGGCGCGACGCCGGATGTCACCGCGCGCCTGGTGTTCCCGGGCCTGTCGCAGCAGCTCGGCCAGCAACTGGTTGCCGACAACCGCGCCGGCGGCGGCGGAGTCATCGGCGCCGAGATTGCCGCGAAATCAGCGCCCGACGGCTATACGCTGTTCATCAGCAGCCCCGGCGCGCTGACCATATTGCCGCATTTGCGCAAAGGCCTGCCGTACGACACCTTGCGTGACCTGGCGCCGATCAGCCTGATTTCCATCGGACCGTTCGTGCTGATGGTGCATCCAGCCGTGCCCGCCAAAAACATCAGGGAATTGATTGCGCTCGCCAAGTCGCAGCCGGGCAAACTCAATTACGCGTCCGCCGGCAACGGCGTGGCCAACCATCTGGCGGGGGAACTGTTCAAACAGATGACCGGCACCGACATCGTCCATGTGCCGTACAAGGGCGCGCCGCAGGCGGTGACGGACGTGGTGGGCGGCCACATGAACATGATGTTCAATTCGATTTCACCCATAGTCGGCCATATCAAGGCCGGCCGCGTGCGCGTGCTGGGCATCGCCAGCCTGCAGCGCTCGCCGCAATTGCCGGACGTGCCGACCATTCATGAATCTGGCGTGCCCGGTTTCGAGGCGGTGAACTGGTTCGGCATGTTCGCGCCGGCAAAAACGCCGCGAACCATCATCAACCGCGTCAACGCGGCGCTGGTGAAAACCGTCGGAACGCCGGAAATGCAGGCGCAGTTTGTCGCGCTGGGCGCGGACCCGGTGGGCAGCAGCGTCGAGGAGTTCACCGCCTTTGTCCGCCGCGACATGGAGAAATACGCGCGCATCGTCAAAATCTCCGGCGCGAAAATAGACTGAAATGATGGTCGACTGATATGCTGAACGACTAAGAGCGCCTGAAAAAACTCCGTTTTCACAGCCCCTCACCCCAACCCTCTCCCCGCAAGCGGGGAGAGGGGGAATGTTTATTGCCCATGGTTACGCGATCCAGAAAAAAACATACCGCCAGCACGCGCACCGCGCGGCCCCGCGTGTCGCGCCGCACGACCAGCGCCGCCGAATGGCAGGCGCGCTGCGAGCTGGCGGCGGCGCACCGGTTGATCGCGCATTTCGTGTTTGTCGACATGACCTACAACCACATTTCCGTGCGCGTGCCCGGCGAGCCCGGACATTTTCTGGTCAAGGCCGACAATGTGTACATGGAGCAGGTCACTGCATCGAATCTGGTCAAGTACGATCTCGACGGCCGGCAGGTCAGCGTGTCGGCATTCAAGGCCAGCCCGGCAGCCTGCAACCTGCATGCCGCCGTGCTGAAGACGCGTCCGGACATACACTCCGCGGTGCATACCCATTCCCCGGCGAATCTCGCGGTATCGGCGCAGAAAAGCGGCCTGCTGCCGCTGACCCAGCAGGCGATGCGTTTCTACGGCCGCATGGCCCGGTATCCGAATGAGGTCGATGACACGACGCGCGAAGGCGCAGACCAGCTTGCCGCCGCGCTGGGCGGTCACTGGGTGATGCTGCTGGAGAATCATGGCGCGCTGGTGTGCGGCACGACTTTGCCTGAAGCGTATATCTATCACCACTTTTTCGAGCTGGCGTGCCGCGCGCAGGTCGGCGCGCTGGCGGGCGGCATTGAAGTCATTCTGCCGGAGCCTGCGGTATGCGCGGCGCGCGCGGCGAAGTTCGGCCGCATCGGCATTTACGATTCCGGCAGTCGCGACTGGGTGGCCGGGATGGCGCTGGTCGAGAAGCTGTATCCCGATTACAAAAGCTAGGCAGCCCGGCGTTTCAAAAACGCCAGCAGCACCGCCGCCATTTCCGCTTCCTTCGCCGCCCAGTCTTCCGGCGGCACCACGTCCACATCCAGATGCTCGGCAAACAGGATGTTCAGTTCAGCATCAGGCAGCAGGCGCGCGAGGGTTTCACCCGCCGCCTTGGGGTGGGTGTTGTCGTTGCCGGGTATCACGCAGGCCGGCGCACGGATCGAGCGCAACTGGTCGGCACTCGCGCCGATCACCGGCAGCCCGGCCTCCTGCAAAAAGCCCGCGCTCCAGCGCGTCATTGCCGCGATCAGCCGTTGCGGGTCGGCGGCGAGCAGGCGTTCACGGTTCGGCGGATGCGCGGCGATCAGATCGCGGAAGTGCGGCATCGCGCATACCGCGGCCATGCCGCCTGACTGCGCGGCGGCAATGTACTGCCCGTAATATTCGCGTGCCAGGCGCTGCGCGGCGAAAGCGCCGCCGGTGACGCGCCACAGCAGCAGTCCGCGCACCGCCTGCGGATAGCGCAGCGCAAACGCCAGCGACATGCGGCAGCCGGAAGAACTGCCACCCACAAACGCTGGTAGTGCATCGAGTTGCTTGAGCAGCGCCTGCAGATCATCGGCCCAGACTTCGTGTTCCGCCTGGTCACCTTCCAGCATCACGTCGGAGGCGCCGCAGTTGCGCCGGTCATGGATCAGCACGCGATAACCCGCAGCGGCCATGCGCTGCGCCAGCGGCTTTACTGCGGCCAGCGCACGCCGTCCGCCGGGCGACAGCGCGACCCACGGGCCGCTGCTGCCGAGGATTTCGTAATTCAGACTGGCGCCGTTGATCGCTGTTCTCATGGTGGCCGGTATTACGCCAAGAATCAGGTCGTCCCGCAACAGATAAAATTATCTGTGATGATGGGCCGAAACGCATGCAGGGCAGCCTCGGCTATACTCCGCACGCCAGAAAAACAGGAGCATCGCAGTGAGTACAATCAAAAAAAGCCGCAGCAAATCACCGGCGCGCGCTGCGTCATCGCCAAAAACGGCGTCGCCCCATCCATTGCCGCCCAACAAACTGCCGCCCGCCAACCGCGCGATGATCGAGCAGTCGTTGGCCGTCGGCATGGGCCGCGCGCTGGGCATCAAACTGAAAACACTGTCGCGCCGCCGCATTGATGCCGAAATGACAGTGACGGCAGACCATATCAACCGCAGCAGCCGCATCAACGGCGGCGTGCTGATGGCGTTTGCCGACATGCTCGGCGCGATGGGCACACTGGCCAACCTGCCCGAGGGCCATCGCACAACCACGCTGGAATCAAAAACCAATTTTTTTGCGGCGGGCGAAGGCGCGAAGCTGGCGGCGACCACGGTGCCGTTGCATATCGGCCGCACCACCATGGTGTGGCAGACGACCATCAAAAACAGCGACGGGACCAAAGTGGCGATTGTCACGCAGACGCAGATCGTGATTCCGCGGAAGGCATGATCCGGGTCGCGATACGCTCTTGATCCGTATGCTTTGAGCCGTCGCGGTTCATTTCTGTCAAGCGCTCCAAATCCGGATTAGCGGCAGATTCACGTTTCTTATCAGGGCACTGGCTCGTCCTGCAGCCTGCGAATATTGCTGCGTGTCTCAGGGTGCCGCGTTTGCCGCCATGACGGCGTACGCGATTGCGGAATTTCTTTCTACAAGGAGCTGATATGGCTGATGTCAAGGAAAATGGTTGCCTGGTGGTGGGCGAGGGCGTGAAACTCAGCGGCAGCTTCATTGTGCCGAACAGCGCTTCGGTTTTCGGAACCATCGAGGGCGATCTGACTGCCCGCGAAATCCAGGTGGGCGCCACCGGTATCGTAAAGGGCAGGGTCGTCGCGGATCTGCTTGATGTGCGCGGCGAGGTTCACGAGCACATCACTTCCAACAAAGCGCTGTTCATCCGCTCCACAGGCAAGCTGACCGGCGAGATTCAATACGCTGAAATCGAGATCGAAAAAGGCGGAAACATGCAGGGCAGTCTCAGCAAGGTGGAGAGTGGCGGCGTGAAACTCACCGAGGTCAAGGACAACCGTAACGCGGCCTGATGCCGGATTCAGGGGGCAAACATGTTTGGCATAATAAACGGAGACAAAAACTCCGAGCGCGAAGCCGGTAAGAAAAGCGCGGGCTCCGGAACCCAGGATAATGCTCCGGATCCGGCTTCGATCAGCCATTCTGCACCTGCACTGGTGAAGTCGTCCCCCGTGAGCCTGGGCGTGGTGCCCGCATCCCCAAGTCCTGCGAGCGGAGAGCAGGCACCTTTGCCCCTGAAATCGTCCCTCATCAGCGAGGGGTTCGAGTTCGAAGGTGACATGAAGTCTGCGGGTTCATTGACTGTGGATGGCGCAATCAAAGGCCATCTGGTTGTGCAGACGCTGCTGATTGGCGCCACGGGTCTGGTGGATGGCGGCGTAACGGCCGACAGCATCAATGTGGAAGGATGCCTGTCCGGGGATGTCGAGTGTAAAGACCTGGTGATCGGCGGTCATGCCGTCGTCAGCGGCAAGCTGAGTTACAGCACCCTCACCATACAGAGGGGCGGCACCATCAAAGGCGATATCAGGCGCCCGTAACACATGCCGCAGAAACAGGTCTGATCGGGACCGGATCGCTCAACTTCCGGCGCCATATGCCGATAGTTCTATGGCTGTCATGATCCCTGATGCGAGGCCCTTTTGAGCACTACACCCCAGTCCTCCGCGGAAACACGCGCGCCGGTACCCACCGGGCGTGAACCCGCGCGCGCGGACCGAGACTCGGCCGAAGCATCGGCCGCAAAAGAGAGTCTGTACGCGCACGCCAGTCGTTCATTGAGGACTACGGCCAGAGCCGCGGCAACCGCTGTTCAGTCCACGGCAAGGCGCGCGACAATCCCGGCGCTTGATGCCGGCATTGCGTTGCTGCAGTCATTGCGCAAGCGGGTTGGCGCTGACAAAGCCGCAGACGATGGCGGGTCCGGTTCACGAAAAGACCGGCCGGGCGGCCGACGCGATGATGCGGCTCCCGAGGCTCCGGCGCCCAGGCGACGCCTGGGTCCCTTCCTGGTTTATCTCGGCATATTGCTGGCGGGCGGGGCAGGAGGCGGAGCGCTGGCTTATCACCTGCTGGAAGAACGGCTCAGTCACCAGACCGCGGAAAATGTGTCCCAGGCCGTAGTGAAATCCAATAAGCCCGTGCCTGTCGCCGCGACCAAAAAAGATCCGGAGGCGGAGCAATCTGATAATGCCGATGCGGAGAAACAGCTCGAGGAAGCGCAGGCCCGGCTCGAGGAAATGCAGGCCAAAGCCGAGGAAATGCAGGCCAAGCTCGAGGAAGCGCAGGAAAAGCTTGAGGAAACGCAGACCGCGCGCGTCAACGCGGAGAAAAAACTTGCGGCATCCCTCGCCGGATACACCAAATCCGCGGCCGAGAAACAAAAAAAACTCGACGCGGCGGAAAAACAACTGGCGATGCTCTCCGCCGAGCGCGCCGGCGCCGGCCAGCGGCCGTCGCTCGCCAGCCGCGACAGCGCCGCCCGCAGGCAGCCGGTCAAGGCGGGCAACTGCGATCTGGGTTCGGGCAACGTGGATACCCTGAAGAGCTGCCTCGAGAACTTCAACCGCTAGGGCCTGTTAACAATTACTTCGTGAGTGCGACGGCGACGATTTGGCCTCAGGGCTAGGAGCGTCGAGCGCGGTTTGCCCCGTGGCAAATGAGCGAAGGCGCGACAACACCCTGAGGCCAAATCGTCCCGTCCCTGCGGGTTGTGGCCAAAATCGCCACTGGCAGCGTTGCTTGCCTTGCCCATATTCTCGATATGGGCCGCGGCAAGCGCCTTGCCACTGACGATTTTGGCCACAACGCATCTCACGAAGTAATTGTTAACAGACCCTAGGTGTGATGTTTCAATAGGTTGTTCATTCGGACAGAGTTTGAGAGGCTTG
>CAZAOZ010000061.1:0-19856 GCA_964486865.1 uncultured Bordetella sp.
GAGTGCCACCTTCACACGGTGGAAGCCACTGGTTCGATCCCAGTACCGCCCACCACTTTTCATCGCGACCCGCAGGCTCCTGCAAGCGCCCCTCTCAAGCACTCCGCATCCATTGAATGCGCGCGCGATCCGGTTTATGCGGAAAATTGCATAATTATGCGCAATCCCGCATACTCATGCCCCATGAAAGCCGTCATCTGGACCGGCAGCAGCAAGGCGGATCTGAAAGCCTTTCCCGCGGCCGTCGTGGATGACATGGGATACCAGCTGTTCCTGGTGCAATGCGGACTGGAACCGAACGACTGGAAACCGATGACCGCCATCGGCAGCGGCGTGAAGGAAATTCGCGTGAAAGATACGACCGGCATTTTTCGCACGATTTATCTGGCGACCCGGCCGGAGGCTGTCTATGTGCTGCACTGTTTTCAGAAAAAAACGCAGCGCACGGCACAGCGCGATATTGACCTGCCCCGGAAGCGGTTGAAAAATCTTTCAAGGTGAACATCATGGCAAAAAAGAAAGCGCGCAGCGTATTCCACGATCTCTACCCGGCGGACCAGGCGGCCGAGATGGAAATGCGCTCCCTGCTGCTGCACGGGCTGGGGCTATGGCTCGCGGCTTCCGGGATGACACAAACCGAAGCCGCGAAACTGCTCGGCGTCACGCAGGCCCGGGTATCGGACCTGAAACACGGAAAAATCAGCCAGTTCAGCCTCGACCTGCTGGTACGCCTGGCGGCGCGGGCGGGATTGCAGCCGCAGTTGAAGCTGGCGGCCTGAGCGCTGCGAAGTCCAGTCATTCAAGCGACTGGTGGAGCGCATCCAGTATCCCAGTACCGCCCACCACTCCATTTTATGCAGCGGCTATACTCGCTACTCCCTTTTGCGAGCCTGCACCGTGCCCGATCAATACATACCACTGCTGACGCCGCCGCCGGTGCAGGATGCGCCGGCGCTGTGGTTCGCCTTCCAGCGCTCGGCCATCCTGGTGCAGAGCGCGGAACCGGCGGCGCTGCCCTGCTGCAGCGCCCTCTCCGATCACGGCCTGGCGCCGGTGCGCAGCCTGTATCTGGGACTGCTCGGCGACCGGCACTGTTATGCCGCGGAGATCCATGAATCGCATGAATTGCCTGAGGGCTGGGCAACGCTCGGCCTGCGCGATCTCTTCGGCCTGGTCGATGAGACGGTGGCCGCGCTGTCGGGGCGGGCGTACCAGATTCTCGAATGGGACCGCAATCACCAGTATTGCAGCCGCTGCGGCACGCCCATGCAGCCGCGCACCGACGAGCGCGCGCGCGCCTGTCCGGCCTGCCGCTTCACCAGTTATCCGCCGGTGTCGCCGGCGGTGATGGTGCTGGTCACGCGCGGGCGCGAACTGCTGCTCGCCCGCAAATCAGCGTGGACGCCGGGACGTTATTCCGCCATCGCCGGCTTCGTCGAACCGGGTGAAATGCTCGAAGACACCGTGGCGCGCGAAACGCGCGAGGAAGTCGGCGTCGAAGTGGGAGCGCTGCGCTATTTCGGCAGCCAGCCCTGGCCTTTCCCGCATTCGCTGATGGTCGCTTTTGTCGCCGAGTATGCCGGTGGAGAAATCAAACCCGACGGCGTCGAAATCGAGGAAGCGGCATGGTTCGATGCCGAAGCCCTGCCGCGGCTGCCGCCCAGCGTCAGCATTTCGCGCCGGCTGATTACCACCGTGGCCGCGGAATTGGCGCGGCAATATCCGCGTCGCT
The DNA here is from genome assembly GCA_964486865.1 of uncultured Bordetella sp. Classification (GTDB taxonomy): domain Bacteria; phylum Pseudomonadota; class Gammaproteobacteria; order Burkholderiales; family SG8-41. The sequence continues at coordinate 1,733 of CAZAOZ010000061.1, forward strand.
GATATTAAGAGTCCCTAACAAAATGGCGCTTAGTTGCCCCCTCACCCTAGCCCTCTGCTCCGCTTCAAGTGTTCCCTTGTCCCCCGTGATCGGGGGAGAGGGGATTCATTTTGTTAGGCTCTCTAAATGACTGCCGCCATGATTGACATGAATCCCCTGCTCCGCCTGCATGCCCTGGGCCAGCGCATCTGGCTCGACAACCTGTCGCGCACGCTGCTGCGCGACGGCACGCTGAAAAAACTGGTGCATGACGACCGCGTTGCCGGCGTCACTTCCAATCCCAGCATTTTTTTCAAGGCCATCAGCGAAAGCCCGCATTACCGCGATGAACTGCAGCGCCTGAAAAACGACGCCACGCTGACGGCGGAGCAGCGTTATGAAACGCTGGCCATCGCCGACATCCGCGAGGCCTGCGACACACTGCTGCCGGCGTACAAATCCACGGCCGGCGATGACGGCTATGTCAGTCTGGAGGTATCGCCGGCGCTGGCGCACGACGCCGCAGGCACGGTGGCCGCGGGACTGCGGCTCAAGGGCGCAGTCGGCCGCGACAACCTGCTGATCAAGGTGCCGGCGACCGCGGCCGGGTTAAAGGCTATTGAAGAACTCGTCGCGCAGGGCTGTTCGGTCAACGTGACGCTGATGTTTTCGCTGCGGCACGTGCGAACAGTATCTCAGGCCTGGGCGCGCGGCATCGCGCGCCACATCGATGCCGGCGGCGATGCGCGCCGCGTCAAATCCGTGGCCAGCCTGTTTCTGTCGCGCGTCGATACCCTGATCGACAAAAAACTGGAAACGCTGGGCGGTGACGCCCTCGCCCTGCGTGGCCACACCGCCGTCGCCACGGCCAGACTCGCCTACCAGATGTACCTCGCCGCCTGCGCCGACCCGGCGTTCGCGGCACTCGCCAAAAAAGGGGCGCGGCCGCAGACCCTGCTGTGGGCCAGCACCGGCACCAAGAATGCCGCCTACAGCGATGTGCTGTACGTGGAATCGCTGATCGGCGCGCAAACCATCAACACAGTTCCCGACGCCACGCTGGCTGCATTCCGCGACCACGGCAGGGCAGAACCCACGCTGGAACGCGATCTGGAGCGCGCGCGCGAGCAGTTCGCCGCGCTGCGCGCGATGGGCATTGATCTGGATGAGGCAGGAGAACAATTGCAGGTCGAGGGTCTGCAATTGTTTGCGGATTCTTTCCGGCAGCTTCTCGCGCTGACTGCAAGCTGATCCTGGCGTTTCAAGAGTCTGGCTTGCCAATTTTTGCCAAACCGTCTAGGCTTGCACCATGAGCACAATGAATATTTCCCTGCCCGAGTCGCTCAAGGACTTTGTCGATGATCAGGTCGCGCAAGGCGGCTACGGCACCAGCAGCGAGTACGTGCGCGAACTGATCCGCAAAGACTCGGATCGGCTGCGCCTGCGTGGCCTGCTGCTGGAAGGTGCTGCCTCTGCTGCAGCCGCACCTGCTGACAGCGCCTATTTCGCCAGGCTGCGCAAGCGCGCTCAGCGACGCGCTCAGGGGTGAAATCCAAACCGGTAGTCCCGCGCGAGCTGGCGAACCGGGATGTTGATGCGGCCATCGATTACTACCTCAGCGAGAGCGCAGCGCAGGCTGCGCTTGGTTTCGTCGTTGCACTGGAACAAGCTTATGCCCATATTGGACGCCATCCCGCCACCGGCTCCCTTCGCCACGCACACGAACTGAATCTTCCCGGCCTGCGGTTCTGGCCGCTGACGCGCTACCCGCATCTGATCTTCTACATCGAGCGCAACGATTACATCGATGTCTGGCGCGTGCTGCACGGCCAACGTGACATCCCGGGATGGATGCAGGAACCAGACACGAACTGAAGCGCATCACCTCAAAAATAAATCGACTCCGAAGTTATTTCGTTAATCCGCAGGCCCCGGTTCGGGAGCGGTATGATTATCAACATGTTTCAAAATCAACAAACAGACGGCGAGGAAAAAAACATGCGGAAAAATTTGACGCTTGCAGGGATGCTGCTTGCAGTCTTCTCCACGGGGGTGGCCGGCGCTCAGGCGCCAGTGCAATACCCGGTGAAGGCCATCAGAATGATCGTGCCCTCGGCGCCGGGCAGCGGACCCGACATCATGGCGCGGACCATCGCGCAAAAACTGAGCGAGGCGTGGAGCCAGCCCGTAGTCGTTGAGGCGCGGCCGGGCGCTGGCGGCATCATCGGGTCGGAAGCAGTCGCCAGATCATCGCCGGACGGCTATACGCTGATCATGGGCAATGCGGGCTCACATTCCGTGAACCCCAGCCTCTACCGCAAGCTGCCTTACGATCCGCTGAAGGATTTCGCGCCGGTAGCGCTGGTATCTTCAGCGCCCAACATCCTGATCGTGCACCCATCGCTGCCGGTGAAATCCGCGAAAGATCTGATCGCCCTGGCTAAGGCGCGCCCCGGAGATTTGACTTTCGGCTCCGGCGGCAACGGCAGCACGGCGCATTTGTCCGGAGAAATGTTCCGCACGCTCGCCGGCATCAATCTCGTGCATGTGCCGTTCAAAGGCGCGCCGGCCGCAGTGCTCGGCGTCATTACCGGAGAAATTTCGATGGCCATCCTCAACCTGCCGCCGGCGCTGCCCCACGTCAAAAGCGGCAGGCTGAAAGCGCTGGGGGTCAGCACGCCCAGGCGCTCTGCTGCCGTCCCCGACTTGCCTACGATCGCCGAATCCGGGCTGCCCGGTTATTCAGCAACGGCATGGTACGGCGTGCTCGCGCCGGCCGGAACGCCGCGCGAGATTATCCTGAAACTCAATGCGGAAATCGTCAAAAACCTGCGTACCGACGAGATCAAAAAACGCATCGCGTCTGATGGCGGCGAAGTCATCGGCAGCACTCCGGAAGAGTTCACGGCAGTGATGAAAACCGACATCGCCAAATGGGCCAAAGTCGTGCAGGCTTCCGGAGCACGTGTGGACTGACAATGAAAATTGCATTGCTCGAACCACTCATACTCAACGTTTCCGAAAAAACCAACTGGTTCTTCATCCGTGTCACTGCGGAAAACGGCCTGACCGGCCTCGGCGAGGCCTCCCTCAATGGCTGGGAACCGGCACAGATGGCAGTGGCCGAAACCCTGCGCACGACGCTGCAGGGAAAATCCATCGACGATGCGCTTCCGCTGCTGCGGGTTTACCCGCATTCTCCCGGCGGCCTGGTTGCAAGTTCGGTTGCCAGTGCCACCGAACAGGCCATTACGGACCTGCGTGCCAAACTGGCCGGGGTGCCGGTCCACGCACTGCTTGGCGGCAAGGCAGCGCGCAAAGCGGTGCGGGTTTATGCCAATATCAACCGGGGCGCACGGAATCGCTCACCCGACGGAATCGCACAAGCCGCACGCAATGCCGTTGCCGCAGGATATGCGGCCGTCAAGATCGCTCCTTTTGACGGCGTCTACCCGGATCACCCTGATGCCGCCGAGCTCAAGCGGCTCACGCAATCGGGCATTGACCGCGTGTACGCCATCCGCGAAGCCGTCGGCCCTGACGTCGACATCATGGTTGATTGCCACTGGCGCTTCGACGAATCCGGCGCATTGCGACTGATCCGCGATTTGCAGGCGGCGCGATTGTACTGGCTGGAATGTCCCGTATCCGAAAATCCGGACGGATTCGCGTCAATCCGCCGCATCCATGATGAAACATCCCGATACGGCATGAAACTGGCCGGCGCTGAACGCCAGGTTGCCGTCTCCGGCTTCAAGCCGTTCGTTGAAGGCGGACTGCTGGATGTGGTGATGCCTGACATCAAATATGCCGGCGGGTACTCCGAGATGCTGAACATCGCCGAAACCTGCGCCGGCAATAATGTCGGGTTCTCTCCCCACAATCCCAGCGGGCCGGTATGCAATATGGCGAGCGTCCATCTCTGTGCCATTGCACCGGCCTTTCTGATCCTCGAATTTCAACTGGCCGAGAGCCCGCTTTATTTTGACGTGGTCAGAGGATTTCAACCCAGGCTCGTCAATGGCTGCTTCGAGGTACCGGACACGCCCGGAATCGGCGTCGAACTGGACGACGCCGTATTGCGGGCACACCCCTATCAGCCGTTGGCGCCGAACGCCAATCTGGATCCCCGCCTGGGATAGCAAGTCTCGTCACCACCAGTGAGATGCCCTGCGTCTCCTGGCCCGGCGGCACCCGGATCAGATCAGGACGATATGCGACGCCACAGCGCGCCGCCGCTGGCCTTGTCGATGTCGGCGAGCTGCACCTCGTGCGCGGCGATCTCCACGGCTGATGCGCGCAGCACCTGGAGTTTCAGTTCGCCGCGCTTGATCACCGCGGCCTGCACCTCCGCGCGCGTGGCCGCCACTTCGACGATCAGGCTGTCCTGCCCGCGGGTCATCGCCAGATAGACCTCGGCCAGCAGTTCGGCGTCGAGCAGCGCACCGTGCAGTGTCCGCGCCGAGTTGTCGATCTGGTAGCGCTCACACAAGGCATCCAGGTTGTTGCGCTTGCCCGGATGCAGATCCTTGGCCATGCGCAGCGTGTCGATCACGTCGGGACAGAAACTGCCGAGATTCTTCCGGCGCACCAGCGCCAGTTCGTTGTCGAGGAATCCGGTATCGAACGGCGCGTTGTGGATGATCAGTTGCGCGCCGGTGACGTATTCGAGGAATTCGGCGGCGATTTCGCCGAACTTCGGCTTGTCGCCGAGGAATTCGGCGGTCAGGCCATGCACCTGCAGCGCGCCTTCATCGCTGTCGCGCCCCGGATTGATATAGCGGTGAAAGTGCCTGCCGGTCAGCCGGCGGTTGACCAGTTCCACGCCGGCGATTTCGATGATGCGGTGGCCGAGCTTGGGATCGAGGCCCGTGGTCTCGGTATCGAGGATGACCTGGCGCATCACCGTCATGCCGGCTGCTCCGGCTTCATGCTCTCGACGCCGCGATTGGCGAGTTCGTCGGCGCGTTCATTGCCGTCGTGGCCGGCATGCCCCTTGACCCACAGCCATTCGATCTCGTGCTGCACGGCAAGCGCGTCGAGCTGCCGCCACAGGTCTTCGTTCTTGACCGGTTTTTTGTCGGCGGTTTTCCAGCCGCGCTTTTTCCAGGCATGGATCCATTCCGAAATGCCCTGCTGGACATATTTCGAATCGGTATGCAGTCGCACGCGGCACGGACGTTTGAGCGCCTCCAGCGCGCGGATCACCGCGGTCAGCTCCATGCGGTTGTTGGTGGTATGCGCCTCGCCGCCGAACAGTTCGCGCATCTTGCCGGCGCCGCGGAGCAGCGCCCCCCAGCCGCCGACGCCCGGATTGCCCTTGCAGGCGCCGTCGGTATAAATATCGATCAGATCGCTCATCGTTGATTGCTCATTGCACGCGCGTCCGCGCCGCCGCCCCTTCATCATCGCGCACCCGCTCCGGCACCGGCGCCAGGTTTTTCTTGGGTGCTGCGCGGTCGCTCCATTTCGGCATGATCAGGCGGATGCCGCGCACCCGCTTGATCGCCTGCAGGAAGTACACCCCGCCGGCAATCGGCCACCAGCGGTCGCCGGCATCTTCCATGAACCTGAAGCGGTCCAGCCATTTCTGTTCCATGCACGGCGGCGCATAACATTTCATCGTGCCGGCGACGATTTCCAGACCGACCAGCGCAAACCAGTCCTTGACCCGCGGCAGATGGATGAAATGGCCGCTCCACGGAAATTCGCGATGCGCGCCCAGTCCGCGCCGCAGCCCCCACAGGCTCAGCGGATTGAACCCGGCGATGATCACATGGCCTTCGGGACGCAGCACGCGCGCCACTTCGCGCACCACCTGATGAGGATGCCCGGAAAATTCCAGCGTGTGCGGCAGCACCATCAGATCGACGCTGTTGGATTCAATCGGCAGGTCGCGGAAATCCGCGCGCAGCCCCACCATGCCCCGCGTGCCGACGGTAACCCGCAGCGGAATGCGGCTCGCCTGCAGCAGATCCACCTGCTCCAGCCCCAGTTGCAGCGCGTGGTAGCCGAAGATGTCGGCAACGGCCCCGTCAAAATAAGCCTGTTCACGCGCAATCACGTACTGGCCGGCGGGACTCGCCAGCCATTGTGTTGCCGAAAAGGTTCCCGGAAGATCGGCCGCTGCAATTGACATGCCGCGAGTTTAAATCAAATAATCGGCGGCTGATGAGAATTGGAGCATGAAATGCCGGGTTACGAAGTAGTGCCGCTGCGGGCGTTTGACGACAACTATATCTGGACGCTGCGCGACGCCACCCACGCCGCCGCCGTCGATCCGGGTGACGAGCAGCCCGTGCTCGACTACCTGGCCCGCGAAAACCTCACGCTGGTCGCCATACTCAATACCCACCACCATGCCGATCATGTCGGCGGCAATGCCGAACTGCTGGCGCACCGCAAGGTGCCGGTTTATGGCCCGCGTGACGAGCGCATCCCGGAAGTCAGCGAGCGGCTCGGCGACGGCCAGCGTTTCGTGCTGCCGCATTTCAACATCACCATGGAAACCATTGAAATCCCCGGACACACACGCTCGCACATCGCCTTTTACGGCGACGGCATGCTGTTCTGCGGCGACACCCTGTTCGCCGCCGGCTGCGGCCGGCTGTTTGAAGGCACGCCGCGCCAGATGCATGACTCGCTGATGCGGCTGGCGCGGCTGCCGGATGACACCCGCGTTTATTGCGGGCATGAGTACACGCTCGCTAATATCCGGTTCGCCAGGGCTGCCGATCCGGACAACCGCCGTCTGCCGGAACTCGAAACACAAATGCAGGCCCTGCGTGCGCAGGATCGTCCGACGCTGCCTTCCACCATCGGTCAGGAAAAAGCGACCAATCCCTTTCTGCGCGTCACCGAACCGGCGCTGATCCGCAGCGCCAGCGCACGCGCGGCAAAAGCGCTGTCCGATCCGGTCAGCGTGCTGGCGGAAATCCGCGACTGGAAAAACAATTTTTGAGGATATACCTCACGGATTTCCTGCCCACGTTCTGTTTAATGCAATAAGATATTGATTATTAATGATTATTTGCGTTGACTTTGCAAACAACCACTACTACCATCGGGCACTGTTGCGCCGTGCCGGCGCAGAATCACTGACGATGCCCGAATGACAACCACCACCCGACTCGCACTACTGACCGCCCTGCTGCTGGCCGCAGGCTGCGCGCAATTGCCGGAAGGTGCATCGACAGCGATCGACACGAACGGGACTGTGGCCGCCCCGGTCGCGTTGCCGGCCATGACGGTAATCCCGGACCCGGCCCCGGTTCCGGCAGTGCAACCGCCGGCAGCCGAGGTTGCGATCACCATCAAGGCGCCACCACGCGACATGTGGGAGCGCATCCGCAACGGATTTGCGATGCGCCCGATGGACACCGCGCTGGTCAGCAGCTGGGAAACCCGCTACGCGGCGAAACCCGATTACCTCGCGCGCATGGTGGAGCGCGGCAGCCATTATCTGCACCACATCGTCGAAGAGATCGAGCGCCGCAAGATGCCGGCGGAGATCGCGCTGCTGCCGATGATCGAGTCCGCCTACAACCCGCAGGCTTATTCGAGAGCGCATGCTTCCGGGCTGTGGCAGTTCATTCCCTCGACCGGCAAGCTCTACGGCCTGCGCCAGAACTGGTGGTATGACGGCCGCCGTGACGTAATCGCAGCCACCAATGCCGCGCTCGACTATCTCGAAAAACTGCATAACCAGTTCGGCGACTGGGAACTCGCGCTGGCTTCCTACAACTGGGGTGAAGGCGCGGTCAGCCGCGCCATTGCGCGCAACCAGGCGAAAGGGCTGCCCACGGATTACGCCAGCCTGACCATGCCGGCGGAAACGCGCCATTACCTGCCCAAGCTGATTGCGGTGAAAAACATCATCAGCGATCCCGCGCGTTTCGGCATCCAGTTGGCGCAGGTGCCCAACGAACCCTACTTCGCCGTAGTCACCGTGCACCGGCACATCGACGTCACGCTGGCGGCGAAATTTGCCGGCATGCCTCTCGACGAATTCAGATTCCTCAACCCGGCGCACAACAAGGCCGTGATCAAGGCCGGCGCGGCGGAAACCATCGTATTGCCGCGTGAAAAGGTCGCGCTGTTTCAGGCCAATCTGCAGAATCATGATGAGCCGCTGGTGTCCTGGCAGGCGCACACCATGAAAGCCGGGGAGAAGCCCGAGAAAATCGCCGCGAAATACGGCATGAGCATGGCCGAACTGAAACAGGTCAACGGCATCAGCGGCAACAACAAGTTCCGCACCGGGCAACCGCTGCTCGTTCCGGTCAAGGCCGGCGCAACGCCCAACCTGCCAGACCTGCCGGCAACGCCGGTCACCCTGTCCAGGGCCTATAAAGCGGCGCGTAACAAGAATGCCGGCAAGGCATCGGGCAAGAAGGTGGCCGTGCGGTCGGCGGCAACAAAGCAGGCGCCGGCCAAACGCGCCAAAGTTACGGTCAAGGCAGCACCCGCGAAAAGCGCAGCGCCGAAGTCCGCATCGACCGTCGTCGCGGCACAGAACACCCGCTGATTCAACTCTCGTAGAGGTGACAGCGCACACCGTGCGCTGTCCCACTGCGCGCTGCGAAGCAAGTCCTCTTGGGGGGGCGCTCCTCCGGATACTCCAGACTGCACTGCGGCAGCGCTGCCCCGCAGCGCGGATGAAAATGACAACCCGGCGGTGGATTCACCGGTGACGGCAAATCGCCGCCCAGCCGGATAATCGCGCGGCTGGCCTGCGGATCGGCCACCGGCACCGCCGACAACAGGGCCTGGGTGTACGGATGCCGGGGATTGCGCAGCACCTCCTCCACCGTGCCGGTCTCGACGATGCGCCCCAGATACATCACCGCCACGTCGTCAGCCATGGTTTCGATGACCGCCATGTTGTGGCTGATGAACAGGTAGGCGAGTCCGTGGTCGCGCTGCAGGCGCTTCAGCAGATTGAGTATCTGCGCCTGCACCGAAACATCCAGCGCGCTGGTCGGCTCATCGCAAACGACCAGCCGCGGCTCCACCGACAGCGCGCGGGCAATCGCGATGCGCTGGCGCTGCCCGCCGGAGAATTCGTGCGGATACCGTGCCTTGACCTCCGGCCCCAGCCCGACCTCGCCGAGCAAGGCGTCGATGCGCGCCCCGCGATCCGCGGCGCCGTTGCCGATGCCCAGCGCCAGCAGGCCTTCTTCCAGTGCGTCGCCGACGCGCACCCGCGGATTGAGCGAGGCATACGGATCCTGGAACACGATCTGCGCCACCCGCCGCTGCGCGCGCAGCGCCGTGCGGCCGAGCGCCAGAAAATCTCCGCCATCCAGCCTGACCTGCCCGCCGGTCGGCTCGATCAGGCGCAGCAGGCCCTTGCCGACCGTGGTTTTGCCGCAACCGGATTCGCCGACCAGCCCCAGCGTGCGGCCGGCAGCCAGCGTGAACGACACGCCATCGACAGCCCGGACGTGGCCGGTAACACGCTGCAACAGTCCCTTGCGGATGGGAAAGTGGACCTGCAGGTCTGTGACCTGCAGGAGTGATGAGTGATGAGTGATGAGTGATGAACGAACTTCTTCCAGCGGTTCTGCCGTTCGCTCATCACTCATCACTCTCCGCTCATCACTGCCGTACAAGTGGCATTTCGCCGAATGCCCGGCTGCGACTTCGCTCCACGCCGGAATCGCCGTTGCGCAGTGCGGCAGCGCCCGGTCGCAGCGCTCGACGAAACGGCAGCCCGTGAACACCTGCGTCAGCGGCGGCACCGTGCCGCGGATCGCCGCCAGGGCACGGCCGCGCCCGGTGCGCTCGGGCAGCGATTCAAACAGCTTGCGCGCATAGGGATGCGCCGGACCGGCAAAAAATGCGGCGACCGGCGCCGTCTCGATGATCTCCCCGGCATACATCACGGCCACGCGCTGCGCCATCTGCGCCACCACGCCCAGATCGTGGGTGATCAGCAGCATCGCCATGCCGCGAGTACTCTGCAGATCGCGCAGCAGGTCGAGCACCTGCGCCTGCACGGTCACGTCGAGCGCGGTGGTCGGTTCGTCGGCGATCAGCAGTTCCGGATCGCAGGCCAGCGCAATGGCAATCATCACGCGCTGTTTCATGCCGCCTGAGAGCTGGAACGGATATTCAACGACCCGCCGCTGCGCATCGGGCATGCGCACCGCTTCGAGCAACTCCAGCACCCGCGCCTCCATCGCCGCCCCGGCAAGCCCGGTATGGCGGCGTACCGCCTCGGCAATCTGCGCGCCGACCGTCATCACCGGATTCAGCGACAGCCCCGGTTCCTGGAAAATCATCGCCACCCGCCGGCCGCGCACGTCGCGCATGACTGATTCCGGCAGTCCCAGCAGATCGAGCCCGCCGAGTTCCACCCTGCCCGCGGCAATCTCGCCCGCGTCGGGCAGCAGGCGCATGATCGACAGCGCGGTCATCGACTTGCCGCAGCCCGACTCGCCGACCAGCGCGAAGGTTTCACCCGCCGCGATGTCGAACGACACGCCGTCCACGGCACGCACCGGCGCCCCGCCGCCGTGTATCCGCGTAGCTAGATTGCGCACCCTCAGCAGCGGCGAGCTCCTGGCCGCACTCCCCAAATCATGCGGCGCGCTCATGGCCGCGCTCCCCCGATATGCAGCCGCGGATCATGGGCATCGCGGACAGCATCGGCAAACAGGTTGGCGGCGAGCACCAGGGTCAGCATGAACACGAAGGCCGCGGCCAGCGACCACCACACCATCGGCTCACGCGCCATTTCCAGACGTGCGCTGTTGATCATCGTGCCGAAGCTGATCATCGACGGATCGACGCCGACGCCGACATAGGACAGCACCGCCTCCGCCAGCACCAGTCCGCTGAAATCCATGACCAGTGCGATCATCACGATGTGCATCAGGTTGGGCATGATGTGGCGCATCATGATCCGCCAGTGCGACACGCCGAAGGCATGGGCAGCCTGGATGAACTCCATTTCGCGCAGTTTCAGCGCCTCGCCGCGCAGCAGCCAGCACAAGCCGGTCCAGCTGGTGACGCCGAGAATCACGCACAGCGCAATCAGCCGCACGTCGGCGCGCATTTCCGTGGTCGGGAACAGTTCAGCGTTATTTTCAATGTGGACCTGCATCATCAGCACGGCCGCCGCGATCAGCAGCACGCCGGGGATCGACGACAGCGTCGTGTAGAAATACTGGATCAGGTCATCGATCCAGCCCTTGAAGTACCCCGCCATCACGCCCAGCACCAGCGCAAACGGCAGCATCACCAGTGTCGCCAGCGTGCCGATGACCAGCCCGGTACGGATGCTCTTCAGCGTCTGGTACAGCACGTCCTGGCCGGTCTTGTCGGTACCGAGCACGTGATAATGCGGCGCGAGTGCGACGACCGGCCCGGCGACAGCGCAGAGCAGCGCCAGTCCGCACAGCACGGCGCGCCACTGGACAGTGCTCTCGCCCCGCCATATCGCACGCCAGGCCGCTTCGACGCCGATGCCGGCCTGCCGCGCCGCCGCGGCACTGATGGCGATGCCCAGCACGAACCACAACATCAATCCGAATGCCAGTCCGCGGAATGCCCTGACGGCGACATCGCGGCCCCAGTCCGCCGCGGGGTCGGCCAGATGCTTGCCGCCGTGACGCAACCGCGGAAATTCGCGCGCCTCGCTGCCGTCGGGGCGCTGCACGGTCTCTTTGGCATAAAGATGGGTGGCCAGCGGCGCCGAATAGGTACGCTCGCGCGTCGCGCGCAGGGGTTCGGCGATGCGGTCAAGCAGGCTGCGCACGTCGGTCGAATACACCACCTTGCCGCCCTGCGGCGGCAGCGCGCTGCGGTAATGCATGGAATCGAGCAGGCCGATCAGCACGAAGGCCGCCAGCACCGTGGCGGCGGACATGCCGCTGGCGCTGCGGCCGACCCGCGCCCACGGCGCGCGCAAATGCGGCTGCGCGCGCGCATACAGTGCGACGCCCGCCGCGACGGCGACCAGCAGCCATACCAGCGCATCGCTCCACAGCATTTCGATGCGGAAAGGAAGGATGAGATTCTGGAGCATGAAATGCGGCATCACGAGAAACGCACCCGCGGATCGACCAGCGTATAGGAGATGTCGGTCAGGATCAGGCCGATGACATAGAGCACCGAACCGAGGAACACCATCGCCCGGACTATGGCGAAATCCTGCTGGCTGATGGCGTCTATGGTGTAGCTGCCGAGCCCCGGAATGCCGAAAAACGACTCGGTGATCAGCGCGCCCATGAACAGCAGCGGAATCACCACGACCACGCCGGTGAGGATCGGAATCATCGCATTCTGCAGCACATGGCGGAACAGCACGCGCAGCTCCGACAGCCCCTTGGCCCGCGCCGTGCGCACGTAATCGCGGTTGATTTCCTCGAGAAAAATAGTCCGGTACCAGCGCGCGCTGCCGCCGATGCCGCTGACGATGCCGATCAGCACCGGCAACGCCAGGAACTTGACCGCATCAAAGCCGACGTCATAACCGGAAATCGGCACCAGGTTCCACAGCTTGCCGAACACGTATTGCCCGCCGATGATGTAGAACAGCGCCGAGATCGACATCATCAGCACGCACAGCACCACGCCCCAGAAATCGATGTACGTCGCCCTGAAAAAAGCCATCAGCAGCGCAAAGGTGATGTACACCGCCAGCCCGGCGATGAACGCCGGCAACTGCACCGCGAGACTGGGCCACATGCGCGTGCTGATGTCATAACCGATGTTGCGCCCCTGATCCGAGGAGCCGAAATCGAAAGCGAACAGTTTCACCGACTTGGCATAAAACACGGTTTCCGTGACCTGCCCGGCGCCTGATAAATTATCGTTATAAAACAACGGCTTATCGTATCCACGTTCACGCTTCCACTTGTCCACGGCCTCCGGCGTGACGCGCTTCGCCCCCAGTTGCGCGCGCGCCATGTCATCGGGCGAATTGACAAAAAAGAACAGCGCGAACGTCAGTACATTGACGCCCACCAGCACGAACACCCCGTAAATCAGCCGGCGGATGATATAGGCCGTCATGCCGCCCCCGCAGTTGCAGTGCGCCGTTCACGGCGGCGGAACGCGGCGATCGCCGGCGCCAGGCTCAACGCCAGCACCGCCACCGCCAGCGCCAGCGGCCAGAGCACCGGCGGATTCCATTCATGCCGCCGCGCCGCGCGCAGCGCGGGGTCAAGCCGCTGGTATTTCAGGCTGTTATTGGCGAGTTGGTTGGGCTTGCGATTGAGCACCCAGGCATGATGCAGCGCGTAATCCTTCGGAAAAAAACTCCATACCCACGGCGCGTCGTGGCGCAGCAGCGCAACCATGCGGTCGATGACGGCCTGCCGTTCGGGTCCGTTCGCCATGTGCTTCACGCGGTCGAACAGCACGTCGAATTCCGGATTGCTGTAATTGGAGGCGTTCTCGCCCTGCGTTTTTGCGCGCGCCTGCGGCCCGTGCAGCAGGAACAGGAAGTTTTCGGGATCCGGGTAATCGGCGTTCCAGCCGAGAAAATACAGTTGCGCCGTGCCGCGGCGCAGCTTGTCCTGCAGCCGGTTGAAGTCGGTGGCGCGGATCACCAGTTGCACGCCGAGTTTCTCGAACTGGCGGATATACCAGTCGAGCCGCGACTTGCTGTCGGCGCCGCTGGCGGTGGTGTCGAGATGCAGCAACAGGGTCTCGCCGGTTCTGGCGTCGCGGCCGTTGGGATAACCGGCCTCGGCCAGCAGTTTTTTTGCATGCTCAATGCTTTTACGCTGCGGCTGTCCGTCTTTCCATTCATAGACATATGGATTGATGCCGGCCACATCGGGTTCGCGGTAGCCGAATATCCCCGGCGGGATCGGCCCGTGCGCCGGCACGCCGCGGCCATTGCGGAAAATCGCGATGAACTCCTCCTGATCCACCGCGATCGAAATGGCCTGGCGCAGCTTGCGGGCGCGTTCGGCGTTTTTTGCATCCGCGCCGCCGACCAGCGGATCGAGCATGTTGAAGCCGAGATAGAACACGCTGGGGTCGAGCGAGGTCTGCAGCCGGATGCCGCGCTGCGCCATGTCATCCGACAGCGTCACATCACCCTGCCCCGAAAACTGCACCGCCTGATCAAAAGTATCCGAAGCAATGCCCGAGGCATCGTAGTAGCCCTGCAAAAACTTGTTCCAGTAGGGAATCTGTTCCTTCTCCAGACTGAATACCACCTTGTCGATGAACGGCAGCGGTTTGCCGGCATCCGCCAGCAGACCCGCCGCGGCATCGCCCGGCTCGCCTTCGGCCGGATAGGTTTCGCCGCCGTAATACGGATTGCGTTCGAGCACCATCTGGCGGTTGGGATTGTTGACGGTCAGCATGTACGGTCCGGTGCCGATCGGGTACCAGTCGAGCGTCAGGTTTTTTTTCAGCATGCCCGGCTGGTCGTAGAAACGGTCGGCCTCCGGCGGCACCGGTGCGAAAAACGGCATGGCCAGCCAGTAGGCGAATTGCGGATATTTGCCGTGCACGCGGATGGCATAGGTATGGCGGTCGATCACCCGCGCGCCGGCCAGTGCGTGCCGCGTCAGGTCGAGCGCCGCATCGGCGGGCAGGCCGGCAAGCTCCTTGCCCAGCGTATCCGCCAGTTCTTTCAGGCCGGCGATGTACCCGGTCATCAACTGCAGGATCGGCGAATGCAGCCGCGGGTGCGCCAGCCGCTTGATCTGATGCACATAGTCCGCGGCTTCCAGTTCCCGGGTGCCGGTATGTTTGAAATCACCCAGCACATCGATATCGCGCAGATCCGCCGCGGTCAGCGCGTGATAGCGCGGCTTGCCGGCCTGATCGACCGCCAGCGCCGGATGCGGCTGGTAGCGCACGCCCTTTTTGATGCGGATGACATACTCGCTAAAGGCGACGCGCTCCGCCGGTGCGCTGTCGGGCAGTTTTTTCCCGGCAGCATCGAGATACGCGGGCCGGGGTATTTCTTCCGCGCCAAACGGCATCAATTCGTACGGCCGTTTCAGATAGTGGTACTGCAGCGGCGGCTGGTAGATATTGGCGATGAACGCATATTCGTTCCCGGCATACGACTGCACCGGATCGAGATGCTTGGGACGCTCCGCGAACGAGGTATAGAGCGTGTTTGACACCGCGTCGGCGGCCGGATAGGGATTGTTCCACGGCGATTCACTGCATCCCGCGGTAAGCGCGAGGATCAGCAGCAACGGTCCTGAGCGTATGCAGGTCATTGACGGAAAGTGTAGCCGATAATGGCGACCTGATCTTCTGGTTATAATCGCCCGGCAGCATCACCTCACTCAAGGGAACGACATGCCTTTCCTGCAAGACAAGAAAATTCTGATCACCGGCCTGCTCTCCAACCGGTCCATCGCCTACGGCATTGCCCAGGCTGCGCGCCGCGAAGGCGCGCAACTCGCCTTTACCTATCAGGGCGAGGACATCAAGGATCGCGTACTCAAACTCGCCGCCGACTTCGGCAGCGTGCCGGTGCTTCCTTGCGACGTCGCGCAGGATGACCAGATCGCCGCGCTGTTCTCGTCGTTGCAGCGCGAGTGGGGACAGCTTGACGGCCTGGTGCATTCAATCGCCTTCGCGCCGCGCGAGGCACTGAAAGGCGAATTTCTCGACGGCCTGACACGCGACGCCTTCAGGACGGCCCACGACATCAGCAGCTACAGCTTTGCCGCGCTCGCCGGGGGCGCCGCGCCGCTGATGACCGGCAGGAAGGGCGCGATGCTCACGCTGAGTTACCTCGGCGCGCAGCGCACCGTTCCGCATTACAACGTGATGGGACTGGCCAAGGCGAGCCTTGAGGCCTGCGTGCGCTACCTCGCCGTCAACCTCGGGCCGCAGGGCATCCGCGTCAACGGCATTTCGGCGGGTCCGATCAAGACGCTGGCCGCGGCCGGGATCGGCGACTTCGGAAAAATACTGAAATTTGTCGAGGAGCATGCGCCGCTGCGGCGCAACGTGACGACCGACGATGTCGGCAATGTCGCGGCATTCCTGCTGTCCGATCTTGCTGCCGGCATCACCGGCGAGATCACCTACGTGGACAGCGGCTTTAACACGACCGTCGGCGGTATGGCCGATTAAGGCCTGCCCTGCGGCGGCGGGCGGCTATCGCGCTGCTGTTGCCGCCCGCGTTACTGCTTTTTCTCGACCGCGTCCTGGCGGATCTTGACTTCTGATTTCTGCTTGAGGCTGGCGAGATACGCCGTCAATTCCGCCTGCCCGGCCACCTGGCGCAGCGTCTGCGCAATGGCGTTCTGCTTGTCTTTCGCACCTTCGCCCGCCTCCACCACCTTCGACACGCGCACCAGCGTATAACTGCCGCCGGAGGCTTCGGCCCCCGAATACGCGGGCACCTTGCTGACATCGGCCTTGAATGCCTGGCGCAGCGCTTCGATCGGGATCCCCTTGGGATCACCGCGGCTGGCCAGCAGCGGTGCGCTCCAGTTGATTTGCGCCTCCTTGCCCTGGCGCAACGCCTCCAGACGCGCGCGGCCTTCCTGGGCGGCGAGCTGTCCGGCCTGCTGCAGCGTCAGCTTTTTGGTCAATGCACCGCTGACCTGATCGAAAGGCTGCACGGCTGCCGGTTTGTGTTCAGCCACCCGCGCCGCCACCAGCACGCCTGACGCAACTTCGATGGCCTCGGTATTGCGCTTGTTCTTCAGCACGTCGTCGGAAAAAACCGCCTGCAGCAGCCGCGGATTACCGAGCCGCGCATCATCAGTGCCGGAGCGCGTGATCCAGCCGCTCTTCTGCGGCACCGCCTTGATCAGGTCGGCAGCCGGCTTCAGGCTGTCGGACTGCTCGAACAGCGTGTTGCTGAATGTCTCGGCCAGTTCGGCAAATTTGCGGCCGGCCATCTGCCGCTTCAGTTCGGCCTCGATTTCCGGGCGCACTTCCTCAAAGGTCTTGCCCTTGCTGCCGCGCGCCGCGACAAGACGGATAATGTGATAACCGAACTCGCTCTCCACCGGCGGCGCAATCTCCCCCGTTTTCATCGAGAACACGGCCTCATCAAAAGCTTTCACCATCGAGCCGCGCTCGAAGAAACCCAGGTCACCGCCATTGGCTGCCGAACCCGGATCCTGGGAATGCTGTTTGGCCAGCGCGGCAAAATTCCCCGGCGCTTTCTTCAATTGCGCATACAGCTCATCGGCCCTGGCTTTCGCCTTCTTCTTCGCGTCCGGCCCCGTGCCCTCGGGGGTGATCAGGATATGGCTCGCCTGGCGCGATTCCTTGACCTGGTAGCGGCCGAGATTGCCGTCATAAATCTTGCGGACTTCGGCGGCTGCGGGCTGCATCTGCGCGAGCAGCGCTTCGGTGCTGAGCACCAGATAATCGACCCGCACCTGCTCCGGCACGCGGAACTCGTCGACATGGCTGTCATAGTATTTTTTCGCCGCATCGGCTGCCAGCTTCACCTGCGGCACGAACTTGTCCGCGGCAAAGGTGAAATGGCTGACCTCGCGCTGCTGCTCCGAAACCCGCAGCAACTGCGCTGCTTCGGCACGCGCCACAAAAGTCGATGCCGAAAATGCATGGGTGGCATGCTGGATCATCAGGTCCTGACGCACCTTGTCCTCGAAAATCACCGGCGTCATGCCCTGCGCCTTGAGCAACTCCTCATAGCGTGCATAGGAAAACTTGCCGTTCTCGCGGAACGCCTCGACGTCGTTGATGATGGCCTGCACCTGCTTCGTGGTTACCGTCAGCCCCGTGCGCGCAGCGCGGTCAAGCAGCAATTGCTGCTGCACCAGCCCCTCGATGACCGACATCCGCAACTGCGGGCTTTCCATCAGCGCCGGATCCACGCGCCCGCCGGACATGCGCTGGATCGCCTCCTGCCGTTCACGCAACGCCTGTGAAAACTCGTTTTGTGAAATCTTGTAGCCGCCGACCGTTGCCACCACGTCGCCGCCGCTGCCGCCCTGAAAATAGGAGTCGATGCCGAAAAAGGCGAATGGCGGAATGATCACTATGAACATGCCGATCATGACCGCCTTGCGGTGTTTCTCGATCAAATGGAACATGACTTTCTCCAATGCTTGCGCCGCACCGGCGCATATGAAAAAAGGCGAACCGGGTTCGCCTTTTTTACGGTAGCTGGCGGAGTGGACGGGACTCGAACCCGCGACCCCCGGCGTGACAGGCCGGTATT
>CAZAOZ010000062.1:0-19842 GCA_964486865.1 uncultured Bordetella sp.
CGGCGCCCCCCAAGGGGACTTGCTTCGCGGCGCCCCCCAAGGGGACTTGCTTCGCAGCGCCCCCCAAGGGGACTTGCTTCGCAGCGCCCCCCAAGGGGACTTGCTTCGCAGCGCCCAGCGCCTTGAACTTGCGATGCAGCCCCGCGTGCTGGCCGAGCTCGGTGTAGTACTGGGTGATGTGCGGCAGTTTTGCGTTGTAGGCTTCGCGCAGCGCGGGGCTGTTCATCACCGCATTCAGGTGGCCGACCTGGCCCCAGGCGCGGTGCAGGCGCTCGTTGGCGTCGGCCAGCGGGCCGACGAAGTTGTCCCAGGTTGGTTCAGCAGGGTCGGCCACAAGCCGTGCGATCAGCGCGCGATTTTCCGCGAGCAGTTGATCGACCGCGGGGGCGACGTGTTCCGGCGCGAAATCGGCAAAGCGGGGCAGGCCCGAAAAATCGAGTAAGGGATTCATGATGGATTTCTGGTTGAGTGCGGCAGGCGGCAGGACTGCCGGGAGCTTGCGAGTTTAACAGGGCCGCCGCGTTGCGGCAGCGGGGAATATCGGCAACTATTTGTTTTTATTGATTTATTTTTTCTCGTACACCACGGCGCCATCGACCAGCGTGTGGGTCACGCGGCCGCGCAGTTCAAAACCGGAGTACGGGGTGTTCTTGCCCTGGCTTTTCAGCGCGGCAGGTTCGATGCGCCAGTCGCAGGCCGGATCAAAAATGCAGATGTCGGCGGCGCTGCCCGGCGTCAGGTGTCCGGCATCGATGCCGAGCAGTGCCGCGGGCCGCGAGGTGATGCGTTCCAGCGCGGCACTGAGGGCGATGCCGGATTCGGCCGCCCACTTCAGCGTCAGCGGCAGCAGCAGTTCGACGCCGGTGGCGCCCACTTCGGCTTCGGCAAAAGGCAGCTGCTTCGCGTCTTCATCCACCGGCGTGTGATCCGAACACAGCGCGTCGATGGTGCCGTCGGCGAGCCCCGCGCGCAGCGCATCGCGGTCGCGCTGACTGCGCAGCGGCGGCGACAGATGGCAGTTGGGATCGAAATAGCCGATGTCCATTTCCGACAAATGCGCATGGTGGATGCCGATGTCGCAGGTGACCGCCAGTCCATGCGCCTTGGCCTCGCGCACCATGGCCACGCCCTCGGCGGACGACAGCCGTGCGATGTGGACGCGGGCGCCGGTCGCTCGCACGATAATCAATATGGTCGATAGCGCCACGGTCTCCGCGGTAACGGGGATGGCCGGCAGGCCGAGGCGGGTGGCGACTTCGCCGTCATGCGCGACGCCGTTGCGTCCCAGCGCCGGATCCTGGGCGCGCAGCCAGACCGGAAAGCCGAATGTCGCGGCGTATTGCAGCGCATGCAGCAGCACCTGGTTGTCGGTGAACGGCGCTTCCGCCTGCGAGAACGCCACGCAGCCCGCATCGCGCAACTCCGCCATTTCCGTCAGCCGCTCGCCTTTGAGGCCGACCGTCAGCGCGCCCACCGGATAGACATGCGCCTGGTTCAGGTTTTTGGCGCCGAACTTGAGCATTTCAACCAGACCCGGCTCGTCGAGCGGCGGATCGGTGTCCGGCGGACAGGCCAGGCTGGTGACGCCGCCGGCGATGGCGGCGGCCATTTCGGATTCCAGCGTCGCCAGATATTCGAACCCCGGTTCGCGCAGACGTACGGCGAGATCGACCAGGCCGGGGCAGACCACGCGGCCGGCGGCATCGATCACGCGGTTGGCGCCGAAACCCGCCGGCACATCGCCGACGGCCACGATCTTGCCGGCGGCGATGAATACGTCGCGTTGCGCATCGATGCCGTTTTTCGGATCGATCAGGCGGCCGGATTTGATATGAATCTTCATGCGCGATACACGCTGGCAAGTGATGAGTGATGAGTGATGAGTGATGAGCGGGAACAGACAGCGATGAGTGATGAGTGCGGAGTGATGAGCGAAAAACCCGCGGCGCTTAGCGTGCCTGTCTTCTCCATTTTCCGCTCATCACTCATCATTCATCGCTCATCACTAGTTTCCCGCCAGTATGCCCATCACCGCCATGCGCACGGCAATGCCGAAGGTCACCTGCGGCAGAATCACCGATTGCTTGCCGTCGGCGACGCTCGAATCGATTTCCACGCCGCGGTTCATCGGGCCCGGATGCAGCACGATGGCATCGGGGCGGGCGAGCGCCAGCTTGTCCTCGGTCAGTCCGTAGTATTTGTAGAATTCCTGCGCCGAAGGCAGCAGCGCGCCGCTCATGCGCTCGTTCTGCAGGCGCAGCATCATCACCACATCGACATCCTTCAGGCCCTGGCGCATGTCGTGGTGTACCTGCACGCCGAGTTTGTTGACTTGCGCGGGCAGCAGCGTTTTCGGGCCGATCACGCGGATTTCGGGGCAGCCCAGCGTGGTCAATGCGTGGATCTGCGAGCGCGCGACGCGCGAGTGCAGGATGTCGCCGACGATGGCCACGCGCAGTTTGGTGAAATCGCCCTTGTAATGGCGGATGGTGTACATGTCGAGCAGGCCCTGCGTCGGGTGCGCATGGCGGCCGTCCCCGGCATTGATGACATGAATGTCCGGCGCGACGTGGCGCGCGATCAGGTGCGGGGCGCCGCTCGCCGCGTGACGCACGATGAACATGTCGGCCTGCATGGCTGCCAGGTTGGCGACGGTGTCGAGCACCGTTTCGCCCTTGCTCTGCGAGGACACGTTGATCGCCAGGTTGATGACGTCCGCCGACAGCCGCTTGGCGGCGATCTCGAAAGTCGTGCGGGTGCGCGTCGAGGGCTCGAAGAACAGATTGAATACCGCCTTGCCGCGCAGCAGCGGTACCTTCTTGACTTCGCGCTGGGTAACGCCGACGAACGATGCCGTGGTATCGAGAATCTGCAGCAATACGTCGACAGGCAGCCCTTCCAGCGACAGCAGGTGGTGCAGTTCGCCGTTCTTGTTGAGTTGCGGGTTGGCGGGATTGAGCCACATGGCGCGTCAGTCCCGGGTCAGCCGCAGCGCGAGCCGGCCCTGCGCGTCGCGCGTGAGTTCGATGTTTTCACCGGGCGGAACCGTCACCGTCGCGCCGGTGAATTCCGCGGCGATCGGCAGTTCGCGGCCGCCGCGATCGACCAGCGCGGCGAGCCGGATGCTGGCCGGACGGCCGTAGTCGAACAATTCATTCATCGCGGCGCGGATGGTGCGTCCGGTATAGAGCACGTCATCGACAATGATCACGGCGCAGCCGTCCATGTCGAACGGGATGTCGGAACTCTTGACGTTGCGGCGCAATCCCTTCTTGTTGAAGTCGTCGCGATAGAACGAAACGTCGAGGGTGCCGAGGGGGAGTTGGATGCCGAGCGCCTGGTGCAGCCGTTCGGCGAGCCACACGCCGCCGGTATGAATACCCACCAGTCCGGTGTTCGGCCCGACGGTGGGCCGCATCCGGTCAGTCAGCGATGCGAGCAGTTGCTCGGCATCAGGAAGCGGGTTAGCCGGCATGGCGGGCCGTAGCCTAACACAATCAGCCCGCCGCTAAAACGCTGCCGTGGGGTCAGGCGGGCTGTTTGGGGAGTGTTTCGAACCAGGTGCGCAGGATTTCCGCGGCAGCCGCCGCGTCGAGCAGCGCGGCCCGCCTGTCGGCCCGCACCCCGCTTTCCCGCAGCGCGGTTTCCGCCGCATGCGAGGTCAGCCGCTCATCGACCCAATCGACCGGCAGGCCGAAACGCCCGGCCAGGCGCTGGCCGAAGCGGCGCGCCAGGCGTCCGGTTTCATGTTCGCTGCCGTCGGCGTGGCTGGCGACGCCGACCACCAGCTGTACCGGCCGCCATTCGGTGACCAGCGCGGCGATGGCGGCAAAACGGTGGTCGTTATCTTCGGCGGCAATGACCGTCAGCGCATGGGGAATGGCCAGTTCGATTTCGCCGACGGCGACGCCGATGCGCTTCTCGCCGAAATCGAAGGCGAGCACCGCGCCGCGTGCCGGCCGCGCGCTCACGCGTGTCCGGCGACGTCGGACAGGCTGGCGTAGTCCACGCCCAGCGCGTGCATCGCCGCCGCCAGGCGTTCTTCGGCGGGGATGTCGAACAGGATCTCGGCCTGCGCCGGCACGGTCAGCCAGGCATTCTGCGCAATCTCGTGTTCCAGCTGGCCCGGCGCCCAGCCCGCGTAGCCCAGCGTGACCAGGATTTGCGGCGGACCCTCGCCACGCGCCACCGCTTCGAGGATGTCCTTGGAGGTCGTCAGGCCGATGTCCGCGCTGACGGCCAGCGTGGATTGCCAGGCGCCCAGCGGCTGGTGCAGCACGAAACCGCGATCGACCTGCACGGGGCCGCCGTAATGCACCGGCACGCCGCGGAAAGTGCTTGTGGTGGTGGCAACCCTGATCTGTTCCAGCAGGCCCTGCAGGTTGAGATCGGTCGGCCGGTTGATCACGATGCCCAGCGCGCCGCGCTCGTTGTGCTCGCAGACCAGCGTCAGCGTCCGGGCAAAATGGGGATCAACCATGGCGGGCATGGCGATCAGGAAGTGCTGAGTCAGGTTGACGCTGTCCATGAGTTTGCGATCCAGCCCTATTGTAAAGCCGGGCGATGTTGTCTGGCGGCCGGTTATTGCCCCTGCTCCTTGACCCCACCGAAAGAGCTATTTGCGCCAGAACGCCGGCGTGAATACCACGAGCAGCGCGAACAACTCCAGCCGGCCGAGCAGCATCGCAAACGCACATACCCAGGTCTGAAAGTCGGTTAGAACCTGAAAATTGGTTGCCGGACCGACCTGATGCAGACCGGGGCCGATATTGTTGAGCGTTGCGACAGCCGCCGAAAATGCGGTCATGGCGTCGAGTCCGGTCCAGCCGAGGATCAGCGTAATGGTCACCAGCAGAACCACCCAGATGAAGAAAAATCCAAGTACGGCGAAAACCACCGGATCCGCAACCACTTGCCCGGCGACTTTTACCGGCGTAACCGCATTCGGATGGGCCAGATGCTTGATCTCGCGGTAAATTTGCCGGTAGAGAATGACTGCGCGCATCATTTTGATGCCGCCGCCCGTGGATCCCGAGCAACTCAGGAACGTACCGAGGAACAGTATCCACAGAGGTGCGAATGCCGGCCATACGTTGTAATCCGAAATGGAGTAACCCGTGGTGGTTCCGACCGAAACGATGGTGAAGGCAGCATGGCGGAGGGCCGTCATGAAATCGGGGTACACGCCGTCGCTATACAGCAGCATGGCAATACCTGCGACACTGGCGAAGATCATCAATATGAAATAGCGGGCTTCCGTGTCACGTGCATAAGGGCGCAGGCTTTTCTTGCGCCAGACCAGAAAGTGGGTCGCGAAATTGATGCCGGCGATAGTCATGAAGGCGATGGCGACGCAATCTACAGCGGCCGAATTGAAGAATCCGAGACTGGCGTCGTGCGAGGAAAATCCGCCCAATGAAAGGGTGGTAAAGCTGTGGATGACGGCATCCAGCGGCGACATACCGGCCCAGTAATAAGCAAACGCGCAGGCCAGGGTAAGCACTGCGTAAATCAGCCACAACCCTTTGGCGGTTTGCGTGACACGCGGAGTCAGTTGCTCATTCTTCATCGGCCCGGGAATTTCGGATATCGAAATCTGCCGTCCGCCGACGCCCAGCACTGGCAGGATCGCGACAACCAGCACGATGACTCCCATGCCGCCCATCCATTGCAGCAGGGCGCGCCAGACATTCACTGATGGCGGCAAGTGGTCGAGTCCGGTCAGCACGGTAGCGCCGGTCGCGGTCAGCCCGGATACAGCTTCGAAGCAGGCATCGGTAAATGAAAGCTGCGGGATGGTCAGCAGTAGCGGCAACGAGGCGAACAGCGCGCCCCCTGTCCATACCGTGACCACCAGCAAGATGCCTTCACGCATGCTCAGTTCACGTTTGTGGCGGTGGGTCGCCAGCCAGATGACTGCTCCCGCGACAAAGTTTATTGCCATAGAAAGCATCCATGCCCGTGTCGTGCCATCGTCCAGTGCCAGCGATACGGCAATGGGCGCCAGATGCGTCAGGCTCATCGCCATGGCGATGAGCGCGGCCACAGGCGCGATGTTCAGAATCCAGGTCATGCGTTCATTGTAATGCCGGGTAGCGTTTAGCCGGCAGCCGGTCATCCGGCGCAGGGATTATTTGCGCCAGAACACTGGAGTAAAGACAATCAGCACCGTGAACAGCTCCAGCCGGCCGATCAGCATGGCGAAAGTACAGATCCAGGTCTGGAAATCGCTCAATACTTCGAAGGTCGTCGCCGGGCCGACCTTGTTCAGGCCGGGGCCGGTGTTGTTGATGCTGGCCACGACCGCGCTGAACGATGTCACTTCGTCAAGGCCGCTGGCCATCATGGCCAGCGTCAGGGTGACGATGCAGGCGATGTAAATGAACAGGAAGGCCAGCACCGAAAAAATAACCTTGTTCTCGATGATCTGGCCGCCGAGCTTGAGGGGGGTCACGGAACTCGGGTGCAGCAGCTTGATAAACTCGCGATACACCTGCTTGTAGAGCAGCTGGGCGCGGATCATTTTGATGCCGCCGCCGGTCGATCCCGAGCAGGACACGAAGCTGCACAGGAACAGCATCCACATCGGCGCGAATATCGGCCACAGGTTGTAATCCGTGCTGGCGTAACCCGTGGTGGATGCAATCGAGACCACGTTGAAGCTGGCATAGCGCAGCGCCGTCATGAAATCGGGATAGACATCCATCGCCAGCAGATACAGCGCGATGCCGATGCAGCTGACAAAGATTACGCCGAGACACCAGCCCGCTTCAGGGTCGGTCCGGTACGACGCCAGACTGCGCGCACGCAATGCCAGAAAATGCGTGCCGAAGCTGAGGCTGGCGATCAGCATGAACACGATGGCCACCGCTTCGATGGCGGGTGAATTCCAGTGGCCGAAGCTCGCGTCATGGCTGGAGAAACCGCCCAGGCCCATGGTGGAGAACATGTGCACCACCGCGTCGAACCAGCTCATGCCGGCCAGCCAGTAAGCCACCACGCATGCTGCCGAAATCAGCGCGTACACCACCCACAGACCCTTGGCGGTTTCGGTGATGCGCGGCGTCAGCTTGGCGTCTTTCATCGGCCCCGGCGTCTCGGCCTTGAAGATCTGCCGGCCGCCGACGCCGAGCAGCGGCAGGATGGCCACCGCCAGTACGATCAGGCCCATGCCACCGAACCACACCAGCAGACAACGCCAGAAATTGATCGACGGCGCCAGCGTGTCGAGATTGGACAGCACGGTGGCGCCAGAGGTGGTGAGGCCGGACACGGTTTCAAAATAGGCGTCGGTGAAAGACAGCCCGGGGATCAGCAGCAGCAGCGGCAGCGTGGCGAACGCAGCGCCGCCGCACCAGGCAAGTACCACCAGCAATATGCCGTCGCGCGCCGTCAGGTCGCGGCGTGTGTGTTTGGTCAACGTCCACATCAAATAGCCGGCCGCGCAGTTCAGCGCCATGGAAAACGAAAAGGCGGACGTGGTCCCGTCGTTGTAGTACACCGATACGCCGAGCGGCAGCAAGTGTGACAGGCTCATCACCATGGCGATGAGACCCAGGTGAGAGCAAACGGTGAACAGCGCGGTCACACGAAGCCTACGCCCACCTGGAACAGTTTCTCCACTTTTGGCACCATTTTCTTGTCAACGACAAAGACGATGACATGGTCTTCGTGTTCAATGACCGTGTCGTGGTGCGCGATCAGTACTTGAAAGGCGTTGTTTTTGCCGTTCCGATCCTTCGCCGACTCCTTGGCCGGTTTTTCCGCGCGCACGATGGCGCCGATGGTCGTGCCCGCGGGCAGATTCAGCTGCTCAATGCGGCGCCCGACCACTTTGGAGGATTGGGCGTCGCCGTGGGCAATCAGCTCCAAGGCTTCGGCCGCGCCGCGGCGCAGGCTGTGCACCGCAACGCAGTCGCCGCGCCGGACATGGGCCAGCAGCGTGCCGATGGTTGCCTGTGCGGGGGAGATGGCGATGTCGATCTGGCCGGCCTGCACCAGATTCACGTAGGAGCCGCGGTTGATGAGCGCGACGACGCGCCGCACGCCCATGCGTTTGGCGAGCAGCGAGGACATGATGTTGTTCTCGTCGTCGTTGGTCAACGCGCAATAAACGTCCATGTCGCCGATGTTCTCCGTCTGCAGCAGTTCTTCATCGGTCACGTCGCCGACCAGAACCAGCGTGCTGCTCAACTCGGCGGCCAGTTGCTCGGCCCCCTTTTTGCTGAATTCGATGATTTTGGTTTCGTAGGTGCCTTCGATGGCCTTGGCGAGACGGCGGCCGATATTGCCGCCGCCGCCGATCATCACCCGCTTGACCGGTTTATCGAGCCGGCGCAGTTCGCGCATGATGCCGCGGATGTTCTCCTTGGCGGCAATGAAGAACACCTCGTCGCCCGCCTGGATGACGGTGTCACCGGTCGGGATCATCGGGCTGTCCTGGCGGAAAATCGCCGCCACCCGCGTATCGACGTCGGGGATGTGCTTGCGGATGTTCTGCAGTTCCTTGCCCACCAGCGGGCCGCCGTGGAAGGCGCGCACCGCCACCAGGCTGACGCGCCCTTCGGCGAATTCCAGCACCTGCAGCGCCTCCGGAAACTCGATCAGCTTGGCGATGTAGTCGGTAAGCACCTGCTCCGGGCAGATCACCGTGTCCACCGAAAAATTTTCCGGCGAAAACATCTCCGGATGCGACAGGTAATCGGCGGCGCGGATGCGCGCAATCTTGGTCGGGATGTTGAACATGGTCGCCGCCAGCTTGCAGGCGACGAGATTGGTTTCGTCGCTCTGGGTGACCGCGAGGATCATGTCGGCATCGCGGGCGCCGGCGCGCTCCAGCACCTCGGGATGCCCGGCATTGCCGACGACGGTGCGCAGATCGAGGCGATCCTGCAGTTTGCTCAACCGGGCAGCATCGGTATCGACCACGGTGATGTCGTTGGCTTCCGAAACCAGGTTCTCGGCGACCGAGCTGCCGACCTGGCCGGCGCCGAGGATGACGATACGCAAGCGGATTCTCCCTTTCGGGGCGACCGCAATGACGCCGGCATTGCCCGAAAAGGCGCAATTGTACAACGCTGTTGCACTGCAATCAGCCGGCGGGAGGGTGCGGCATCCTGCGGCAAGGCCCGTCCTGTGGCATAATTTATGCTCGAAAAGGTGGGCTAACCCATTGACTAGAATATACTTTTCTGAGGCCATCCCGGATCACGGCGTCTGCGATCTGGCACCTGCCCAGGCGCATCATGTGGCGCACGTGCTGCGACTGGTTGCAGGCGACGCCCTCACCCTGTTTGACGGCCGGGGCACGGTGCATGACGCGGTGATCACGCAGTGCGCGCGGGGCGCGGTGCGGGTGCGGGTGCGTGCATCGCGCAGCGAGGATCGCGAATCGCCGCTGCAGGTCACTCTGGTGCAGGCGGTATCCAGCGGAGAGCGCATGGACTATACGGTGCAGAAAGCCGTGGAACTGGGTGTTGCCGCCGTGCAGCCGGTGCTGTCCGAGCGCTGCGTCGTGCGTCTGTCGGGCGAGCGCGCGGCGAAACGGGTGGCGCACTGGCAGGCGGTGGCGGTGGCGGCCTGCGAGCAATGCGGACGCAATTACCTGCCGCCGGTGCATGCGCTGCTGCCGTTCGCGGCATGGCTGGAGCAGGCTGTTGCCGCGCCGGGGCTGCGCATCCTGCTCGCGCCGGGCGGCGCCGCCCGGTTGCAGGAACTTGGACGTCCGTCGGGGAAGGTCACGCTGCTCGCCGGTCCGGAAGGCGGATTGACGGCCGCGGAAGAGGGTGACGCCGGGCGCGCCGGATTCGTGTCATTGCAACTGGGGCCGCGCGTGCTGCGCACGGAAACCGCGGCACTGGCGGCGCTCGCCGCGATGCAGACCTTGTGGGGTGATTTTTAGCAGATGACTTTTCCTGCTCCGGGTTCTCGCATACCATCGAATTCAGGATTCACCAAAAAGGGGTTCGCCATTTCCACCGAAAATGAAAAGGCTGTTGTCGCGGAAAACGCGCCCAAGGCGCGGGCCGCGGCGCGCCAGCGGCTGTCGGCGCAGGATCGTTTCATCGACTGGTTCCAGTCGGTTGCGCCGTACATACACGCCTTCCGCGGCAAGGTGTTTGTCATCGCCTTCGGCGGCGAGGTGGTTGCCGACGGGCGGTTTTTTCACCTGACCCACGACCTGAACCTGCTGGCGGCGCTGGGCGTGAAGCTGGTGCTGGTGCACGGATCGCGTCCGCAGATCGAAGCGAAACTGAAGGCGCAGAAAATCCGCAGCCGGTTCGCCGGGCAACTGCGCATCACCGACGCCGCCGCGCTGGAAGCGGCGATGGAAGTGGCGGGCAAGCTGCGGGTGCAGATCGAAGCGCTGTTGTCGATGGGGCTGCCCAATTCGCCGATGGCCGGCGCCCATATCCGCGTCTCGAGCGGCAATTTCGTGACGGCGCGGCCGTTCGGTGTGGTCGATGGCATCGACTTGATGCATACCGGCGAAGTGCGCAAAATCGACGCGCTGGCCATCGAGCGGCGTTTGAAAGACGAGGAACTGGTGGTGCTGTCGCCGCTGGGTTATTCGCCGACCGGCGAGGTTTTCAACCTGGGGCTGGGTGACGTTGCCGCGGCGACGGCCGTCGCGCTGAAGGCCGACAAGCTGATTTTCCTGACCGAGTCGGCGGGCGTCACCGGGCGGCGCGGCGAACTGCTGCGTGAGCTGACGGTGCGCGAGGCGCGCAACGTGCTCACGCGCGGTCGCGTGACTTCCGAGGAAATGCAGCTCTATCTGCCGGCAGCGGTGCGCGCCTGCGAACAGGGCGTCGGCCGCGCGCATCTGATCTCGGGCCATCTCGACGACAGTCTGCTGCTGGAGCTGTTCACCCACAAGGGCGTGGGCACGCTGGTGACGCCGGATCCCCTGGAAACGCTGCGTCACGCGAAGATCGAGGATATCGGCGGCGTGCTGCGGCTGATTGAACCGCTGGAAGCGGAGGGCATACTCGTCAAGCGCAACCGCGACCTGCTGGAAATGGAAATCGACCGTTTCTGGGTGCTCGAACATGACCGGATGATTATCGGCTGCGCGGCGCTGTATCCGTTTGCGGATGAGCGTTCCGGCGAACTCGCCGGCCTTGCCGTGCATCCCGAATTCCGCGGCCGCGGCGCCGGCGAGCGTCTGCTGGCGG
Source organism: uncultured Bordetella sp. (assembly GCA_964486865.1). Classification (GTDB taxonomy): domain Bacteria; phylum Pseudomonadota; class Gammaproteobacteria; order Burkholderiales; family SG8-41. Next base: position 11,178 of record CAZAOZ010000062.1, read on the forward strand.
CGATTGAAAAACGCGCGCGCGGTCTGCGCCTGAAAAACCTGTTTGTGCTGACCACGCGCGCCGAGCACTGGTTTGTCGAGCGGGGCTTTGTCGAGACCGACGTGACGGCGCTGCCGCAGAAGAAGAAACAGTTGTATAACTACCAGCGGCGTTCCGTGGTGCTGACCAAGAAGTTATGAACAGGCGGCTGCAGCATATTGGCCGGCTGTAACAATTCCTTAATATCAATGTCTTATTGTGGAGAACTGACATGGCGCGACAGGTGATGTGCGTAAAGCTGAAGCGCGAAGCGGAGGGACTGGATTTTCCGCCGTACCCCGGCGAGCTGGGCAAGCGGGTGTTTGAAAACGTGTCCAAGGAAGCCTGGAAACAGTGGCTGGAGCAGCAAAAAATGCTGGTCAACGAAAACCGGCTGAACCTGGCGGACAAGAAAGCCCGTGATTACCTCTCGCAGCAGATGGAAAAACATTTTTTCGGCAGCGGCGCCGATGCCGCGGCCGGTTACGTTCCTCCGTCAAAACCCTGATTCCGGCGAGCGGGGCGCAATGCCTCCTGCACAATGAACGCTGTCGCGCGCAAGCCCAGGCGCATACCCGGCAAAACGGGTTTTGCGCCGGAGTTCTATCTCAACCGCGAGCTCGGTCTGCTGTCGTTCAATCGCCGCGTGCTGGCGCAGGCCGAGAATCGCGCCCATCCGCTGCTGGAGCGCCTGCGTTTCCTGTGCATAGTCAGCAGCAATCTGGATGAATTTTTCGAGATTCGCGTTGCCGCCCTGCATGCCGAGATTGAAGCCGGATCCGCACCGGCCACCCCTGACCAGCTGCAGGCCGGCCAGGTGTACAAACAAGTCGCCCACGAGGCGCACGAGATCGTTGCCCGCCAGTACCGGCTGCTGAACGAGGAGATCCTGCCCGGACTGGAGCAGGAGGGAGTCCGTTTTCTGCGCCGCCGCGGGTTCACGCCTGCGCAGGCGGAGTGGGTCCGCAATTATTTCAGGCGGGAGGTGATGCCCGTGCTCACCCCGATCGGACTCGATCCGGCGCATCCGTTTCCGCGGGTGCTCAACAAGAGCCTGAATTTTGCCGTCGAGCTCGAGGGCAAGGATGCATTCGGCCGCAATTCGGGCATCGCCATCGTGCAGGCGCCGCGGGTGCTGCCGCGGGTGATCCGTCTGCCGCCGGACGTGGCGGGTGTCGCTTACGATTTCGTGTTTCTGTCCTCGATCCTGCACGAGCATGTCGGCGAGTTGTTCAGCGGCATGAAAGTGCTGGGCTGCTACCAGTTCCGCCTGACCCGCAACAGCGACCTGTTCGTGGACGAGGAAGAAGTCAAGGACCTGCGCGCTGCGCTGCGCGGCGAGCTGCCGCACCGCCATTTCGGCGACGAAGTCCGTCTGGAAGTGGACAACGGCTGTTCGCCGCATCTTTCGAACTTTCTGCTGATGCAGTTCAAGCTTGACGAGGCTGATCTTTATCGCATTGACGGCCCGGTGAATCTCGCGCGCGTGATCAGCGTGCCGGATTGGGTGGACCGGCCGCAGTTGAAGTTTCCGCAATTCAGGCCGGGCCTGCTGCCTGGATTGGGGCCGGCGGATGACCTGTTCGGTGTGGTGCGTGCCGGCGACATCCTGCTGCACCACCCCTATCAGTCTTTCCAGCCCGTCATTGCATTCCTGCAGCAGGCGGCGCGCGATCCGGCGGTGGCGGCAATCAAGATGACGGTGTACCGCACCGGGGCCGAATCAGAGCTGATGGAGGTGCTGATCAGCGCCGCGCGCAGCGGCAAGGAAGTGACCGTGGTGCTTGAACTGCTGGCGCGTTTCGACGAGGAAGCCAATATCAACTGGGCGCAGCGGCTGGAGGATGTCGGCGCCCATGTGGTGTACGGCGTGGTCGGTCACAAGACCCACGCCAAGATGCTGATGGTGGTGCGCCGGGAAGGCAAGGGCCTGCACCGTTACGTGCATCTGTCCACCGGCAACTATCATCCGCGCACGGCGCGCCTGTACACGGACTTCGGATTGTTTACCTGCAACGAGGAAATCGGCAACGACGTATCCGAGGTGTTCATGCAGTTGACCAGCCTTGGACGCGCCACGCGGCTGCGCCACCTGTTGCAGTCACCGTTCTCGTTGCACAAGGAAATGCTGCGGGCCATCGAGCAGGAGACCGCGATTGCCCTCGCGGGGCGCAAGGGGCAGATCATCGCCAAGATGAATGCGTTGCTCGAGCCGGAAATCGTCGGTGCTTTGTACCGGGCGTCGCAGGCCGGGGTGCAGATCGATTTGATTGTGCGCGGCGTATGCGCGCTGCGTCCGGGGGTGCCGGGTGTTTCCGAAAACATCCGTGTGCGCTCGGTCATTGGCCGCTTTCTCGAGCATACGCGCGTGTTCTATTTTTACAACGACGGGGCCGAGAACGTTTATCTCTCCAGCGCGGACTGGATGGGGCGCAATTTCTTCGGGCGGGTGGAGATCTGCTTTCCGGTACTCGATCCCGTGCTGCGGCAGCGCGTGATCACCGAAGGCCTGCGTCCGTATCTGGAGGACAACGTGCGGGCATGGATCATGGGCGAAGACGGGCAGTACACCTGCCGCGCGCCTGGCCGCACCAAAGCCTACAGTGCGCAGGAACATTTGCTGGACCTGCTCGCGCACAAAACCGGCACATGACCGCCGTTACGACGGAAACCGAACTCAAGCTGCGGTTTTCGCCGGCGGATTTGCGAGAGGTGCTGGCCTCGCCGGTGCTGGCCTCGTCACAGGGCGCGCGCACACAGAAACTCGCAGCAACCTATTTCGACACGCCGGCGCTCGACCTGTGGCGGCGTCACATTGCCTTGCGTGTGCGCCGCGAAGACGGGCGATGGATACAGGCGGTCAAGGGTGGCGGCGCAGCCCACTCCGGCGTGCATACGCGCGTGGAAATCGAAACGGTGCTGAACAGCGCACGGCCCGAGGTGTCGGGCCTGCCGCGGCACGCCATTACCCGGATACTGGAGTCGCCCAAGGTGGCCGGCACCCTGGTTCCGGTCGTGCGCACGGCAATCACGCGCTCGTTGCGCCTGCTCGAACCCGCGCCCGGCGTGCTGATCGAAGCGGCCATCGATCGCGGCGTGATCCGCGGCGGACGGCGCCGTGAACTGATCTGCGAACTGGAGCTTGAGTTGAAAAGCGGCCCGGTGAGCGCGTTGTTCGATCTGGCGCAACGGCTGGCGGAACAGGTGCCGCTGGCGCTGGAGCACCGCTCCAAGGCGGAGCGCGGTTACGCCTTGTTCAGCACGCAGGTCATGGCGCCGGCAAAGGCGTTGCCGGTACTGCTGACGCCGGAGATGACCGCGGGCGACGCGTTCCGCGTGATTGCCGCTGCGGCGCTGGCGCAAATCCACGCCAACGAGCACGGCGTGGGCAGGTCCGGCGATCCGGAATACCTGCATCAGATGCGCGTCGGCATGCGCCGCATGCGCTCGGCGCTGACCCTGTTTCGCGAACTGCTGGGGGAGTCGGCCGTGCCGCATGCCGCGGCGCTGCGCGCGATCGCGGTTGACCTGGCGCCGGCGCGTGACTGGGATGTGCTGGTGGGCGAAACGCTGCCGGCGGTGGCGGCGGCATCCACCCGGCGCGTGGTCACCGCGGCTTTTGCGCAGGTTTGTGCCCGGTATCGTGCGGCAGCCCGGCGCAAGGCAAAATTATCAATAAAGACAATAAGTTATAACTCAACCCTGCTGGCGCTGGGGGGCTGGCTGGCGACCGTTCCGCCAGCCGGTGTCGCGGCGTGGCGTGAGCCGGCGCGGACCTATGCCATGCGCGTACTGGAGGCGCGTCACGCCCGCGTCATCAAGCGCGGCCGGCATCTCGGGCGGCTTACGGTCGCCGAACTGCACCGGCTGCGCATTGCCGTGAAAAAACTGCGGTATGCGGTTGAATTCTTCGCCGGTTTGTTCCAGATCAAGGCGATGACTGTCCAGCGCGCACGGCTGGCAAAGCTGCAGGATATACTGGGCAGCATCAATGATGCGGCTGCTGTGGAGCCGTTGCTTGCAGCGGCCGTCGCCGCAGCGCCTGCCCGGGCTGTGGGGACGGCGGATCGCGGCGTGCGTGACTGGTATCAGGCGCGCGCCGCATCCCAGCGCGCGAAACTGCAACGGGCATGGCGGCGTTTTCGTGCGGCGCACCGGCCCTGGCGAAAGTGAGCATGGATCTGATCCTGTGGCGACATGCGGATGCGGAGGACGGCGTGCCGGATGACGCGCGGCGGTTGACCGCGAAAGGCCGCAAGCAGGCAAAAAAAATGGCGGAATGGCTGGCCGCACGCCTGCCCGCGGGCTACCGGGTGGTCGTCAGTCCTGCGTTGCGCGCCCGCGAAACTGCCGCGGCACTGACCGAACATGTCCATATCGATAAGGCCGTATCGACTGCCGCGACGCCGCGCGAGGTGCTCAAGGCGGCGGGCTGGCCCCATGGTGCCGGCACCGTAATCGTGGTCGGCCACCAGCCGACGCTGGGTGCCGTCGCGGCGCTGGCGCTGACCGGCGAGGAGGCGGCGTGGAGCGTCAAGAAGGGCGCGATCTGGTGGATTGCGCGCGATGCGGATTACGGCGCGCAGGTTCGCGCGGTGCTGACACCGGCAATTTTGTAGGAGGAGGCCCCATGTTTGAATCAGCCAGTCTTTCCCACCGCATCGAGAAAACCGCTTACCAGCGTGAAGAGCCGAAGCTTCGCGAAGCGCTGCTCAATGCGCAGTACGATCTGAAGCAGAACGGCAAATTCGCCACGCTGGTCCTGATCGCGGGCGTTGAGGGCGCAGGCAAGGGCGAAACAGTCAATCTGCTCAATGAGTGGATGGATCCCCGGCACATCGAGGTGAACGGATTCGCCGAGCCTTCCGATGAAGAGAATGAGCGCCCGCGTGTCTGGCGTTACTGGCGCGCATTGCCGCCCAAGGGCAAGATCGGCATTTTTTTCGGCGCCTGGCATACCCAGCCCATCGTCGATCGGGTCACCGGCGTCATCAGCGCCGGGCAGTTCGACCAGCATATCGGCGAGATACTCCGGCTTGAGCGCATGCTGGTTGACGAAGGCGTGCTGCTGCTGAAGTTCTGGTTTCACCTGTCCAAGCCACAGCAGAAAAAACGGCTGCGCGAACTCGAAAAGGATCCGGATACCAGCTGGCGCGTCACCAGGAAGGACTGGGAGCTGTTCAAGCACTACAACGATTTCAGCGCGGTGTGCGAGCCTTTCGTGCGCAAGACCAGCACCGGCGAGGCGCCGTGGCTGGTGGTGGCCGGCGCGGACCCGCGCTATCGCAGCCTGACGGTCGGGCGCACGTTGCTGGCGGCGCTGCGCGAGCGGCTCGACGAGAAACCCGTGGAGCGCCTGCCCGACCGCAATCCGCCGCTGCTGCCGGCGGCCGACAAGCTCAATGTGATCCGCGCACTGCGGCTCGATCAGGCGCTGGAGAAAAAGGAATATGAGAAGCAGCTCGAACACTGGCAGGGAAAGCTCAACAAGCTGTTCCGCGATCCGCGTCTGAAGCAGATGTCGGTGGTTGCGGTATTCGAGGGCAATGATGCCGCCGGCAAGGGCGGCGCGATCCGCCGCGTCACGCAGGCGCTGGATGCGCGGGGCTACCAGACCATTTCTGTTGCCGCGCCGACCGAGGAAGAGCGCGCGCAGCCTTATCTGTGGCGGTTCTGGCGGCGCATCCCGCGGCGCGGGAGGCTGGCGATTTTCGACCGTTCCTGGTACGGGCGCGTGCTGGTCGAGCGCGTCGAGGGGTTCTGCAAGGAGCCCGACTGGATGCGCGCTTACTCGGAGATCAACGATTTCGAGCAGCAATTGACGCAGCACAATGTGCTGGTGGTGAAGTTCTGGCTGACCACCAGCAAGGAAGAGCAGTACCGGCGGTTCAAGGCGCGCGAAAAAATCTCATTCAAGCGTTTCAAGATCACCGAAGAGGACTGGCGCAACAGGAAAAAATGGGACGCCTACGAGCTGGCCATCTGCGACATGGTCGATCGCACTTCGACCAATCTTGCGCCATGGACGCTGGTCGAGGCCGACAACAAGTACTACGCGCGGGTCAAGGTGCTGCGCACGCTGAGCGAGGCAGTGGAGGGCGCGCTGGCGCGCATCGGCAAAAAGGAAAAACGCGGCAAAAAATAGCGGCGCGCCTTACTCTGCCAGCACGGGTTCCTGCGCGAGCACGATGCTGTCGAGGCCGGGGATTTTCAGTTCCTGTCCGATGCGCGCCCATTCGGCGACTTCTTCACGCAGCGCCGTGGCGGTCAGTGGGTTGGCTTCCAGCCATGAGGCATCGAACGCAAGCCGCACGCGGTTCTCCTGCAGTTTTACGTCCAGCGGCGGCAGGCGCGTGTCGCGCCGCGCGCGGCACAACAAGGCGGCCAGCCGCAAGGCCAGCACGATGGCACGGTCGTCGGTTTCCGGGAAGGCTTCCTGGTATTTCTTCAGCGAACGGCGGTGGCTCAGCACCAGCGCGGACAGGCGCTCCTGTTCTTCGCGCGAAAATCCCGGCATGTCGGCGTTGCTGATGATATAGGCCGAATGCTTGTGATAGCCGCTGTAGGCGACCGGGATGCCGATTTCATGCAGTTTGGCAGCCCATGCCAGCAGCCGCGGCGCATCTTCGTCGTCGGCGTTGCCCGCCAGTTTTTCATACAGTGTTGCAGCGCAGATGCCGACACGCCGCGCCTGCTGCTCGTCAACGTGGTAGCGCTGCATGAACTGTGCAACCGTGACGTCGCGCATGTCGTGGTTATGAAAGCGGCCCAGCATGTCGTAGAGAATGCCCTGGCGCATGGCGCCGGTGGCAGGCGTCAGGGTGTCGATATTCAGTTCATCGAGCACCGCGTACAGAATGGCGATGCCGCCGGCCAGCACCGGCTGCCGGTCCGGGCGCAGCCCCGGCAGGTTCGCGGCTTCGATGCTGCCTGCCTTGAGCAACTGATTGCGCAGGCGGTCGAGTCCGGCGAGGGTGATCGGTCCGTCGGTATAGCCGGACAACTGCAGGATTTCGGCCAGCGCGCGGATGGTGCCCGACGACCCGACAGCCTGTTGCCAGTTGCCGCGCGTGTATTCCCCGACAATGGGCTCAAGTTCCGCACGCGCGGCAAACTCGGCTTCCTTCAGCGCTGATTTGGTGATGCGGCCGTCGCGGAAATAACGCAGGCTGTATGAAACACAGCCCATGAACAGGCTTTCCAGTTTGAGCGGCTTGTAGCCGGTGCCGATGATGCATTCGGTGGAGCCGCCGCCGATGTCGATGACCAGCCGCTTCTCGCGCGAGGCCGGCAGGCTGTGTGATACGCCGAGGTAAATCAGGCGCGCTTCCTCGCGCCCGGCCACGACCTCGATCGGGAAGCCGAGCGCCGCGCGTGCCTTTTTCAGGAAAACCTTGGCGTCCTTGGCGACGCGCAGGGTGTTGGTGCCTACTGCGCGTACCGCGTGGTGGTCGAGGCCGCGCAGGCGTTCGCCGAAACGCGCCAGACAGGCCAGCGCGCGATCCTGCGATTCTTCGTCGAGTTTTTTGTCCTTGCCCAGGCCGGCGCCCAGGCGCACCGGTTCGCGCAGCGAGTCGAGGGGGAAGAACTGGTCGCCGGTGACACGGGCGATCTGACAGTGGAATGAATTGGAGCCGAGGTCAACGGCGGCAATGGCGGACTGCTCGGCCACCTCAGCAGACCTCCGCCGTCCGGACCTGCGTTGTCATGATCATCGTGCATCGACCCCCATATCCAGCGGATCAGTGTACCACGCACATGCGGCGATGCCAGCGCGGCAGGCGGCTTTGATCAATCGCGTTGCATGACGGATTCACGGCGGCCGGCGCAGCGTCTCCACGCCATCCTTGCCGGCAAGCAGCAGCACATCCGCGCCGCGGCGGGCGAACAGGCCGTTGGTGACCACTCCGGTGATCTGGTTCAGCCGCGCTTCCAGCGCCGGCGGATCGAGGATGGTCAGGTTGTGCACGTCGAGGATCAGGTTGCCGTTGTCGGTGACGAAATTGGCCCGCCATTCCGGCTGGCCGCCCAGCTTGACGATCTCGCGCGCCACGTAGGAGCGCGCCATCGGGATGACCTCCACCGGCAGCGGGAAGCGTCCCAGCACATCGACCAGTTTCGAGGCGTCGGCGATGCAGATGAATTTCTGCGCCACCGCGGCGACGATTTTCTCGCGGGTCAGCGCGCCGCCGCCGCCCTTGATCATCATCAGGTGCCGCGTTACCTCGTCGGCGCCATCGACATACACCGGGAGATCGCGCACGTTGTTCAGTTCCAGCACTTCGATGCCGGCGGCCTTGAGGCGCCTGGCGCTGGCTTCCGAGCTGGATACCGCGCCGTCGATGCGGTTTTTGATGCGCGCCAGTTCGTCGATAAAGAAATTGACCGTCGAGCCGGTGCCGACGCCAACGATGCTGCCGACCGGCACCAGGGCCACTGCGGCCTTCGCCGCCGCCTGTTTCAGTGCATCCTGGCTCATGCCTCTCTCCATGCCGTATTTTCAAATCAATATACACGAATCGATCCGCCGCCGGCTTGCATCGCCTATTGAGCGTTTCATGATTGATGAAAGTCGGAACGCTCAATCCCTCACCCCAGCCCTTGTATGTCGCAGAATAGAGTTGTTGTAGTTGTTGGGGAAGCATCA
>CAZAOZ010000063.1:0-19178 GCA_964486865.1 uncultured Bordetella sp.
GTGCGCTTCGGCATCCACCCGGTCGCCGGCCGCATGCCCGGCCACATGAACGTGCTCTTGGCCGAGGCCAAGGTGCCCTACGACATCGTGTTCGAGATGGACGAGCTGAACGAAGATTTCCCCGATACCGACGTCGCCATGGTCATCGGCGCCAACGACATCGTCAATCCGGCGGCGCAGGACGACCCGACCAGCCCCATCGCCGGCATGCCGGTGCTGGAAGTGTGGAAGGCCAAGACCTCGATCGTCATGAAGCGCAGCATGGCCTCCGGCTATGCCGGCGTCGATAATCCGCTGTTCTACAAGGAAAACAACCGCATGCTGTTTGGTGATGCGAAAAAGATGCTGGATGAGGTGCTGGTCGCGCTGAAGACCTGAGCGCAGATCCTGGGCCGGCAGCGGTTTCCGGGTTGTGGTATTTTGTAAGCCTTTGTTTTATATGAATAAAAGAATGATGACCTGCGACGACGCCATTAAAGTCGGGGCAGGCATCATCAGGGGGGGCTGGAACAATCCACCCTCGCCACTGTATTGTTCGGCTGTAAGCTGTTGAAATAATGAGCGTTTAAAAAATAGTCCACCAGGGGCAGGTGCACGGAAACATCGTTTTTTACACCCCGCTGAAGGAGTTTTTAATGAAAAACATGCTGATTGCTACGACGCTGGCTGCTGTATTGGGGTTGTCGCTTACTGCCCTGGCGCAGACCGACAAACCCGCTGCCAAACCGGCCGCAACAGAAGCCAAGCCTGCCGCCGCAGCCGCGAAGCCCGCCGTCGCAGCAGCGGCCAAGCCTGCTGCACCGGCCGATAAACCGGCGGCTGCCCCTGCGGCGAAGCCGGCTGTTGCAGAAGCTGCCGCCAAACCCGCAGCCGCTCCCGCAGCGAAGCCCGCAGCAGCAGCGCCTGCAGCCAAACCGGCCGCGGCACCGCAGGTTGCAAAGCCTGCGGCGGCACCTGCACCCGAGGCAGCAAAGATGGCGCCTCCGGTGAAAGCCGCGCCCGCGCGCGTGGCATCACGCGCGCGCATGGACGCGCGGGAATGCCTGAAGCATGAAACCAACCAGGCGATCCACGGCTGCGCGGAAAAATTCCGCTGAGCGGAAAAAATTCCGCTGAGCGAAAAAAATTCCGCTGATTTCGCTGACTGTATTGAAATAACAAGGGCCGCTATTGCGGCCCTTGTTGTTGGCGCTGCGGTTGATCAATGCACCGCGGCGGCGACCTGTGGCGGCGGCATTTTTCGGAACACGATATCGCCGTAGTAGGCGTGGGCGTTGTCGCCGGTGTTGTCGGTGTCGGTCATGATGCCGACCGCGGTGATTCTGCCGGGCTCTTCGCCGAAGGCGCGCCGGTAGTCCTCGAGGATGTTGCGCGTGACCTCCTGCCAGGCGCCAACCCTGTCGCGCCCGGATTCGGCGACGATCATCTTGATGCGCGAGGTGTGCCGGTTGGGAATCACGGTTTCGCGCGGTGCGCGGTTTTCCCAGATGTACATCAGCATGGCATAGGGCAGTTGCTGACCGGTCAGCACGCGGACGTTGTCAAAGAACAGGCGGTCGTGCAGCTCCAGCTTGTCAATGTCCCCGGCGAAGCTGACCACCAGCCGCACCGGTGAATCCTCCAGGTGTTTCTGGGTGTTGTCGGCGCGGGCGATCAGGTCGGTGGTTTTCCAGTGCCAGTGCAGCACCGGGTAGCCGGCGGGATCCAGCGCCAGCGGATGGACCAGGCCGGAGGCCGAAGATTCGGCGCGTGCGCGTACCACCGTGCGACCGCGTTCGCTGGTCAGGCGGTATTCGGTCGCGCGCTTGAAGCGGGAGAGTATCCACGGCTGCCAGCCCGGCGGCAGTGTTTCCCCCGTCGGGTGGCCCGAAAACTGGCGGACGTAGGGCAGGGCCACCACATCCGGCGCGGCGTCGGTCGGCAGCAGCGCGCAACCCGCGCTCAGCGCCAGTAACCCGGCCAGCATGCTGCCCAACACCCTGTTCATGAATCTCCTCGAAACCGTGCGCATGGATGCGCATCTGATGGCATGTATCTTAATTCAGTTTCCACGGCTGGCGTGAGCGGTCTCGCTCCTCAGGGGTTGAGGGCGACCTGCGCCGGCGCCAGCGGCGGATTTTTCGAGAAATAGCGCTTGATGCCGGTGAAAATCGCGTCGGCCATTTTGTGCTGGTAGGCCGGGTTTTTCAGTTTTTTCTCTTCATCCGGATTGCTGATGAAGGCGGTCTCGATCAGGATCGACGGAATGTCCGGCGCCTTGAGTACCGCGAATCCCGCCTGTTCGACATAATTCTTGTGCAGTTTGTTGATGCCGCCCATTTCGGCGAGCACCGCCTTGCCGAGTTTGAGGCTGTCGTTGATCGAAGCGGTCTGCGACAGGTCGAGCAGCGTCTGTTTCAGATAGGGGTCCTTGATGCCGAGGTTGACGCCGCCGATCAGGTCGGCGTCGTTCTCCTGCTTGGCGAGCCAGCGGGCCGCGGCGGAGGTGGCGCCGCGCTCCGACAGCGCGAATACCGACGAGCCGTGGGCCGAGGGTTTGATGAAGGCGTCGGCGTGGACTGATACGAACAAGTCGGCGCGCACGCGCCGCGCTTTTTCGACGCGCATGTGCAGCGGAATGAAAAAATCACCGTCACGGGTAAGCACGGCGCGCATGTTCGGCTCGTTGTCGATGCGCTCCTTCAGTTTTTGCGCGATGGCCAGCGTGACGTGTTTTTCCAGTGTGCCGCGGCGACCGCGCGCGCCCGGGTCCTCGCCGCCGTGGCCGGCATCGATGGCGATGGTGATCAGCCGCTGCGACGGCGGTTGCGCCGTGCGCGGGGCGGGTTTGGGCGCGGCCGGTGGTTCGCTTTTGGCAATGACCTGCGGCGGTCCGGTTTCCGGAGTTGTAGCGGGAGGCGGTGTCGGCGCCGGCACTGCGGCAGCGGCAGGCGTTTCCGGCGGCGTCTCGCGGCGTTTGAGGAAAGCCAGCAACGGATCCGGCGGTTCCAGCGGATAGACGTCGAGCACCAGCCGGTGGCCGTACTCACCCACCGGTGCCAGAGCGAAGGTCTCGGGTTTGACCCGGGTTTTCAGATCGAATACCAGCCGCACCGTGCCCGGCTTGAAGCGGGCGACGCGCACGCCCTTGATGTAGGGATCATCCGCGCTGATCTTGCCGGCGACCTCGTTCAGCGTTGCGCTCAGCACCACGTCCTCGAGATCGAGCACCAGCCGGTCGGGATTATCGAGGCTGAAGAACTTGTGCTGGATCGGCTGCTTGGATTCGATGGTAACGCGCGTGTAATCGGCGGCGGGCCAGACGCGGGTCGAGGTGACCAGCACTTCGGCGGCAGCGGCGGGCAGCGTCAGCAGCAGAGGTGCTGACGCGGAGCAGAGCAGGATTTTGAGGAAAAAGCGGAACAAGTACGGGCGGGGTGCCGTGCGGCGGATGACGGGTCTCAGTGCGTCAGTTTGTCGAGACAACGCCTGCCAACCTCCGTGTGCGCCGTGATTGCCGCCTCGCGCCCGGTGCCGGCGACGCGCAGCGTGATGCTCAGATCCGCGGCGGGCAGGTCCGGCGCTTTTTCCGGCCACTCGACGAGGCATATGGATTCCGGATTGAAATATTCCCGAAAGCCGCTGTCCTCGAGTTCCCGCGGATCAAGGAACCGATAAAAATCAAAGTGATACAAGTATAACCTAGAAAATTCATAAGGTTCAAGCAGCGTGAAAGTGGGGCTTTTGACCCGCCCCTGGTAGCCGAGGCCGCGCAGGATGCCGCGCGCCAGCGTGGTTTTGCCGGCGCCGAGGTCGCCGTGCAGGTGGATGACCATGCCGGGGGCGAGCAGCGGCGCGAACGCCCGGCCCAGCGCCAGCGTGTCGTCTTCGGTTGCCAGAAAGCGGGTAGTCTTGGTCATGGTTAAAGGCGCAAAGCGTTAGCCACAGAGGTCACAGAGGTCACAGAGAAGATCAAAACCACGACACACCAGAGCACGTCGTCTTTCGCGCCAGCCTGCTTCCTCAGGGAGAGGTTTTCTCTGTGAACTCTGTGACCTCTGTGGCGAAGGTTTTGAATCTGGTTTTGAATTTTGATTGGTAATGACTGACTACACCACTTTGCTCGCCGACATCCGCCGCTGGGGCGCGGAACTCGGTTTCCAGCAGGTCGCTGTTGCCGACTGCGATCTCTCGCACGCCGAGCCGCGGCTCGCGGAGTGGCTGGCCCGCGGCTGGCACGGCGACATGGATTATATGGCACGCCATGGCGAGAAACGCAGCCGTCCCGCGGAACTGGTGCCGGGCACCCTGCGCGTGATCATGGCGCGGCTCGACTACACGCCGCCCGCCGCGCGCGACAGCTGGTCGGTGATCCACGATGACTCCCGCGCTTTCATTTCCCGCTACGCCACCGGGCGCGATTATCACAAGGTGCTGCGCGGCAAGCTGCAGAAACTGGCGGAACGCATCGAGGTGGCCGTCGGCCCCCATCGGCATCGCGTGTTCACCGACAGCGCGCCGGTAATGGAGGTCGCGCTCGCCGAAAAGGCCGGGCTGGGCTGGCGCGGCAAGCACACGCTGCTGCTCAATCGCGGGAGCGGCTCGGCATTTTTTCTGGGCGAAATCTACACTGAACTGCCGTTGCCGGTCGATGCTGCGCAGTCCGATCATTGCGGCACTTGCCGCAAGTGCATCGATGTCTGTCCGACGCAGGCCATCGTCGCGCCGTACCAGCTCGATGCGCGGCGCTGCATCTCCTATCTGACCATCGAGCACAAGGGCAGCATTCCGGAAACGCTGCGTTCGCAAATCGGCAACCGTGTCTATGGCTGCGATGATTGCCAGCTCGTGTGTCCGTGGAACCGCTTCGCGCAGGCAACGGCGGAAGCCGATTTCGCGGTGCGCAACGGGCTGGATGACGTGGCGCTGATCGAACTTTTTGCATGGGATGAACCGGCATTCGCGACGCGGCTGGCCGGCAGCGCCATCCATCGCATCGGTTACGAACGCTGGCTGCGCAATCTGGCAGTGGGGCTGGGCAATGCCGGAACGACACCGGAGGTTATAGCCGCGCTCCAGCAGAAGGCCGGCCATGCTTCGGCGCTGGTGCGCGAACACGTGGGCTGGGCGCTCGCGCGACATGGCCGAAAGTAGGTAAACTGGATACAACCACCCGGAGCATGACGTTATGGAGGCGACCGGGGATGCTGTCAGAAACAAACAGGGCCGGACCGTGACCGTGAGCCGGGAACACCGAAAAGACATGAGTTCGCCCGTCAATGCGGCGTTGCGTCTGTGCGAAGAGCGCCTGCACAGAATTCTTGAGCTATCGACCGAATGGTACTGGGAGCAGGACGCGCAGTACCGCTTCACCTTGTTCCTCGGCGCAAAGCAGGGTGACACGGGCGGCGATCCGCAGACCTACGTGGGCACGACGCGCTGGGATCACGGCGCCGTCCCGGTCGGCGACGGCGGCAGTTGGGAGCCGCATAAAACGATGCTCGATGCGCGTGAACCGTTTCGCGACTTTGTATTCCGGCGTGTCGATCAGCGCGGCGAGTTGCGTTACATCTGTACCAGCGGACAGCCGGTTTTCGAGGGTACGCGGTTCATTGGCTATCGCGGTATCGCGCGGGATGCCACGGTCAGCATGTATGCCGAGCAGTTGCAGCATCTTGAGCACATGGTGGCGCGTTGCGTGGCCGGCACGGACAGTGCATCCGCGGCGCTGGAGGCGGTGATCCGCTCAGTTTGTGAAACCCAGAACTGGGAATGCGGCCGGTATTTCAGTTGGAATGATGCCACCGGTATGCTGGAATTCAATCAATTCTGGCATGTGTCCAGCCCCGAGCTGGGGCAGTTCATCGATGAATCGCGAAAAATAACCTATGCCCCGGGCGTCGGGCTGGTCGGCGAAGTGTTCCGCTCCGGGCAGCCGTTATGGGTGACTGACATTGCCAAGGACAAGCGCCTGAAGAGAGGGATTGCCCGCGCCGCCGGCATGCGCGGCACCTGCCTGTTCCCGGTGATATCCGAGGGGCGGCCGATCGGGGTGCTGTCGTTCCACAGCCGCGTTGTGCGCGAGCCCGATGAGCGGTTGTTGCAGGCGATGGGCCTGATCGGCAGCCAGATCGGCCAGTTCCTGCAACGCAAGCAGGCCGAGGCGCGCATCGAATATCTTGCCACCCATGACGGCCTGACGGCGCTGCCGAACCGTACGCTGTTCAGCCAGTTGCTGAACAGCGCCGTCCGCAGCGCGCAACGTTATGCCAGCAGTTTTGCCGTGCTGTTCATCGATCTGGACGGCTTCAAGAACGTCAATGACACGCTGGGCCACGAAGTGGGTGACCGGTTGTTGCAGGAAATGGCCAGGCGTTTTGCCGATTGCATGCGGTCGAGCGATATCGTGGCGCGTCTCGGCGGGGATGAATTTGTCGTGCTGGTGCAGGAAGCGAGCGAAGAGGAGCAGGTGACCGCCGTCGCGCACAAGATACTCGCCGCCGCCAGCCAGCCGGTCGAACTGGCGGGGCAGCAATGCCAGGTGACGGCCAGCATCGGCATCTGCATGTTCCCCGCGGATGCGCAGGACGAGCAATCACTGATGAAAAACGCCGACATTGCCATGTATCTGGCCAAGGGGCGGGGCAAGAACAATATCCAGTTCTACAGCAAGAGTCCGCAGAAAAAATAAGGCCGATAATCCCGGAACTTCCGCGGAACTGCGGCCATTGCGCTGTGCCGCGGGTTGTCCTGGATTCGCCCTAGGCGCCCAGCGCGTCGGCCAGCTCGCCGAAGTCGCCGGCGATCACGTCCCAGGCTTCCGCCGCCCGCAGGTTGGTCTTCTGCGCGGGGCCGTATTCCGTAGGCCGCAATACGAAGCCGGTGCGCATGCCATGGCTGCGGGCATGTTGCAGGTCGTCGTTATGCGCGGCGACCATCATCACTTCGTGCGGCCGGCAGCCGAGCAGTTCGATGGCGCCGAGATAGATTTCGGGATCCGGCTTGAAGTGGTGGAACATCTCGCCGCAGAGGATCACATCCCACGGCAGGCCGCCGTGTTTTGCCATGTTGGCGAGCATCGCCACGTCGCCGTTGGACAGCGTCGAGATCAGGAATTTTTTCTTCAGGCGCACGAGGCCCGGCACGGCATCGGGCCACGGCAGCAGCCGGTGCCATACGCGGTTGATGTGATGCAGCGCCGCTTCATCAAGTTTGTCGAGCCCGTAGCGCGGCGCCATCGCATCGAGCGCCTTGCGGTAAATGCCGTCGATGGTGGTCCACGGCCAGGCGCCCTTGCGCACCGCGTCCATGCCCGGCTTGTAGGCGCCTTTCCATTCATCGACGAAGGCTGTCCAGTCTACGTTGAGCCCGCGCGTGCGGCCGTACGCCGAGAGATCGTTGATGATGCTGGTGCGCCAGTCAACGACGGTGCCGAAGGTATCGAAGGTGAGCGCCCTGATGCCGGCGATCATTTTATGACTTGTTGTTTTTAAACAAGGTTTTGTGGCTTCTGCGCCGTGGCGTGCTGGTGCAGATTGCGGCGCATGCGGACTGCAGCTTCAATGGTCTGGTAATAGCCGGCAATGTAATGGGTTTGCGCGAAGCCGAGGGTTTCGTAAAAACTGCGCGCCGCAAAATTATTGGCGCGCATCTCGACATCGATGTGCCCGATGCCGGCGGTCAGAGCCGATTCGATGAGCCAGTCGATCATGGCGAGCCCGATGCCGCGGCGCTGATACGCGGGCTTGACCGCCAGCAGCGACAGATGCGCCTTGGTGTCGCCGAACTCGGTGATGGCGAATCCGGACAGGCGGTCATCGGTTTCGGCCACCAGCACGCAGGTTTCGCGGGCGCGCAGCGTGCGCGCAATGCGGGTCGGATGCCAGGTCCAGCCGCGCAAGCCGACTTCGATCAGGCAACGCGACATGACGGCGATTTCGTGGATATCGCCGCCGCGGGCAAGTCGCAACTGACAGGGCGTTACTGACAAGGTTTGCAGGCTCCTGCGCCCAGTGTAGCGCAATTGCCGGAATCGGGTTGTCACCTGTTATGAAAAACCCGGCAGCCGCTCATGCCGCATGGTTTTGGTGCGGGCGACGCCTGCGGTTTACGCTTTCTGCGGAATGAATTTCAGCGCCACGCCGTTGTTGCACCAGCGCTGGCGGGTCGGCTGCGGGCCGTCGTCAAAGACGTGGCCATGATGGCCGCCGCAGCGCACGCAGTGGTATTCGATGCGCGGCAGATGCAGGCCGTAATCCTTCTTGGTGGCGAATGCGCCGGGGATGGTGGTGAAGAAGCTCGGCCAGCCGGTACCGGATTCATATTTCATTTCCGAAGTGAACAGCGGCAGGTCGCAGCCGGCGCAGACGAACACGCCGGCGCGCTTCTCGGCGTTAAGCGGGCTGGTGCCGGCGCGCTCGGTGCCTTCCTCGCGCAGCACGTTGAATTGCGCCGGGTTCAGGCGTTTGCGCCATTCGTCCCTGGACAGTTGCAACGCTTCGGTCGGCGCCGGCGCCTTGAAATTCGCCGCCAGCAGCGCGCGCCAGTTTTTCTGCATGGCTTCAATCTCCTTCATGGTGCCGACCGGCGCGGCAACGGCCGTCCTGATCAGCGACTGTCCCAGCGCGACGAGTGTCAGGCTGTGCAAAAATCCGCGACGTTTCATGATGATTCCTCTTGATTATTGCTGGTGCGATGAGTCGCACAATGCGGGCGTCCCTTACCGTGCGGGTGCTGCGGGGCAGATTCCGTCCCGGAGCGAATTATATAACTGTTTGTTTTTATTGATCTATTTAATATTTGCATAATGATCGACAGCCCATGCACCACCGCCGCGGCCGATCAGATACAGCATCAGCGCTGCCCAGGTGAGATGCGTGGGCCATGCATCGGGATAGACAAAGATCTGGATGACCGCGGTCATGCCGAACAGCGCCAGCGCCGAGAGCCGCGTACCCAGGCCGAGCACCAGCAGTATCGGGAACAGGTGCTCGGCATAGGTTGCCAGGTGCGCGGCAAATTCCGGCGGCAAGAGCGGTACTTTGTATTCTTCGGTGAACAACAGGAACGTGCTGTCCTTGATGGTGAGCAGACCCTCGACCTTGGTGCGCGCCGAGTAAAAGAAAATCGCCGCGACCGCGATGCGCGCGATCAGCGCCAGTGCGTTATGGCTGATCAGGTGTTCCACGGCATCGGCGCCGCGGTTCCAGGCGCTGCGCAGGCTGCTGTCTGTATGCATCATCGCATCGGTCGTCATGTCTGTTTCTCCATAATGGGCAGGTGCGGCGGCGGGTGAAGCTGACGCAACCCGGAAAAAGCGCCGGCTTCCAGTAATGTGGTCATCAGTCGCGCAAGGTCGGTGTTTCCTTGCACGCCAAGCGACGCCTGCGCGGCATCGGCGATGGTGCCGCCGGCGGCGCAGGCATCGAGAAACGCGCAACCGGCACGGTCGAGTGCGACCCATTGCACGGCATCGCGCGGTCGCGTCAGCAGCGCACCTTCGGGTCGCCAGTCGAGTTCGGTGTCCGTGGGGTTATCGCCGCGATTGCGTGACCAGATCGTATAAATCGGCGCATCGTCAAACCAGGCCCAGCGGACGGCAGCATGCGGCTGCAGGCCGACGCGGAAATAATCACCCGGGGCGAGGAGGTCGATGGCGGAGCGGTCCAGTGCCGGCTCATCGCGCGCCGTGTGAGCCTCCGTCCAGAATCGATCGAGTCGCGCCACGCCCGGCAGATAGGGCAGTTCGGCTGCCGGTTCAAAGCGCGCCAGAAAATCGGCGTAGCCATCGCCGTAGTGCAGCAGCATGGGCTGTCGCGGCGGGGTTTTGCACGCATAAACCGCCGCCGCGGCGCGCATCCACTCTGCGCCGACCAGCCGGGTGATCGCCGGGTAATTGGCCTGCAGGGCGTCGATGCAGCCTTTCATCACCGTGTTGCGGTACACCGCGAACGCCGGCTGCGCCGCGAGCGCGGCGATATCGGCGTGTGCCGGGACTGCGGTATCGAACAACGCCCGCGCGAAGCCGTCCTGGAAACACGCCAGCGCGCCGGGCAGGTCAACGGGCATCAATGCGCGGGTCATGCCGCCTCCGCCAGCGGATTACGCAGCAGGGCCGCGGCGCGTTCGCGCTCGGCGAACAGCACTTCGAATGCCGGCAGATTGTCATCACGCTCGATCAATGTCGGCCTGGCGCCGATGCGACGGATCAGGCGCTCGTACAGCGCCCAGACTTCCGCGGCAACCGGCGCATCGTGCGAGTCGATCAGCAGCGAGGCGCCGAGCCGCGGATCGGGCGCATGGCCGGCAAGGTGGATTTCAGCGACCAAGTCGCCGGGGAATGCGTCGATATAGTCTTCAGCCGAATGGCCCATGTTGCGCGCGCTGACGTACACGTTGTTGACGTCGAGCAGCAGGGCGCAGCCGGTGCGGCGCGCGAGTTCGCGCAGGAAATCGATTTCATCAAACTCATGGCCATCCAGCTTCAGATAATGTGATGGGTTTTCAACGGCAATGCGCCGTTGCAGTACATCCTGTGTGTGCGACACGTTATCTGCGATACGCGCCAATGCGGCCGCGGTGCGCGGAAACGGCAGCAGATCGGGACAATAGGCGCCGCGCCAGGTGGACCAGGCAAGGTGCTCTGAAATCATTACGGGTTCAATACGGCGTGCGAGATCAGCCAGTCGTTTGAGATGTGCGGCGTCGGGTTCGGCGTCCGCAGCCAGAGAAAGTGCCACGCCATGCAATGAAATAGCGTGTCTGCTGCGGATGGCTTCCAGCCATGCGAGTCGCGGGCCGCCGGTGACCATGTAATTTTCAGGATGCACCTCGAACCATAACCCCGCCGCGGTACTGCCGAGCGCAGCGTCATAATGCTGCGGCTTCAGTCCCAGTCCGGCGGTGAGGAGGGCAGTCATGATTGCGAGGCGCGTCCGTGGTTTGCGGCTTAGCTCTTCATCTTTACTTCGGTCAGCGAGCCGTTGCCTTTCGGGGTCTTGATGCTGGTGCAGGTGCCTTTGGCGACATAGGTCCAGGCATTGGCCTGATAGTCGGTCTTGGAGGTGCCGGCGCAGGTGGTGCCGGGGCCGGCGGCACAGTCGTTTTTGCCGGCCATCGAGATGCCGTAGCAGCGCTCTTTTTCGCCCTTGATCGATGCGCCCTTGTCCTGGGCAATGGCGGTGCCGGAAATCAGTGCAGCGAGAGTAACGGCGGTGATGGCAACGGATTTCGAATGCATGTTTGAAGCTCCTTGATAGGGGTTGGGGTAAGCAACCGCGCATCCCGGCCGATGGCGGCCGTGGCTGTGCGGTCTGCAGGGTAATTCGTCGCCAATTGGCGATTGGTTACAGGGTGAGGCAAAATCGGCAAAGTAATTATTTATTCCCGGCTGTAACCAAATCCCCCGATCCATCGAATAGAAAGACAAGGCCGCGTGAGCGCGAACGAAATACGATTGCGGGAACTGCTGGTCCGCGGGCTGGGCGGCGATGCCGCCGCCTATCACGCGTTTCTGCAGGCGTTGGCCGCGCATTTGCGTGGATTTCTGCGCGGGCGGCTGACACGATTGCCCGATGAAGTGGAAGATCTGGTACAGGAGACCCTGTTGGCCGTGCATAACCAGCGACACACGTACGACCCGGACCAGCCGCTGACGGCCTGGGTGCATGCGATCGCGCGCTACAAAATGATCGACCTGCTGCGCCGGCGCGAAGGCCGCGATGCGCTGCATGAACCGCTCGACGAAGAGGCGGCCATATTTGCCAAATCCGATGGCGAAGCGGGCGATGCGCAGCGCGACTTGGCGCGGCTGCTTGATCGGTTGCCTGAGCGGCAACGGCTGCCGATCATGCACATGAAGCTCGAAGGGCTGTCGGTGGCCGAGACGGCGCGCGCCACCGGCATGTCGGAGGCGGCGGTCAAGGTGGGCGTGCACCGCGGGCTGAAGGCGCTGGCAGTACTGATCAAGGAGCAACCATGAAAACCGATGACCTGATTGCGATGCTGGCGAGCGATGCGGGCGCTGTTGCGCCGCGGGTCTGGCGCGCGCGTTACGCGCTGGCGCTGGGCGCTGGTCTGATCGGCGCGGTGCTGCTGATGGTGATGATGCTTGGCGTGCGGCCGGACATCGTTGATGCGGTGCGGCTGCCGATGTTCTGGGTGAAGCTGGTATTTCCGGCCATGCTGGCGGCGGGCGCCTTGCTCGCCGTGGTGCGTTTGTCGCGCCCCGGTGTGGATATCGGGCGTGCCGGTTCCGTGGTGGCCGCGCCGGTGCTGGCAATCTGGGTGTTGGCGGTGCTGGCGCTGCTGGGCGCGCCGGAAAACCGGGCGATACTGATCTGGGGCGAGAGCTGGGTGGACTGCCTGGTCAACATCCCGATGCTGTCAGTGCCGGCATTTGTCGCCGTATTCTGGGTCATGAAAACGCTGGCCCCTGTGCGCCCCGCTTTGGCCGGTGCAGCGGCGGGGCTGCTGGCCGGCGCGCTGAGCGCAATTATTTACGCGCTGCATTGTCCGGAGTTGGCGGCGCCGTTCATCGGTATTTGGTACCTGATCGGTATGCTGATTCCCGCTGCGCTGGGGGCGCTGATCGGGCCGCGGTTACTGCACTGGTAAGCCGTCAGTTGCCAGCGACGACAGATGTCCTCAGGGCACTGTCGGCAGCGCCGCGCCGGTCCTGTCCTTCAGGTAATTCTCTTTGAGCTTTTTCATTGCTTCGAGATACTCGCTCATGCTGCTCTGGTTGTTGTCGTATTTGTCGGACAGTTTGCGGTAGGTATCGAGATAGGACTGGTCGGTCATGCTCATGGGTACGGTTCCTTTGCGTGTCGATTCACTATACGCGCTTTGCCTGTTTTCCGCTCGTAAATTGACGGTTTTCGGCGTGCAGGAATCCCGGTGCCGGAGCTGATTTCCGTTATCGATCGAGCAAAGAATTTTCCTCGCCATCGCTGCTCTCCGGCGCGTCTTCCATGCGGACGATGACCGGCCTCGCCTTGAACGTCGCCGGCGTCTCCAGGCTCACGCGACCGAGTGCGCCGCTGCGGTAATCGCCCAGCAGGGCGATGGCGGCCTTGTCGAAATC
Source organism: uncultured Bordetella sp. (assembly GCA_964486865.1). GTDB lineage: Bacteria > Pseudomonadota > Gammaproteobacteria > Burkholderiales > SG8-41. Next base: position 13,064 of record CAZAOZ010000063.1, read on the forward strand.
GTAACCCCCGCCCTTGAGCCGGAAGCCGCGCTTCGCGGCGACGGCTTCGACCACGCCGACGCCATCGACGGTGGCCGCCGTCAACTTGTAGCGCGCGGCCAGCGCCTGCGGATAACGCGCCAGCAGGACGTCCGCCAGAAACACCGCCACTTCGGATTCGATATAGGCCTTGGTGCCGATCATGTGGCTGGCGGCGAGCATCAGGCCGTCGTCCGGGTGTTCGATCCTGGGCCACATCAGCCCCGGGGTGTCGGTGATGCTCACCGTGGAGGACAGGTCGTAACGTGCCAGCGCCTTGGTCACCGCCGGCTCGTCGCCGACCTTGGCCTTGCGTTGCTTGAGCAGCGCGTTGATCAGGGTGGATTTGCCGACGTTGGGCACGCCCATGATGAGCAGGCGCAGCGGCTTGAAATTGTCATTGCGGTGCGGCGCCAGTTTTTTGGCGGCGGCCACGATTTTCATGGCGTCTCCGGGTTTTTTGGCCGAGAGCGCAATCGCATGGACATTCTTTTGCGCACTGAAAAACGCCAGCCACGCCGGTGTGACATCGGGATCGGCCAGATCCATCTTGTTGAGCACCTTCAGGCACGGACGCTGGCGGTGGGTGCGCAGGGTTTCGATCATCGGGTTGGCGCTGGCCATGGGGCAGCGCGCGTCGAGGATTTCGATCACCACATCGTGATCCTTCATCGCCTTTTTGATCTTCTCGACCGCGACGGCCATGTGGCCGGGAAACCAGTTGATGGACATGGAGTGGGTTACCTGGTGGTGGCGTTAATTTTATCGACCATACCGCAGGCGATGGTGATGGAGTTTTTGATTCGATCCAGATTGCCCACGTAATCCGGCAGCGCGGTTTCCGCCCGGCGGCGCAATGCCGCGGCGGTGATCAGGCCATGCCGGGCGAGAGTGCGGATGTCGTCCTGATCCTGTTCGCTGAATCGCGCGAGTTTTGATACCGCCAGATCCACCGGCGTCAGCAGCCGGATTTCGAGGCGGCGTTTATCGACGCCTTCAATATCGACAGGCCGTGCATCGTCGTACGCGGCGTGGTGCAGCAGTGCGAAACTGTCGTTGTATTGGGTATCGAAATAGAGCAGGCGGGCGCGGCCGTCACGGCCCTGATACGCGACCTGCAGTTCCTGCGGGTCGATCATTACGCGCGCAAGGATTTTGGCGTCGATGTCGCGCGAGTAGCGGTCGCCGGTATAGAAATGCATGGCGGCGCCGCCGGCGACGCAGGTGACCACCGGGTTTTTCGGTTTGGCCGGTCCCAGTGCGGCGTCGATCCGCGACATGATGGTGGCGAATGCCTTCAGCCAGGCGGGGTCAGGACGCAGCGGCGCATTTTTTGCAGCCATTTTTCGCGGTTATTCTGAGGCAGGCGCGGGATTGCGCAGGCGTGTAGCCAGCATGGGCAGCAAACGCGCCGCCTGTACCGGCGAATGCGCCAGCCAGCGGCCGAACGCTGCAGGCTTGCTCATGCCCGGATGCAGTCGCTCCGCCAGCGCCAGCATGCGCGCCCGGTCAAAGCCCGTTTCGGAAGCGAGCATGGTGGCAACGCCGGCGAGGGTTTGTGCATCGCCTGCGCGCAGCCAGCGCGAAGGCCGGAAGTCGCCGCTGGCGCAAAGCTCGATGACGCGTTCTTCCGCGCGCCGGTTCCAGCGCAGGGGTTTGGGTGCCGGTTTGGCCGATTTGCGGCCTTGCTCCGCGGGCGGCGGTACCAGCAGCGCGACAACGCGGCCATGCCGCTGGATGGCCACGGGGCCGAAAGCGGCGCGCGCCAATATCTCGCCGAGGCGGTTTTTCAGGTCGGTGGCGTGAACGGTTTCCATGCCGGATAGTATATGCTGATTTAGCTAAAACAGAAAGTAATGCGGCAGCGCTAAATCATAACTTGTTGTTTTCATTGATAAATATGCATGCTGGCAATCCGCTGCCCGGTGCCGCGATCGGCGGTGCGCGATCAGTTATAGTCCCGGCTCCATGACTCAGGCTGCCGCGCTACACATCGCTTTTGCCGGCATGGCCGCGCTGGCCGTGGCCATGGGCATCGGCCGCTTTGCGTTCACGCCGCTGCTGCCGCTGATGCAGGACGACTCCGGATTGAGCGTCGCCGCCGGCGGGTATCTCGCTTCGGCCAATTACCTGGGGTATTTCGTCGGCTCGCTGCTCGCGCCGCGGCTCAACGTGCGCGACGACACCGCGGTACTCGGCAGCATGCTGATCATCGGCTGCGCCACCATCGCCATGGGCTACACCGCAAATTATCCGGCGTGGCTGGCCTTGCGCCTGATCGCGGGCATTGCCAACGCCTGGATCGCGGTGTTTGCGTTTTCGTGGTGCCTCGACCGGCTGACGGTGCTGCGCAATCCGCTGCTGAACAGCCTGATCTTTGCCGGGGTCGGCGCGGGCACGCTGGTCGTCGGCACGATCTGTGTGGTGCTCGCGGGATGGTCCGTGCCTGCATCGCAAATGTGGATGGTGATGGGCGTGCTGGCATTGGTCATCACTGCCGCGGTGTGGCGCACCTATCGCGGTGACGGCGGTACGGCGCAGCATGCGCATCCACGGGCAGCGGGAGGCCGCGCGCCGTGGAGCCGCGAGGCAGCGCTGCTGGTGTTCTGCTTCGGCGTTTCCGGCTTCGGCTACATCATCCCGGCGACGTTCCTGCCGGCGATGGCGCGCGACATCATCAGCGATCCTGCGGTGTTCGGCTGGGCATGGCCGGTGTTCGGCGCCGCGGCGATGCTCTCCACGCTGGGCGCGGCGACGCTGCTGCGCGGATTTCAGCCGCGCCGCGTGTGGATGGTCTGCCATCTGGTGATGGCATTCGGCGTGGTGATGCCGGTGTTCTCGGGCAGCATGGCGGCGATCGTGATTGCCGCGCTGTGCGTCGGCGGCACGTTCATGGTGATCACCATGCTGAGCATCCAGGAGGCGCGTGCAGTGGCCGGCGCCCATGTGGTGCATCTGACCGCGGCGATGACCGGCGCGTTTGCGTTCGGACAGATCCTCGGTCCCGTCATCGCCAGCGTGATGCTCGATGCGGGATGGGGGTTTTCCAGCGGGTTGCTGCTGGCCGGCGCGCTGCTGGTGATGTCGGCCGCAATGCTGTGGCGCGGTTCGGTGCGCGGGGCAGACTGATGAAGCCGATGACCCGCAGCCTGTTGCTGATGTCGCTGGGCATCATGCTGCTGACCGCCAACGATGCGGCGAGCAAATTCCTGGTGCAGACGCATCCGGTCGGCCAGGTCATCGGCCTGCGGCAGGCGGCGACATTGCTGGTGCTCATTCCGTATGTGATGTTTTTCAGCCGCTGGAGCGCGCTGCGGGTCGTGAACTGGAGCGGCCAGATCGTTCGCGGGGTGTTGTTCCTCATCGGCTCGGTATTCATCGTCTGGAGCCTGGGGGCGCTGCCGCTGGCCACGGCGATCACCATGCTGTTCGCCAGCCCGATTTTCATGGTGGTGCTGTCGGCGCCGCTGCTCGGCGAACGCATCGGGCGCCACCGCTGGATCGCGGTGCTCGGCGGTTTTGCCGGCGTGCTGATCATCATGCGGCCCGGCGGCGAGTCTTTCCAGTGGGCGCTGCTGCTGCCGGTGCTCGGCGCACTGGTCAATGCGCTGCGCGACGTGCTGACGCGCAAGCTGTCGCGCACCGAGACTTCGATTGCGATCCTGTTCTGGTCCAACATCATCCTGATGGCGGGCGGCTTCGCGAGCGCGCCGTTCGGCTGGGCGCCGGTCAGCGCGTCAGCGGCGTTGTGGTTTCTGGCCGCCGGCATTTTCAACGGCACGGCGCATTTCTGCATCATCGAGGCCTTGCGTACCGGCGAAGCCTCGGTGCTCGCCCCCATCCGCTACACGGCGCTGCTGTGGGCGGCGGCGATCGGGTTCGTGGTCTGGGGCGAATTGCCGGATTTCTGGCTGTGGGTGGGCGCCGCGGTCATCGTCGGCAGCAGCCTCTGGATGATCCGCGGCGAGCGCCGCCGCTGACCGGCAGCCCGGTGTCGCAGATCAGTGCAGCGTGGTGACCGTGGCCATGGGCCGCGGCTGCAGGTTGAGCAGCATGACGCGGCGGCCCAGCATGACCACGCTGCCCTTGACCCGGTTGTCGCCGGTGTCGCTGAATTCAAAATCGTAGGCGCGCTGCAGCAGCAGGCGACCGTCGGCATCGCGCGCCGGTTTGATGCCGGCGATGCCGACCGTGTCGTCGAGAAACAGCAGTTCTTCGGCCAGACACGCGGCGCGCGCCGCGGCCACCGCGGCCTCGCGCGCCTGCATGCTGTCCCACCACAGCCAGGCGAGGGCGGCGAAGAGGGCGAGCAGTATCAGTTCGGACATGGCATGCCGGATCGTTGGTGATGTGTTTCGCCACGTTACCAGAGTTGGCGGCAGCCGGTGTTGTCACGATGTGGATGCTTGCGGCACGACAGAGGCGCGCGCGTGAATTGCAGTAAACTGCATTGAATCTTTCACGGCAACCATGGGGTGCAGCACGATGGGCGCAACAAATCTCAAATCCCGCACGCACACGGTCCCCGATCTCGGCAGCGCCATCGAACTCTGCTACAGCAAGGGCTGGACCGACGGCCTGCCGGTGATCCCGCCGACCGCGGAACGCATCGCAGCCATGCTCGAAGCCGGCGGGCTCAAGCCCGAGCAGCAACTGTCGTTCATCGAAAACCGCCAGGTGTCGGTGACCGCGGAAAAAGTCGCGATCAACGCGGTGATGGCCGGCTGCAAACCGGAATACATGCCGGTGATCACCGCCACGGTCGAAGCGCTGGCCGATCCGCTGTATGGCTACCACGGCCCGGCCACCAGCACCGGCGGCTCGGCGGTGTTCATGCTGGTCAACGGCCCGATCGCCAAAAAACTCGACATCAACAGTGGCGACAACGTGTTCGGCCAGGGCTGGCGCGCCAATGCCACCATCGGCCGCGCCATCCGGCTGATGATGCAAAACGTGATCGGCACCACGCCCGGCGTACTGGATCGCTCGAGCCTCGGCCATCCCGGCAAATACACCTTCTGCATCGCCGAGAACGAGGAAGACAGCCCGTGGTCGGCCTTCCATACCACGCGCGGCTTCAAACCCGAACAGAACGCGGTGACGATTTTCGCGGCACTCGGCGTGCACCAGTATTCGAACGGCCTCAGCGCAACGCCCGAAGGCGTGTTGACCACGGCCTGCGCGCAGATGCGCTTCTCGGCGGGCACCAACCGCCAGCCGCAGTACGCGATGGTGTTCGCCGGCGAACACCAGCTCATCATGCAAAAGGCGGGCTGGTCGCGCGAAGACGTGCAGAACTATGTGTTCGAGCACAGCAAAATGTCCCAGGCCGAAATGCAGCGCGCCAACATCCGCCCGGGCCCGATCACCGCCGAAACCGAAAGTACGATGCAGCCGCTGGTGCAAACGCCGCAGGACCTGCTGGTGATCGCCGCCGGCGGCAAGGCGGGGGTGCAGTCCTGCTACATTCCAGGCTGGGGCAGCAAGAACGGCTCGCAGAGCGTCACGCGGGAAATCCGGGTGCCGTGAAAAACCGAAAACCTTTTTAGCCACAAAGGGTGCAGGGAATAATCAAAAACTTAACAGGATGGACAGGATATTCAGGATAAAAGCAATGGATCGATGCGCTTCATTTGCGGCAGGCCATCCGGAGAATGAAGCCCTGTTTCTTAATCCTGTCGATCCTGCATATCCTGTTAATTGATTTTGTTTTCTCTGTTTCTTATGTAGATAACTGTTTGTTTTCTTGATTTTACAAGGAGGTCTCCATGAGCATCCAGATCTACGATCCCACCACGGAAGTGAAGTCCCGCAGCATCCACTTCGTGCCGCGCCCGAAGTCGCTCAAAGGCCTGCGCATCGGCCTGGTCGACAACACCAAGCACAACTCCGATCAGCTGCTGATGCGCATCGCCGGCATCCTCGAAAAGGAACACGGCGCGAAGTCGCACGTGATCCGCAAAAAGAAAAGCGCCGGTTCCGCACCCAGCCCGGAAATGATCGCCGAGTACAAGGCCAATTGCGACGTCATCGTCGCCGGCGTCGGCGACTGAGGGTCATGCAGCTCGGGCAGTGTGCTCGACAGCATCGTATTTGA
>CAZAOZ010000064.1:0-18994 GCA_964486865.1 uncultured Bordetella sp.
CGCCACCGGATAAACCTGCAGCGTCGAGCCGACGGCGATGAACAGGTCGCCTTCGGCGGCGACGCGCATGGCGCGGTCGATCACCGCGGGGATCAGTTGCTGGCCGAAGGAGATGGTATCGCTTTTGAGCAAGCCGCTGCACTCCAGGCAGGCCGGGTCTTCTTCGCCGGCGCGCACCCGGTCCAGCGTTTGCTGCATCGGCCCGCGCCAGCCGCAGTTGAGGCACATCACCGTGTGCAGCGTGCCATGCACTTCAATCACCTTGGCATCGGGCAATCCGGCGCGCTGGTGCAGGCCGTCGATGTTCTGGGTGATCAGCGCGTGCAGCTTGCCGCGCGCGTCGAGCTCGACCAGCGCGCGATGCCCGGCGTTGGGCTCCGCGGTCCACGCCGGATGCGCCAGCCGCGACTGCCACGACAGCCGCCGCACTTCCGGGTCGGCCACGTAATGGCGAATGTCCGACATCCGTTCGGCTTTTGGATTCAATGTCCACACGCCCCGCGGCCCGCGGAAATCCGGGATGCCCGACTCGGTGGAGATGCCCGCGCCGGTCATGACGACGATGCGTTGGGCGGCGGCAATCCAGCCGCGGATGTTGGCCAGTTCCTTTTGCATGTCCATGGCGCAATCATGCATCGGCCGCAGGCGACTGGCCAGTGTCGGGCGAGTATGCCGGCTTCCGCAGTATGGTCGCAGCGATTCCGCTGCACATGCACCGTTATAATCCGCGCACCGCCATGCCGCTCATCCTGATTCTCACGCTCTCCAGCATTGCCTTCATCGCCATGAAGGGCAGCCGCGTCCTGATGACGCTATACGCAATAGATATCGGCGCGGGACCGTTCGAGACCGGCATCCTGTTTGCGCTCTACGGGGTATTCCCGTTCCTGCTGGCCGTCGCCGCCGGCCGCCTCGCCGACCGTTTTGACAACCGCCTGCTGATGTACTGGGGGCTCGGCACTTACACCGCCAGCCTGGCGCTGCCCTATTTTTTTCCGTCGCTGGCGATGCTCTACATCGCCGCGCCGCTGTGGGGATTCACCAGCATGCTGTGGGTGGTGGCGACGCAGAATCTGGTCGGTGTGCTGTCGAGCAGTGAAACCCGCACCCGCAACTTCAGCTATTACAGCCTCGGTGATTCCACCGGCTCGGTGCTGGGGCCGATCATCGTCGGCCTGGCGATTGACACGCTGTCGCACCAGCCGGCATTCCTGATCATGGCCGCCATACCCGCGCTGTGCGGCGCGGTCATCGTCATGAAGCGCCACGCCTTTCCGCACACCGCCCCCGCGGCGACCGCCGCGCAGGCGCCGCGCAGCATGAAAGACCTGCTGGCACTGCCGGCGATGCGCAATGCACTGCTGACCAATGCCGCGGTGATGGCCGGGCTCGACCTGTTCAATCTCTACATGCCGATCTACGGTCACAGTCTGGGATTTTCGGCGACCGCCATCGGCCTGATCATGGGCGCGTTCGGCGCGGCAGCCTTCATCATCCGGCTGGCGATACCGCCGATCACCCGGCGTCACGGCGAACGGGCCATGCTCGCCGGCGCGCTGGCGCTGTCGGCGGGCGCATTCATGACCTTCCCGCTCACCACCAGCGCATGGCTGCTGGCGGCAGCAGCCTTCACGCTGGGCCTGGGGCTCGGTTGCGGACAACCGTTGTCGATGCTGCTCGCCTACAACGCCGGGCCGCCGGGAAGATCGGCCGAAGCCATTTCGATGCGGCTGGCGGTCAGCTACGGCGCGCATGTCATCGTGCCGCCGGTATTCGGCGTCATCGGCGCCGCGATGGGGGTCGCGCCGATTTTCTGGACTTGCGCGATCATCATGGGCGGCGGTACGTGGCTGAACCGCCCGGCAAGATAACGTTTTATAAAATAAACGAGTACGGTAAATGACCCTGGATCAACCGCGATTTCCGCTGACGCCGGCCGCAACACCGCCCTTGCAGGCGCTGGTGGATGCGCTGCGCTGCGCATGCGCACACGGCGGCGCGCCGCAGGCCCAACCCGTCACATCGGCCTTGAGCATCGCCGTCGCCGCCGGCGAATGGCTGCCGCGCGAACAGCGCCGCGCCAATCATGAACGTTATGCGCGTCATCTGATTTACGCCGACCCGCAGCAGCAATTCTCGATACTCGCCCTGGTCTGGGCGCCGGGACAGGCCAGCCCTGTCCACGCCCATCGCACCTGGTGCAGTGTTGCGGTTTATCAGGGCACGCTGACGGAAACCTTCTACGAGCCGGCGCAAGACCGTAGCACGCCGGTCGAAACACGGCGCGAAATACGCAGCGCCGGTTCGACGAGTTTCGACGGCGCCGGCCATGCGGTTCATGCGCTGGCCAATCTCGGCGGGAAAAATGCAATTTCGCTGCACGTCTATGGCGTCGGCGGCGCGCAGGTGGCGACGGGCATCAACCGGATATTCGAACTTTAGAGCGCCTAACAGAATGAAACACACGATGCGCTGTCACGATTTTTGCTCAGGGCAAGGAACACGCCGCAGGGCATATCGCGAATATGCGCAAGGCGGGTGACGCAGCCCTGAGCAAAAATTCGTGCCAGCCCAAAGGGTTACGGCTAAAATCGGCGCTGACTTTGTCGACCGGCTTGGCCTTATTCGCGATAAGGCCTGCGCCGTTCTTCGTGTCATCGCCGATTTTCGCGCGTAACGCACGCGCGTTTCATTCTGTTAGGCGCTCTTAATCACGCAGGAAAAATCATGGCCAACTATCCAGAACTCGCCGGACGCGTCGCGCTGATCACCGGCGCCGCGCAGGGCATCGGCGCCGAAACCGCGCGCCTCTTCGCCGCACAGGGCTGCAAAGTGGCCGTGGTCGACATCGATGCCGATAACGGCAACAAGGTCGCAGCCGGAATTGCCGGGAAAGGCGGCGCGGCGCAGGCCTTCAGGACCGACATCACCGACGCGGCATCGGTAGCGCAGGCCATCGCCGGCATCGCGCAGGCTTTCGGCGGCATCGACATCGTCATCAATTGCGCCGGCGGCTACAAGCAACTCGCCACGGTAGAGGACATGACGATCGACGAATGGGACCGCACCGTCGCATTGAATCTGCGCAGCGTGTTCCTGATCTGCAAAATGGCGATTCCGCACCTGAAAAAATCCAAAGCCGGCAGGATCATCAACGTGGCGTCGATTTCCGGGCGCACCGTGCATGCCGCGTCATCCCCCGCGTATGGCGCGGCGAAGGCCGGCGTGATTCAGCTCACGCGTTTCCTGGCTTATCAGTTGGGACCGGACAACATCACGGCGAATGCCATCGCGCCGATCACCACGCTCACGCCGCGGGTGGCGGCGCTGCGCAGCGAAGCCGATATCGAACGCATCGCCTCGCAGGTGCCGCTGCGCCGGCTGGCGGCACCTGATGATCACGCCCAGGCGATGCTGTTTCTCGCCTCGGATGGCGCGGCGTACATCAACGGGGTGGTACTGGATGTCAACGGCGGACGGGTGATGATGTAATCCCGCCATTGCCCACCGTCAACGACCAAACAACCCCTTCAGCGCTTTCAGTCCTTCCTGCACCGGATCGATCGCCGGCGTTTCACCGCCGCTTTGCTGCTGACCGCCCTGCGCCGGCGTGCTCTCGGCGCCGCGGCTGCGCGAACGCGAGCCACCGCCGCCCATGCCTTCTTCGCCGAGCATGGCGCTGGTCGTGGACTTCAACCGCACCTTGACCGCCCAATCCGGGCTCCAGGTGATCTTCGGATCCTGCGGCCGCGGCGGATGCACGAAGTTCGCTTCCTCGCCATAGGCAATGAAACGCACGAACGCCGACGGCGCGGCAGCGACAAACTGCGCCGGCACCGTGCATTCGGTGGTCGAAGCCGGCATCACGACTTTTTCGCGGATCAGGCGCGCGACTTCGGACGGCGGCAGCCAGTTCAGCAACTGATCGCCGAATTCGCGGCTGTTGCTGGAACTCCAGAACACGATGTCCTCACCACCGCTGCTGCCCATCGCCGTGGCGAAATAGCCGTGCACGTTGGCGACGCTGTTCCACGACATGCCGATGCTGCCGCCGCCTGATTTTTTCATCGCCAGGTTCACCGGCTCCATGAAATCGTATTTATCCGCCAGCGAAAACCGGATGTCGGGTGAATAATTGCCCTTGACCGCATGATCGCCGCGCAGACTGCCGTCGCCCGCCACGCGGGTGGAGTCGCGCTGGTTGGGCCAGTCGCCATAGGTGCGGCTGCGCGCCGGCGACGGCCCGCGCTGCACGGTGACGCGCCTGCTGATCAGGCCCTGCGGCATGTCGCCCTGCGCCAGTTTGGCGAAGTCGATGACGTACGGCTGGCCGGGACCGGCCTTCTCGCCGCAGCCCCAGAAAATCAGCATGCGCCCGCGCGGCTTCTCGAAATTCTCCGGCATGCCGTCTTCGCGCGGTTCACGGCGCGGCTTTTGCGGCGTCTCCAGCGGCAGGCTGGCGCCCATGTTGAGCCCCGGCGGAATTTCATGCGCGGCGGCCGGCGTGCCGGTGGCCGTGCGCTGCGCGCCGAGTTCGAGCCGCATCGAGCGGTTGGCGCCGCCGCCGTCCATGCCTCCGCCCAGCATCATGCGGCCGATGTCCATCATCGACGGGCCCTCGCCGCCGCCCCCCATGCCGCCCATCGGCAGGCCGGAGGACGTATCGATACTCATCCAGTAAACGGCAATCGGCGGATTGACTTTTTGCTGCTGCGCGGATGCGGCGGTCGCACAGGCCGCAAGCACGGCAACGGCGATACAGGCGGAAGATTTCACGATGGGCTCCTGATTGGCGCATTAATGATCTTTCCCTAATTCACAACAGTGAATTAGGGCTGTTCTCACCCTCTCCCTCCGGGACCAGGGAACACTGGAAGCGGAGCAGAGGGTTGGGGAGAGGGATTGAGCGCTCCGATTGTCAGCACACCGAAACGCTCAATAATTCTTTTACCCAGCCCGTAGTTTACGCTTTCGCGGGCGCATGGCGACAGCCTGTGCGGCATGCTACGCTGCGCAGCGATCCCTCTTCGACGGAGTAAGCGCCATGCTGCGTACCGGTCTGATCATCGCCCTGGCGGCGTGCTGCGTGAACAGCGCCGCCGCCCAGAATTACCCCAACCGCGCGGTACGCATGCTGATCCCGTTCACCGTGGGCAGCGCCGCCGACGTGATCGCCCGCGCCATGGAGCCGGCGCTGCGCGAGCGCCTCGGCCAGCCGCTGGTCATCGACAACCGCGGCGGCGCCGGCGGCAACATCGCCGCCGAACTGACGGCAAAAAGCCCGCCTGACGGTTACACCATATTCATGGGCACCATCGGCACACAGGCCATCAACTACAGCCTGTATTCGAAGCTCAACTATCACCCGCTCAACAGCTTCACGATGATCGCCCGCGTCGGCGACAGCCCGAACGTGCTGGTGCTGAATCCCACGGTGCCGGCCAAGTCGGTGAAGGAACTGATCGCGCTCGCCAAAAAACGGCCCGGCGTGCTGAATTACGGCAGCTCGGGCGCCGGTACGTCGGTGCACCTGTCGGGGGAACTGTTCAACAGCATGGCCGGCGTGAAAACCGTGCACGTGCCGTTCAAGGGCGCAGCGGAAGCGCTGACCGCGCTGATTTCCGGCCAGACCGACATCCAGTTTGCCAGCGTGTCGTCGGCGATACCGTTCATCAAGGTCGGACGGCTGCGCGGTCTGGGCGTGACATCACCCGCCCGCATTGCCTCCCTGCCCGACGTGCCGACGATCGCGGAAGCGGGACTGCCGGGCTACGCCGCGGTGGCGTGGTACGGCATCCTCGGTCCGGCGGGCATCCCGGCGCCGATCGTGGCCGTGCTGAGCAAGGCGGCGCTCGATACGCTGGCGCAGCCGGACGTGAGAAACCGATTGGCCGCTTCGGGCGTGGACGCCAACCCCGGCACGCCGGAAGAATTCCGCAAACTGATCGAAACGGAAATTCCGAAATGGGCGAAGGTGGTGAAGGCTTCAGGGGCGCGCGTCGACTAAGCGCAAAAGCAGGGTTTTAAAACAAAACCTTTTTAGCCACAGAGGTCACAGAGAAAAACAGAACTTCGCAAAGGTTGTCGGTTTCGCGCAAGCGCCTGATGTGATTCCGGGTTTGCAGTTCCCTGTGCTCTCTGTGTACCCCTCAAGGGGGTATTAAAAAGAATCCTCTGTGGCTCGCTTTTGACCTTCGTCACCACCCGCTGCCGCTTCAATTCACGCGCACCACAATCTTCCCGACCATCGCGCTTGAGTCCATGCAGTCCTTCGCGGCCGGCAGTTCTGCGAACGGATAAACGCGGTCGATCAGCGGCACGATGCGCCCGTCGGCAATCGCCGGCAGCACGTCGCGCGCAAAACCCGCGGTCGCCTCCGCCTTGCCGCTCGCCGACAGCCGCGCGTTGGACACGCCGAAGATTTCCAGCCGGCCGGCATGCACCGCATTCAGATCAATCTCGGCCTTGAACACGTTATCGACATAACCCACGGTCGCCAGCCGCCCACGGAAGGCCAGCGTGCGCATGCACTCGGCGAAGACCGAGCCGCCGACGCCGTTGATGATCAGATCGACACCCTTGCCGTCGGTTGCCTTTTTCACGGCTTCCGCGAAATCCGGTTTGCGCGTGGCGATGCCGACATCGAGGCCTATGGTTTTCAGCTTGTCGAGTTTGGCTTGTGAGCCCGAGGTGCCGATGGTGCGCGCGCCGATCAGCTTGCCCAACTGGATGCTCGCCACGCCCGCGCCCGATGAAGCGCCCATCACCAGCAGGGTTTCGCCGGCCTTGAGTTTTCCGTACTGGAAAATCATCTCCCAGGCGGTGATGTAACTGATGGGCACGGCCGCCGCCTGCTCCCACGACAGTTTTTCCGGCTTGCGCAGCACCTGCGCGAGATCCATCACCGCGTATTCGGCGAAGCCGCCGCGCACGCGACCGAACACCGCGTCGCCCACTTTCCATTGCGTGACGCCCTCGCCCACGGCATGCACCACGCCCGAGGCTTCATTGCCGCCGAGTTTTTCAGGGCCGCCGTGCATCACGCCGCCGGCAAAAATCTCGCCGCGGTTCATCGCGGTCGCGTGTACGCGAATGACCACTTCGCCGGCCTTGGGCTGCGGCACCGGCATGTCGCGGAATTCGAGATGGGTCTTGTGGTCTTGGGTGACGATCCAGCAGGATTTCATGAAATATCCAATAAAAACAAATGGTTATAAATTAAACGCGGCCGCCGGCTGGCGGGGTCGTGCAGATTACGGTTCGGTGCCGATCTCGCGCACGATCGGCCCCCAGCGCTGCAATTCCTTCTGCATGAACTGCGCCGCGCGTTCCGGTGATGAAGTCGTCACCGGTTCGGCGCCGGCCTTGCGCAGGAATTCCTGCATGTCGGCATTGTGCAGCACTTTCTGGTTGGCCTGATGCAGGACATCGGTCACCGGTCGCGGCATGCCCGCCGGCAGGAATATGGCATTGAACGCCTGCACGATCAGTTCCGGCATTCCGGCTTGCGGCGCAGTGGGCACATCGGGCACGGCTTTCAGCCGTTCCTCGGCACACACGGCCAGCATGCGGATGCGGCCTGCCTTGTGATACTCCAGCGGCGCCGGGCTGATGGTCGGCGTGTACATCGGAATATGCCCAGCCACCAGATCGGCCAGTCCGGGGCCCGCACCCTTGTACGGCACATGCACGATGTTCAGGTTGCCGTTGAGTTTCTTGAACAGCTCGCCGGTGAGTTGCGTGATGCTGCCGGTACCCGCGGAACCGAACGACAACTGCCCCGGATTCCTTTTCGCGAATGCAATCAGCTCTTTGAGATTTTTCACCGGCAGCGACGGATGCACCGCCACCGCGGTGGGCACCAGCGTGATGATGCCCAGCGCCGTGAAATCCCGGACCGGATCATAGCCAAGGTTTTTGTGGCCCAGCGGGTTGAGCACATGCGTGGTGGTGTTGGCGATCAACAGCGTGTAGCCGTCGGGTTTGGCGCGCACGACCTCCATCGCGCCGATGGCGCCCGAAGCGCCCGCCCGGTTTTCGACGATCATGTTCTGCCCCAGCGCGCGCGACATCTCCTGCGCCCAGCGCCGGCCGATGATGTCATTGACGCCGCCGGGCGCGAACGGCACCACCAGCCGCAGCCCCCGTTCCGGAAATTTTCCTTGCGCCTGCGCTGCGCCGGGCGTGAACTGGACAACGGCAAGCGCGAGTAGCGCGAGGCCGCCGGAAAAAATTGCGCGTGGAATCATCTCTGTTCTCCTCGAATCATTTTTGGATTTGCCGCGGAAGAATACCCGGGGATGGTCTCATGCTAATTCTTCCCGTGTGTCGCCGCAACCGCCGCCACTGCGGGCTCGCGCGTCCCGCCATCCGCAAAAATCAGCAGCGCGCGCACCGGCTTGTGCGGGTACATCCGGCTGACGGCATCGCGGTAGGCTGCGAGCTGTGCATCATAGGCCGCCAGCAGCGCGGCATCGTCAGGCACTTCCCCCGTCTTGTAATCCAGCACCCAGTACGCATCGTCACACTCCACCAGCCGGTCGATGCGGCGCAGGTTTCCGGCGTCATCGACATACGATACTTCGTTCACCGCGCGCAGATGCTGTGCCGTGTCGAAAAAGCGGGCGAGGTGCGGTCGCGCGAGCAGACGCTGCGCCGCGCTCCACAGCGGGTCGAACGCCGTCGCGGGCAGCGCCAGCGCACGCCGCAGCGACTCACGATCCGCGGTCCGCGGCCCCGTCAGGTGTTCCATCACCGCGTGAAAATGCGTGCCGTGGCGCAGCGCCGCATCCGTCCGCACTGCCACGCGCCTGCCGGTGGGCAGCGGCCGGGCAAGCCGCGGGTCTGCTGCGGCCACTGCGCCGACGACGCTGTCCGCCGCCGGCTTGGTGTCGCCGTCCGCAAGATCAACGCCATGCGCCACCGTCGCTGCGGGATCATCCGCGGCAATGCCGGCCTCCGCGCACACCGCGGCACGGATGCGTCCATACCAGGAATTGCCGCTGCCGCGGCCATCGACACCGCTGACGATCAGCGCCTGGCGGGCGCGGGTCATTGCCACGTACAGCAGGTTGAGATTCTCACGCGCGGCGAAACCGGCTTCATCCTGTGCCAGCGCCCGCTGCTCGGTGTTTTGCGCATCCTTGCGCGCCCACATGGAAAATTGCTGCGGCCGGTCCATCTCCGGCGGCCAGTCGATCAGCGCGTCGTAGCCGCGCCCCGCGTCCTGCCCCGCCGCGGTATCGAGCAGCCACACGATGGGCGCTTCCAGCCCCTTCGCGCCGTGCACCGTGTATATGCCGATGGCGTCGCCGCTGTCGCCGATGATGCCCTCGTCCGGCGCCTCGTCGCCGGGCGCGGCGCGCAGGTCCGCCAGTTCGTGGATAAACCGCGGCAGGCTGGGATAGCGGCCTGCGTCCGTATCCAGCGCGCGCTGCATGAACGCCTGCAGGTTGGCGGCGACCGCGCCGCGCATCGCCGCGGGCACCGCCTGCGCATAACGCTGCATGACGCCGCCCTCGAAATAAATGCGGTCGAGCTGGTCATGCACCGGGGAGGTGTCGGCGCGCGCGCGCCACCGGCTCAGCAACTCATGCGCGCGCCGCAATGCCGGACTGCAGGCCCCCGCCGCGACCAGGCGCGTCAGGCGCTGCCACCAACTGCCGTCACCCGCCGCCGCCAATGCCGCCAGATCATCATCACCGGCATCAAACACCGGGGAGCGCAGCGCATGCGCCAGCTGCAGATCGGCGTAGGGCGCGCTCAAGAACTTCAGCAGCGCCACCAGATCCTGCGCTTCCAGCGTATCGAGCAGCCCGCCCTGGCGGGAGGTGACAAAGGCAATGCCGGCATGGCGCAGCGCGCGTTCGTACACCGCGAGATGGGTGCGCCGCCGCACCAGGATCTTGATGTCCGCACAGCGCACCCGGCGCTTGCCGCCACGCCCGTCGTCAATGCGCCAGTCACGGACGATGTCGCCGATCCGCTGCGCCAGCAGCGCCGCTTCGCCTTCGCGCCGGCGGTCTTCATCCACCGCCAGCGGCGTCAGCAGGGGATTGCGCAGGAGGCCGGTTTCCGTGATCGCGGCAGCGGCAGCCGCATCCGCAGCCACCAGCGGCAACACCTCGACGCGTCCCGGCATGGCGCCGAAATGCGCGGTGTGCGGCGCAAACCCGGTGTATTCCGGCTCGGCGCCGAACACGCGGTTGACCACGTCGATCACCGGCGGCGCGCAGCGCCGCGATTCGTTTTGCGCCAGCCGGCGCGCGCCGAACGCCTGCTCGAGATAATCCTGCGCGCGCGCGAACAACCGCGCCTCGGCGCGCCGGAACCGGTAAATCGATTGCTTGGGATCCCCCACCATGAATACCGTCGGGCGGGAATCCGCCGCATCCGCCGCTTCCAGCCAGCTCTGCAAGGTCATCCACTGCAGCGGATTGGTGTCCTGGAATTCATCGACCAGGATATGACGGTAGCGCGCATCGAGCTTGCAATGCATGTAGGCCGCATGATCGCTGACCCGCACCAGTTCGCAGGCATGCCACTCGATGTCGCCGTAATCGATGACCTGGCGCTCGCGCTTGAGCGACTGATAGGCGTCCAGCAGCGCCACGCCGCAATGCAGCGCAGCCTCGTTGAAGCGGAAACCCGCCTGATCCCGCAACGCCTCCCGCACCTCTGCGCAGCGCCCGGCAAGCAGGGCATGCAGCGCGAGCAGGCGCGCCTCGCCGTCGGCGCCGAGGCGTTTCGCCTGCGCGGCGCTGGGTTTGTGCGCGCGCGGCTCGCCATCATTCGTGAATACGACGGAACACAACATCTCGAAGCGCAGTTGGTCGTCCGGCGCTGCCGCCATTTCCGCGAGGCGCTGCGCATGACCCTGATGCGTCTTCGTGCCGCGCGCCAGCAACGCCTGATATTCAGACAGCGCACTCTGCACAGTCGCGCCGGCGTAAAGCGGACTCAGCACATCGGCATCCGGCGCCACCGGCATGCCCGCCGCGATGCGCGCCAGGGCATGCCGGACCGGATCGGCGGCATCCCGCGTAAACGCCCACCATTCGGCGCGGCGGCGCAGGAAATTGGTCAGCAGGCTGCGGGTATTCTCCAGCCCGCAATCGCGGAACAGGAAATCGAGCCCCTGTTTCGCGGAGGCATGGATTGCGGACGCATCATCCGTGCGCGCCAGATTCCCGGCAAACCGCTCCCAGGCCTCGTCCACCAGCGTCGAGGTCTGCTCCACCAGCGTGACATCGCCGGGTATTCCGGCATCCAGCGGCGCGCGCCGCAGCAACTGCATGAACCAGCTGTGAAACGTGGTGATGGTGATTTCAGGCTGCGCGGTCAGCAGCCGCTCGTAGAGCAGCCGCGACGGCGCCAGCATTCCCTCGATCTGTGCTTCCGGAATTTCGCGTTCGCGCAGAAAAGTGCGCGCCTCCGCGGCAGGCGCCGTTGCCAGCACATGCAGCCACTCGCGCAGCCGCGCCGCCATCTCCTGCGCCGCCTTGCGGGTAAAAGTCACTGCGAGTATCTGCGACGGCTCGGCGCCGTCGAGCAGCAGGCGCACGATCCGCGATACCAGCAGCCAGGTCTTGCCGCTGCCGGCGCAGGCCTCGATGACGACGCTGGCCGCCGGATCCAGCGCGTTGCGATTGAGTCGGTGCAGATGCTCGCTGGTCATGGCCCGTTCACAACCAGTAATTGCGGCGGCACAGCCCCCGCATCTCGCAATAGTCACATACGGCTTCGATGCCGTGCGCCGGCAGATTCGCGCCGCCGCGCAGCGCGTCGAACAATCCGCAGAGCCGGTCGCGCACGTCCTCGGCAAGCCTTTGCACATCGTGCGGTACCGGCACCGACGCAATCCCCTCGCGCTCCATCGACAGATACGCCGCACTCGCCACCGGCGCGTTCCACAGCAGCGTGTACACCGGCAACTGCACGTCCTCGCCGGGAATCTCCAGTTTTTTGCGCAGCATGTCCCTGCGCTGCGTCTTGTAGTCGATCACCGCGACCGCGCCATCCTGCATGTCGTCCACGCGGTCGATGCGGCCGTGCAGGCGCAGCCGGGCGCCCTGCGGCGTGGTGATGATGATCTCGCGCAGCGCCTCTCCCGCCCGCCAGCGCCAGCCCTCCGCTTCGCGCGCGCATTGCCAGTCCACGTACCCCGGAATCAGCGCGCGCCAGCGCTCGAGCCAGGCCCGCGCCAGATAATTCTGCGCAACCGCACCGGCAAAAGCAGCCTCGCTCATGCGCTCCAGCGCAGCGCACGCCGCTTGCGCATCGAGATCCGTCACCAGCGGGTGCGCCGCATGAAAACCGTGGAGTACGCCGTGCACGATCTGTCCGTAGTCTTTTTTCTCGATTAATTCCTGCACATCGTCGAGTTCCGCCAGACCCAGCAGATAACCGGCGTGAAATTGATACGGGCACGCCATCAGGGTGTTGTAGCCGCTCGCCGACATGGACTGCGGCAGCAGCGCGGCGGCAGCCGCCGGCGCGGGGCGCGCGGTCGGCTGCGGCAACCGCCCGGCATCGCAGCGCACTTCTGCCGCATGCAGGCGCGCCGCCAGATCCGCATCGGCCAGCCCCGCGCCGTACGCCAGCCGGTGCAGCGCTTCCAGCCGCTCGAAATGCGGCGACAGCAGGTTGGGCTCGCCATCGACCAGCCGCTGCCAGGTGATCATCACGGTATCGCTCGCGGCAACCAGTCCGGCGAGCGCGGTCTCGATGTCGCCCAGCTCTTCGGCACGCGTCGGCAACCCGAGCTGCGCCCGCACGCCCTGATTGAAAAACCGGTGCGCCGGATCCGCCCCCGGCAGATGCGCGGCATCGGCGCCGATGATCAGCGCCGCATCGAAGGTGCGCAGCTGCGTGCCGTAGAGGCTGACGAACACCACCGGGCTTTCTATCGTGCGGTCGCTGAAGGTGGCCGTTTCCAGTTCACCCGCCAGCCAGCGCCGCCAGTCCGCGCCATCCACCGCGAGCCGGTTCTCCCCGAGTTCGTCCCTCAGCCGCGCCAGCAATTCCAGCAACTGCTCGCCGGCCTGATCCGCGGCGAGTCCGTCGCGCACGCCGATCTCGGCAAGGCTGGCCGCCAGCGCATCCAGCCATCGCGCAAGCGGCCGGCGCCCGCGGCCCAGCGCCGCAAGCCCCCGTTGCACCCGCACCAGCAGTTGCCTCACCTCGGCGTCATTGTGATCCTCGGCCAGCGCAATAAAACGGGACAATCCTGAAATCACATTGGCGTCACGGACATAACGCTCCAGTCGCCACACCGCCTCCTGCCGCGCATCGCGCGCCCAGTCGTGAAAAACAAACGGGGACTTCAGCAAGTCGAGCAGATCGCGGTAATACCCGTCGCCGGATGCCACATCGAGCCAGCGCCCGATCACCGTTGCCGCGCTGGTGGTCGAAAATGCCCAGCCGGTCTCATCGCGGACCAGGATTTCGGCGCGCTCCAGCAAGGCGCGGGTGCGGCGCGCCGTCAGCCGGTCATTGACCACGATGGCAATGCGCTGCCTGCCCGCCAGCAGCCACTCGCGCAGCGTGACATCGACGGCCTGCGCTTCCTGCTCGGCGCTCGCGGCGCCGAAATAGCGGACGCGCCCGGCGAGCGGACTGGCGGGTTGCGCGGCACACAGCGCAGCGGCCCGCGCCGGCAAATCCGGGCATTGCGCATCCGGCGACAACCAGGCCAGTTTGAGCGCGTGCGCAACGCCGTCTTCCGCATCCGCGAGGCGCTCATGAAAAATGCACACCGGCGCCCGGACGGCATAGGCTTCGCAGAAACGTTCTTCGGCGCGGGACAGCCGTCCCGGGCCGATCACGTAAAGCGGTGCGTTCGCGCTGCGCGCCAATGCAGCCAGGCGTAACTGGTATGCCGCTTCCGGATCGAGTGCATCGGTATCGCGGGCCAGCAAATGCCATAGCTCGTGAACCAGACGGGCCTCGAACTGCAGCGCATCGCTGCGCCGCGCCCGGTACGCCTGCTCCAGTTGCCCGGCAAATTCATCGACCGTCGCCGGCAGTGCCACGGCATGCCGGGTCAGGTCATCAAACAAGGCGGTCAATTCACGGGCAACCGCCCACAGATCCCCCGACTGCAGCCAGCCGCGCTCCGCCAGCGCCTGGTAGAGCACGGCCTCGCGTGCCGGACGGGTGGCGACAGGGCGATCCAGCGTCACCGCTGCGCCCCATTCGGCAAATGTCGTCAGGCGCGGCAGCAGCACTGCCGCGGCGCCCGCAGCCTGTCGCAGCGCGCGCGCAATGTCCCCCGCCGCATTCAGCGCGGGCAACACGATCACCGCATGACTGAGGTCCGGCAGGCGGCCGCGCTCGACGCCGACAATATGTCCGGCAGCCTGCGCCGCCAGACTGCCTGCGGTGCAGTACACCTGCCGGATGCGGGATGATGATGGTGCAGACACGGGTTCGGACACGGATGGGGGTGCTTTCCTGCGCCGCGGCTGTCGCGGCATGCGCAACATCTTACGCAGGCGCGGCCTGAAACGAAAACGACCTCGGAGAAGAGGTCGTTCAAAACGTCCCCGGAACAGGGGCCGTCAGACGGCGGAGATGCGACCGCGTAGCGGCCGCCCGGACGCAAGCGGATGTGCGGCTACTTTTCCAGCAGATGTTTCTTCTGCTTGACCTTGGCCCACTCGTCGGCGTGCGGTCGCGCAGCGCGGAGCAGGGGCCCCGCCGTAGCGGGGATGCGACCGCGTAGCGGCCGCCGGACGCAGGTCAAAATTTATCTTTCCAGCAGATGTTTCTTTTGCTTGACCTTGGCCCACTCATCGGCGTCCGGCGGGGCATCGATCTTTGCGATGATCGGCTTCCAGATCTTGGCCAGTTCGGCGTTCAGCGCGGTGAACTCGCGCTGACTGTCCGGCACATCATCCTCGGCAAATATGGCCTCCACCGGACATTCGGCAACGCACAAAGTGCAGTCGATGCACTCGTCGGGGTCGATGACCAGCATGTTCGGCCCTTCACGGAAACAATCCACAGGGCAGACATCGACACAGTCGGAATACTTGCACTTGATGCAGGTCTCGGTCACTACGTAAGTCATGGATATTC
Organism: uncultured Bordetella sp.; assembly: GCA_964486865.1. GTDB lineage: Bacteria > Pseudomonadota > Gammaproteobacteria > Burkholderiales > SG8-41. Next base: position 15,082 of record CAZAOZ010000064.1, read on the forward strand.
CTGGCGAACGCCGCCTTGAAATGACAGGAAGAACCCATATTTTAGCAGATGCTGCGCAGCCACAAGGAAAGCGCCCCGATACGGTGCGCGACTTCCCAAGAGCGGGGTTTTTGGATAGCATGGAGCCATCCATCCCCCCGCCGCGGCTCCGTGGCGATGATTTTTTCCGTTTTCCCCATTTTTTCATCAATAAGGCAGGACCCCATGAGCGAGCACATTCATCACGTGACCGATGATTCTTTTGACCCCGAGGTGCTGCAATCAGCGACCCCGGTACTGGTTGATTACTGGGCTGAGTGGTGCGGCCCGTGCAAGATGATTGCACCGATACTCGACGAAGTTGCCCGCGAGTATTCGGGCAAGCTGAAAGTCGCCAAACTCAATATCGACGACAATCAGGCCACGCCGCCCAAGTACGGCATACGCGGCATCCCGACGCTGATGTTGTTCAAAAACGGCTCCGTCGAGGCCACCAAAGTCGGCGCACTGTCCAAGTCCCAGTTAACCGCGTTCATTGACAGCCATATCTGAACGCTATACCCTTTCGCCATCGCCTGATCGTATAGCCGCTCCCGGCAGCCCCGGTAACCCCGGTAACGCATATCAAGAGCACGACAGGCGCCGGCGAAATCAGCAGTACCGCCGGTGCAGTACCGCAGCATTTCCTTTCCCCACCCCCGAATTTCTCGCCATCAGCGCCCGAAGTCTATGCATTTATCTGACCTGAAAAATCTGCATGTCGGCGAACTCGTCGACATGGCCGTCAAGAACGAAATCGACGGCGCCAACCGCCTGCGCAAGCAGGAGCTGATTTTCGCGCTGCTGAAAAACCAGGCGAAAAAGGGCGAATCCATCTACGGCGGCGGCACGCTCGAGGTGCTGCCCGACGGCTTCGGCTTCCTGCGCTCTCCGGACACTTCCTATCTGGCCGGCACCGACGACATTTATGTGTCGCCTTCGCAGATCCGCCGCTTCAATCTGCATACCGGCGACACCATCGAAGGCGAAATCCGCACGCCCAAGGAAGGCGAACGTTATTTCGCGCTGGTCAAGGTTGACAAGGTCAACGACGACTCGCCGGAGAACTCGAAACACAAGATCCTGTTCGAGAACCTGACGCCGTACCACCCGACCGAACATCTCAAGCTCGAACGCGACATCAAGGCCGAAGAAAACATCACCGGCCGCATCATCGACATCATCGCCCCCATCGGCAAAGGCCAGCGCGGCCTGATCGTGTCACCACCCAAGGCCGGCAAGACCGTGCTGATGCAGCACATCGCGCATGCGATCACCGCCAACCACCCGGAAGTGATACTGATCGTACTGCTGATCGATGAACGCCCCGAGGAAGTGACCGAAATGCAGCGCTCGGTGAAGGGCGAAGTGCTGTCTTCCACCTTCGACGAGCCGGCGAGCCGCCATGTGCAGGTCGCCGAAATGGTGATCGAAAAGGCCAAGCGCCTGATCGAACACAAAAAAGACGTCGTGATCCTGCTCGACTCCATCACCCGCCTGGCGCGCGCCTACAACACCGTGGTGCCTGCTTCTGGCAAGGTGCTGACCGGCGGCGTGGACGCCAACGCATTGCAGCGGCCGAAGCGTTTTTTCGGCGCCGCCCGCAATGTCGAAGAAGGCGGCAGCCTGACCATCATCGCCACGGCGCTGATCGACACCGGTTCGCGCATGGACGACGTGATCTACGAGGAATTCAAGGGCACCGGCAACATGGAAATCCATCTTGACCGGCGCATGTACGAGAAACGCATCTTCCCGGCGATTAACGTCAACCGCTCAGGCACCCGCCGCGAAGAGCTGCTGATTCCCAAGGAAGTGCTGCAGAAAATCTGGGTCCTGCGCAAGCTGCTCTACCCGATGGACGAACTCGAAGCGACCGACTTCCTGCTCGACAAGGTTCGCGCCACCAAAAACAATGCGGATTTCTTTGATTCCATGCGGCGCGGGTAAGCGGTTCTGCTGAACTCTGCCGGCACACAACCGGCATCTCTTTTGTTCCGAAATCCAGGCCCGCCTCCGGCGGTCGCATCCTGCAAGCGGGGCTCTGCCCCACGTTCCGCCAATCCCCGCCCTGCTGGTCCCGCTTGAGTTACATCCTCCGTGGAATGACTCCTTGCGCCGGACTGTTTGCATCATTGCGCTGCCCTGCTGCGCAACACCCCGACCGGGTGTAGGCTATGACCGTCCGGGGCGTTTATGGTGGCTTTTCAAGGAGCCTGAGATGAACCGATTCCTGCTGATCGCGACACTGCTGCTTGCCGGCTGCGTGCAACTGCCTCCGCTGCCGGGCGACGCCGCGGCCAAGCGCTTTGAAGCTGTTCCCGACCGCGCGGTGATTTACCTGGTGCGCGATCCATCCGACCGTAATTTTGTCCCGACGATCTTTCTTGACGGCGACATGATCGGCCCCACTTACCGCGGCACCTACATGCGCCTGGTCGTTCCCGGCGGCAGGCACCGCATCGCTGGTTTCGCCGGCGACAACGGGCAGATTGACATACAAACCGAACCAGGCAGGATTTACTTTATCAACCAGGTCACTTACGGCTACGATGCGCTGTCCAACTCCCATTTCTATCCTGTCGATGAAAAGTTCGGGCGCTCGGTGGTGCTCCGTGGCACGATGACCAATGAAATCATCCGCTGAACCGTGAAACGAAGCAGACTGCCGGTCGCAGCAGCGGCACTGCTGGCCCTGCTGGCGGCCTGCGCTTCCACTCCTGAAGCCTCACCCGAAATGGACCGCGAAGCCAAGCGGTTCGGCACCCATCCGGACAGCAGCACCCTCTATGTTTACCGGACGGATCTGCCCTCCCCCGGCGACGATTCCGTAATCTGGATCAACGGCCGGTTGATCGGCGCCACGCTGCCCCGGACCTTTTTCCAGGTACACCTGAATCCCGGAAAGCAGCGGTTGGCCGGTTATGGCGTAGACAACGGGGTGCTGGAACTCAATACCCGCCCCGGAGAAGCCTATTTCGTCCGTCTGCAGGTTCTGGCCGGCCATTCCCGGTTTGAGGCGGTGGCTCCTGACCGGGCCCGGGGCGAATTGCCCGCCTGCTGCGCCCTGCTCGAGAATTGGCGCCCCGGACAGCGCCCCTTGCTCAGATAGGCCAAATCCAAGATAATCGCGGGTTTCCCGCCCGGTGCGGGCACCTTGCTCAGGATATCGCCATGAAAGCCGACGTACACCCGGAATACCTTGAAATTTCAGTTGCTTGCAGCTGCGGCAACAAGTGGCAGACACGCTCGACCATGGGCAAGGACCTGACGGTCGAGGTGTGCTCGTCCTGCCATCCGTTCTACACCGGCAAGCAAAAAACTCTGGACACTGCCGGTCGCATCGAGAAATTCAACCAGAAATACGGCAAAAAAACGCCAGGCAAACCCAAGGCCGCGGCAGCCTGATGCGCCTGGCAATCTGAAACAGGGCAGCCCGAGGGGCTGCCCTTTGTTTTGGCATGAAAGTCTGACGCACTGCGCACTCGCGACAAAAAAAACACAGGGACTCAACAGATGAAAACATTTCGTATTGCCGTAATCCCCGGTGACGGCATCGGCAAGGAAGTCATGCCCGAAGGGCTGCGCGTGCTGGAAGCCGTCGGCCGCAAATTCGGCATTCAATGGAAATTCGACGAGCTCGACTGGAGCTGCGACTACCACGCCAAACACGGCCGCATGATGCCCGAGGACGGCCTCGAGCAACTGAAAAAACACGACTCCGTCTATTTCGGCGCAGTAGGCTGGCCGGCGATGCTGCCCGACCACATCTCGCTGTGGGGTCTGTTGATTCCGTTCCGCCGCGGCTACGACCAGTACGTCAACCTGCGCCCGGTGCGCCTGATGCCCGGCATGAAATGCCCGCTCGCCGACCGCAAGCCCGGCGACATCGATT
>CAZAOZ010000065.1:0-18700 GCA_964486865.1 uncultured Bordetella sp.
ATGCCCGCCCCAGGCGACGCAGGCCGCGAAGCGCGGCTCCAGCGCCGCCGCGCGCGGCGCGTAATAGCCGCCCATGCTGAAACCCATCACCGCGATGCGCGCGGCATCGACATCATTGCGGCGGGCGAGGAAATCGTACGCCGCCCGCGCCGGCACCTCGTAATCATGGCGGCTGGGGATGCCCTGCAGCCGCAGCGCCTCGCCCTGCCCGGGGCCGTCGATCGCCAGCACGTGGATGCCGCGGCGGGTGATTTCTGCGCCGCCGAACAGCACGCTCATCTCCTTGGCATTGTCCAGCCCGTCGAACATCACTACCGCCGGCGCGGCGCCGGCGACATCCGCCCTGTAGAACCAGGCCGGCAGCGTCGTGCCCTCGAACGGCACCTCGACGCGCGTGATCGCCGGGTAACGCCGCGCGATGCCCTTGCCGAAACAGCGCAGGCAGCTACGATAGGTGTCCCACTTGCGCTCCGAAGGCGCGATGAAGCGCTCGCCGCAGAAATAATAGATCGCGGCGCGCAGGTAGTAACTGCCGGCGGTCAGCCGGTGTCCGTCGCGCTCGGCGGCATCGGCAAAACCCTCCACCCGCTGCGCCATCGCCGTCCATTCCTGCCACCAGCGTTCGTTGTCGCCGACGTGCGCCTTCAGTTTCTGCCCGACCTGGTCGATCTCGCCCAGCGCCGCCGCGCCCCAGGTCTGCATCTCGATGCCGAACATCATGCCCTGCGACCACATGTGGTTGCCGGGGAAATACTCGAACCAGTGGCTCATTGTGCTGCGCCCTCCCTCAATATCAGTGGCTGACCGTGAATATCAAACCCGGCCCTTTGGATTGCTTCACGCTTCTGGAATGACTATACGGGAATCATCCCGGTTTCCCCACTCGCCCCAGGCCGAGACATAGTTGCGCACGCGCGGATAAGCCAGCGACTTCAGGGCGATGAAGGTGCTGGCGGAACGGTAGCCGCCGTGGCAGACCGGAATGACGATCCTGTCCGGCGTGACACCTTTCGACTCGTACAGCGCGCGAATCTCGTCTGGTCTGCGGAAGGCGCCCTGCGCATCCAGATGCTCGCGCCAGAAAATGTGCACCGCTCCGGGAATCGTGCCGACGCGCCGCGCGCGCTTTTCGGTGCCGCGATACTCGGCCTCGCGACGGACATCGACGATGGCGTATTCCGGGTTGTCGATGGCGTTGTGCACGTCGAAACGCGTTGCCAGCAGGTCGAGGTTCATGTGGCCGCGGAACGGCGGCGGCGTCGGCGGCGCCTTGGTCGGATCGATCGCCGGCGGCGCTTCAGTCAGGCGCACCAGCTTCTGCCCCGAAGCCATCCACGCGTGCGTGCCGCCGTCGAGGATGCGCACGTCGGGATGCCCCAGCACCGCGAGCAGCCACACCGCCCGCGCCGCCCGCTCGCCGGATTCGTGGTCGTAGATCACCACCGGCCGGTCCGCGCGCACACCGCGGGAGCCGAACAGCACGCGAAAAATCGCGAGGAATGAATTCAGCGGCGCTTCGGAAGAATCGTTGAGGCTCACGCCGTAGATATCGACGTGGGTGCTGCCGGCGATGTGGCCGACGGCGAAGTCTTCGGCGGGACGGAGGTCGATCAGCGTGACGTCGCGCAGACGCGCCGCCAATTCGGGGGCCGCAATCAGATAACGATGATCTGGAAATTCAGCAGCGAGCATAAAGCCTCAGCATCACCATTGAAGCAGCCAGGAAGGAGTCCCGCAAAATCCTCTGGATAAACTCCACGGATTACGAATGACCCACAAGGGGTCAGAGTCACCATTAGTGTAATGCACAACACCTTCCTCATGAAATTACTACTTCACCGGCTCCAACCGCGCCACCACCCCATCCCGCTCATCGCTCAGCAGATAAACCAGTCCATCCGGCCCCACCCGCACATCGCGGATGCGCCCGATCACCCCCTTGATCATCCGCTCCTCGCGCACGATCTTTTCGCCGTCGAGTTCCAGCCGCACCAGCATTTCATCCCTGAGTGCGCCGATCAGCAGATTGTTTTTCCAGCCGGGAAATTTGTCACCGGTGTAAAACGCCATGCCCGACGGCGCAATCGACGGCACCCACACCTGCAGCGGCTGCTCCATGCCGGGCCTGGCATTACCCTCACCGATTCTGGTACCGATGCCGTACTGCACGCCGTAGGTGATCACCGGCCAGCCGTAATTGCGCCCGCTGCGCATCACGTTCACCTCGTCGCCGCCCTGCGGGCCGTGTTCATGCGTCCACAACTCGCCGGTCTGCGGATGCAGCGCCGCGCCCTGCATGTTGCGGTTGCCCAGCGTGAATTTCTCCGGCTTCGCACCGCTGCGCTTCACCAACGGATTATCAACAGGCACGCGGCCGTCGTCGTGCAGCCGGATCACCGAGCCGGCGTGGTCGTCGGGTTTTTGCGCGCGTGGCATGTCGCCGCGGTCGCCGAGGGTCAGATACACAAAGCCCTTGCCGTCGAACACGATGCGCCCGCCGAAATGGTGACCGGCGCGGGTCTTGGGCTCCATGCTGAACAGCACCTGCACCTGCGTCAGGCGCAGGCCGCTCATGTCGCCAGTCAGTTTGCCGCGCGCCAGCGCCGTGCCCCAGCCACCCTCCCCCGGAGCGTTGTAGGCCAGATAAATCCAGCCGTTCTCCGCATATTGCGGATGCAGCACGACATCGAATAGTTATGCAAGTTACCGGAGTGGATTTCTTTTTTTGCATGGCCGGATCACAGGCCAGTGGCTCAAAAAGAAATCCACTCCGGCACTCATGGCACTACCTTAGCGTGGCTAACAAAATAAAACCTGTGCACAGCAAAAACACCCCTCACCCTCGGTCCCTCTCCCGGAGGGAGAGGGATGGAAAGCCCTTCCCCCTCCGGGGGAAGGGTTGGGATGAGGGAGGAATTGCATTTCGTCAGGCACGCAAGGCGCTAAGGTAGTGCCATGACACTCCGGCACCTTTGGGCGCGGGCACCTTTGGGCGCGAAGGTCCACCTCGAATGATGGGTTGGGCGTCGGTTTCATGACTTCTGCCTAGGCAGTGAGTACCTTTGATAGATCGTCCGATAGTGTTCTTTGTGGCGATCGGTGAACGGGTCGTCGCTTCTTACCCATAGACGCAGCATGTCAGCATGCAGCTCAAGTTTCTCGACCATCGCAGTTCGGAGGTTCCTCCCAAAAAACTTGGCTGATCCGCGCGCAAATGCGACGGCGTCGTTAGCGCATTCATCAAGACAGTCAGGAGGAACAAATTGGAAAAGATCCATTCTTTTCAGTAACTGGCCGAGGTATGCACGAGCGATTGTCTCAAGCGGCAGTGCAAAGCCAAGGGCAACCTTTAGGAGCCACCAAGAGACGGGAATGAGGACAAGTGCGATTGCGACGTAGGCCAAGGTTTCCATATAGGGTCAGTATGCGGATCGGCTAATGCGGCAGAAGGATAGGCCAAGACGCCCAACGTTTCCGCTCAGGCGCGCCGCAAGGCGTCGCCTGGAGCGGATGGTTAGGGCTTTTCAATGAATATCGCGGCATATATAGCGATTGTGGCGATGAGCGCTGCTATAGCGGCCCATATATTTGCCATTTTTGAGTTGAGCAAAGCCTTGCGAGCGATGGAGTTGGCTTCACTGGAATTGGAAAAAGCTTCTTTGGCAATAGATAGGCTTTCTTCTTCCCGCTCGGCGGCGCGGGCTTTGCCTTCAGCGTCTTTAACTGCTAACCAAGCATCAACAGGTTGCCAGTCGAGACTGTGGAAGTGGTTTTGTAGTCTTAAACGTCGAACCTCTAAGGCGCCTTGCGATTCGCAGAACGTAATCAAGCCTTCGCCATATGAGGGAACTGCCATACAAAGCCCTAACGTGTAGTAGTTGACATTTTTAGTTGACGTTTTGCACCCGACTGGTGCACATCATAGGCGGGCATCGCATCATCCTCAACTTGAACCACCTGCCCCGCGGAAAATTTCCCGGTATTGCATGTACAAATATCCGCGGAGCCCAGCAAAAATGCCGATTCAATATAACTTGTTGATTATATTTAATAATTTATATTCCGCAGCACGCCTTACTTTACCAACTCCATCCGCGCAATCACCCCCTCACGCTCATCGCTCAGCAGATATACAAACCCATCCGGCCCCACCCGCACATCACGGATACGCCCGATCACGCCCTTGAGCAGCCGCTCCTCGCGCACGATCTTTTCGCCGTCGAGTTCCAGCCGCACCAGCATTTCATCCCTGAGTGCGCCGATCAGCAGATTGTTTTTCCAGCCGGGAAATTTGTCACCGGTGTAAAACGCCATGCCCGACGGCGCAATCGACGGCACCCACACCTGCAGCGGCTGCTCCATGCCGGGCCTGGCATTACCCTCACCGATTCTGGTACCGATGCCGTACTGCACGCCGTAGGTGATCACCGGCCAGCCGTAATTGCGCCCGCTGCGCATCACGTTCACCTCGTCGCCGCCCTGCGGGCCGTGTTCATGCGTCCACAACTCGCCGGTCTGCGGATGCAGCGCCGCGCCCTGCATGTTGCGGTTGCCCAGCGTGAATTTCTCCGGCTTGGCGCCGGTGCGCTTCACAAACGGATTATCAACAGGCACGCGGCCGTCGTCGTGCAGGCGGATCACCGAACCGGCGTGGTCGTCGAGCTTCTGCGCGCGCGGCATGTCGCCGCGATCGCCCAGCGTCAGATACACGAAATTTTTGCGGTCAAACACGATGCGCCCGCCGAAATGGTGGCCGGCGCGGGTCTTGGGTTCCATGCTGAACAGGACCTGCACGTCGGTCATGCGGTAACCGTTCAGTTTGCCGCGCGCCATGGCCGTGCCCCAGCCGCCCGCTTTTGCGTCCTTATCGGGCGCGTTCCAGGAAAAATAGATCCAGCCGTTCTTGTCGTACTGCGGATGCAGCACGACATCGAATAATCCACCCTGCCCGGTGGCGATGATTTCCGGCAATCCTGCAATCGGCTGCGGATCGAGCTTGAAGTCCTTGCCGACCATGCGCAGCCGCCCGGCGCGCTCGGTCACCAGCATGCGGCCGTCGGGCAGAAACGCGATGGACCACGGGTGTTGCAGGCCGCGCACCAGCGTGACCACGCGGAAAGCGTGTTTTTCGGACTGCACGGTCTGCGCGGTAACCGGCGCCGCGAACGCAAGCACCAGGCAGGTCAGTGTCAACAGGCGTGCAGTCATGGGGAAATACCGGCAGAACGGCAAGGCGCCGCGTTTATAATAGCGCCCTTTCGCAAGACCGCCTCTGATGTTGTTGCCCCTCCAGCTGCCCGCACCGGGGCAGCGCGCAAGCACTGCACTGCTGCAGGGTTCGAGTGATGCCCCGGCGCTCGCCGCGCTGGCGGCCCGCGCACGTCCGCTGCTGGTGCTGACCGAGACCGCGTGGCAGGCGCAGCGCCTGTTGCAGGAGATTCCGTTTTTCGCGCCGCAGTTGCGCGTGCATCTGCTGCCCGACTGGGAAACGCTGCCCTACGATCATTTCTCGCCGCACCATGATCTGATTTCGGAGCGGCTGGCGACGCTGTGCCAGATTGCGCGCGGCGAATTTGACATCGCACTGGTGCCGGTGACCACCGCGCTGTATCGCATGGCGCCGGTGGACTTCATCACCGCCAACACCTTCTATTTCAGGCAGGGTGCCAAATTCGGCGCCGACGCGCTGCGCCACCAGTTGACGCTGGCCGGCTACAACCATGTCACGCAGGTGGTGGCGCCCGGCGAATACAGTTTCCGCGGCGGACTGATCGATCTCTATCCGATGGGCAGCCCGCTGCCGTACCGCATCGATCTGTTCGACGACGTCATCGATTCCATCCGCAGCTTCGACATCGACAGCCAGCGCTCGATCATGAAAGTGCCGGAAGTGCGGCTGCTGCCGGCGCGCGAATTTCCGATGGACGAGGCGGCACAGAAGGGTTTCCGCCAGCGCTTTCGCGAACGCTTCGAAGGTGATCCGTCGCGCAGCCGCGTGTACAAGGATGTGTCCAAAGGCATCCCCACCGCCGGCATTGAATATTTCCTGCCGCTGTTTTTTGACAGCACCGCGCTGATCACCGATTACCTGCCCAAGGAGACGATGCTCTGCCTGCGCCCAGGCATCAGCGAGGCCATCGACGAATTCTGGGCCGACACCCGCGGGCGGCACGCAATGGTGCGCGGCGACCTGGCCAATCCGGTGTTGCCGCCGCAGGAATTGTTCCTGACCGAGGAGGCGTTTTTCGGCGCGCTGAAGCCGTTTGCGCGGATTGATCTTGCGGTGGTCACGCCGGCAGTGGCGGGCTCGCCTGCGGAGGCCTCTGAAAATATCAATAAAAACAATGAGTTACAAAACACTCCCTCTCCCTATCAGGGAGAGGGTAGCGAGCGCATGCAACCCCTCTCCCCAACCCTCTCCCCGCAAGCGGGGAGAGGGGGTGATATGAGTGCCACCGCCGCTTTACCCCCGCTCAACGTCGAGCGCCGCGCCGACGATCCGCTGCACCGGCTGCGTGCGTTCATCAATGATTTCTCCGGCCGCGTGCTGGTGCTCGCCGAAAGCCTGGGCCGCCGCGAAACCATGCTCGAGTATTTCGCGGAATACGATCTCAGGCCCGCGCAGGCCGCGGACTGGGCGCAGTTCAATGCCGGCAATGCGCCGTTCATGCTCAGCGTCGCGCCGCTCAACACCGGCTTCATCGACGTCGCCGCGCAGGTGGCGATCATCACCGAGAACGAGCTCTATGCGGCGCAGGTGCGGAGCCGCGCCGCGCGCGAGGCCAAGCGCACTGCCCCCGAGAACATGCTGCGCGACCTCTTCGAGGTCAAGATCGGCGATCCGGTGGTGCATGAAACCCACGGCATCGGCCGCTACCTCGGCCTGCAGACGCTGGATCTGGGCGAAGGGGCGACCGAATTCCTGACCCTGGAATACGCCAACGCCGACAAGCTCTATGTGCCGGTGTCGAGCCTGCATCTGATCAGCCGCTACAGCGGTGCGGCACCGGAACAGGCGCCGCTGCACCAACTCGGCAGCGGCCAGTGGGACAAGGCAAAAAAGAAAGCCGCCGCGCAGGTGCGCGACACCGCGGCCGAACTGCTGGCGCTGTATGCGCAGCGCGCCATCCGCCAGGGTTACGCGTTCAACTTGAAGCCGCACGACTACGAAGCCTTTGCCGAAGGCTTCCCGTTCGAGGAAACGCCGGATCAGGCGGCGGCGATCAACGCCACCATCGAGGATCTGAAAAATATCAAGCCGATGGATCGCCTGGTCTGCGGCGATGTCGGGTTCGGCAAGACCGAAGTCGCACTGCGCGCCGCCTTCATCGCCGTCGCCGACGGCAAGCAGGTTGCCGTGCTGGTGCCGACGACGCTGCTCGCCGAGCAGCATTTCAATACCTTCTCCGACCGTTTCGCCGACTGGCCGGTCAAAATCGCCGAGCTGTCGCGCTTTCGTTCGGCGAAGGAAACATCCGAGGCGCTCGCCGGCCTGACGGATGGCCGTGTCGATATCGCCATCGGCACCCACAAGCTGGTCAGCCGCGATGTGAAGTTCAAAAACCTCGGCCTGGTGATCATCGACGAGGAACACCGCTTCGGCGTGCGCCAGAAGGAGCAGCTGAAAGCGCTGCGCGCCGAAGTCGATGTACTGACGCTGACCGCCACGCCGATCCCGCGCACGCTGGCGATGTCGCTGGAAGGCCTGCGCGACTTCTCGGTGATCGCCACCGCGCCGCAGCGCCGCCTCGCCATCAAGACTTTCGTTGCCCGCCATGCCAAATCGCTGATCCGCGAAGCCGTGCTGCGCGAATTGAAGCGCGGCGGGCAGATTTATTTCCTGCACAACGACATCGACACCATCCGCAACGTCGAGGAAGAACTGACGCAACTGCTGCCGGAAGCGCGCATCCGCATCGCCCACGGCCAGATGCGCGAGCGCGACCTGGAACTCGCCATGCGCGACTTCTACCAGGGCCGCTTCAACGTGCTGCTGTGCACGACCATCATCGAAACCGGCATCGATATCCCCACCGCCAACACCATCATCATCAACCGCGCCGACCGCTTCGGCCTGGCGCAGCTGCACCAGTTGCGCGGCCGCGTCGGCCGCTCGCACCACCAGGCCTACGCCTACCTGCTGCTGCCCGACGAAGGCGATATCTCCGCGGGTGCCAAAAAACGGCTGGAGGCGATTCAGGCGATGGAAGAACTCGGTTCCGGATTCTTCCTCGCCATGCACGACCTTGAAATTCGCGGCGCCGGCGAGGTGCTGGGCGAATCGCAGTCGGGCGAAATGCAGGAAGTGGGTTTTAATCTGTATTGCGCCATGCTCGACGCCGCGGTGAAATCGCTGAAAGCCGGCAAGGAGCCGGATCTCAACGCGCCGCTGGGGGTTACCACCGAAATCAACCTGCATGCACCGGCGCTGCTGCCCGAGATCTACTGCAGCGATGTGCATGAGCGGCTGGTGCTCTACAAGCGCCTGGCCAACTGCGCCGGCGAAGACCATCTGCAACTGTTGCAGGAAGAACTGATCGACCGCTTCGGTGAACTGCCGGATTCAACGCGCACACTGATCGACTGCCACCGGCTGCGCATCCTCGGCAAGCCGCTGGGCATCGCCCGCATCGACGCCAGCGAAAACGCCATCCAGATCCAGTTCGTGCCCAAGCCGCCGATCGAACCGATGAAAATCATCAAGCTGATCCAGTCGAAACGGAATTACAAGCTTGCCGGCCAGGATCGGCTGCGCATCGAGGAGAAAATTCCAGAGCTGAAGGCCCGCGTTGCCGCGGTACGCAGGATTTTTGGCGAACTCTGCTGAAGCTGGCCCGGCTGAAAACTCCGGTAGTATGATGGGCACATCCGGTTGAAGGAATCCACCATGCGCCGGCTACACCAACTGATTTTCAGTGTTGCAGCCCTCTTCATCGCACTGCCTGTCGCTGCGCAAGATGCACAGAACATCGGCATCGTCGTCATGCACGGCAAAGGCGGCAGGCCAACCGGACTGGTGAGGCAACTGGCGGAAGGCCTGAAAAACAAGGGACACAAGGTCGCCAATATCGAAATGCCGTGGTCCGAAAAACGCGCATACGATACTGATATTGCGGGCGCCGACCGCGAGGTTGATGCCGCCATCGCGAGGCTGCGCGCCGCCGGTTCGACCAAGATTTTTGTGGCTGGACACAGCCAGGGCGGCGTGTTTGCCCTGCATTACGCCGTTAAGCATCCGATGGACGGCCTGATCCTCATCGCCCCCGGCGGCAATGTCGGCACGCGTTTCTATCAGAGCAAGGTCGGTGCATCCGTGGCGCAGGCACGCGATATGGTTTCCGCCGGCAAGGGCAACGAACGAGGTGAATTCATTGACTACGAAGGCTCCCAACCCGATGCGGACATTCGCACCACGGCCGCCATCTACCTCACGTGGTTTGATCCTGACGGTGCGATGAACCAGAAGAAATCGTCGGAAGCACTGCCGGCATCCTTGCCGGTGCTGTACGTGGGACCGACCAACGACTACCCGGGGCTGCGACGGGCGAAAAACGAAATGTTCAGCGCCCTGCCGTCCAACCCGCTGACAAAACTCTATGAACCAGACGCCACGCACCGCAACGCGCCGACGGAATCCCTGGAGGAAATCGCGCGCTGGGTACTGGAAGTCGCCGCGAAATAACCGGCCTCAGACTCCCGCGCCGGAGTGAAAAATCAGTCCGGCGTGTTCCCGCAGCGCATGGAATTTTATTTTCGGCCACTGCTCGACAGCAACATCGATTTCGATGAGGTTGCCGGCGAGAAAAGCCGGGGCGCCCACCGCGTCGTGGGCGACGCGATGCGCGTTGGCATCGATGAAACGCTGCAATTCCCGCTCGTCGTCGCAGGTCACCCAGCGCGCGCCGATGTAACGTGCCGGAGCCAGGCGCGCCTCGCAGCCGTATTCATGTTTCAGCCGGTGCGCCACCACCTCGAACTGCAACTGGCCGACAGCACCCAGCAATAACATGCCCCCGGCTACCGGCTTGAACACCTGGATCGCGCCCTCCTCGCCCAGTTGCGCCAGGCCGGTGCGCAGCTGCTTGCTGCGCAGCGGATCAGCCACTTCGACGGTCTGGAACAGTTCCGGCGCAAAAAACGGCAAGCCCGTGAATTGCAGATCCTCGCCTTCGGTCAGCGTATCGCCCAACTGCAGCACGCCGTGGTTGGGAATGCCGATGATGTCGCCGGCATAGGCATCCTCGACCTGCTCGCGGCGCTGCGACAGAAAAGAAACCACGCTGCTCGGCCGGAAAAATTTTCCGGTGCGGCAGTTCTTGAGGCGCATGTTGCGCTCGAAACGCCCAGAGCAGATGCGGATGAAGGCCACCCGGTCGCGATGCCCCGGGTCCATGTTGGCCTGGATCTTGAACACCACGCCGGAGAATTTCGGTTCGACCGGCTCGATGACGCGTTGCAGTGCGCGGTGCGGGCGCGGCGGCGATGCAAAATCCACCACCGCATCCAGCACTTCCTGCACGCCGAAATTGTTGATCGCCGATCCGAAGAACAGCGGCGTCTGTTTGCCGGCAAGGAAGGCTTCGCGGTCGTATTCCGGCGACACGCCCTGCACCAGCTCGATTTCCTGCCGGGCATGGGCGAAAGTATCGCCGTAACGCTGAATGCATTCCGGGTTGTCGATGCCAGTGATGATTTCATCCTCGGCGCCGATGCGGTCTTCACCCGGCTGGAACACGCGCATGCGGTCGTTGCGCAGGTCGAACACGCCCTTGAACTGCTTGCCCATGCCTACGGGCCAAGTACACGGTACGACCGGCATGCCCAGCGTGCGCTCGATTTCATCGACGAGGTCGGTGGGCTCGCGCACTTCGCGGTCCATCTTGTTGATGAAGGTGATCACCGGCGTGTTCTGCGCGCGGCATACCTGCAACAGCCGCAGCGTCTGCGGCTCGATGCCGTTGGCGGCGTCGATCACCATCAGCGCGGCATCCACCGCGGTCAGCACGCGATAGGTGTCCTCGGAAAAATCGCGATGGCCCGGCGTGTCGAGCAGGTTGATCACGCAGTCGCGGTACTCCATCTGCATCACCGAACTCGCCACCGAAATGCCGCGCTGCTTTTCGATTTCCATCCAGTCGGAGGTCGCGTAGCGCGAGGCCTTGCGCGACTTGACGCTGCCGGCGATGTGGATCGCGCCGGCGAACAGCAGCAGCTTCTCGGTCAGCGTGGTCTTGCCCGCGTCCGGATGCGAAATGATGGCGAAGGTGCGTCGCCGCGAAACTTCCCTGTCGATGCTCATGAAATGCCTTATGCGCCGCTCACGCGGAGTGCGGTGAGCGCAGTGCGGCGCGCATTATAAGCGATAATTTTATTGAATAAAATCAACAAGTTATGATTTAGCGGCGAGCACCGGGCCTCGTTACAATGCCGGCATGACCGCAAACCCGCCCCGCTCCGTCGCCGAGATCGAAGGCTTTGTCGGCCTGCTCAAAGCCGCCTGCGAGGATCCGCAGATCAACGCCACGCTGGAACGCCTGCTGGTGATGTCCGATCAGCAGCGCCAGGGCGTGGTGCATGCGTGGGTGACGGATCTGCTGATCGCCGAGGCCCCGCGCGAATTCGTGCAGGCGGTGGCGTGCCTGATCGACGACGCGATTGCCGAGAAAGCCTACGAGGTCATTTATCGGTGCCGGCGGGGAGATGCGGGGAATACCTGACGCTCAGCACCGCTCTCAAGAGCGCATTTTTAAATGCGCTCTCAGTACGTCCCCGGATACGTTCCCCCGTCAATCAGGAAGTTCTGCCCGGTGATGAACGCGGCCTGCACGCTGCAGACGTAGGCGCACAGTTCCCCGAACTCGTTCGGATCGCCGAAGCGGCCGGCAGGAATCACCTTGCTGCGCCCTTCCAGATATTGTTCGAGCGTCTGACCCGCCGCCTTGGCGTTGACCGTCAGCCGGGTTTTCAGGCGGTCGGTCATGAACTGCCCGGGCAGGATGTTGTTGATGGTGACGTTGTGGCGCACGGTCTTGCGCGCCAGCCCGGCAACGAACCCGGTCAAGCCGGAACGTGCGGCGTTCGACAACCCCAGCTCCTCGATCGGCGCTTTCACCGAATTGGAGGTGATGTTGACGATGCGCCCGAACCTGCGCGCGATCATGCCGTCCACCGTGGCCTTGATCAGTTCAATCGGCGTCAGCATGTTGGCATCGACCGCCTTGATCCAGTCCTCGCGCGTCCACTCGCGGAAATCTCCGGGCGGCGGTCCGCCGGCATTATTGACCAGGATGTCGGGTTGCGGACAGGCCGCGAGCGCCGCTGCCCGCCCTTCCGCGGTCGTGATATCCGCGGCGATGGCCGTCACCCGCACGCCTGTCGCCGACCGGATGTCGGCGGCTGTCTGCTCGAGCGCCTCGCGCCCGCGCGCGACAATGGTGATGTTCACGCCTTCGCGGGCGAGCGACATGGCGCAGCCCCTGCCGAGTCCCTTGCTTGCCGCGCACACCAGCGCGTTCCTGCCCTTGATGCCGAGATCCATTTGAATTTCCCGATTGGTGCGGTTGCGATTGTGCCGCGGATGGAATGTACGCCGGTGCAAATGCTAGCATGACGATTGCCGCGAACCTGAGCGCGCAGCGCCGGCGGCCGCAGCGTCCACAAAAGGGACTACGATGAAATCGACAAACGCTCCGCGACTGATCCGCGTGCTGCTGCTCCTGGTGCTCTCGGGCACGGCATGGGCGGCGCAGCCGCAGGCCTACCCCGTCAAGCCGGTACGCATGATCGTTCCGTTCGCGCCAGGCGGCAACACCGACATCATCGCCCGCATCGTCGCGCCGGGAATGAGCAAGGCCCTCGGCCAGCAGATCATCATCGACAACCGCGGCGGCGCCGGCAGCATGCTCGGCACCGACATGGCGGCAAAATCGCCGGCCGACGGTTACACGCTGCTGATGGTTTCTGCCGCGCATGTCATCAATCCGGCGATGGTGAAAAAGCTGCCCTTCGACCCGGTGAAGAGTTTCGCCGCGATTTCCAAGGTCGCCGACGTGCCCAGCGCGATCGTGGTGCACCCGTCGCTGCCCGTCAAAAACGCCAAACAACTGATCGCGCTAGCGAAGGCCAGCCCCGGCAAGCTCAATTACTCCAGCGCCGGTCGCGGCAGCATCGGCCACCTGTCGGCGGAACTACTGGGATCGGTGGCGCAGATCAAAATGACCCACGTGCCATACAAGGGCGCGGGACCGGCGCTGGTGGACACGATGGCCGGACACGTCGAACTGCTGATCAGCAGCATGCCGGCGGTGATCGGCCAGTCGCGTGCGGGCAAGCTGCGCATGATCGCGCAGGGCGGCGAGAAACGTTCGCCCGCCGCTGCCGACGTGCCGACGATGATCGAATCCGGCGTGCCGGGATTCGTCGTCACCGCGGGTTTCGGCCTGTTCGCGCCGGCAGGCACGCCGCGCCCGGCCATCGACCGCGTGCTCGCCGCGTTAAAAGCATCGCTGTCGGACCAGAATACCCGCGAGCGCCTCTCCGGCGAGGGCGCCGACCCGGTGGGCGGCACGCCCGAAGAATACGAGCAGTTCACCCGCAACGAAATCGAGAAATGGATCAAGGTCGCGCGCGCCGCCGGCATCCAGCCCGAATGAACGAAACAGGAATCAGCCGCTGCATCCCCACGCTTTTGACATTCACCAGGAGCAACAAATGAGCAAGACCGTTCGCAAGAAGGCCGCTGCGGGCAAGAAACCCGTGCGGCGGTTTTCCTGGCTGCGCCTCGGCGAGGCCGCAAAGCGGGAACCCGCAGTCCAGCAGCTGCAGCAGCAGAGCCGCGAGCGCCTGGGCTATGTACGGAATTTCCTCAAGCTGCCGTTCGGGCCGGGCCGGCTGGCGCTGTACCAGGGCTATCTCGACCGCCTGATGCGCTCGCCCGACGGTCATCTCCCGCCGCTCGAGCGCGAGCTGCTCGCGCTGGTGACCAGCGTGGAAAACCGCTGCGAAGTCTGCATCCTGTCGCATGCCTCGGCACTGAAAAAATACGGCATGGATCGGCATCTGGTCGATACGATGACGCTCGCCTGGCGCCGCGCCGACCTGCCGCCGCGGCAGCGTGCGCTGGCGGACTTCGCCTCGAAGCTGACGCTGCATGCCGCCGATGTGGACGCGACCCTGATGGGCGGACTGCGCGCGGCCGGGTTCAGCGAGGCGGAGATCCTCGAGGCGATCCAGGTGGTGGCGATCTACAACTCCAACAACCGGATCAACAACGCCCTCGGCATGCAGCCCAACGACGAGGCGAGGCCGGGGCAATGACCGGCCTTCCCGGCCTCAGATAAATTTCACCGCTGCGAGCTCAGGTTTCCACGGGCAGGCCCGCAGCCTTCCACTCCGGAAATCCGTCTGCCAGGCGCCGCGCCCGGTAACCTTTTTTGCGCAGCAGCGCCACCGCATCCACCGAGAGCAGGCAGTAGGGCCCGCGGCAATAGGCGATGACCTCGCGGGTTTTGGGCAGTTTTTTCAGGCGGCGAGTCAGATCGTCTGCCGGGACATTCACGGCGCCCGGCAAATGACCGGCGGCAAACTCTTCGGGCGGGCGCACGTCGAGTACCGTCACCAGTCCGAGCCTGACCCGCTCCATTAGCTCGGCGGCGGGAACCGGCTCAAGATCGTCGCGGGCGACGATGTACGTGCGCAGGATCTGTTCCATTTCGGCCAGCCGCGTTTCAGCCACGCGCCCCAGCGCCGCCACGAGATCCACCACATCGGCGCCGGCCACCTCGTAGAAGACGCGCAGGCCTTCCTTGCGTGCGTGCACCAGGCCCGCGCGGCGCAACTCCTGCAGGTGTTTGGACGCGTTCGCCACCGAAAGCCGCGTCATGGTCGCCAGTTCGTCCACGCTGCGCGGTCCCTGGGCCACGAATTCCAGCAGTTCCAGCCGGTTGCCGCTGGACAGCGCCTTGCCCACGCGCGCCAGCTGCGCATAGACGTCCTGCTTGAAGTTGCCGGTTGACATTGTTGATCGCAATCCCTAGTATTCAACTAATCGGTTGAATAGTTGATTCTACCCCGATATTTCGTCCGAAGCCAAGACCGCAGTGTAAGGCGCAGTGTAAGGAACGGTGCCGTGACATTCAATGAATTCGCCCTCGCCCACGAGCCCGCCATACGGCTGGCCGCCTTTGCCGGCGTCTTCGCCCTGATGGCCGTTTGGGAAATCGCGGCACCGCGCCGGGTGCGGTCGTTGCCGCGCTGGGCGCGCTGGCCGCACAACCTGGCGCTGGTGGTACTGAACAGCATCGTGGTGCGGCTGCTGTTCCCGCTGGCCGCCGTCAGTTTCGCCGCGCTGGCTGCCGCGCGCGGCTGGGGCGTGTTCAATACCGTCGAACTGCCTTTCTGGCTGGCCTTGGTGCTGTCCATCGTGGTGCTGGACCTCGCCATCTATCTCCAGCACGTCATGTTCCACGCCGTGCCGGCACTGTGGCGGCTGCACCGGGTGCACCACGCGGACCTGGATTTCGACGTGACGACCGGCGCGCGATTTCATCCGGTCGAAATCGTGCTGTCCATGCTCATCAAGCTCGCGGTGATCGCCCTGCTGGGCGCGCCGGCGGTGGCCGTGCTGCTGTTCGAGGTTTTCCTGAACGCAGCAGCCATGTTCAACCACAGCAATATCCGCATCCCGTCAGCCGTCGATCGCGCGCTGCGCTGGCTGATCGTCACGCCCGACATGCACCGGATACACCACTCGGTCGTGCGGCGCGAGACCGACAGCAACTTCGGCTTCAACCTGACTTGGTGGGACCGGCTGCTCGGCACCTACCGCCCCGATCCGGCCGCCGGGCAGGAGGCAATGGTCATCGGCATTCCCGAATTCCGCGATCCCGCGCAATGCGCCACGCTCACCGGCATGCTGGCGCTCCCTTTCCGGAGCGAAGCCGGCAATATTCCGGTCGATCTGAAGAGCTCACGGCCATGAACAACACCAAGCTGCTGCGGGGACTCCTGCTCATCGCCATCCTTACCGGGATTGCGGTGGCCGCCGGCCACGGGGGTGCACTCAATGCCGCCGCGGTCGAGCGCCTGGTCGCCTCGGCAGGCGCCGCCGCGCCGCTGCTCTTCGTCCTCGGCTATGCCGTGGCCACGGTTTTTTTCATGCCGGGTTCCTTGCTGACGCTGGCCGCAGGCGCCCTGTTCGGGCCGGTTGCGGGCGCGCTCTACAGCCTGACCGGCGCCACGCTCGGCGCCACACTGGCCTTTCTCATCGCGCGGTTTCTTGCAGGCGAATGGGCGGCGCGCAAGGCCGGCGGGAGGCTGCGGGATTTCGTGCAGGGCGTCGAAGCCGAGGGCTGGCGATTTGTCGCATTCGTGCGTCTGGTGCCGCTGTTTCCATTCAATCTCGTCAACTATGCGCTCGGCCTGACCCGCATACCGCTGGTTCAATATGTACTCGCTTCGTACCTCTGCATGCTGCCCGGAGCATTTGCGTATGCCTATCTCGGTTTCGCGGGGCGCGAGGCGGCGACCGGTGGAGAGGATCTGCTGCAGAAGGGTTTGATCGCGCTGGCATTGCTCGCAGCCGCCGCTTTCCTGCCCCGGCTGGTGATGCGGCTGCGTCGCCCGCAGGCAGGCAGGACCGACGCGGCCTCGGTAAGTCAGCGGATAGGTCAGAATGAAACTCCGGTGATCGTGGACGTGCGCGGTCCGGATGAGTATCGCGGCGAACTCGGACACATTCCCGGCTCGCTGAACATTCCGCTGGCCGGGCTTGCCGCGGCCCTGCCGCGGCTGGAACCGTACCGTAACCACGGCATCATCCTCGTCTGCAAAACCGACAAGCGTTCGGCCCACGCAGCCGAACTGCTGGTCAGGGCGGGCTTCCGGGGCATCGAGGTGCTCGAAGGCGGTATGGAACAGTGGACCCGGCTGCGCCTCGCGGTAAACCGGTAGAGAACTAAACGAACAAGAGGAGACCGACATGAGCAAAACCCTGTTTGTCCTCAATGACCCGCCATACGGCACCGAGCGCAGTTACAACGCGCTGCGGCTCGCGGGTTCGCTGGCCAAGGCCGAAGACGAAGAGGTGCGGATGTTCCTGCTCGGCGACGCAGCATCGTGCGCGAAGTCCGGCCAGAAGGTGCCGGAAGGTTTTTACAACATCCAGCTGATGCTCGGTCGCGTGACGCGCAGCGGCGGCAAAGTGGGCGTGTGCGGAACTTGCATGGAAGCGCGCGGCATCGCCGACACCGAGCTGGCCGACGGCACGCAGAAAAGCACGCTCGCGGAACTGACGGCCTGGACGCAGTGGGCCGACAAAGTGCTGGTGTTCTGAGACCATCATGGCCTCCGGCAAAACCGTTCTGATCCTGGGTGGCGGCGTGGGCGGCATCGTCGCCGCGACACAACTGCGGCGTCTGCTTGCTCCGGAACACCGCGTAGTCGTGGTGGAGCAAGAGGCCGATCACGTCTTCGCACCCTCGCTGCTCTGGCTGATGATCGGGGAGCGCGATGCCGCCCAGATCTCCCGGCCGCTGACAGCGCTCGCCAAGCGCGGGATCGAACTGGTGCGGGGCCGGATCGAGCGCATCGATCCGGCGGCGCGGACGATCCGCGTCAACGGCAGCGACATCACGGGCGATCACATGGTCATCGCGCTGGGGGCGGAGCTCGCGCCGGAACTGGTTCCTGGACTGGCCGCGGCCGGACACAATTTCTACACGCTGGCCGGCGCCGAATCGTTGCGCACGGCGCTCGCCGGGTTCAGGCAGGGCCGCATCGTCGTCCTGGTCGCGGCGATGCCATTCAAATGCCCGGCCGCGCCCAACGAAGCGGCGATGCTCATCGAATATGCGTGCCGCAGCCGCGGCATCCGGCAACAGGTGCAGCTCGACCTGTACACGGCGGAACCCGGGCCGATGCCCGTCGCCGGGCCCGCGGTATCCGCGGCGTTGCGGCAGATGGTCGAAGCGAAAGGCATCGGCTATCACCCTGGCCACGCCGTGACGGGCGTTGATCCGGCCGGACGCCGCCTTGTCTTCGCGAACGGGAACGAAGCCGGGTTCGACGTGCTCGCGTACGTGCCTCCGCATCGCGCGCCCGCAGTGGTGCGGGACTCCGGCCTGTGCGGCGAAAGCGGCTGGATACCCGTTGACCGCGGCACGCTCGCGACAAGATTCCCCGGCGTTTACGCCATCGGCGATGTGGCGGGGATCATGCTCACGTCAATCGGCAAGCCGCTGCCCAAGGCGGGCGTGCTGGCGCACAACGAAGCGGAAGTCGTCGCGCACAACATTGCCCAAGCCATCACGGGCACCGGCGGATTGCGGCAGTTCTCGGGAGCAGGCGCGTGTTTTGTCGAAACCGGCGACGGCAGGGCCGGATTCGGCAGCGGCAATTTCTACGCCGACCCGGCGCCGCAGATCGCGCTCAAGCCGCCGAGCAGGCTCCGGCACTGGGGCAAGATCGCTTTCGAGAAATACTGGCTGTGGAGCCGGTTCTGACGCAAGCGGTGCCGGATTGTTTCATGGCATAGCCGGAAACGGATGTTCACTGACGGCGGGTTCGAGCCCCGGTTGGCTCCCCAAGCGGGGCAAATCTGGGCACTGGTTCGAGGTTAATTATTTGGCCTGAATGACCGCTTCCGACTGCGGTTTCAACCGGTGGATGCAACACACTAGATACTGCGTAAGCAGAAGGAGTG
>CAZAOZ010000066.1:0-18179 GCA_964486865.1 uncultured Bordetella sp.
GCCCAGATTGAACCAGATGTCGGCGTCCTCCGGCGTGATCTGCAGAACCTGCTGCAGCGCCTGCGCCGAAGCCTCCCAGCGCTGGCGGGAGGCCTCGACCATCGCGATGCCGGCAGCCGCCAGGGCGAACTGCGGGTCAATGGCCAGCGCATCGCGGTAGGCGGCGATGGCGTCGTCTTCACGGTGCAGCGTCAGATTGAAGCGCGCCCGATAGTAGTGCAACCAGTGTAAAAGCATGTGGAAATCGTTGAGGAGTTGGAGTGCGGGCCGATGATATATTAGCGATATGAAAATAGCGATTGCACAATTGAATTTCACCGTCGGCGATCTCGACGGTAATGCGGCGATGATTCTGGATGCCGCACAGCGGGCGCGGGCGGCGGGCGCCGGCCTGTTGTTGACGACGGAACTTGCCCTGTCCGGTTATCCGCCGGAGGATCTGCTGTTGCGGGAGGATTTTTTTGCGGCCTGCGACCGGGTGTTCCGGCGTATTGTCAGTGGCGTCGCGGGCATTACGGTGGTGCTCGGACACCCGCATCAAATCGGAGCCAAGCGCTACAACGCCGCGTCGGTGATCCGCGATGGCGCGGTGACGGCGACCTACCTCAAGCACACGCTGCCCAATTACACAGTATTCGACGAAGAGCGCTATTTCGATTCGGGAGATGCGCCGTGCGTGTTCGAGCATGAAGGCGTGCGCATCGGCATCAACATCTGCGCGGATGTGTGGGAAGAACCGGCGGCGAAGGCGGCGCGTGAGGCCGGGGCGCAGTTATTGCTGGTGCTCAATGCCTCGCCGTACCACATCAACAAGCAGTTGACGCGCTACGAGGTGGTGCGCGAGCGGATCGGCAACACGGGCATGTCGGTGATTTACGCGAATCAGGTCGGCGGGCAGGACGAACTGGTGTTCGACGGCGCGTCTTTTGCGGTGGATGGCCGCGGCGAGCTGACGCATCAGTTGCCGGCCTTCGAGCAGGCGCTGGCCGTGATCGATGTGATCAACGGCACGCCCGTCAGGGACGTCATTGTGCCGCCGGTATCGCTGGAAGAGGAGATCTACCGCGCACTGACGCTGGGCGTGCGCGACTATGTCGGCAAGAACGGTTTCCCCGGCGTGTTGCTGGGGTTGTCCGGCGGCATCGATTCCGCGTTGACGCTCGCGGTGGCGGTCGATGCGCTGGGTGCGGACAAGGTGCATGCGGTGATGATGCCGTCGCAGTTTACCGCGGGCATGAGCCGCGAGGACGCGAAAGCGCAGGCGCAGGCGATGGGTGTGCGCTATTCCGAGATCGCCATCAAGCCGTTGTTCGACGGGTTTCGCGCGGCGCTGGCGAATGAATTCCGCGGCCTGAAGGAGGATGTCACCGAGGAGAATCTGCAGGCGCGGATTCGCGGTACGCTGCTGATGGCGCTGTCCAACAAAAGCGGGGCCATAGTCCTGACCACCGGCAACAAGAGTGAGATGGGTACCGGTTATGCGACGCTCTACGGCGACATGGCGGGCGGTTTTGCGGTGCTGAAGGATTTGCGCAAGACACTGGTGTATCGGGTGGCGGAATACCGCAATACCGTGGCCCCGGTGATCCCGCGGCGCGTGATCGAGCGCGCGCCGTCGGCGGAACTGCGGCCGGACCAGAAGGACCAGGACAGCCTGCCGCCCTATGACGTGCTGGACGGGATCATGGAGGCTTACGTCGAGCATTACCGCAGTCCGCAGGAGATCGTCGCCATGGGTTATGCGCCGGCGGATGTGGACCGGGTGGTGCATTTGATCCGGATCAGCGAATACAAGCGCCGTCAATCGCCGGTCGGCATCCGCATCACCAGCAGGGGGTTCGGCAAGGACTGGCGCTATCCGATTACCAACCGGTTCCGGCACTGATTTCGTGACAGCTTGTGCTATTCTTGCGCAGGGTCAATAACGTTTCCCGGCGGGAGTCAAAATGAAAAAGATCGAGGCAATATTCAAGCCCTTCAAGCTGGATGAGGTGCGCGAGGCATTGTCCGAAATCGGCGTCAGCGGGCTGACGGTGACGGAAGTCAAGGGTTTCGGGCGGCAAAAGGGGCATACCGAGCTTTATCGCGGCGCCGAATACGTGGTTGATTTTCTGCCCAAGGTGAAAGTCGAGGTCGTGGTGCCGGACAAGCTGCTCGATGCGGCGATTGATGCCGTGGTCAAGGCGGCGCGCACCGGCAAGATCGGCGACGGCAAGATTTTTGTCAGCGATGTGGCGCAGGTGATCCGCATACGCACCGGCGAGACCGACGAAGCCGCGGTCTAGACGCGCTCAGCCCCCCCCAAGGGGACTTGCTACGCGGCCCCCCCCCAAGGGGACTTGCTACGCGGCGCCCCCCCAAGGGGACTTGCTACGCGGCGCGTAGCAGCACCAGCACCGCGCCACCGCCGCCCTCGGTGTGCGGTGCCTGGCAATAGGCCAGCACTTCATCGCGCTGCGCCAGCCAGACCGCCACTTTCTTTTTCAGCACCGGTTCGCGATTGGGGGAACTCAGGCCCTTGCCGTGAACGATGCGCACGCAGCGCAGGCCGTTGCTTACGCAGTGTGCGAGAAACTCCGTCATCAAGGCGCGTGCTTCGGGCACGATGAGGCCGTGCAGATCCAGATGATCCTGGATTTTCCAGTGGCCGCGGCGCAGTTTCTTCAGGTGCTGCGCTGATAATCCGTTGCGCAGGAAATACAATTCATCGCCGCTTTCCAGACCTTGTTCCCAGGCGGGATGGTCGCTGAGGGTGTCGCGTAATGCTTCCTGGTCGTCCCGTTGCCGTTGCGCGGCTATCGGGCGCGGGCGGGGGCGAGCCAAGCGCGCGCGATTGAGTGGCGGCAGCGGCGTGACGTCCGCAAGCGCGGATCGCAGCAACTCCTGTTCTTCCGGCGCGGCGTGATCGTTACGCGGCTTGCTCCGTTTCACGGCGCATCTCCGTCATTAGCTGCGGTTCAGGCGAGGTCCAATCAAATCAGGCCTTTGCTCTCGAGGTATTTTTGCGCGTCGAGCGCCGCCATGCAGCCTGTGCCGGCGCTGGTCACGGCCTGGCGATAGACATGATCCTGCACGTCGCCCGCGGCAAAAACGCCGGGCACGCTGGTCGCCGTCGCATCGCCGTTGAGGCCGCCGCGGGTGATGATGTAACCGTTTTTCATGTCCAGTTGCCCGTCGAAAATATCGGTGTTCGGTTTGTGTCCGATGGCGATGAATACGCCCTGCAGCTGTTTTTCCGTGGTGGCGCCGGTTTTGGCGTGCTTGATGCGCATGCCGGTGACGCCGGTATGGTCGCCCAATACTTCATCAAGCACGTGATTCCAGAGGATGGATGCCTTGCCGGCGGCAACACGCTCATTGAGTTTATCAACGAGGATGGCCTCGGCGCGGAATTTGTCGCGGCGATGGACGACCGTCACATGCTTGGCGATGTTGGTCAGGTACAGCGCTTCCTCGACCGCGGTGTTACCGCCGCCGATCACCGCCACGTCCTGGTTCTTGTAGAAAAAACCGTCGCAGGTGGCGCATCCGGAAACGCCTTTGCCCATGAACTTTTCCTCGGAGGGCAGGCCGAGATACATCGCCGAGGCGCCGGTGGCGATGATCAGCGCATCGCAGGTGTAGGTGCCCTGGTCGCCGATCAACGTGATCGGGGTGTCTTTCAGGCGCACGGTATGGATGTGATCAAACACCATCTCTGTATTGAAACGCTCCGCGTGTTTCTGGAAGCGCGCCATCAGGTCGGGGCCCTGCACGCCGTCGGCATCCGCGGGCCAGTTATCGACGTCGGTGGTGGTCATCAGTTGCCCGCCTTGTGCAAGACCGGTGATCAGCACCGGTTTGAGGTTGGCACGGGCAGCATAAACCGCTGCGGAATAACCGGCAGGGCCGGAGCCGAGGATCAGTACCCGGCAGTGTTTGGTGGTTTTAGTGGGATTGGTCATGGTCCGCAGGAGGTGGGGGTATGTTGAAAAAGATCAAGAATGTAGCAGTTTGATGCTGATGGCGCGAATCATCCCTGCTGCTGCTGTTCGGCGTGTAGGCAACACGTAAGTCTTTGCTATATAATGGAAAAATTGGCCAGTGCCGGGTTGTTTCCGGCAGTTAAACCGGTCGTTAAACGGGTAGAGGCCAGTTGTTGAACAGCGGGACAAGAAGGGATCGCATGATCCGCAAAAGAGGGAGTACGCCTGGGGGGGGGATCGCAGTGGCAGCGACCGTACTGGTTGCGCTGCCGATATCGGTATTTGCTGCGACTCCCAACTTGTTGTTCGGCGACAGCATGCGGTCGTTCCGGACGCCTCGTGCCGTCCATATTGCCGATGCGGGCGCCCCTGTGCGCGGTCTGTTGCTGGCGCAGGCCGGCGCGGTTACCGTCGATGATGCATCCGGCGGTGCAGGCCTGAAATTCGAGATTCGCAGCTATCGCGTTGAAGGCAATACGCTGCTGCCGCTGGCAGACGTCGAAAAACTGCTGCGGGCCTATACCGGGAAAAGCCGGGATTTCGGCGACGTGCAGCAGGCGCTGGAGGCATTGCAGGCGCTCTATGCCGAGCGTGGGTATGCCGGGATCCGGATTACGCTGCCGGAGCAGGAACTCGAGCGGGGCGACGTGACCTTTCAAGTCATCGAACCGCGGATCGCGCGGGTGCTGGTCGAGGGCAATGAGCACTTCAGCGCCGACAGCGTGCGCCGCAGCGTGCCGTCACTGGTTCCCGGCACTACACCCAATACGCGGCAGATCGCGGCCAGCGTCAGGGTCGCCAACGAAAGTCCGGCCAAGCAGAGTGCGGTATTGCTGCGGCCCGCCGAGCGCGACGGCGAGGTTGATGCGGTGATCCGTGTGGCTGATGTCGCGCCGCTGCGCTACAGCGTCAGTTTAGACAACACCGGCAACAAGGAAACGGGGAAGCACCGGACCGGGTTCGCGGTGCAGCATTCCAACCTGTTTGACCGGGATCATGTCCTGACGGCGCAATACATCACTTCTCCGGAAAAACCCAAAGATGTTGCGGTTCTCGGTCTGGGTTACCGCATTCCGTTCTATGCGCACGGCGATTCAATGGACATGATCGTGGGCTACTCGAAAGTCGATTCGGGCACCGTGCAGCAACTTTTTGATGTGTCGGGGCAGGGCGCCATTTACGCAGTTCGCTACAACCAGAACTTCCGCAAGTGGGGCGACATCGAGCACCGGCTGGTTTATGGCCTCGATTATCGCGTGTACCAGAATCTGGTGACCCCGGTGGGCGGCACTTTCAACTTTGTGCCCGACATCACGGTGCATCCGGTCAGCCTGACTTACAGCGGACAACTCCGCGGGGATCAACGCGACTACAGCTTCTATCTGGGCTATGCGCGGAACATTCCCGGCGGCAATGATGGCGGCGATGTCACGTTCAAGGAGTCGCGGCGCGATTCACGGGCGGCATACCGGATCTGGCGCTTCGGCGGGGCTTATACAGGCAATTTTCTCAGGGAATGGCAGTACCGGTTAAAACTCGACGCGCAGTATTCGCCGGATGCGCTGATTGCCGCCGAACAGTTCGGCATGGGCGGGGCGGAGAGCGTGCGGGGTTTCAACGAACGCTATTCAACGAATGACAAGGGACATCGCATCAACATGGAAGTCTATACGCCGGAGATCGGCAAATTGCTGGGGCTGGATGGCG
Source organism: uncultured Bordetella sp. (assembly GCA_964486865.1). Taxonomy (GTDB): domain Bacteria; phylum Pseudomonadota; class Gammaproteobacteria; order Burkholderiales; family SG8-41. The sequence goes on from CAZAOZ010000066.1 coordinate 5,673, forward strand.
CGCGCGTGCGGCTGCTGGGATTTTACGACACGGGGCATACCGGCCGTAATTCACTGCAGCCGGGAGAACTGCGCCGCGTGAGTCTCGACAGCATCGGTTTCGGCATGCGCGCGAGCTATGGCACTCAACTGACGGTGAGGGCCGACTTTGCGCAGGTGTTGCACGACGGCACCCAGACCAACTCGCCGACAGGGCGCACCAATTCCAACCGCGTGCACTTCATGGTCGGCTACGTGTTTTAAATCATATTTTATAATTAAAAACAATAAGTTACAGACATTTTTCGAGGTTTTTCCGGGGGCACTGCATTAGTCGATGGCAGCAGTCGTACCTGAACTGTCAGGTTGATTGGTCAGCGCATCGCGCATGTTGATCAAGGTGGACGCTGGCAATATCCCGGATGTCGCTGCCACAACAGGAGTTCTTTGCTGGCAGCAGTCATCAAACCAACCGATGACGCGTCATTCAGCGGTGGCTCATGCGCTCACAGGACTCCGGCAAAGCGCCGGTGCAAGAGGCTGCCGGGGTGTCTGTCGTTGATTTGACATGACTATTTTCCTGTAATCTGGCACCATCAACATGGTCATAATGACCACGGCCTCACCGGGTCGCATGACAAGCCGGACAGTGACGATCCCATGCCAGCAGCCTTCACTCTCAATCCGCAGATACTGAAGACAGTTCCGTTGTTCTCGTCGTTTTCGGATCAGCAGCTCACGACGCTTGCGTCCTGTGTGCAATATCGCAAATATCCGCGAGGCGCTGCGATTCTGCGTGCCGGCGAAGAAACCGAAGCGCTGTACATCATCCTGTCGGGACGGGTGAAAGTGCTGATTCCGGACGAAGAGGGGCACGAGGTCATCCTGTCGATGATGGGTGCACAGGATTTCGTCGGCGAAATGGGATTGCTCGACGACCTGCCGAGTTCGGCAACCGTGGAAACGCTGGAGCCGTGCGAGATGCTGCGCATACCGCGCACCGCGTTCCTGTCCTGCCTCGAGGGCAACAGCGCAGTGGCCATGACGGTGCTGCGCAACCTGATCAAACGTCTGCGCGATGCCGACCGCAAAATCGAGAGCCTGGCACTGATTGACGTGTATGGTCGTGTCGCGCGCCTGATTATCGACATGGCCGAGCAGATCGACGGTCACTGGGTGGTGCCGCGCGCACCGGCCAAGCAGGAAATTGCGCGGATGATCGGCGCATCCCGCGAAATGGTCAGCCGCGTAATCAAGGATTTGCACGAAAAGAAGCTGATCCATACCGACAAGCGCAGGATCATCGTGCTGGATCGTCAATCCATGGCCCGGCGCGGATCCTCACGCTGATCTGCGGGCGGGGGTGAGGATTACCGTCTGCCGAATGGCGTGTCGCGTGATTTTTTGCACGTTTTTGGCGCCTGTAAGAGGTGTTCACTCTGGCAAGTTCACGGACTTATGGTATAAAAATGCTTGTACCGGGATTTGTACCGGCGGCTGCGGTTCATGCGATTGATTGATGACATCGCGCAGAGAAGGAGTCCATCATGCATACGTTCAGGAATTTACTTCGGGGCATGGCGGGAGTGGTGCTGGCTGTGGTGGCTGCCAGCGTGTGGGCAGCCGGTGCCGGGGTCATTACCCATCTGAGCGGAACCATGTCGGTGCAGCGGCCGGACGGCACCGTGCGCATCCTTTCGCAGAAATCCGAAGTTCAGCCGGGTGACGTTCTGACCACCCAGCGCGACAGCTACGCGCAGATCAATTTCACCGACGGCAGCGCTGCGACCATGCGGCCGAACACGACGATGAAACTGGAAGCCTATTCGTTTTCCCAGGAACGCCCGCAGAGCGACACCATGTTCATGAAACTGCTGAAGGGCGGTCTGCGCACGGTGACCGGGCTGATCGGCAAGCGCGGCGACCAGGATGCCTACAAGATCGGCACGTCAACGGCGACGATCGGTATTCGCGGCTCTTCGGGTGACACGGTGGAATGTCCGACCGCGGGTTCCTGTGGCAGTCTGGAGCCGGGTTCGTACCACACGACCTATACCGGCAGCTACATCATGCAGAACGAAGGCGGCAGTCAGATCATCGGCGAAGGGCAGTTCGGTTTCGCCCAGGATCCGAGAAAACCGCCGGTGCTGTTGCCGGGCGACCCCGGCCTGAACCTCAGCCAGTTGCCGTTCACGCTGGGTATCGGGGGAGGCGCGATCCGCGGCGGCGCCAATCAGGAATGCGTCGTGCGTTGACGCAACGACAGCTTTGCCGACAAACCCCGCCTCATGCGGGGTTTGTTTTTTTTGGGGTGGCAACTGGCGTGGCAGGCATGATTTTTAATTTATAATCATCGGATTAATGACACTGCGCGACGAAAATTACTGATGCTGGCCGGCGAAAAAGTCCCCGGCGCGAAGGCTGCGCGCAATCCGCTGCCGCCGAAGCTGGCAGCGCTGCTCCGCGAGTCGTGGTGGCTCGCGTTTCTGGCGGGCGCGCTCTATCTGTCGCTGATCCTGTACACCTATAGCCGGGGAGACCCGGGCTGGTCACACAGTGCTGCCGCGGCACAGGTACGCAATGCCGGCGGACTGATCGGCGCTTATCTGTCCGACCTGCTGTTGTTCATATTCGGCATTTCGGCCTGGTGGTGGGTGGCGCTGTGCGCCGCGCTGGTGTTATGGGCGTTTCGCCGCATCGAGACCGTTGCTGACAGCGACCGCCGTTCCTACGCCGTGGTGCTGATCGGTTTTCTGATGGTGATTGTCGCCAGTTGTGGTCTTGAATCTTTGCGCCTGTACACGCTGAAAGCCGAACTGCCGGGTGCGCCCGGCGGCATGCTGGGCGCGCTGGTCGGCAGCGGCTTCGGCGCGCTGGCGGGATTTACCGGAGCGACGCTGTTGCTGCTGATGCTGTTTGCCGCCGGCCTCAGCCTGTTCACGGGAGTGTCCTGGCTGGTGGTGATTGAGCGGATCGGCGACGGATCGGTGCGCTTTTACGAATTTGTGCTGGCGAAATGGCAGGAACGCGCCGACCGCAAGGTCGGTGCGGAAGCCGTGGTCGCGCGGGATGATGTCGTCAAGGACAACAAGAAGAAAATCGAGGCGCATGAACCGGTGCGCATCGAGCCGCCGCGCATCGAAATCCCGAAATCGGTGCGCGTCGAGCGGGAGAAGCAGGTGCCGCTGTTCGGCGAGCTGCCCGATTCGCTGCTGCCGCCTCTGAACCTGCTCGACGAGGCCGACAGCAATGTCGAGACGGTTTCCGCGGATACGCTGGAGTTCACCTCCCGGCTGATCGAGAAAAAGCTGCTGGACTTCGGCGTTTCGGTCACGGTGCTGGCTGCCTATCCCGGACCAGTGGTGACCCGCTTCGAGATCGAGCCGGCAGTCGGCGTCAAAGGCAGCCAGATCATCAACCTGGCGCGCGACCTGGCGCGCGCGCTGTCGGTCATGAGCATCCGCGTCGTCGAGACCATACCCGGCAAGAGCTGCATGGGGCTGGAGATTCCCAATCCGACGCGGCAGATCGTGCGCCTGTCGGAAATCGTCAGTTCGCAGGTTTACGCCGACATGAGTTCGCCGCTGGCGCTGGCGCTCGGCAAGGACATTGCCGGCAATCCGGTGGTTGCCGATCTTGCGCGCATGCCGCACTTGCTGGTTGCCGGCACAACCGGATCCGGAAAATCGGTGGCGATCAACGCCATGATCCTGTCGCTGGTTTACAAGGCGCCGCCCACGCAGGTGCGACTGATCCTGGTCGATCCCAAGATGCTGGAACTGTCGGTGTACGAGGGTATTCCGCATCTGCTGGCGCCGGTGGTGACCGACATGCGGCAGGCGGCCAACGCGCTCAACTGGTGCGTCGGCGAAATGGAACGCCGCTACAAGCTGATGTCGATGCTGGGCGTGCGCAACATGGCCGGTTTCAACCAGAAGGTGCGCGACGCCATCAAGAAAAAAGCACCGCTGAACAATCCGCTGAGTTCCACGCCGGACAATCCGGTGCCGCTGCATGAAATGTCGCTGATCGTGGTGGTGATTGACGAACTCGCCGACCTGATGATGGTGGTCGGCAAGAAAATAGAGGAACTGATCGCCAGGCTTGCGCAAAAGGCGCGCGCCTCCGGCATCCACCTGATCCTCGCCACGCAGCGGCCGTCGGTGGATGTGATCACGGGGCTGATCAAGGCCAACATTCCGACACGCATTGCATTCCAGGTATCGGCCAAGGTCGATTCGCGCACCATACTCGATCAGATGGGGGCGGAAGCGCTGCTGGGGCAGGGTGACATGCTGTTTCTGCCGCCGGGGCAGGGCTACACCCAGCGGGTACACGGGGCGTTTGTCGGCGACCAGGAAGTACACAAGGTGGTGGCCCACCTGAAGAGTCTCGCCAAGCCCCAGTACATTGAGGAAGTACTCGAAAGTCCGGAGGCCTCGGCTGACGGGTCGGTGGAAGGTGCCGAGGGCAGCAACGGCGAAGCCGATCCGCTGTACGACCAGGCCGTGGCCATCGTGCTGAAGACGCGCCGGCCGTCGATTTCCCTGGTGCAGCGCCATTTGCGTATCGGCTACAACCGCGCGGCGCGCCTGATCGAGCAAATGGAGCGCGCCGGCCTGGTATCAACCATGCAATCCAACGGCAACCGGGAAGTGCTGGTGCCGGCTTCAGCGTCGGATGCGGATTGACGCGGCGCGGCGTCAAGCCAAACTTTTGCCTGCGCGCGCGGTCTGAGGGTTTGTCATGAACCTCCGTTACCTGATTCCGGTCGCCGCACTGTGCGCTGCGGCCGGATTTGCGCAAGCCGCGGCGACGCCGGAACCTGCGCCACGCGGCATGCCGTTCGAGATATTCATACGGCTGGAGCACGGCATGACTGAAGGCGAACTGGTGCTGCGCGCCGGCAAGCCCGATCACCAGTCGTTCGACAATCTGCGCGAAGGTCTGAAAACATTTTATTACTACCCGACGCCGGCTCATCCATTCCTGACCACAGTCTTGCTGCGTTCAGGCCGTATCGCCAACATCGAACGCTTGCGCAAGGGCTCCTGATGCGTGCTTTGCTGATCATCATTGCTTTGCTGCCGGGGCTGGCATCCGCGGCGGGCACGGACGCGCTGAAGGTGTTTCTCAATCAGACGCAGTCGGTCAAGGCGCGTTTTGCGCAGATGGTGCTCGACAAGAACCTGAAACCGCTGCAGCAGGCGCAGGGCGTCATGCAGTTTTCGCGTCCGGGGAAATTCCGCTGGGACTACGTCAAGCCGTACGAACAGGTTATCGTCGGCGATGGCGCCAAGCTATGGATTTACGACAAGGATCTCAACCAGGTCACCGTGCGCAAGCTCGACCGCGCGCTGGGGGCGAGTCCCGCCGCATTGCTCTCCGGCAGCAACGATCTGGAACGCGACTACATTCTTTCCAACAGCGGCCACGACAACGGCCTCGACTGGCTGGACGCGGTGCCGAAGAGCCGGGACACGGCTTTCGAGCGCGTGCGCATGGGCTTCGGCAAGGCGGGGCTGCAGGCCATGGAACTCCGGGATGCGTTCGGGCAGATCACGGTGATCACGTTCACCGACATTGAGCGCAATCCGCGCATTGCGGCTGAAGTCTTCCGCTTCACGCCGCCCAAAGGCGCTGATCTCATCAGCGAATAAGCGTTGAACGACCTGTTTGCGAAGCGTGAGCCCGACGCGCCGCTGGCCGAGCGGATGCGGCCGCGCACGCTTGACGACGTGGTGGGCCAGCAGCATCTGCTCGGGCCCGGCAAACCGCTGCGGCTGGCGTTTGAAGCGGGCAAACCGCATTCAATGATCCTGTGGGGTCCGCCGGGCGTGGGCAAGACCACGCTGGCGCGGCTGATGGCGCAGGCCTTCGACGCCGAATTCATCGCCATCTCGGCGGTACTCGCCGGCGTCAAGGAAATCCGCGAAGCCGTGGTGCGCGCGGAAGCCGTGCTGCAGCAGAGCGGGCGCCGCACCATCCTGTTCGTCGATGAAGTGCATCGCTTCAACAAGTCGCAGCAGGATGCCTTCCTGCCGTTTGTCGAGCAGGGGTTGCTCACCTTCATCGGCGCCACCACCGAGAATCCGTCGTTCGAAGTGAACGGCGCGCTGCTGTCACGCGCGGCGGTGTATGTGCTGCAGCCGCTCACTGGTGCCGATCTCTCCGGGCTGCTGGCGCGAGCGGTCAGTAACCCGTTGTTTTCATTGAAATTATATGATGGTGCCCGGGATGCGCTGGTGGCTTATGCCGACGGCGATGCGCGCCGCTTGCTGAACATGGTGGAGCAGGTGAGCGTGGCCGCCGGGCAGAGTCAACAAACCGACATCGATGAAGAGTTCATCAAACAGACGCTGACGCAAAGCCTGCGCCGTTTCGACAAGGGCGGCGATGCGTTCTATGACCAGATCTCGGCTTTACACAAATCGGTGCGCGGTTCGGCGCCGGATGCGGCGTTGTACTGGATGACGCGTATGCTCGATGGCGGCGCCGATCCGCTGTACCTCGGCCGGCGGCTGATTCGCATGGCAGTGGAAGACATCGGTCTGGCCGATGCGCGCGCGCTGCGCATGACGCTTGATGCCTGTGAAACCTACGAACGCCTCGGTTCACCGGAGGGCGAACTCGCGCTGGCGCAGGCGGTGCTGTATCTCGCGGTCGCGCCGAAAAGCAATGCCGCCTACGTCGCGCACAACCGCGCGCGCGACCTGGTGCGCAACGACCAGTCGCGCCCGGTGCCCGAACATCTGCGCAATGCGCCGACAAAACTGATGAAGGATCTCGGTTACGGCAGTGCATACCGTTACGCGCATGACGAGCCCGATGCTTACGCGGCAGGTGAAAACTATCTGCCGGAGGGCATGCCGCCGTTCAAGCTCTACGAACCCACCGACCGCGGGCTGGAAGCGAAAATCGCCGAGAAGCTTGCGCATCTGCGGGCGCTGGATCGCGATAAAAGCAAGAAATGAAAAATACATAACACGTTGTTTTTATTCTGTGATCTCGCCGATAATGGCGACTCTTTTCGGAATTTTGACCAGCCCGTGCCCTGTTACGCTCCCCGGGTGCGTAACGCATGGCGAACGGTGATTTGAGGCGGACATGCTCGACATTAATGTATTGAGGACGGATGTGCAGGCGGTGGCGATGCGCCTCGCCGATCGCGGCTACACGCTGGACACGGCACAGTTCGCGGCACTCGAGCACGAACGCAAAACCATCCAGACCGAAACGCAGGAACTGCAGGCGCGGCGCAACGCGCTGTCGAAGCAGATCGGCCAGTTGAAGGCAAAAAAGGAAGACGCCTCTGCGCTGATGGGGGAGGTCAACGCCCAGGCCGACCAGTTGAAGGCGCTGGAAGCGAAGCTGGAAGCCGTGCAGCAGCGCCTGAATGATTTTTTGATGAACGTGCCCAATGTGCCGCATGCCAGCGTGCCCGCGGGGAGGGACGCCGATGCCAACGCGGAAGTGCGGCGCGTCGGCGAGCCGAAGAAATTCGATTTCCAGGCGAAGGATCATGTCGATATCGGCGAAGGTCTGGGATTGCTCGATTTCGAGACGGCGACCAAAATTGCCCGTGCCCGGTTCGTCGTCATGAAGGGCGGGATGTCGCGGCTGCATCGCGCGCTGGCCCAGTTCATGCTCGATGTGCATACGCAGGAGCATGGCTACACCGAAGTCTATGCGCCGTACCTGGTCAACGCGGATTCGATGCGCGGCACCGGCCAGTTCCCGAAATTCGAGGAAGACCAGTTCGCGGTGACCGCCGACGGCCTGTACCTGATCCCGACGGCCGAAGTGCCGGTGACCAATATCGTGCGCGGCGAAATCCTCGCCGGCGCGCAACTGCCGATGAAGTTTGTCTGCCACACGCCGTGTTTCCGCCGCGAGGCCGGCTCCTACGGCAAGGACACCCGCGGCATGATCCGCCAGCACCAGTTCGACAAGGTGGAACTGGTGCAGATCATCCATCCCGATCAGTCCTATGCCGGACTGGAGGAACTGACGGGCCACGCCGAAATCATCCTGAAAAAACTGGAATTGCCATTTCGCACGATGACGCTGTGTACCGGCGACATGGGCTTCTCGGCGGCCAAGACCTACGACATCGAAGTCTGGCTGCCGGGGCAGAACGCCTACCGCGAGATTTCCTCGTGCAGCAATTTCGAAAGCTTCCAGGCGCGGCGCATGCAGGCGCGGTTCCGCAACGACAAAAACAAAACGGAACTGGTGCATACCCTGAACGGCTCGGGCCTGGCGGTCGGCCGCACGCTGGTCGCCGTGCTGGAAAACTACCAGCGCGCCGACGGCGGGGTGGATATCCCGGCGGCGTTGCAGCCGTACATGGGCGGGCTGAAAGCGCTGGAGTCTGTGCGCTAAACCGGCGACGCTGGTAGAATGCGGCCCCTTGTCACGGGCAGCGCAGATTACAGGAGAGGTGGCAGAGTGGTTGAATGTACCGGTCTCGAAAACCGGAATACGCGCAAGCGTATCGTGGGTTCGAATCCCACCCTCTCCGCCAGATAAAAACGGCCCCAATCGGGGCCGTTTTTATCTGGCGCAGTGCGGTGTGTGGACGAAACCGCCGGGTTCGACCAGCGACACGCGGGGCGTGTCGCGCAGGACGCCGCGCTTTGCGCGGCGGTCCCGCGCACCAGCGCGGGATGACGGGATCGCCGTAAGGCGGGACCGGCACAATCCCACCCGGAGATTAGGGTCCGATGGGACAACTTTTATCTGGCGAAGTGCGGTGTGTGGACGAACGTATTGGTTCGACCAGCGACACTGCTGCAGTGTTGCGATATTCTGCGCTTTTGCAGCGTCAGAAAGAGTTCACATGACAGACACGCCAATTGCACAGTACGCAGCGCTGTGGCCGCGCAGTCCGCGCCAGGCCAAAGTGAAACCGCTCGCGCCGCGGCTCAACACCCTCGAAGGCAAGACCATCGCCTGGGTCTGGGATTATGTGTTCCGCGGCAACGAAGTATTCGCGCAGCTCGAAGAGAGCCTGAAGGCGCGTTATCCCGGCGTGAAGTTCCTCAACTGGAGCGAATTCGGGAACACGCACGGCAGCGACGAGCGCGAAGTGGTGGCGACGCTGGCGCAGAAACTGAAGGCGCTGGGGGCCGATGCCGTCGTTTCCGGCATGGGTTGTTGAGGCAGTTGCACGCCCGCCGTGTTGCGGGCCAGTGTAGCAGCCGAGATCGCCGGCATTCCTTCTTCGACGCTGGTCTGCGAGAGCTTCATGGGGCTGGCCAGGGCCGCCGCGGTCGGCCTTGGTATGCCCAATATCCAGGTGGCGTCGGTGCCCGGCCATCCCGGGCTGCAGAGTACGGAAGTCCTGCAGCGCAATGTCCGCGAGGTCACGCTCGCAGGCGTCATCGATAACCTGCTCAAGCTGCCGGCGCAGGCGGTGGTGGGCGGCGAGCCCGGCATGCGCGACATCGTCTGTCGCGGCTCGTTCGAGGACATCAACGAATACTTCATCGCGCACGAACTGTCGGACGGGCTGCCCATCGTGCCGCCGACGGCGGAGAAGGTTGCGGCGTTTTTGCGGCACACCGACCGCCAGCCCGATGAAGTGCTGGGCATCCTGCTGCCGGACAGCCGCGCGGCGACGGTATGGAGCGTGGCGGTCAACGGCGTGATGGCGGGTTGCCGGCCCGAATACATGCCGGTGCTGGTCGCGCTGATCGAAGCCATGGCGGATCACGACTATGGCGTCGAGCACAGCGGCAATACGCCGGGCGGCGAGACGCTGATTCTGCTGAACGGTCCCATCATCAAGACGCTGGGTTTCAATTACACGCAGGGCGTGATGCGCGACGGGTTCCAGGCGAACACCAGCGTCGGCCGCTTCTGGCGGCTGTATCTGCGCAATGTCGCCGGCTTTCTGCCGCATAAAAACGACAAGGCCACTTTCGGCAACACCTGGCGCGTGGTCGTCGCGGAAAACGAGGACGTGCTGGCAAAAATCGGCTGGCCGCCGAACTGCACGGAATTCGGTTTTCCCGCTGGCAGCAACACGCTGTCCATCGGCCGCTATACCGGTGGCAATCACATCTCGTCGGTATCAGGCGCAACACCCGAAGCCTTGCTGCCCTATATCGCGGATGCCGTAATCAAGCAGTATTCGTGGCAGATCATGTTCACCGTGGGGCAGGGCATGGGCACGCTGCGGCCGCTGATTTTGCTGTCACCCATCCTCGCCGAGACCATTGCCGCCGGCGGTTGGTCAAAACAGCAGTTCAAGCAGCAGTTGTTCGAGCATGCGCGCATGCCCGCGCGGGTATTCGAGCGCTACCTGCGCGACTGGACGCAAAAGCCGACCTGGAATCTCGCCGAGGAACATGCGGCCGGGCGCATACCCGGGGTGTTCCATGAATCCGACGACCCGGAACGCATGGTGCCCATCGTGTGGAAGCCGGAGGATTACATGATTGCAGTCACCGGCGATCTGGGCCGCAACAGTTGTTATGTCTTCGCCCACAACGGCGTGCTGGGTTATCCCGTCGGGAAGATGATCAGGCTGCCGGGGCACTAAACGTGCGGGATCAAGAGTAAGTAATCCTCTTCTCTGCATTGTTTTTTTGTAACTTTTTATTTCTGTTTGTCACTCATTATTGCCTTTTGATGAAAGGTCTTCTTCCTGTAAGCGCCATGTAAGTTATACGCAATAGTGTGTCACCGTGCAGTGACCTTGCACGGAGGGGTATCAAAGCTTATGGGCAGAGGACGTATCAAGGTGGAATCAGGCGATCCGGAAAACTCCATCGCCACACGCATCCGTACGGCCATGATTACCTGCGGCATGAAGTCCGTGGCTGAACTCGGCCGGCGCGTCGGACTGCCCCGGCAGACGGTGCATCGCTGGATCAACGGCGACACCAAGAACATGACCCACGAAAACCTCTACAAGCTGGCCGATGTGCTGCAGGTGCGTGCGCGCTGGCTCGCGGTGGGTGATACTTCATCGACCCAGATTGATCTGGGAGACGGCGACGTGATCGGTCTGGTCAAAATCTATGAAGCCATGCCGGCAGCGGCCCGCGAACAATGGCTGGCCATCGGACGCACCTTGCTGTCCATGCACACGGTGGGCAAGGGGACGGTGGTGGATCCGTATCCGGGTCTGGCGCCGCTGCAGCCCGTCGATAAAAGCATCCGCGCCTGAGCGGTTGGCGCTGCGGCATACCGCGGCGTCCGGTACCTCGGGACGTCGTTTCACCCCTTAACTGCAGGCTCATTCCGGTGGTGTCCTGCTGATCCCGCGTTTTGGTTTTGAGCGGCGTGATTAACGACGTACTCGCAGCACCCCGAGCGCGTACAATTCGCGGATGTTTTTACGGCTAATCATCGTTCGTTGGTGCGCTGTGTCAGTCCTGCTGTGCGGGTGGGCCATCAGCAGTACTGCAGCTTCGGCAGAACTCAAGCCGGAAATGCAGGACTTCGTGCGCACGATGGTCGAGCGCCACGGTTTCGAGCAGGGGGCGCTGGAGCGGGCATTGCGCCAGAGCCAGTTCCAGAGTGCCATCATCCGCGCCATGGATGCGCCATCCACCGCGCTGCCGTGGCATGAATTCCGCGCACGCCATATCGATGAGGCGCGGATTGCCGGGGGACTCCGTTTCTGGGAGGAGCATGCCCCGGTCATCGAGCGGGCGGCGGCGGAGTTTCAGGTGGATCCGGAGATCATCGTCGCCACCATCGGCATCGAAACATTGTTCGGTCGCCGCACCGGCACCGTCAGCGTATTCGATGCGCTGGTGACGCTGGCCTTCGGTTATCCCCGCCGTGCGGAATTTTTCCGCGGCGAGCTGGAGCAGTTTCTGTTGCTGTCGCGGGAAACCGGGATGAACCTGACTGCGGTCAGGGGTTCTTTTGCCGGCGCCATCGGCATTCCGCAGTTTTTGCCGAGCAGCTACCGGAAATACGCGGTGGATTTCGACGGCGACGGCCGGCGCGATCTGCGCGGCACAGTCGATGCCATCGGCAGCGTGGCGAATTATTACCGCCAGTTCGGCTGGAAAGCGGGCGCAGCAGTGGCGGCGGCGGTGGATGTCGGCGAGACCGCGATTGATGCGTTGCTGGGCGCGGGGCTCGCGCCGCATACCCTGGTCGCGGAGTTCCGCAAGCGCGGCGTCGTGCCGCTGGAGCCGGTGGCTGACGATGCCATGGCCGCGCTGATCATGATCGAGACTGAAACCGGCCCGCGTTATTTTCTGGGACTCAACAATTTTTATGTGATCACGCGCTACAACCGCAGCATCAACTACGCGATGGTGGTGCGTGAACTGGCGGCAACGCTGCGGCAGCGTCGGGCCGCAACAAAAGCGGCGCAATGACCGCGCTCCGATTCGGTGGTGAAGTTATTCCATTTTTAATTCAACAATCTCACAATCATGTTCCCTCTCCCCGATTACGGGGAGAGGGTTAGGGAGAGGGGTATGCCAGCCAACACCAGTTTATGTTGAAAAATAAACTCGCCACCCAACCTCTCCCCAGCCCTCTCCCGCCCTGCGGG
>CAZAOZ010000067.1:0-17478 GCA_964486865.1 uncultured Bordetella sp.
AGCGGTGAGCGGTGAGCGGTGAGCGGTGAGCGGTGAGCGGTGAGCGGTGAGCGGTAAATGAAAAGTGGCGCCGATCATGCGGCGCCATCAACGCCTACCGCTACGGCTTGCCGCTTACTGCTTACTGCTTACTGCTTACCAGTCACCAGTTACCAGTCACAGTCACCTAAACGATTTTTGCCGCCCGCAGCTGCGCAATCTCAGCATCACCCAGCTTCAGCACCTCGCGCAGGATTTCGTCGGTATGCTGTCCCAGCGTCGGCGGCGGCAGTTTGTATTCCACCGGGGTTTCGGAAAACCGCATCGGGCTGGCCACCAGCGGCACCTTGCCGGCGGTCGGGTGATCCATTTCGATTTTGACGCCGCGCGCCACGACCTGCGGCTCCGCGAACACCTGCGCGATATTGTTGATCGGCCCGTTGGGCACGCCGGCGGTTTCCAGCGCATCCACCCAGTCGCGCGTGCTGCGCTTGGCGAACACGGCGTTCAGCAGTGCAGTGATTTCGATACGGTTTTCAACGCGCTTGGCATTGGTGGCGTAGCGCGGATCTTTCGCCAGTTCCGCACAGCCGGCGATCTCGCAGAACTTGTTGAACAGGTTGTCATTGCCGCAGGCGAGGATGATGTCGCCGTCGCTGGTGCGGAAAGTCTGGTACGGCACGATGTTCGGGTGCGCGTTGCCCAGCCGCCCCGGCACTTCGCCCGTGGCCAGATAATTCATCGCCTGATTGGCGAGAAACGCCGCCTGGGTGTCGAGCAGCGCCAGGTCGAGATGCTGGCCGGTGCCGGTCTCGGCGCGATGCGCCAGTGCCGCACACACCGCGATCGATGCATACATGCCGGTCATGATATCGACGATGGGCACGCCGACCCGCTGCGGCCCGCCGCCGGGCAGATCATCGCGTTCCCCGGTGATGCTCATCAGCCCGCCCATGCCCTGGATCATGAAGTCATAACCGGGACGTTCGCGGTACGGGCCGGTCTGGCCGAATCCCGTGACCGAACAGTAGATCAGCCGCGGATTGATTTTGCGCAAGTCCTCATAGCCCAGACCATAGCGCGCGAGGTCGCCGAACTTGTAGTTCTCCAGCAGCACATCGACTTCCGCCGCCAGCTTGCGCACCAGTTCCTGGCCTTCCGGTTTCGACAGGTTGACGGTGATCGATCGCTTGCCGCGATTCGCCGCCGCGAAATACGCCGATTCCTTGGTATCCGCGCCCGCCGCGTCTTTCAGCCACGGCGGCCCGAACGCGCGCGAATCGTCGCCGCCGCCCGGACGCTCCACCTTGATCACCTGCGCGCCGAGGTCGGCAAGATTCTGCCCGGCCCACGGCGCGGCCAGCACGCGTGACAGGTCCAGTACTTTGATGTGCGATAACGGTCCAGCCATGATGTTCCTGAATATGGTGATGTAACGAAATAATTTGGTAATTAAGTAATTGGGTAATTGGGTAATGAAAAAACAGAGTCCATAGTCAGCGTCCCGTAAAGCTGGGCTTTTTCTTCTGCATGAACGCAGCGTAGCCGATGCGGTAATCCTCGGTGCTGAAGTAATCGAAATTGGCGTCGATCTCGGCGTCACTCAGCGGCGCGGGCTGCGGCGTCAACCGCCGGATAAACTGTTTGTGCCAGCGCGCGACCAGCGGCGCGCCGTCGGCAATGCGCTGCACGGTCGCCGCCGTTTCCGCGGCAAGCTGCTCATCGGGCACCAATCGCGTCAGCAATCCTTTGGCCTGCGCCTCCGCGGCGCTCCACATGCGGCCTTCGATGAGGATTTCCAGCACTGCGGCGCGCCCCATCAGCGGCAGCAGCGCCGCCAGTTCGTCGTAAGCAATGGCAAAACCCAGGCGGTTGATCGGCACGCCGAAACGCGCGCTGTGCCCGGCGATGCGCAAGTCGCACTGGCAGGCGAGTTCCAGCCCGCCGCCGGCGCAGGCGCCGTGGATCATCGCCACTGTCGGATGCCGGCACTCGCCCACCGCACGCAGCGCGCCGTACACCAGTTCACGGTGATACACCTTGCCCTGTTCCGCCGTGTCGCGCGCCGTGGCGAATTCGGCAATGTCGGCGCCCGCGGCAAACGCCTCGCTGCCGGCGCCGCGCAGCACCACGCAGCGCAGCGCATCGTCGGCCGACAGCCGCGCCATGACCGCGGCGAGTTCGCGCCACATGGCCACCGTCAGCGCATTCAGCTTTTCCGGATTGGACAGGGCCACCGTGGCCACCGGCCCATCGCGCGTCACCAGGATTTCGCCGCTCATCGCGCCATTTTAATGGATAGTGCGCGCCCGGCTCCGGCGCCAGCCCGGAGTACGCCGGCAATCACCGCCGCGGATCGCGCGGCTTGGGCTGCGTGCGCGGCCCCGGCGCAACCACGCCGGAATCGAGAAATGCCGTCAGCTTGGCCAGCTGCGCCGAAGCCTGCTTGCGCACGGTTTCGGCATCACACGCCGCCCAGTCGTAGAAACCCTTGCCGGCGGCGAGACCGGTTTCCCCGTTTTTGACCATGTCCTGCAGCATCGGATCGGGGGTACGGTTATGGAACAGTTGCGGCACGATGGACGCCTGCGCTTCGGCGTGGATTTTCAGTCCGCTGATGTCTTTTTGCTGGATCAGACCGTTGATGCACATGCGCGGCGCGAGCATGCGCCGCGCGGCGTGATCGATGTCGGCCGCGCTGGCCACGCCGGCTTCGATCAGATAGTAGGCCTCATGCAGGATGGCATGCTGCAGGCGGTTGACCAGAAAGCCGACGATGGGTTTGTAGAGCACCACCGGTTCCTTGCCGGTGCGGCGCAGCACCTCCGCTGCCGCATCGACCAGCGCCGCGGGCGTGTGCGGCCCCGCCATCACTTCCACCACCAGCGTCTGGTCGGCGGGCATGAAGTAATGCAGGCCGATAAAACGTTCGGGGTGTTTGAGCGGCCGCGCCAATTCGACCAGATCCAGTCCGGAGGTTCCGGTGGCCAGGATGACATCGCCGTCGGGATACGCGGCTTCGACTTCCGCATAAACCTGTTGTTTGGTCTTGACGTTTTCAGGGACCAGTTCCAGCACCAGATCGGGTGGTTTCTTCGGCAGGCGATCGACCGCGCGCACGCCGTCGGGCAAGTCTTTGAGTTCGGCGGCGCGGCTGCTGCGCACCGTGGTATCAAAACCGTGGGCGGCAAATGTGCGCGCCACGCCCCGGCCCATGACGCCGTAGCCGTAAATCAATATGGAATGGATTTTTTTTGACATGCCCGTCTTGTCTGGAGATTCGTCAGCGCGCGACCATCAAGGCGCGCGCCGGTCATGAAGATGATGAATAAGTGCCGTAGGCTAACCAGTTTGCCGCGCGTTGCCAACAGTATCTGCATGCGATCTGCTTGGTCGCGCGGTTGACAGGGGGGGGATATGGGGTTAACGTTTTTCCGCAGCCTTCCAAAGCGGGCGATGCAACGCAGCCCCGATAATCCACGTTGAGGAGTTCCAGATGAAACGATTGTTGATCGCACTTGCGTGCGCCGCCGCCGTCGGCGCAAACGCGCAGGGTTTCCCGAGCAAAGCCATGACCGTCGTGGTACCGAATCCGCCGGGCGGCATGAACCAGATCCACGCCCAGCCGCTGTCCGCCGTCATCGAGCGCCTGACCAAACAGCCGGCGCCGGTGGTCAATCGCTCCGGCGGCACCGCGGCGGTCGGCACCGCCTTCGTCGCCAACCAGCCTCCCGACGGCCATACGCTGCTGATCACCACGCCCAATCTTTATCTGGTCATCGAGAAAGACAAGCTCTACGGCATCAAGTCACCCTACACGCTGGCGCAGATCCAGCCGGTCGCGCTGATGAGCGCGGATCCGCTGATCATGGTGGTGCATCCGTCGGTGCCGGCGAAAAACGGCAAGGAGTTCGCCGCGATCGTCAAGAAGGCCGGCGGGGCAAGCACCTTCTCGTCTTCGGGCCCGTATGGCATCACGCACGTGCCTTTTGAAATGTTCATCGACGCCACCGGCATCAAGATGCGCCACATCCCGACCACCGGCGGCGGCCCGGCCATCACCCAGGCCCTGGGCGGCCATGCCGATGCCACGGCCAGCGGCCCGGCTGCCGTGCATCCGCACGTCGTCGCCGGCAAACTCAAGCCCATCGGCAACACCGGCGCGAAGCGGCATCCGTCGTTCCCCAATACGCTCACCTTCAAGGAACAGGGCATCGACCTCGAAGCCTATCTGTGGGTCGGCGTATTCACGACTGCCGGCATCCCCGACGCCACGCTGGCGCAACTGCGCGATCTGGTGCGCAAGGCCGCGGCCGATCCCTTGTTCAAGGATGCGCTGGACAAGGTGCAAGTGGTGCCTGATTACCGCGATACGGCGGATTTCAAGGCATTCTTCGATGCCGATTACAAACGCATGGCGCGCGCGGTGCAGAAAATCGGCAAGATTTGAGCGCCCTGCTCGGCAACAATATAAGTTGTTGATTTAATTCACGTTTTAACGGCGCCCCGGGCGCCGTTTTTCTTCGGGAACAGGCATGTCCATCAAACACATCCAGCCCATCGCCATCAGCCTGCCGCTGATCAAGCCGGTGAAAATGTCGTTCGAGGAAATACGCAACGCCGAGAATCTGCTGGTGCGCGTGGAAACGCAGGGCGGCATCGTCGGCTGGGGCGAAGCGGCATCGGCGCCGACCATGACCGGCGAGACGCTGGGCAGCATGGTCGCCGCGGTGCGTTATCTCGCGGACAAGCTGGTAGGCATGCCCGCCGATGACATCGCCGCCGTCATGCACCGCGCGGGGCAATATCTCTACGGCAACAACGGCGCCAAGGCCGCGATCGAAATGGCGCTGTTCGACGCCTGGGGCAAGGCGCGCGGCAAACCGGTTTATGAGCTGCTCGGCGGCGCGCAGCGCACCCGCATTCCCGCGCTGCGCCTGATCGGCACCGGCAGCACCGAAGGCGACATTGCGGAAACGCAGAAACGCCTTGCCGAAGGTTATGTCGCGATCAAAATAAAAGTCGGCGTCAGCACGCCCGAAGCCGATGCCGAACGCGCATGCGCGGTCGCCGCTTCGGTAAAGAATGACGATGTCCTGATCTGCACCGACGCCAATCAGGCATGGACGCCGGACGAAGCCATCCGCTTCGTGCGGGGCATCGCCGATACGCGCATAGCCTTTTTCGAGCAGCCGGTCGCCGGGCATGACGTGGCGGGCATGGCGCGCGTCGCCGCCGCCAGCCAAATCAAGATCGGCGTTGATGAGGGATTGCACAGCATCGATGATCTGCGCCGGCATCACGCAATGAAGGCCGCGCACGGCTGCAGCCTGAAAACCATCAAGCTGGGCGGCATGCGCCCGGTATATGACGCCGCGCTGCTTTGCGAGCAGCTCGACATGCGCGTCAACCTCGCCTGCAAAATCGCCGAAGCCGGCATCGCCAGCGCCGGACTGCTGCACCTGGCCGCGGCGATCCCTGCGGTGGACTGGGGCGTCAGCCTGTCGAGCCCCTATCTGGCCGACGACATCGTCACCGAGCCGGTCGCGCTGAAAGAAGGCCATTTCAGCGTACCGACCGGGCCGGGCCTCGGCATCACCATCGACGAGGCGAAAGTCCGCCGCTACACGCGCGAAATTTGAGGCGCGTTTTTGTAAAAGAAATCCACTCCGGTACTTTGGATCCGCGGTACTTTGGATCCGTCAGATTGAGAATCCACTAAACGAGGCGAAACCAACACTGGACGGCAGTTTCGGCGCTGGAACAAAAAGCGCCCCTCACATTGATGAGCGCATGGAGTGTGAGAATGCTCTAACGACCAATCTCGGCAATCTCGGGGACGGAGCCCTATTTAATTTCGCCGATTATCATTTGCTTGCCTCGGCATGCAACTTCAATCCCAGCGCGCCGATCACTTTCAGGATGGTGTCGAAACCGGGGCTGCGATCCCCGGACAGCGCCTTGTACAGGCTTTCGCGGGACAGGCCGGCATCCCTTGCAACCTGCGCCATGCCTTTGGCGCGCGCGATATCGCCCAGCGCCTTGGCGATAAAGGCAGCATCTCCATTCGCTTCCTCCAGACAGGCTTCAAGGTATGCCGCCATTTCTTTCGGCGTTCTGAGGTGTTCGGCTACGTCGTAACGGGTGGTAGCAGTCTTTGCCATGTGCTTTGCTCCTAAAGACCGCGCGCGAGTCGCAGCGCGGTTTTGATGTCTTTCGATTGTGTGCTTTTGTCGCCACCGGCCAGCAAAATGATCAGCTCCTTGCCGCGTCGTTTGAAATACACGCGATAGCCGGGACCGTAATCAATCCGCATTTCCGATACGCCTTCGCCCACAGGCTCGACATCACCGGGATTTCCCGCAGCCAGACGCTCGATGCGTGCCTGAACGCGCGCCCTGGCCTTAAGGTCGCGCAGACCATCGAGCCATATGACAAAGGTTGTGGTCTTGCGAACTTCGACCATGGGGAACTGTAGCCATACGGCTACACTTTGTCAACCGGCCCGAGCCCCTCTCCCCAGCCCTCTGCTTTGCTTCAAGTGTTCCCTTGTCCTGCCCTGCGGGAGAGGGGGTAATTACCGATCACGCCAGCGCAGCCTCCAGCACCCGCGCCACATGCACCGCCTCGCGCGCCGTGCCGTCATGAATCTGGTGTCGGCAACTGGTGCCGTCGGCGACGATCAGGGTTGAGTGGTCCGCTTCGCGTACTTTCGGCAGCAGCGCAGCTTCCGCCATGCGCATGGAAACCTCGTAGTGCTTGGCCTCGTAGCCGAAACTGCCGGCCATGCCGCAGCAGCTCGTTTCGACCACTTCCACGTTGAGGTTGGGCACCAGCGCCAGCACCTTGCGCACCGCGGGCATCGCCGCAAACGCCTTCTGGTGACAATGGCCGTGCAGCAGGGCTTTGGACTGCGGCAGCGCCTTCAGTTTGAGTTGCAGCCGGCCGGCGGCGTGTTCGCGCTCGATGAACTCCTCGAACAGGAATGCGTTGCGGGAGAGCTGCGTCGCCGCCTCGCCCGGCAGCATCGACAGGAATTCGTCGCGCAGTGAAAACAGGCAGGACGGCTCCAGGCCGATCACCGGCACGCCGCGTTCGACGTACGGTTTCAGAGTATCGATCATGCGCTGCGCTTCTGCGCGCGCCTCCTCGACCAGTCCGCCGGCGAGAAAAGTCCGGCCGCAGCACAACGGCCGCGTGTCGTCCGCGGGGCGCGGCAGATGCACGCTATAACCCGCGGCTTCCAGCACCCGCACGGCAGCACGGGCGTTTTCCGGTTCGAAGTACCTGCTGAAGGTATCGACGAAGAGGACTACTTCGCCACTGCAAATCCCCTCTCCCCCATTAGTTTGGGGGAGAGGGATAGGGTGAGGGGGAACAACGGTATTACTGCGACTGCTGCTGTCGCCCCTCACCCCCGCCCTCTCCCCCAAAGCATTGGGGGAGAGGGGGACGGTACGCCGCCATCGCGGCAATGTGCGCTTGGCCGCGAAACCGAGCAGTGGCTTGGCTATGTTCTGCAGCACATTAGCCAAGGGCGCGAAACGCGCCGCCCACGGCGCATAGCGCGGCAGGTAAGCGATCAGCCGTTCCTTGAGCGTCAGGCCATGACGCTGCTGCCAGTGGTGCAGGAATTCGATTTTCATTTTGGCCATATCGACGCCGGTCGGGCACTCGCGCTTGCAGCCCTTGCACGACACGCACAGCTCCATCGCCTCGCGCACCGGCGCGGAAGTCAGCGCATCCTTACCAAGCTGTCCGGACAACGCCAGGCGCAGCGTGTTGGCGCGGCCGCGCGTCAGATGCTGCTCTTCGCGGGTGACGCGGTATGACGGACACATGGTGCCGGCATCGAACTTGCGGCAATGCCCGTTGTTGTTGCACATCTCGACGGCCTTATCCAGGCCACCCCACTCGCTCCAGTCGAGCGCGGTGGTCAGCGGTTCTGCCGCGTAACCCGGCTTGAAACGGAACAGCGTGCGGTCATCCTGTTTCGACGGCCGCACGATCTTGCCCGGATTGAGCAGCCCTTTGGGATCAAAGATGTCTTTTATTTCTTCAAACGCGCCCGTCAGCTTCGGCCCGAAAAACGGCGCGATCCATTCCGAGCGCACCAGCCCGTCGCCGTGCTCGCCCGAGTACGAGCCTTTGTACTGCTTGACCAGCGCCGCGGCTTCTTCGGCAATCGCGCGCATTTTCTGCGCGCCGTCGCGGCGCATGTCGAGAATCGGCCGCACATGCAGGCAGCCGACCGAGGCGTGCGCATACCAGGTGCCCTGGGTGCCGTGCTTGCTGAATACCTGCGTCAGGCGGTCGGTATATTCGGCAAGATGCTCCAGCGGCACCGCGCAGTCCTCGATGAACGACACCGGCTTGCCGTCGCCCTTCATCGACATCATGATGTTCAGCCCCGCCTTGCGCACCTCCCAGAATTCGCGCTGCAGCGCAGGATCGATGACTTCAACCACGCTGCCCGGCAAGCCGCGCTCGCCCATCAGTTCCACCAACTCCTGCAGCCGGCGGATCTGCGCGTCACGATCGTCGCCGGCGAATTCCACCAGCAGGATGGCCGCGGGTTCACCCTTGACGCACTGATCGACGATGGGCCGGAAGGCGGGATTGCTGCGCGCCAGAGCGATCATCGTGCTGTCCACCAGTTCGACCGCCGCCGGTTTCAGTTTGACGATGTGCTGCGGCGCCTCCATCGCCTGAAAAAACGTCGGAAAATGGCAGATGCCCAGCGTCTTGTGGCGCGGCAGCGGCGACAGTTTCAGTTCGACGCGCCGCGAAAACGCCAGCGTGCCCTCGGAACCCACCAGCAGATGCGCCATGTTGGCGCCCGGCGGCAGCAGCATGTCGAGGTTGTAGCCGCCGACGCGGCGCAGCACCTTGGGATAACGGTGTTCGATTTCCTCGGCTTCGCGCCGCGCAATCGCGCTGATGCGTCCGACCAGATCGCGGTAGCCCTGCGGGCCGCCGAGTTGCGAAAGTTCCTGCGGCAATGGTCCGAACCGGTACGACGCGCCGTCGGGCAGCCAGGCATCGATGCCCAGCACGTTATGCACCATGTTGCCGTAGGCTATGGAGCGCGAGCCGCAGGAATTGTTGCCGGCCATGCCGCCGATGGTCGCCTGCGCGCTGGTGGATACATCCACCGGAAACCACAGGCCATACGGCTTCAGCCATGCGTTCAGGTGGTCGAGCACCATGCCGGGCTGCACCGTCACCGTGCTGGCGTCCTTGTCGAAAGCGATGATTTCATTGAGGTGCTTTGATACATCAAGCACCAGCGCCGTGCCGACGGTCTGGCCGCACTGCGAGGTGCCGCCGCCGCGCGGCAGCACCGGCACTCCGGCCTCGATGGCAATCTGCAGCGCGGTCAGCGCGTCATCTTCGTCACGCGGCACGACCACGCCGACGGGCTCGATCTGGTAAATCGACGCATCAGTGGAGTAACGTCCGCGCGATGCGGCATCGAACAGCACGTCGCCGCGCAACTCATGGCGCAGGCGCTGCGCCAGTGCGCTGTGCCCGGGCGATGAGCGCACAAACTGCACCGGGTGCACCGGTTTCGCGGGCGCATTCATGGTGCCGGCTCCGCGCGCGGTGCGGCCAGCGCTTCCATCACCAGCACCAGCTTGTTGGCAAGATGGTCGCGCAGCAGGGTCTGCAGCCGCGCGCCGTCGCGCCTGACCAGCGCATCGAGCATGTCCTCGTGCTCCTGCACCGCCTTGTCCCAGCGCTCGCGCGACAGGTTGGCCAGGTAGCGGGCGCGCTTCACGTGGGCATTGAGTCCCCCGTAAACCTGCGCCAGCGTGGCGTTGCCCGCACACTCCATGATCTTGATATGGATCTGCTGGTTGTAGCGGAAATACGGCGCCAGTTCGCCGCGCGCGTGGTGCGCGAGCATGTGGTAATGCAGCGCGCGGATTTCCGCGATGTCTTGTTCCGTCGCGTTGCGGCAGGCGAGGTCGCCGGCCAGAGCTTCCAGCGCGCCGAGCACGACAAACACTTCCTTCATTTTTTCCGGCTTCAGCGGCGCCACCACCGCGCCGCGGTGGGGCAGTAACTCAACGAGGCCTTCCGAGGCGAGAAACTTGATCGCCTCGCGCAGCGGCGTGCGTGAAGTGCCGAGCTTTTCCGCCAGCACGCGTTCGTTGAGTTTGCTTTCGGGCGCGAGCTCGCCCTGCACGATCAGATCGCGCAACTGGCCGATCACGGTTTCATGCAGCAGGCGGCGTTCGGCCAGGGAAGTGATCTGGGCTGTGGTTGTTGCAGTATCGGGCATGGGCAAACTCCGTTTGTATGCATAATACAACCGCCCCACCTTCATGGCAATAAATAAATATCAATAAAAACAATAAGTTATTTATAACGCCTCTGTTGGACGGGGGGTGAAATCCAATTTTGCATACAAAAAAGTGTTTGCCCTGGTGTGGCGTCGGCGTTACCATGCCTGCTCATTTACTCCTCTCTGGAGCCCGATCATGACCTACGCCGCCGGCCGCCATTTCCTGCAGATTCCCGGTCCCACCAATGTGCCCGACCGCGTGTTGCGCGCCATCGACCGTCCGACCATTGATCATCGCGGCCCCGAGTTCGCGCAACTCGGCAAGGACGTACTCGCCGGCATGAAACAGGTGTTCAGGACCAAAGGTCATGTCGTCATATTTCCGGCGTCGGGCACCGGCGCGTGGGAAGCCGCGCTGGTCAATACGCTGTCACCGGGCGACGCCGTGCTGATGTACGAAACCGGCCAGTTCGCCAGCCTGTGGCAGAGCCTCGCGCTGCGCATGGGCATCAAGCCCGAATTCATCGCCGGCAACTGGCGCCACGGCGCCGATCCCGCGGCCATCGAAGCGCGCCTCGCTGCCGACAAATCCCACGCCATCAAGGCGGTGTGCGTAGTCCACAACGAAACCTCCACCGGCTCCACCTCGCGCATCCATGAGGTGCGCAAGGCCATGGACCGCGCCAAACATCCCGCGCTGCTGATGGTCGATACCATTTCTTCGCTGGCCTCCATCGATTACCGCCATGACGAATGGGGCGTCGATGTCACCATCGCCGGTTCGCAAAAAGGTCTGATGCTGCCGCCGGGACTGTCGTTCAATGCGTTCTCCGACAAGGCGCTGGCGGCAGGCAAGGCCGCGAAGCTGCCGCGCTCGTACTGGTCCTGGGAAGAAATGCTGGGCCCCAACAAAAACGGTTTTTTCCCGTACACGCCGGCGACCAATCTGCTCTACGGCCTGCGCGAGGCGCTGAACATGCTGCTCGAGGAAGAGGGGCTGGACAACGTATTCGCCCGCCACGACCGCCACGCCGAAGCCACCCGCCGCGCGGTGCGCGCCTGGGGTCTCGAAATCCTCTGCCAGAATCCGGCGGAGTATTCCAGCGCGCTGACCGCGGTGATGATGCCGGAAGGCCACAGCGAAGTCGCTTTCCGCAAGGTTGTGCTGGAGCGTTTCAACATGTCGCTGGGCAGCGGGCTGGGCAAGATCGCCGACAAGGTGTTCCGCATCGGCCACCTCGGCGATTTCAACGACCTGACGCTGCTGGGCACGCTGGCCGGGGTCGAGATGGGTCTGGAACTCGCGGGCGTGCCGCATAAAAAGGGCGGCGTCGCCGCGGCGATGGACTGCCTCATCGGCGAAAAAGCGCAGGCGCGCGCCGTCAAGGCTGCGTAAGCGGACCGCCCCCCCGCTTCTTGCCGACTCTCTTATGCCGGTTACTCCGCCTGCAATGCATGATCTGCCCGCGGTGTAGTGATATGCTTCACGTAATGCCGGGGCACATCGGCATGGCCTGAAGCGGCAGTTGCCGCCGCATGGCGAGTTCCAGTCCATAAAACGGGGGGCGTCCGATGCATCTGAAAATCCTGGCTGCGCTGACGATGACCACACTGCTGGCCGCAATGTCCGCGCAGGCCCAGAACTATCCGGCCAGACCGATCCGCATGATCGTGCCGTTCGCCGCCGGCGGCGGCAGCGACATCAGCGCGCGCCTGCTCGCCGACGGCGTCGGCCCGCTGCTCGGACAAACCATAGTCATCGACAACCGCGGCGGCGCCGGCAGCACGCTCGGCACCGACATTGCCAGCAAGGCCGCACCCGACGGCTACACGCTGCTGCTCGGCAACATCAGCCTCGCCTTCAATGCCGCGCTCTACAAACAACTGCCCTACAACGCAATACGCGACCTGACGACGATTTCGCTGGCCACCGAGCAGCCGAACATCATCGTCACCCATCCTTCGCTGCCGGCCAAAAATTTCCAGGAATTCATTGCGCTGGTACGCGCGCAACCGGGCAAACTGACTTACGGCTCGGCCGGGCTCGGCTCAGGCACGCATCTGGCGATGGAAATGCTGATACTGTCGCAGAAGCTCGACATGGTGCATGTGCCGTACAAAGGCACCGGCCCGGCAATCACCGCGCTGCTCGGCAACCAGATCGGCGCGTTCCTCTCGACCTTCGCCTCGGCGCTGCCGCAGGTCAAGGCCGGCCGCATGCGCGGCATCGCGGTCACCAGCAGCAAGCGCGCGCCGACACTGCCGGAGGTGCCGACCGTGGCTGAGTCCGGCGTGCCGGGGTTTGATTACAGCACCTGGTACGGCGTGCTGGCGCCGGCACGCACACCCAAACCGATCATCGACAAACTCAACAAGACCATCGTCACCGCGCTCAACACGCCCGATATGCAGCAGCGTTATGCCGCACAGGGCATGGATCCGCGGCCGACGACCAGCGCGGAGTTCGCCGCGCTGCTCAAATCGGAAACCGCAAAATGGGCTAAAGTCGTGCGCGATGCAAAAATCCCGCAGCAATGACGCCATCACGGACATCCGATGAGCCGCTGAAAATGGGCCAAAGCAAGAAAACAAGCCTGCATGCAACAAGACCGGATTTTGTGTAGCGCCAACCGAAGGAGGATCGTCATGCAATCATTCAAACTGCTGTCGCTGCTGGTCTGTGCGCTGTTCGCACAGGCCGCCGCCGCCCAGACCGAAATCAAGTTCGGGCACGTCGGCGAACCCGGTTCGCTGTTCGCGAGGTCCGCGGAGGAATACGCAAAACGCGCAAACGAAAAACTCGGCGGCAAGGCGAAAGTCGTCGTCTTCGGCTCCAGCCAGCTCGGCGGCGACAAGGAACTGCTGCAGAAACTCAAGCTCGGCACGATCGAGCTCGCGCTGCCGTCGACCGTGATGTCCTCGGAGTCGGACCTCTTCGGCATTTTCGAAATGCCGTACCTGGTCAAAGACCGCAAACACATGCAGGCGATCGAGAAAGAGGTGTTCTGGCCGCGGCTCGCGCCCGAGGTCGAGAAAAAGGGCCTGAAAGTGCTCGCCGTGTGGGAAAACGGCTACCGCCACATTACCAACAACCGGCATCCGATCAAGGTACCCGGCGACCTGAAAGGCATCAAGCTGCGCGTGCCGGAAGGCAAGTGGCGCGTGAAGATGTTCCAGACTTACGGCGCGAACCCGAGCCCGATGAAATTCTCGGAGGTGTTCACTGCGCTGCAAACCGGCGTGATGGACGGCCAGGAAAATCCGTTCTCGCAGATCGTTTCCGCCAAATTCCAGGAAGTGCAGAAATATCTGTCGCTCACCGGCCACGTCTATACGCCCGCCTACATCACGACGGGTTCGAAGAAGTTCGCGGCCTTGCCGGCCGACGTGCGCAAGCTGCTCGAAGACACGGCGAAGGACATGCAGTCGTATGTGTACACGATCGCGGAAAAGGATGACAGCGAACTGATCGGCAAGATCAAGGCCGCCGGGGTGACGGTGAACGAGGCCGACAAACCCGCGTTTGTTGCCGCGAGCAAAGCGGTGTACGAGGATTTCGGCAAGGAAGTGAAAGGCTCGAAGGAACTGATCGACAAGGCCCTCGCGCTGGCGAAGTAGGAGATGACTATCCGGTCATTCCGCCGGGGATACGAGCGCTTCCTCGAGTGGATCTGCATCGCGCTCATGGTTGCGCTCGCCGCCGAGGTGGTGGCGGGCGTGATCTTCCGCTACTCGGGCCACTCCCTCGTCTGGTATGACGAGGTCGCCACCATCCTCCTCGCCTGGGTGACGTTCTACGGCTCGGCGCTGGCGGTTCTCAAGCACGCACACATGGGCGTGCCCGAGATCGTGCGGATGCTGCCTCCCGCCCCGCGGGTGGCCGTCGCGGTCCTGGCGCAGCTGTGCACGATGGCCTTCTTCGTGCTGCTCGCCTGGGTGGGCTATTCGATCCTCGAAATCCTGGCGGCGGACCAGCTCGTTTCCCTGCCGGAAGTCTCGGTGGCGTATGCGAACTCGGTGATCCCCATCAGCGCCGTCATGTTCATCGTGGGCCAGCTGCTGGTCTTTCCCGAAGTGCTGCGCGAAGCGCGCCGCGAGCACGGGGCCGCCGGGGGGCACGCATGACCGGGTTTCTCGTCCTGCTGTGCGTCGTCGCGCTGGTGCTGATCAACGTCCCGATCGCCGTGGCGCTCTGCATCGCGTCGGTCGTGGCGATGCTCACGACCCAGGGTGTCGCGAGCCTGCCCAACGTGCCGCTCACGCTCTACCAGGGGGCGACCAGCTTTCCGCTGATCGCGATCCCGCTGTTCATCCTCGCGGCCGCGATCATGAACACCTCGGGGATCTCGCACCGGCTGATCGACTTCTGCCAGGCGCTCGTCGGCTGGATGCGAGGCGCTCTCGCCCAGGTGAACGTGTTGAGCCACATGTTCTTCGCGGAGATCTCGGGTTCGGCAGTCGCTGGCGTGGCCGCCACCGCGTCGATCATCATGCCCGCCATGAAGAAGCGCGGTTACCCGGGCCCCTTCACCGCCGCGGTGACCTCCTCGACAGCCACGCTCGCGATCATCATCCCGCCGTCGATCCCCATGATCCTGTACGCGGTCATGGCGGGCACTTCGGTGGTGCAGATGTTCGTCGCGGGCATCGTGCCCGGCCTCCTCGCCGCATTCGGCTTCATGGGGCTGTGCTACTGGTACGCAGTCAAGTACAACTGGCCGGTGGAGGAAATCTTCCAGTGGGGCAAGCTCTGGCGCGCCTTCAAGAAGGCGTTCTGGGCGCTCACGCTGCCGATCATCATCCTCGGAGGCATCTTCGGCGGGGTGGTCACGGCAACCGAGGGCGCGGCGCTCGCTGTCGTCGCGGCCCTCTTCGTGGGCGGCGTGGTCTATCGCGAGCTCGACTGGCCGCGGCTGCGCGAGGCGATCATCGACGGCGCCGTGCAGACCGGCGCTGTGATGCTGCTGGTCGCCGCCTCGGCCCTGCTCGGCCTCTACCTCACGGAAGTCCAGCTTCCGCAGCGCATCGCGGCGGCGATGCTCTCGGTCACGAGCGAGAAGTGGGCCATTCTTGCCATCCTGAACGTTTTCTTCCTGATCATCGGGATGTTCCTGCATTCGGCCGCGGCCATCATCCTGGTGGTGCCCATCGTGATGCCGGCGGTGACCGCGGCGGGGATCGATCCGGTCCACTTCGGCGTGATCGTGACGCTCAACCTCTCCATCGGCCAGCAGACGCCGCCCGTGGCGAGCGTCCTGTTGCTCACCTGCTCGATTGCGAAGGAGAGCGTCTGGGACGTGACCAGGGCAAACATCCCCTTCATCGGCGTCCTCGTCGCCACGCTTCTCCTGATCACCTACGTACCGGTCGTCACGCTGGGCCTGGTGGAGCTGTTCTACCGCTAGTCGATGGGCGAAACCATTCTCATCAAACGCGACGGCGCAATCGCGACCGTCACGCTGGCCAACCCCGGCAGCGCCGGACAGGGGACGTGAATCATGGGTTTGCTGGATCGTATCGGCATCGACGTCGGACGCCGGCTGCGCCTGGAAGACGCCATCACCTGGGCCGCGCAGCATGGCGTGAAGCACATCGACATCCAGCTCGATACCGCGGCCAACGCGATCACCACCTTCGACGACCGGCGCTGCGCGGACGTGCGCGCGGCACTGGACAAGCACGGCGTGCACCTCGCGCTGCATACGCTATCCGCGGTCAATATCGCCGAGTATTCGCCTTATGTCGGCGAGGCCGTCGATGCCTATCTGCGCAGCTACGTCGATATTTTCCCCAAGCTCGGCGCGCAATGGATCGTCGTACACGCCGGATATCATTTCACCTCGGACAAAAAAATGCGCATGGACGCCGGCAAGGAACGGCTGAAGCGCATCGCGGACCATGCCGAGAAAAAAAAGGCGGTGATCCTGCTCGAGAACCTGAACAAGGAGCCGGCGGATGCCGAGGTGCATTACCTCGCCCACACCGTCGAGGAATGGCAGTATTACTGGGATATCCGTTCGCCCGCGTTCAAGCTGTCGTTCACCGCCAACCACGCGCACCTGGTGCCGGAAGGCATCGCGGGTTTTGTGGCGGCGCTGGATTTCAGTCGTGTCGGCGAAGTGCGGCTGGCGGACTGCTTCCGCAACGGCCATGAAGTACACCTGCCGCCGGGCCAGGGCGATCTCGATTTCGGCGAGATGTTCCGGCTGATCGAGGGCAAAGGTTTTCGCGGCACCTACACCAATGCTTTCGGCACGTTGGACGACATGCTGGCGGCGCGCCACACGCTGGTCGCCCGGGCCGCGGCAGCCGGCGTACGCACATGACCGACGCCATCCTCACCCGCCGTGACGGCGTCATCGCCACCGTCACCCTCAATCGCCCGGACAAGCTCAACGCGCTGAACCGCGCGATGTGGGAAGAGCTGGGTGTCACCATGCGCCGGCTGTCCGACGACACGACGTTGCGCTGCGTCGTGCTGCGCGGCGCCGGCGGCAAGGCGTTTGCCGCGGGCGCCGACATTGCCGAATTCGCCACCGAGCGCGCCAACGCGCGGCAGGCCAAGCAGTACGGCGAACTGATCCACGCCACCATGCAGGCCGTTGCGCAATGCCGCCACCCGACCGTGGCCATGATCGAGGGCGCCTGTGTCGGCGGCGGACTGGAAATCGCGGCGATGTGCGACATGCGCGTGTGCGGCGTCTCCAGCCGTTTCGGCGTGCCGATCAACAAGCTCGGGCTGACCATGGCTTACGGCGAGCTCGCCGGACTGCTGGCGCTGGTCGGCCGCGCGGTGACGCTGGAAATCCTGCTTGAAGGCCGCGTGTTCGATGCCGAAGAAGCGTATCGCAAACGGCTGGTCAATCGCGTGGTGGCCGACGACCAGGTTGAAGCCGAGAGTTACGCGCTGGCGCGGCGCATCGCCGACGGCGCGCCGCTGGTCGCGCGCTGGCACAAGCAGTTCATCGAGCGCATGACCGTGCATGCCGACATCGCCCCCGAGGAATGGGATACCGGGTTCGCATGCTTCGACACCGAGGACTACCGCACCGGCGTCCAGGCCTTTCTCGCCAAGACCAAGCCCAAATTCGAGGGCCGCTGAGCCTGTAATGCCTTCACCCGTAATACTCAGTAGTTGATAAATAGAGCGATAATTGTAGGACTTATTTATGTAGGGTGGGCAAAGCGCAGCGTGCCCACCATGTAAC
>CAZAOZ010000068.1:0-17169 GCA_964486865.1 uncultured Bordetella sp.
AACAAATCAAACATGGAAAATTCAGCCTTCCTCTTGACACGGTTGCTCTCCCCGTCCCTCTCCCAAGAGGGAGAGGGGGAGAACTGCCCTAATTCGCGCCAGCGAATTAGGGGAAATCAATATTGAAATCGGCGGCAAAGCATGAGCACAAGAATCCGATCGACAAGATCGCAGAACATCAGCGCCGGTGTGGCGGATGCCGGCGCCACACGCATTGCCGCGGTGCAGATGGCCTCGGGTCCGCGCGTGGACGCGAACCTGAAAGAAGCGGCGCGCCTGATCGAAATCGCGGCGGAGCAGGGCGCGCAACTGGTGGCATTGCCGGAATATTTCGGCATCATGGGCATGCAGGACACCGACAAGGTGGCGGTGCGCGAAGCCTTCGGCCACGGTCCGATCCAGGATTTTCTTGCCGACACCGCCCGCCGGCATGGCATCTGGATCGTCGGCGGATCGGTGCCGCTGGCGGCGTCGGTCAGCAACAAGGTGCTCAATACCAGCCTGGTCTATGACGATCAGGGGCGTTGCGTGGCGCGTTACGACAAGATTCATCTGTTCAGTTTCGAGATGGGCAGCGAGCAGTATTCCGAAGAGCGCACCATCGAGCCTGGCCGGCAGGTGGTGGCGGTCGATACGCCGTTTGGCCGCATCGGCCTGTCCATCTGCTATGACCTGCGTTTTCCCGAACTCTACCGGGCGATGGGCGAAGTCGATCTGATACTGGCGCCCTCGGCGTTTACCGAAACCACCGGCAAAGCGCACTGGGAAACGCTGATCCGCGCCCGCGCCATCGAAAATCTGGCTTATGTGCTGGCGCCGGCGCAGGGCGGTTATCATGTCAACGGGCGCGAGACCCACGGCGATTCGATGATCGTTGATCCGTGGGGCGTTATTCTTGACCGTCTGCCGCGCGGTTCCGGCGTGGTTGTCGCCGGCATGAACCGCGCCCATATACAGCGTCTGCGCCAGAGCCTGCCCGCGCTGCGGCACCGTACCCTGGGCCGTTGAACGGTCGTTGAGCATCCGATGGTGCTGCGCGGCATCATGCAACCATTTGTTTTTATTAATTAAATTCAGGGTGCCTGGAAATGAAACCTGCGAATATTTTTGAAACAGCCAGCGCCGTATTGCTGGCGCCGTATGCGCTCGACGAAAGCCGCCTGCAGGCCGTGTTCGGCCAGATGCTGGCGCACCGCGTGGATTATGCCGACCTCTATTTCCAGTATTCGCGCAGCGAGTCGTGGAGTCTGGAGGAGGGCATCGTCAAATCCGGCAGTTTCAACATCGATCAGGGCGTGGGCGTGCGCGCGGTCAGCGGCGAGAAAACGGCGTTCGCCTACTCCGACGACATCAGTTTCGATGCGCTGCAGTCCGCCGCGCAGGCGACCCGCGCCATTGCCCGTCAGGGCGTCGCGGGCAGCACGGCGGTGGCGCGGCGGGGGGCATTGCTGGCGCTCTATGCACCGCAGGATCCGCTGGCCAGCCTCGAAGCGCAGGCCAAGGTGGCGCTGCTGGAGCGCCTCGAGCGGGCCGCGCGGCGCATCGATCCGCGCGTGACGCAGGTGATGGCGTCACTCGCCGGTGAATACGAGGTGGTCATGGTGGCGCGCAGCGACGGCATGCAGGCCGCGGATGTGCGGCCGCTGGTGCGCTTGTCGCTGCAGGTGATTGTCGAGGCTGACGGTCGCCGCGAGCAGGGCAGCGCCGGCGGCGGCGGGCGCTTCGATTACGGTTATTTCACAGACGGGATCCTCGGCGATTACGCGCAGAAAGCCGTACAGCAGGCGTTGACCAACCTCGATGCGCGCCCGGCCCCTGCCGGTACGATGACCGTGGTGCTCGGGGCGGGCTGGCCCGGCATACTGCTGCACGAGGCGATCGGTCACGGACTGGAAGGCGATTTCAACCGCAAGGGCACTTCGGCCTTCAGCGGGCGCATCGGCGAGCGCGTGGCGGCTCCCGGCGTCACCGTGGTCGATGACGGCACGCTGGCGCGGCGCCGCGGTTCGCTGAATGTCGATGATGAAGGCAATCCGACGCAATACAATGTGCTGATCGAGGACGGCGTGCTGCGCGGTTATCTGCAGGATGCGCTCAATGCACGGCTGATGGGCGTGGCGCCCACCGGCAACGGCCGCCGTGAATCGTACGCGCATGTGCCGATGCCGCGCATGACCAATACCTACATGCTGAACGGCAACCGGGATCCTGCGGAAATCATTGCTTCGGTCGAGCGCGGGCTGTACGCCGTCAATTTCGGCGGCGGGCAGGTGGATATCACCAGCGGCAAGTTCGTGTTTTCGGCATCCGAGGCGTGGATGATTGAAAACGGCAAGGTGACTTATCCGGTCAGGGGTGCGACGCTGATCGGCAACGGGCCGGATGCGCTGACGCGCGTGGCCATGATCGGCAACGACATGCAACTGGATCCGGGCGTGGGCACCTGCGGCAAGGAGGGCCAGAGCGTGCCGGTCGGCGTCGGCCAGCCGACCCTGCGGATCGATGGCTTGACCGTGGGCGGCACGGTGTAGGGAAATCGCGGGACCATTCAGGAAACACTGAACAGATGCCGCTTTCACAAAGAGTTGCGATGCGTTTCCCCTGAAATGGGGGATATTGAAGTGGAGGAGATGCAGGGGGGGGCATGCCCCTTGTTCGCGCTTCCTTTATAATGCATTGAATTATATGGAAAGTTAAGGAAGGCTCAGGGAAAAATGCTGCACCGTACTGACGATTTGCGGGTCAAGGAAATCAAGGAGCTGGCGCCGCCGGCGCATTTGCTGCGCGAACTGGGGCTGACCGAGAAGGCGGCGACCACGACATACGATGCGCGCCAGGCGATACACCGCATTCTGCACGGCGCCGACGACCGCCTGCTGGTGGTGATGGGGCCGTGCTCGGTGCATGACGTCAAGGCCGCCAGGGAATATGCCGGCAAGCTGCTGGAGGCGAAGCGCGCGCTGGCCGCCGATCTGCTGATTGTCATGCGCGTGTACTTCGAGAAGCCGCGCACCACCGTCGGCTGGAAGGGATTGATCAACGATCCCAGACTGGACGGCAGTTTTCATATCAACGAGGGGTTGCGCCTTGCGCGCGAGCTGCTGCTGCAGCTGAACGAGAGCGGCATGCCGGTGGGCTGCGAATTCCTCGACATGATCACGCCGCAATACATCGCGGATCTGGTGTCGTGGGGTGCCATCGGCGCCCGTACCACCGAATCACAGATACACCGCGAACTCGCTTCGGGGCTGTCGTGCCCGGTGGGATTCAAGAACGGTACCGACGGCAACATCCGGATTGCGATTGACGCGATTCGCGCGGCGCAGGCGCCGCACCATTTCCTGTCGGTCACCAAAGGTGGCCATTCGGCGATCGTATCGACGACCGGCAACGAGGATTGCCACCTGATCCTGCGCGGCGGCAAGGAACCCAATTATGACGCGGCGAGTGTGGATGCCGCGGGGCGCGGCCTGGCCGAAGCCGGCATTCCGGCGCGCATCATGATCGATTTCAGCCACAGCAACAGCAGCAAAAAGCCGGAGAAGCAGGTCGATGTCGGACAGGACGTGGCCCGCCAGATCGCTGGCGGCGATGACCGCATATTCGGCGTCATGATCGAGAGTCACCTGAAGGCGGGGCGCCAGGACCTGGTTCCGGGTAAACCGCTGGCGTATGGCGTCAGCATTACCGATGGCTGCATCGGCTGGGAAGAGAGCCGGACCTTGCTGGACACGCTGGCCGAGGGCGTGCGCAAGCGCCGGTTGAAGACGGTGGCCGCGGATTAGTCAGCCTGCGGGATGCACCTACATGGATACTCGATGCGATGATGCCCCCGATGACCGCGCCGGATTACAACCCTGACATGGCGGAAAACAATCCCGGTGCTGCGGTCAATGATCGCGGCAACCTTGCCAGGCTGGAACGCGTGGGGGCCGGGGCTGCCATTGCCGGCGAGCTTGTCGGCTTGATCGGAAAATCGCAGTTTTTCACCGAATTTTCGCAGGAAGACATTTCCAGTCTGGCCGAATACCTGGAGGTGTACCGGGCGCAGCCCGGCGACACCATCATCCGCGAGGGCGATCAGGGTGATTTCATGATGCTGATCGTTGAGGGTGAAATCGACATTCTCAAGAAAAACTTCTGGTCCGAGCAGCAACACATGACCAGCGCCGGCCCCGGCATGACGCTGGGAGAAATGTCGATGATTGACGGTGAGCCGCGCTTTGCGACCTGCATGGCGTCACAACCGACGACCTTCGCCGTGCTGACCCGCGACAGCATGGCAAAAATCATTCTTGACCATTCGGGCCTCGGCTCGAAGGTTCTGGTGAAAATGGTCACCATGCTGTCGTCGCGGTTGCGCCAGACCAGCGCGCGCATGCTGCGCATGATGGAAGAAAAGAACCGCTAGGGCCTATCTCTGCTTGAAAGCCAGCACGGCCTGGTTGCGCAGCGTCTTCAGCATGTTCATGGTCGCGGTTTCAATGACCAGGGAGTTTGCCTGCAGCCGGCCGCCATAAAACAGCCCGACGCAGCGTTTGTCGACCGTAATCGGCAGCACCATGAAGTTGTGGGCGCGTACCCGGGCGCGATGCCATTCGGGGATGCGCGTGCGGATGTTTTCGGCACTGCTGTCGGCGATGACGAGATCCAGGTTCTTTTCGACGGCCAGCTGGAATACGTCGGAGGCGTCCTTCAGGTCGAAGGAGAAGGCCTTGATGATGGCCTCGCTGTCGTCGCCGAAGCCGAAGCGCCCGGTAATCCGGTTGCTGCGCGTGTCGCGCAGCGCGAGCAGCACGTGGTCGAAACCGATGCCGCGGTACATGGTTTCCAGCACCATGCGCAGCGCGTCGCTCAGATTGCAGCCGTTGACCAGGGAGTTGGTGATGTCCTGGATGCCGGCGGTGAGCACGGAGCGTGCGTCGCCGGCATACATTTCTGCGGTGGCGGCGGGCATGGCCTGCGTCAGCGCAGCCATGGCTTCGTTGTCGGCGGTGGCTTTCGCCGCTGCGGCAGTTCCCGCGCCATTCTGGCTTCTGCCGGGGGCCTCATCCTGGCTGGTTGACCATGCGCGTATGGTTCCCAGTATCGCGCTGTTCGACGAGTCGTTGACCAGCAGTTTTGCTTCCTGCGAGAATTTTTCGATGCTGTCTTCAACTGCAGCGGCATAGTCTTTGGCGCTCAGCGCAAGCCGTGACCTGCAGCGTTTGGCAAGGTTTTCGAGCTGTTGTTTTTTTTCTGCAGGGCTGGTGCCTGTCGCAATACAGCATAACGTGTCGCCGATGTTGGCGGCAATGCGCAGGCTGTCCTTGTTCCCGGCGCGCGCTGTCGGCAGCGGACCGGAAATGCGCTCCATGCTGCGCACCATACGGTCGGGCAGATTCCAGTCGCGGGCGACGCCGATGCCGAGTTCCTCCAGCGACAGGCCGAGTACTGCCCGGGCAGCATCCTCCTCCGAAGCGCCGGCGCGCACACGACTCTCGATGTCTACCCATTCGTCGTACAGGTAGTACATCGCCAGCAGCCGGCCGAGGTTGAAGAACACGCCGCAGATGAATCCCTCTTCCTTGTCGCCGCCGCCGGCAGAAGCGAGCAGGCTGCGGGTCATGATGCCGTTGAACAGGGAACGGATGATTTCGTCGCGTAACTGACTTGCCTGATGCCGGTTCTGCAGGTGTTCGAGCAGGATCAGCGTCACTGCGAGATTGCGCACGGCATCGAAGCCGAGAATCATCACCGCGCGCGAGATGGTGCTGATATTGCCGCCGAATTGCCCGTAACCCGAAGAGTTCACCAGCCGCAACAGCTTGTTGGTCAGCGCGAAGTCCTTGAGCAGTGCAGTAGCCAGCGTCTGCATGCTTTCATCGGCGCTGGCCGTGATCCGGTTGATGGTGCTGATGGACTGCGACAGCGCGGGGAAGTTGCTTTTGACGCGTATGCGCTTCAGTATGAAATCGAGCGCAAGCTGATTGTTGCCGGAGGATGCGGGTGTGGCGCTCTCGGCGGGCTTCTGGTAGGCCAACAATGCCTGATGCATGGCTGATGCGTCAGTGTAGCGATCGTGCTGGTTCTTGATCAGCCCTTTCAGGACGATGTCGTCCAGGCGTTCGTCGATGTCCGGCTTGATGGTCGAGGGCGCCGGAATCGGCAGGTTGGCGATCTTGTGCATGACTTCGAACGCGCTGGCACCGGCGACGGCGGGGCGGCCGGTGAGCATTTCGTAGAACACCAGCGCCAGCGAGAACACGTCCGCAGACTTGCCGGCGGCCTGGTCGTCAATGGCTTCCGGGGCGGCATATTGAGGCGTGCCGCCTTGTGCGTCCTGGGTGCCGTCGGCAACGGCAATGCCGAAATCGATCAGCCGCGCCTTGCCCTCGCTGTCGATGACCACGTTCGATGGTTTGACGTCGCGGTGAATGATGTTCCTGGCGTGAGCATGCGCCAGCCCGTCGAGCACCTGCAGCGCGATGTTGATCGCAGTGTGCTTGTCCATGGCGCCGCTGCGGCGCAGTCGCGTATCGATGGTCTCGCCGGCAACGTATTCGAGCACGAGGTAATGGCTGCCCTCGTGCTCGAGCGCATCAAAAACCGTGGCAAGATGCGGATGGTTGAGCTTGCCCAGCGTGCGCGCCTCGGCGAGCAGGCGGCGGGCGCGGTCGGCGGCGCCGCGGCCCTGGCCTACGGATTTCAGCGCCACTTCGCGTTCCAGGTGTTCGTCGTAAGCGAGATAGACCGTGCCCTGGGCGCCGCGTCCCAGGGTGCGCTGGATACGGAAGCGGCCGATGCTGGCGGCGTCGCGTGGTGCGGCAACGGTACTCATGGGCGCGCTCGCCGGGATTGCCGCAGGATTACGGCTGCTTGGAGTGTTGAATACATAACCTGTTGTTTATAAATGATTTTATTTTCAAGCGTGAACAGGAGTGCAGTTGTTGGCACTCAGGCTACTACGGCC
Source organism: uncultured Bordetella sp. (assembly GCA_964486865.1). GTDB lineage: Bacteria > Pseudomonadota > Gammaproteobacteria > Burkholderiales > SG8-41. The sequence goes on from CAZAOZ010000068.1 coordinate 6,953, forward strand.
GTTCAGGGGCGTTCCTTGAGGCGCTGGCGATGGATTGCCGGCGGGATCGGCCTGTGTCTGGCGCTCGGTGTTGGCGCCGGCGGCGCCCCCCAAGGGGACTTGCTTCGCGGCGCCCCCCAAGGGGACTTGCTTCGCGGCGCCCAGGGCCAGGCCGTTGCGGTTACCGACGACCGCGGTACAGTGATCCGGCTGCCGCGTCCGGCGCAACGCATTATCACGCTGACCCCGCATCTGACCGAACTGGCTTTTGCCGCCGGCGCCGGAGACCGTCTCGTCGGTGTTGCGCGTTTCAGCCATCACCCGCCGCAGGCGAAACGGCTGCCGGTGATCAGTGATGCGGTGCAATTCGACATCGAGCGCATGCTGGCGCTGCATCCGGATCTGGTGCTGGCCTGGCAGGGCGGAACGCCGCCGGAGGTCATTGCCCGGATCGAGCGCATCGGCTTGCCGGTGTTTGTTGCCGGGGCTGCGCGTCTGGAACAAATTGCGCAGGGTATGACCGCCATTGCCGCGCTGTCAGGAACGCTGCCGGAGAGCGCGGCTGCGCGCACTGCGTTCAGCGCCGGATTGCGCGAACTGCGCGAACGCCGTTACGACGCCCCCCCGGTGCGGGTGTTCTATGAAATCTGGAGCAGACCGCTGATGACCGTCAGCAATGCGCATGTCATCAGTGAAATCATCGGCCTGTGCGGCGGCATCAACGTGTTCGGTGATCTGCAGGTGCTGACCCCGGAAGTGTCGCGCGAGGCATTGCTGGCGGCGCGGCCGGAGATTGCGCTCGGCGGCGGTTCGGCGGAGTCGCCGTCCGGTTTTGCCGTGCGGTGGGCGGCGCTGCCGCCGCCGCTGGGGTTGGTGCCCGCCCGGCACATAGCCCCCGATCTGATCCAGCAGCCGACGCCGCGGTTGCTGGACGGCGCGCGGCTGGTGTGCGCGCATCTCGACCGGGTTCGCGCAGCGCGACGCTGAATTAATCCTGGTTGCGGTTGCGGCCCTGTTGCCAGAGCACGTCGTTGCCGCCGCCTGCGCGATTCAACACCCGCGCCAGCACGAACAGCAGATCCGACAGCCGGTTCAGGTATTGCACCGGCAGCCGTGACGGTTTTTCCGTGTTTTCCCGGTTCCTGCGGGCCGACGCCGCATCGGCCGGTGTGAGATTGCCCAGCGCGACCAGAGTGCGTTCCGCGCGCCGGCAGATGGTGCGTGCCATATGCGCCAGCGCGGCGGCGCGGGTGCCGCCGGGCAGCACGAATTCCTTCAGCGGCGGCAGGCCGGCATTGAACTGTTCGACCAGGGCATCGAGGCGCGCGAGATGTGCCGCGCTGATCAGGGTGTGTCCGGGCAGGCTCAGTTCGCCGCCGAGATCGAACAGATCATGCTGCACGCCGCCAAGCGCATCACGTGCGTCCGCCGGCAGTGGCTCGGCCAGCAGCAGACCGATGGCGCTGTTCAATTCATCGACATCGCCCAGCGCGGCGATACGCGGCTGATCCTTGGCCATGCGCTCGCCGGAGGCGAGTCCGGTGCTGCCGTTGTCGCCGGTGCGGGTGACTATTTTTGAAAGGCGGTTGGCCATGAGTGGTTCTGGCGTATTGTTAAAATATTAATAAAAACAACGGCTTATACAATATCGTCGGCGGTGGATCGTGCCGCTGCCGCACGCTGCGGGAAGTAGGTCGCGTTAAACGCCGGATCCTGCAACACTTGGGCGATGGCCTCCAGCGCGTGTTCCTCGGTCCGGTAGAAGTGTGGTGCACCGATGTGTTCGTAGAGCCCGGTTTGCTCCATCACGCCCAGCACCTGCCGCTTCAGTCCGCTGAACACCATGGTAACGCCGTTTTCCCGCAGGCGTTGCACGAGGTGGCGGATCATTTCCTCGCCCGAGGCGTCGAGTTCGTTGATGGCGTCGCCGACTACAAGCACGTAACGCGCACGCGGATGCTGTGCGGCCTGTTCGAGAATGATGTCCTCGAAATACGGAACGTTGGCGAAAAACAGCGAGCCATCGAAGCGGATGGCAATCAGGCTCTCGCTGGTCGGCAGGTTGAACAGGCGCGCATCGCGCAGGGTGCCGTCGGCATGACGGCCCAGTACGGCGACGCGCGGCCGCATGGTGCGGTAAAGATAGAGTATGACCGCCAGTGCTGCGCCGACGAGGATGCCGTTGTCCAAGTGCGGCGCGAAACTCAGCGTCGCCAGGAAAGTCACGATGGCGGCGATGCCGTCGTGCCGGTGCGCCTGCCATGCATGCTGCATGGCCTTGAAGTTCACCAAGTTGGCCACGGCGAGCATGATGATCGCTGCCAGCGCCGCCTGCGGCAGGTGATAGAGCAGCGGCGTGAACAGCAGCAGTGTGACCAGTACGATGGCGCCCGCAATCACCGAGGACAGGCCGCTGACCGCGCCGCTCGCCAGATTGACTGCGGAGCGCGAGAAGGATCCGCTGACCGGGAAGGACTGAAAAAAACTGCCGACGATGTTGGCAAGTCCCTGGCCGATCAGTTCCTGATCCGGGTCGATACGCTGTTTGGTGCGGGTGGCCATCGACTTGGCGATGGAAATCGCTTCCATGAAACCGATCAGCGCGATGATCAGCGCCGTGGGCAGGAGTTTCAGCAGCGTGTTCCAGTCGAATTGCGGCAGAGTCGGCTGGGGAATGCCGGCAGGTATCGCACCGACCACCTCGCCGCCGCCGGACAACAGCACACGGTTGTTGTCGATCCCGGCGATGATCCAGCGCCGTCCGTCGGTAGGTGCGTCGGCGGGTACGGTGCCGACCAGCTGAAAGCCGGGGGTGCTTGCCCCGTCATCAATGCCGGTGAAGCGCAGGCGTCGCACCTCCGCGAAGCGCACCCGATGCTCAGCCTCGACGGCGCGCAGCTCCAGGCGCAGAAACTCGAGATCGGCATTGAGCATGATCAGGCGCGGATGGTCGGTGCCGCTGCTGGCGGTCAGTGCATCAATATCCGCCGACTTGCCGGCGGTCTCCGCCCGCAGTTGGCGGGCGCGGCTGGACAGGACTGTCACCGAGTCGATGACGTTACGCACCTGCGGATCGCGGAAATCAGCGGAGCCGGCGGTCGTGTTGCGTTCGAAATCGATGGCCCAGCTGAGTGTGGTGGTCAGCGCCACGGCAATCAGCACGCCGGGCCATGCCGGCTGGTAGCGGCGTACCAGCAGCATCACCGCCAGTGCCAGCAGGCCCATCGCCAGTGTCGGCCAGTGCGTATCGCCGATCCGCAGGACTACATCCCAGACGTCGGCAAGGAAGCGGTCGGAGCGCGCACTGTGTACGCCGAGCAGCTTGTTGAACTGCGACAGCGCGATGATGATGGCTGCCGCGTTGGTGAAACCGACAATCACCGGGTGCGACAGGAAGTTGACAATGGCGCCGAGCCGGAACAGGCCCATCGCCAGTTCCATGACGCCGACCATCAGCGCAAGCAGGATGGCCAGCGCGATGAACTGTTCGGTGCCGGGCGCTGCGAACTGCGCCAGTGCGGAGCCGGTGAGCAGCGAGACCATCGCCACCGGCCCGGTGGCCAGTTGGTGCGACGACCCCCACATGGCGCCGACCAGCACCGGCAGAAACGCGGCGTACAGGCCGTAATACGCCGGCAGGCCGGCAAGCTGCGCATAGGCCATCGACTGGGGAATCAGCACCATGGCAACGGTGGCGCCGGCGACCAGATCGGCGCGTACCACTTGCCGCTGCAGCGGCAGCCAGCGCAGGAAGGGAAAGAATCTTTCGCGCAGGTTCATGACGGATCAGCGCGCGGTGTGCCGTCGGGCAGCCGGTCGCGGCATTCGCGGAAAATGCGCAGCTTGCAATCGCGGCAGACCGCGCTATCAAGCTTCGGGTAGATCGCACCCAGCGCGCGCACCTTCACCGAGAACACGTTGTTGCGTCCGATCCGGTCCAGATAGCCGCCCCGGTTGAGCAGGCGGATGACCTCATCCTTCAGGCGGTAGAAATAGAGCCCGCCGCCGAGGCGTTGCCGGCGCCTGGCTTCGTGCGCGAACAACCCGGCGCCGGCGATATCAACGAAATTGATGCCGCTCGCCACAATCAGCACATGTTTCTGCGGCGTCTGTTCACCGATTTCCTGCAGCACCTGTTGCGTGTGGTCAACGGCGCCGAAGAAAATGGAACCGTTGATGCGCAGGCACTTCAGTTGCGGGCAGTCCGGCAGGCCGGTATCCGCGGAATAATGATAACTGTCTTCCTCCGGATCCGGTTTGACGTCGAGGATAACCGGATGCGAAGTGCGCTTCAGGTACAGCATCAGCGACAGCAGAATGCCGGCATAGATCGCGAACTCGAGCTGGACGAACAGTGTCGCCAGTAGCGTCACAGCAAGGACGACACTCTCGGGCAGGCTGGTGCGGATGATGTTGCGGATCTGCGCAATGTCGATCAGTCCCCAGGCCACCATGAACAGGATGCCGGCCATCGCCGGCAGCGGCAGGAACTGTACCAGGGGTGCTACCAGCAGCACGATCAGCAGCAGGAATGCGGCTGACAGCACGGCGGCGAGCGGCGTGCGCGCGCCGGCCTCGTAGTTGACGCCGCTGCGGTTGAACGAACCGCTCGACGCATAGGCCGAGAAAAAACTGCCCGCGATATTGGACAGTCCCTGGCCGATGAATTCCTGGTTGCCGTCGATGCGCTGCTCCGAGCGTACTGCAATGGCGCGGGCGATCGATACGGCCTCCGTCAGCCCGAGCATCGTGACGGCGAGGGCGATGGATGCGGTCTTGCGCAGCGACTCCAGAGAAAGGTCTGGCGCCGAGAATTGCGGGAAAATTCCTGACAGGGCCTTGACGGTTTCGATCTGTCCGCCGGCATGGAGTTGCGGGATCATGTTGAGGGCTGCCGCGTACAGGCTGCCGGCAATCATCGCGATGATCATGTAGGGCAGCCTGGGGAAACGCCGTTTGATGAAGATGCCGACCAGCAGCGTGATCATGCCGACTGACGCCACGTACCAGTTGATGTGGCCGAGACCAAGCGCGGTCTGGTGCAGTGTTTCCGCAAAGGAGATGCCCCGCGGCATCGCAATCCCCAGAAAGTGCTGCAGTTGCGTGCCGATGATCAGCAGGCCGGCGCCGGCGGTAAAGCCCAGTACCACCGTGTGGGAAATGAAATTCACCAGTGCGCCCATGCGGGCGAGTCCCATGGTCAGCTGGAATATTCCCGTCAGGAAGGTCACCATCAGCACCAGACGGATGTATTCCGGCGTGCCGGGTACGGCGAGGCCGCTCATCGTGGAATAGATGACGATTGAAATTGCGGTGGTTGGTCCCGACACCAGGTGCCAGCTCGATCCGAACAGCGCGGCGATGATTGCCGGGATCATGGCCGCGTACAAGCCGTACTCCGGCGGCAGGCCGGCGATGGTGGCGAAGGCTACGCCCTGCGGCAGCACGACGACGGCGCCTGTCAGGCCGGCCAGGGCGTCCGCGCGCAACGTCCGGCGGTTGACCAGCGGCCACCAGTGCAGGAAAGGAAATATCCTGCTGGCGTATGCTTTCAGTTCGGGGGCGGAGGGGGATGAAGACTTCAATGGGGTTCCCGATGCGACTGTGCGGATTATCGGTCATCGCCGCATGGCGGGGCAATCAGTCGCTTTTGCCCGGCAATCAGCAAAATTTTTAGGCTATAATCGTCGCCCTGCACAGACTCCATACAGGAATAATTACCCCCATGAATCGCATTTCCATGAACCGCTTGTTCTGCATCGGCCTGAGCCTTGCCGCGGCCGCGCTGGCACCCGTGACTGCGCACGCGGCGCCGGGAGATCCTGCGGCCGGCAAGGACAAGACCTCCATGTGCGCCGGTTGCCACGGCATTCCCGGCTATAAAACCGCATTCCCCGTGACCTATAACGTGCCCAAGCTAGGCGGGCAGCATGCGGCTTACATCGTCAAGGCGCTGCAGGCGTACAAGAGCGGCGACCGCAGCCATCCGTCCATGCGCAGTATCGCGGCCGGGCTGTCCGACCAGGACATGGCGGATCTGGGTGCTTATTATTCATCGGCCGCCGCCCGCTCGGCTGCCAAATAAAGGATCGGGGATCATGATGAACAAAATATTGTTGATCGCCGGTTGTGTGGCCCTGATGGGCAGCGGTGCGACGTGGGCGGGCAATCCGGCTGCCGGCAAGGAAAAATCCAAAACCTGTGCCGCCTGCCATGGCCCTGATGGCAACAGCGCGACGCCGGATTTTCCGCGGCTCTCCGGCCAGTACCATAACTACCTGGCCAAGGCTCTGGCGGATTACAAGTCCGGCGAACGCAAGAACGCGATCATGGCGCCGATGGCCGCTGGCCTGTCCAAGGTCGATATTGACGATCTCGCGGCCTACTATTCGCGGCAATCCGGACTCGCTGTCAAATACTGATTTTGCCGTGCATTGCCTGAAACCGCGCCCGCCGGCGCGGTTTTTTTATGGCGTTTTGCCGCGGAATTCGCAGAGATCGCGAATCAGGCATTCCCCGCAGCGCGGTTTGCGGGCCAGGCAGACATAGCGCCCGTGCAGGATCAGCCAGTGGTGCGCATGCAGCCGGAATTCCTCCGGCGTCACCTTCAGCAGTTTCTGTTCGACGGCGAGAGGATCCTTGCCGGGGGCGAGGCCGGTACGGTTGGCGATGCGGAAAATGTGCGTATCGACGGCGATGGTCGGCTCACCGAACGCGATGTTGAGTACCACGTTGGCGGTTTTCCGGCCGACGCCGGGCAGCGCTTCCAGCGCTTCCCGGTCCCGCGGCACGGTGCCGCCGTGTTTGTCGAGCAGGAGACCGCAGGTGGCGATGATGTTCTTTGCCTTGGTGCGGTAGAGGCCGATGCTCTTGATATAACGTTCCAGTCCGGCGACGCCCAGCTTCAGTATCGTGCGGGGCTTATTGGCATGGCGATAGAGTTCACGCGTTGCCCGATTGACGCTTTTGTCGGTGGCCTGCGCCGACAGGATGACCGCGACCAGCAGTTCGAATGCGCTGGAATATTCAAGTTCGCCGCGCGGCTCGGGATTGGCGGCGCGGAAACGGGCGTAAATGGCGTGTCGTTTTGCGGGATTCACTGCGGATTTGAATGATGCGGAACGGGCGTAGTATGCGGATTGCGGCGTGATTATAATGGGCGCATCCGCCGCAGGGGTGTCTCCGTGGTGTTGCGGTGACGTTATTACGCAGGAGTAAACGGATTTTGCGCATGCTGAACAAATGGCTGGCTGCTTGGGTGTTGGCCGGCGTTGCCGCCATGGCCGCCGCCGAGCCGGTGACCGTCGAACGCGACAGCGTGGTGCGCGCCGAGCCGCGGGCCGATGCGGCGGTGGTGACCAACCTCGCGCGCGGCGCCACCGGCGAAGCTGTTGCTCGGCAGGGCGCCTGGGTGCAGGTCAAGTCGGGGACGATGACCGGCTGGCTGTATTCCTTCAATGTCCGTTTTGGTGCCGCAGGCACTGGCGCCGCCGGTGCCGGAACCAGTGATGGGTCGGGCGGCGGCTCGGTGTTCGGCCGTTTGTTTGGTCCCCGGCAGAATGTCAACGTGACGGCAACCATCGGCATCCGCGGCCTGGAGGAAGAGGATCTCAGGCAGGCTCGCTTCGACGGCGGGCAGATACAGGCGCTCGATGGTTTTGCCGCGGGCCGTGATCAGGCGCAGGCGCATGCCGGCCGCGCGGGGCTGTCCGCGGCGCGGGTTGATTACCTGACGGAGCCGGCGGCTGCAGCGGACACATCGTCCGGCGGGGGCTCTCAATGATGCCGACCTCCGTTTTTCGCGCTGCACGTTGCGCATTGCTGTGCCTGTTGTGCGGTGCCAATGCTGCGGTGGCGCAATCGATCGATCTGAACCGGATATTCAGCATCGGCAAGGATGTGGTGACGGCGGCAGGCGGCGTCAGCGAACAGGAAGAGCTGGCGCTGGGACGCGAGATTGCCGGGCGCGTGCTGGGGGCCGCGCCGCTGGTCAACGATGCCGAGTTGCAGAGATATGTCAATCGCGTCGGCCGCTGGGTGGCGCTGCAGGGCGAGCGCCCGGAATTGCCGTGGCGGTTCGGCGTCATCGAGACGGCGTCGATCAACGCGTTTGCCGCCCCCGGCGGTTATGTGCTGATCACGCGCGGGCTGTACGAAATTCTCGATAACGAAGCGCAGCTCGCCGGTGTGCTCGCGCATGAAATCGGCCATGTCATCCGCCGCCATCATGTCACGGTGATGCAGAAAAGCGCGGCGTTGTCGGCGGGCGCGCAACTCGCGCAGCGCGACAACCGCTCGGCGCTGATCAACAACATGATCGGCACCGGCGCGGAGGTTTTTGCTCGCGGTCTCGACAAGAGCGCGGAGTTCGAGGCGGACATGATCGGCGTGGTGCTGGCGGCGCGTGCCGGATACAACCCGTTCGGACTGCTCGACGTGCTGCACAAACTGAATGCGCGCGGCGCCGGTGACAGTGCGCTGGCGCTGCTGTTCAAGACCCATCCGGCGCCGGGTGAGCGCCTGGAACAACTGGGCAATGCGCTGACGCCCAGCCTGTCACGGCTGCCCGCCGGGCTGGAACTCGAAATCCGCCGTGTCGCGGCGGGCGCCGGCCCGATGCGCGCGGCGCAGCCGCTGCCGGCGGAGGGTGCGCGCGGTCTCGCTGCGCAGCCGCAGCAACAACCACAGCAGCCGTCGCAGCCACCCAAGGGCGGCGGCATCGGTATCGATCCTGCACAGTTGCTGCGCGGCCTGTTCGGCCGCTGATGTTAAAAACAGTGATGAGTGATGAGTGTTGAGCGATGAGCGAAAAGTGCAGGATGATAAGTGCCAAATGCAGAATTCAAATTGATGAGCGTGCCGTCCCCCTGCATTCCGTTCCGCACTCCGCACTCATCACTCATCACCGGGTTTAAGTCGCGCCTGCGCCCGCGCCAGCGCGCGGGCGATGGTTTCGCATTTGTGTTTCGCCGCATCGGTGGCGGCGGTTTCCGCCGCCGGACGGCGGCGCCCGCGGTTGCGGCTCTCCATCCGTCGCATGCGGGCAGCATGCAGTTCGCGCGCCCGCACCGCCATCGCGGTCTGTGCTGCACGGTTGCGCGGTGCGCCGGTCGGCACCAGCGTAATGCAGTCCACCGGACACGGGGGCAGGCATAATTCGCATCCCGTGCAGTCGGCGGTGATCACGGTGTGCATGCGTTTGCGGGCGCCGACGATGGCGTCCACCGGGCAGGCGGCGATGCACAGCGTGCAGCCGATGCACAGCGCTTCATCGATCAGCGCCACCGCCGGCGGCTTGGCCGCGCCATGCGCGGTATTCAGCGGCAGCGCAGAACTGTTCAGGATCAGCGCCAGTTCGGCAATGACTTCATCGCCGCCCGGCGGACATTGATTGATCTGCGCCTGCCCGGCGGCGACGGCGGCGGCATAAGGCCGGCAACCGGCATAACCGCACTGGCGGCACTGGGTCTGCGGGAGCAGTGCGTCGATGGCGTCGGCCAGTGCCGCGGCCGGATTCATGACAGCGCCTGCTCCGGCGCGACGAACGGCATGCCGAGGTCGCGGGCCAGCGCGGCGTGCGTGACTTTGCCGGCGCAGGTCTGCAGGCCTTCGGCAAGATGCCGATCCTGCATGATGGCGCTGCGCAGGCCCAGCGCGGCGATCTGCAGCGCGTGGGGCAGGGTGGCGTGCGTGAGCGCCAGCGTTGCCGTGCGTGCGACCGCCGCGGGCATGTTCGGCACGCAGTAATGCACGATGCCTTCTTCGACATACAGCGGTTGCGTATGCGATGTCGGTCGTGATGTTTCGCAGATGCCGCCCTGATCAATGGCGACATCGACGATCACCGAGCCGCGGCGCATGCGCTGCAGATCCGCCCGCGTGATCAGCCGCGGCGCCCGTGCGCCCGGCAGCAGCACCGCGCCGATGACCAGGTCCTGATCCGGCAGCAGGCCGGCGATGGTCTGCGGTGTCGAGATGGCGCCCTTCAGGCGGCCGTTGAACAGGGTTTCCAGGGCGGCCAGGCGCTCGGCGCTGCGGTCGAGCAGCGTCACGTTCGCCCCCATGCCGATGGCGATGCGCGCCGCATTCTCTCCGACCGTGCCGCCGCCGATGATCAGGACGTTGGCGGGCAGCACTCCGGGCACGCCGGCCAGCAGCACGCCGCTGCCGCCATTGGCCATCTGCAGCGCCCACGCGCCTGCCTGCGGCGCCAGACGGCCGGCGATCTGCGACATCGG
>CAZAOZ010000069.1:0-17129 GCA_964486865.1 uncultured Bordetella sp.
TTCGTTCGTTCCCGGCATGACGATTCCCGCGCTACGCCGGTTGCGGTTGGCCGGTCGGGGAGTTTTCCGGCTTGGTCGGGAGCGTCTTGATCTCCGTGCCCGCATCTTCCTCGGCCATCCGCACGTCGTAGAGCGCCTGCAGATTCATCCAGAACTGCGGGCTGGTTCCGAACCAGTGTGCGAGACGAAGCGCGGTATCGCCGGTAATCGAGCGCTTGCCGTTGATGATCTGGCTGATGCGGTTCGCGGGCACCCGGATCTGCCGCGACAGCTCGGTCGGACTGACGTCGAGTTCTTCAAGTTCGTCGGCGAGAATTTCGCCGGGGTGGATCGGTGTGCGGGCCATAGACAAGTTCCTTTCAGTGGTAGTCCACGATTTCGACATTCGAGGGTCCGCTCTGCCCCTCAGGCCATTCGAAACAGATCCGCCACTGCATGTTGATGCGGATGCTGTACTGGCCCTTGCGGTCGCCCTTCATGCTTTCCAGCGCATTCGATGGCAGCGCCTGAAGGTCTGGAAGGCCAGTAGCCGCGTCGAGAATGTCGAGGCGTTTTTCCGCCTGGCGGCGAAAGCCCTCGAACTCCTTGACGCGCTTGCCTTCAGCAAATTCCTTCGTGCGCTTGTCGCGATAACTTTGGATCATTGGCGGACAACATAGTAAGGCATACGATGTACGTCAAGCGTAAATCCGTCTTGCCCGCCATAGCGCGCGGGTGCCACAAACCGGCGACGATCCCTCGCCCAGCCCGATATGCGCCATTTAAGGTGGCGCATATCGGTTCTATTTGGCGCAATAGCACCCAAATGCGCCAAATAACCCTCAGGAGCGGCTCGGACCCATGTATTTGAAAAGATTGTCTTATCGTAGTTTTACTACGATAATGGTTGTCAACTCAATTCATACTGGCTTCAGATTATTAGATTAGCGAGTATAATCGTAGCATGACTACGACTTCTACAAGCAAGCTAAATACCCTCTATACCCGTCTGCCTACGGGCTCCCCGATCACCTCGGCACAACTCGCCGCGCTCGGGGTCTCGGCCGATCTCGCAGTCCACTATGCCCGCTCTGGTTGGCTCAAGCGACTGGGACGAGGCGTTTATTGCCGACCGGGTGAAGCCCTGTCGCTGCACCCGAGCCTCGTCGTGCTCCAGCAGCAAATCGCCGGACTTCATGTCGGCGGCAAGACGGCGCTGGAATGGTACGGCGTGCGCCAATACGTCTCGCAGCAGGCTGCATTGCATTTATACGGCTGGGCGACCGCGCGCCTGCCTGATTGGTTCGGCCAGCATTTCCCGGGCGAGTATCACCGCAAGCGGCTGTTCACCGAGAAGCCCGAACAGATGCCCGGCGTGGGACCTTTCGAAAACCGCGACAACGCACCGCTGGTCTCGACGCCTGAACGAGCGCTTCTTGAGCTTCTAAGCGAGGTCGGCATCCGTCAACCGCTGCAGGAGGCCAGGGAAATCGCCGAGGGCACCTACAGCCTGCGCGCCGAGATACTGATGGATCTTCTCAAGCGCTGTACGAGCGTCAAGACGGTCCGGCTCTGCCTGCGGCTCGGACGCGAGCTCTCCCTGCCGTGGGTCGGCAAACTCGATGAGGCCGTGCTGCCCAAGGGCAGCGCTCGGCCGTGGATATCGAAGTCCAAGGATGGGTTACTGGTGCTCAAACCATGAATCAGGTTTATCTCGATACCGCGCGACTGATGATCCAGATCGCGCCGCTGGTGTTCGCCGATAACGTGTTTGCCCTGAAGGGCGGAACCGCGATCAATCTTTTTGTGCGGGACATGCCACGCCTGTCGGTGGACCTTGATCTCGTTTTTGTCGATCACCGCCTCGGCCGGGACGAGGCGCTTGCCAGGATCAACGACGCGATCCGGAATAGTGTGGATCGCCTCAAGAAACGCGGTTTCCAAACTCACGCAGCGACCGTGGCCGACGCCGGCGAAACAAAACTCTTCGTGCGCCGCGACAAGCTCGAAGTGAAGGTGGAAGTGAATTTCGTGCTGCGCGGAACGGTGCACCCAGTTCGCTCGGCATCGCTCACGCCGAAGGCGAAAGAGACGTTGCTCGCCGACCTGGAACTGCCCGTCGTATCGCTGGAGGACCTCTACGGCGGCAAGCTCGTCGCCGCGCTGGATCGGCAACACCCGCGGGACCTGTTCGACGTGATGGCGCTTTTTCTCCACGGAGGAATCACGCCCGAAATCAGGCGCAGCTTTGTGGTCTATCTCGCCTCTCACAACCGGCCGATACATGAAGTGCTTTTCCCGAACCTTCGGGACATCTCCGGGGAATATGAAAGCACGTTCAAGGGCATGACGGCAGAACCGGTGACGTTGCAGGCTCTCGTATCCGCACGCGAGCGCATGATCGCTGAACTGAAAGCGGGCCTCGACGCCGCCGAGCGGGAGTTCCTGTTATCGCTCGCCCGCAATGAGCCCCATTGGGATTTGCTTGGCATCGAACACCTTGAGCAACTCCCCGGCATTCGCTGGAAACTCGAAAATCTCGGCCGCCTGGCGAAGACCAACCCGAAGAAGCTCAAGGAACAAGCCCGGGAGCTGGAACGCTTGCTGAATAAATAATCCCTGCAGGGCGGGCAATCCATTGTTTCTGCTGAAATAATTTAAATCTCCCGGCGATACCCCGGGATCACCGCCCGCTTCTCGTAAAATACGACGTCATGAAACTGGAAACGCCGTTCTCCACGCACACCCCGATGATGCAGCAGTACCTGCGCATCAAGTCCGAACACCCCGATCTGCTGGTGTTCTACCGCATGGGCGATTTCTATGAGCTGTTTTTCGACGACGCCGAGCGCGCATCGCGGCTGCTCGACATCACGCTGACCACGCGCGGCGAATCGGCAGGCACGCCGATCAAGATGGCCGGCGTGCCGTACCACGCCGTCGATCAGTACCTGGCCAAGCTGGTAAAACTCGGCGAGTCGGTGGCGATCTGCGAGCAGATCGGCGATCCGGCGACCTCCAAAGGTCCGGTCGAGCGCAAGGTGATGCGCATCGTCACGCCGGGCACGCTGACCGAATCGGCGCTGCTCGACGACAAGAGCGACAACCTGCTGCTCGCCGCGCACCGCGCCGGCAACGTGCTCGGTCTTGCCTGGCTGTCGCTCGCTTCGGGGCGTTTTTCCGCGATGGAGACGGCGCCGGCCAACTGTGCGGCGGAAATCGAGCGCCTGCGTCCGGCCGAAATCCTGCTCGCTGAAGAAGCGATTCTGCCCGAAGGCGAGGCCGGCGCCGCGGTGCGCCGCCTGCCGCCTTGGCGTTTTGATGCGGATACCGCGCACCGCGCGCTGTGCGCGCAGTTCGGCACGCACGACCTGAGCGGTTTCGGCGCCGAGGGATTGAATGCGGCGGTCGCCGCCGCGGGCGCGCTGCTTGAATACGCGCGCTCCACCCAGGGCAGCGCCATCGCCCACGTCGCCGCACTGACCATCGAAACCGAGCGTGCGTACGTGCGCATGGATCCCGCCACGCGGCGCAATCTTGAACTGACCGAAACCATACGCGGCGAACCCGCGCCCACGCTGCTGTCGCTGCTCGACACCTGCGCCACCGGCATGGGCAGCAGGCGACTGCGCCACGCACTGCATCATCCGCTGACGGATCGCGCACGCCTGCGGACGCTGCATGGCGCCGTGGCCGCGCTGCTAGCCGACGATCGTCACAAAAAAACGCATGCGGTGTTGCGGCAATTCTCCGATGTCGAACGCATCACTGCGCGCATCGCGCTGGCCTCCGCCCGCCCGCGCGACTTGTCGGGGCTGCGCGGGTCGCTGCAGCGTCTGCCGGATCTGCTGGCGGTACTGGACGGCGCTGGCGCGGACCGGCTGGCTGCGCTGGCCGCGGATCTCGCGCCGCAGCCCGAACTCGCTACGCTGCTCACCAAAGCGATCAAACCGGAACCGGCTTCGGTCGTGCGCGAAGGCGGGGTCATCGCCGACGGCTACGACGCCGAGCTCGATGAGCTGCGCGGCATCCAGGATCATTGCGGAGAATTTTTGGCCGCGCTTGAAATCCGCGAGCGCGAGCGCACCGGCATCCCCACGCTGAAAGTCGAATACAACCGCGTGCACGGGTTTTACATCGAAGTCACCCGCGCGCAATCCGCAAAAGTGCCCGACGATTACCGCCGCCGGCAGACCCTGAAAAACGCCGAGCGCTACATCACGCCGGAACTGAAAACCTTCGAGGACAAGGCGCTGTCGGCGCAGGATCGCGCACTCGCCCGCGAAAAGCTGCTCTACGAACAACTGCTGCGCGAGCTGGCGCCGCACATCGCCGCCCTGCAGCGGCTGGCGGCAGCGCTGGCCGAGCTCGACCTGCTGTGCGCGTATGCGGCGCGCGCCGCGGCGTCGGACTGGACCATGCCCGAATTCACCGACGAGACCGTCATCGAAATCGAGGGCGGCCGGCACCCGGTGGTCGAAGCGCAGGTCAATCCGTTCATCGCCAACGATACGCGGCTGTCAGACGCGCGCCGCATGCTGCTGATCACCGGCCCCAACATGGGCGGCAAATCGACGTACATGCGGCAGACGGCGCTGATCGCGCTGCTGGCGCACTGCGGCTCGTTCGTGCCGGCGACGCGCGCGCGCATCGGCCCGCTGGACCGGATTTTCACGCGCATCGGCGCCGCCGATGATCTCGCCGGCGGACGCTCGACCTTCATGGTGGAAATGACCGAAGCCGCCTATATCCTGCATCACGCCACGCCGCAAAGCCTGGTGCTGATGGACGAGATCGGCCGCGGCACCTCGACTTACGACGGCCTCGCGCTGGCGTGGGCCATCGCCCGCCACCTGATCGAGCGCAGCGGCTGTTACACGCTGTTCGCCACGCATTATTTTGAATTGACGCAGCTCGCCGCCGAATTCAAGGCGGTCAGCAACGTGCATCTCGACGCGGTCGAACACAAGGACCACATCGTCTTTTTGCACAGCGTCGAGGAAGGCCCGGCCGATCGCAGCTATGGCCTGCAGGTCGCGCAGCTCGCCGGCGTGCCCGCGGCGGTGATCCGCAGCGCGCGCAAGCGGCTGGCCGGTCTCGAAGCAGCCGCTGCCGCGCAGGTGCCGCAGGGCGATTTGTTCTCGGGTTCCGCACCGATGAATGAACCCGCTGCGCCGGAACCGCATCCCGCGCTGGATGCGCTGCGCGATTGCGATCCCGATGCACTGACGCCGCGCGATGCGCTGGAACTGCTCTACCGGCTGCGCGAACTCGCCGGCAAGTGAAACCCAGTGATGAGTGAGGAGTGATGAGCTCGGAGCGGAAACCCGGTTTTTAAGACGGGTGAGCTCATGGCAAGACCGACGAAAATATGTAATATGTTGTTTTTATTGATATTTTTAAGCGTACCGTCGCGCAGTTTCAGTTCCGCACTCCGCGCTCATCACTCCGCACTGACTTCAATGATGGTGCCCGTGCGCGCCATGCACATGACCATGCTGCAGTTCTTCACCGGTCGCCGCGCGTACGCTGGCGATGGTGCAACTGAAGTTGAGCGTCTGGCCTGCCAGCGGATGGTTGCCATCGACCACCACCTTGTCCTCCGCCACGTCCGTCACCGTGTACACCACCGCGTGGCCTGACTGGTCACCACGGCCTTCAAACTGCATGCCGACGGCGACTTCCGGCGGAAACTTGTCGCGCGTTTCCACCTGCACCAGTTCAGCGTCGTATTCGCCGAAAGCATCGCCCGGCGCCAGACGTACCTGGCAGGTGTCGCCCGCCCGCTTGCCGTCGAGCGCCTGCTCGACCAGCGGAAATATGCCCTGATAGCCGCCGTGCAGATAAGCCATCGGCGCATCGCCCTTCTCGATCAGATTGCCGTCGGCGTCCAGCAGCTCGAAATTCAGCATGACCACCGTGTTCTTTGCCACTTGCATCAGAGTTCCTTGATCAGTCGCAGCACTTCCGCCGCGTGGCCGCGCGGGCTCACGCCGTAGAGCGCGTGCCGCACGACGCCCTGACGGTCAATCACGAACGTCGAACGCCGGATGCACCGGCGCCGCTGTCCTCCCTGCTCCTTGTCCTGCAACACGTCGTAACACCGGCAGACTTCGCCATCGACATCCGACAGCAACTGCACCGCGAGACCGTGCTTGTCCCGGAACACGCCGTGTACCATGCAGTCATCCATGCTGACCCCGATCACCATGGTGTCCGAATCGCGGTAATCCGGTTCCAGCTCGCTGAACTCCACCGCTTCGACCGTGCAGCCGGGCGCATCATCCTTGGGATAGAAATACAGTACCAGGCGGCTGCGCCCGCAAAAATCTTCCAGGCGAACCAGATTCAGGTCCGCATCCGGCAGTTCAAACGCCGGCGCATGATCTCCTGCTCTCAGCATTATTGGAGTATTGCGGTAGTCACGACGAATAACTCCACCGACTGCAACCTTGCAGGGCGGATTCTGGAAACAAAGCGCAGCCCGGTCAAGTGCGCGCGCGAATGTCCCCATCTATAATCCACAACCATGCGCAATACTCTGCTAGCCGGCCTGACTCCGGCACAGTTCTTGCGGCGACACTGGCAGAAAAAACCGCTGCTGGCGCGCGCCGCCCTGCCGCAATTCGCGACGCTGGTCACCCGCGCCGCGCTGATCGAACTCGCGCAACAGCCGGAAGCGGAAGCGCGGCTGATCCTGCGCTCCGGCAACCGCTGGCAGGTGCGGCACGGCCCTTTCGCAAAACGCGACTTCGCGCGCCTGCCGGCGCGCGACTGGACGCTGCTGGTACAGGGTGTCGATCTGCTGCTGCCCGCGGCCCGCGCATTGCTGGCGCAATTCGACTTCATCCCCTACGCGCGGCTCGACGACCTGATGGTCAGTTACGCGCCGCCGGGCGGCGGCGTCGGCCCGCATTTCGACAGCTACGACGTGTTTCTGCTCCAGGGCGAAGGCCGCCGCCGCTGGCAAATCAGCGCGCAGCGCGACCTCGAACTGGTGGCGCATGCGCCGCTGAAAATACTGCGGCGGTTCCGCGCCGCCCGCGAATGGACGCTCGAACCCGGCGACCTGCTGTATCTGCCGCCGCGTTACGCCCACGACGGCATTGCGCTCGATGACTGCATCACCTGCTCGGTGGGCTTTCGCGCGCCGTCGGCACAGGATCTGTGCAGCCGTTTCTACGATTACCTGCAGGACAACCTCGATGCACCGGGCCGTTACGCCGATCCGCAACTCAAACCGACGCGGCATCCCGCGCGCATCGACACCACACTCACCACGGGGCTGCTGCGGCTGCTCGAACATGCGCGCTGGCGCCGCGCCGACATGCGGCAATTCATCGGCACCGACCTCAGCACGCCGAAACCGCAAGTGGTTTTTTCGCCGCCGCACCGCGCCCTGTCAGCGCACGGATTCGCGCAGGGCGCGGCGAGGCGCGGCATTGCACTGGCGCCCGCCACCATCCTGCTCTACGACGATGCCGCGCTTTACATCAACGGCGAGCGCTGTGTGGCGCCGGCCGCGGCGCGCGCGGCGCTGCGGCGACTGGCCGACCGGCGTGCACTGCCGCCGTCGGCCGTTTTGACCGCGGCAGCACGTGACCTGCTTTACGCGTGGTACCGGGCCGGCTATCTTTACCCTGCGCCGCCGCCCTGAACATGACACCGGAGTCGCCCATGGAACTCACGGGAAACCTGCCCAACGCCGAATACCGCCGCTTTGAAAGCAACCGTGAATACGAGGAATGCATCGACCGCATGATTCCGCAGACCCAGAACGTCATCCGCGTGTTTGACAAGACGCTGGGGCGCCCCTGGAACAGCGCCGGCAGGATCCAGTTACTCAAGCAATTCCTGCGGGCAAACCGCGTCAACCGCATCCATATCGTGGTGCACGACACCAAGCCGCTGCTGGCGGAATGTCCGCGGCTGCTGGAATTTGCCCATCAGTTCAACCACGCGCTGAAAATCCGCGAAACGCTGCGGGCAGCCAAGCAGGTCTATGATCCGTTTGTGGTTTTTGACGGCAGCCATTATGTGCACCGCTTCCACTATGACCACATGCGCGCGGCACAGGGCACGCATGATGCAACCGGCGCACAGCAGTTGATCGAACGTTTTGACGAAATCCAGGAATACGCCGGGCCGCCCTTGGCAGCCAACGTCACCGGCCTGTGACAAATGGTGGAATCCGCTCGAAATCGCAGCGCGGCAATGGTACAATCCGCGCCGGCTGATGTGCTGCTGCGCAACACCCGTGTCGCGCAGCGCACAGGATGCTGCCAAATTTGGATTGAACTCACAACCTTCGAAGGATTTTTAGATCATGACTCGCAATCTGCTCGTTGCCGCCCTGCTGGCGGTTGGTCTGACTGCCTGCGGCGACAAACCCGCCCCGGCCCCCGCACCCAAGCCCGCAGCGCCCGCACCGGCTGCTCCGGCTGCTGCCCCGGCCCCGGCGCCCGCTGCTGACGCGCCGAAAGCTGACGCTGCTGCCCCGGCTGCTGAAGCCAAGAAAGACGGCGCAGCACCTGCCGCTGCTCCGGCTGCCGCTCCTGCTGCCCCGGCCGCTGCTCCTGCTGCCCCGGCTGCCGCTCCGGCCAAAGACGCAGTCAAGAAATAAGCGTCTGCACCACAAAAAAGCCGGCCTGCGGGCCGGCTTTTTTTATAAGCCAACCTGCGGGTCGGCTTTTTTGCAAGCCGGCTTCACGCCGGCTTTTTTCATGGTTGCGCTCAGTTCACATCCCGCCAGCCGAAACCATCCGCCTGCGTCGCCACGGCCACCCAGTCCACGGCGCAATCCAGCGCGCCGGCCAGCGCCGCGCGCGCCAGTTCCGGCCGGTTATTCTTCTGCGACAGGTGTGCGGCAACGACATGCTGCAAGCTGCCGCGGTCTATCCTGCCGAGAATTTCCGCGGCCTGATTGTTGTCGAGGTGGCCAAACCGCCCGCCGATGCGCGCCTTCAGACGCTCTGGATAACTGCTGCCCATCAACAGATCGCGGTCGTGATTGCACTCGATCACCAGCGCCTGCAGCCCGGACAGCATGGCTTCGATGTGCGGCGTTGAAGCACCGGCGTCGGTCAGCACGCCGACGCGCGAGGCGCCGTCGCCAAACACGAATTGCGTGGGTTCCCGCGCGTCGTGCGGCACCGGATAGGGAAACACCGCAATATCGCCGATGGCAAACGGACTGTGACTGTCGATGATCTCTACCGCAGTGAGTTCGCTGCGGGTCGCGCTCACCGCGGCATAAGTGCCGTAAGACAGGTACACCGGGATATCGAATTTGCGGGCAAAACGGCCGACGCCGCCGATATGGTCATCGTGCTCGTGGGTCACCAGGATGGCGTCCAGATCGGCAGGCTCCAGGCCCAGGCGGGCCAGGCGCCGCCCGGTTTCCGCGGCGCTGAAACCGCAATCCAGCAACAGCCGCGAGCGGCCTGCTTCGACGACGAGGGCGTTGCCCTCGCTGCCGCTGCCGAGGGAGGCGAAGCGCATCATCGTGGCGGAGGATTTTCCGGGAATCGATCCCGGTTTGTGACAATCAAGCCTGCTGCACGCGTCACTTCAGTTGATCGTAGAGCAACGTAAGAATGCGATTGGCGGTGTCTGATTTTTCGCGCGCGCCATCCTTGTCGAGCACACGCACCTCCGCGCCGGCCGTGGCATCCCGCACCAGTATCCGGTATTGCTCCTTGCTCTGCACTTTCGCGGTGCTGTTCCAGAAAGCCAGCTTGGAGAACCACGATGGCTTCTCGGCAGTCTTGGTGTCGGTGTTCGGATCGATGTAGCGCACGAAATACAGCCCCTTCGAGCGATCACGGTCCTCAACGGTAAAACCCACGCGATCCAGTGCCAGTCCGACCCGGCGCCAGGCGCGGTCAAACTGGTCATTCAGCGCCAGCAGGCTGCCCTCCGCGCTGCGGTTCAGCCGGGCCTGGAGTTCAACGTTCGCTGCCGCCATCTGCGTCTTGGCACGCTCACCTTCGACACCAAAACGTACCATCAGCCGGCGCAGCATCTCCGCTTCCAGGTCAGGATCGGGCTTGCGCGGCTGCCAGCGCATGTCGTCGCGGCCCTCGGTGATGAAAATCTCTTCCATGCCGCGGTGGCTCACATAGATCTCGGTGGTTCCGGTCTGTGCGCCGCGCTCCAGCCGTGTGCGGAACTTGTCGCGTTCGGCCGTCGAATACAGACTGCTTAACGCGCGACCAAGCAGGCTGCGAATGCCGCCATCCGGAATGCTGGCGCGGTTCTCGGCCCAGTCCGTCTCCATGACACCTGCTTCAGGGGTCTCGACGTTGATGATGAATCCGGTCTCCTGCCAGAACTCCTTGATTACCGGCCATATCTTGTCAGGAGTGCCGGGCACCACCAGCCAGCGCTGCGTGCCGGCGCGCTCGATGCGCACGTTCTCGATATTCGGCAACACTGCTGACTGCGCCGACGATGCCTGCGGCTTGCCGGCGCGGTCTTTGGAGTAATCGGAGAAAGTCGCCGTACCTTTGGGATTGATATCCGGCACCAGAAAACGGTCATCCGTGCTGGGGCGTGTCAGATCCGGCGGCACTTCCAGCGTCGGCAGCCTGGCGGCGGTGGACTTGTAATCGATTTTCTTGGTGGGAATCTCGAAGGAACTGCAGGCGCCCAGAGCGAGCCCGCCTGTAACTGCCAGCACCATTACGGCCGGCTTATGCCACTGCATGACGCTTACCTCCCACTTTGGCAACACCGGCCTGTTGCATGGCTTCACGCACTGATTCGTGGTACTGCGCTGACAACGGCGTCAGCGGCAAACGGATGCCGCCTTTCATCAACCCCAGTTGCTCGACCGCCCATTTGACGGGAATCGGATTCGCTTCGCAAAACAGGTGGCGATGCAGTCCCAGCAGGCGGTTGTTCATTTCCACCGCCTGCGGCGCGTCACCGCGCAGCGCAGCAGCGCACATGTCGTGCATCAGGCGCGGCGCGACGTTGGCCGTGACCGAGATCACGCCGTCGCCGCCGAGCAGCATCAAGGCAATCCCCGTGGCGTCGTCACCGCTGTAGACGCGAAAACCCTTGGGCTTGCGGCGCAGCAGATCGGAGCCGCGCTCAAGATTTCCGGTCGCATCCTTGATGCCGGTGATGCCGGGCACCTGCGCCAGCCGCAGCACGGTTTCGTTGCTCATATCGGCCACGGTGCGGCCCGGCACGTTATAGAGTATTTGCGGAATGTCCACCGCCTCGGCAATCGCCTTGAAGTGGCGGTACAGTCCTTCCTGCGTGGGCTTGTTGTAGTACGGCACGACCGACAGGCTCATGTCCGCGCCCGCCGCCTTGGCGTATTCGGACAGCTCGACCGCCTCGCGCGTCGAGTTCGCCCCGGTGCCGGCAACAATCGGCACCCGTTTCGCCGCATGGCGAACCGCCGTTTCAATCAGCAGCCGGTGTTCGTCGAAATCGACCGTGGGCGACTCGCCGGTGGTGCCGACCACGACGATCCCGTCGGTGCCTTCGGCAATATGCCAGTCAATCAACCCGCGGAAGGCGTCGAGATCCAGCGCACCATCGTCAGCCATCGGCGTAACGATGGCGACCATACTGCCGCGCACCCCTGTCAACTTATTGATTTTCATGAATAATAATTATACCCACTGCGTAATCCGGGCATTGTACCTGAAGCCCTAGGTACAGGGATACCGGTTCGACAGCGCCGGAGCGCAGCGATTCACCCGGAATATGGAAAAGTGCAGCGCCGTGGCCAGCGGCACCAGCGCGATCAGGCTTGCTGTGCGCGGTAGAACAGGGCGAGGAAGGATTCGGCGTCGGCCAGGGTAGCCTCGGCCCGCTGCTCCCGGACGCGAGGCGCTGCGTCGAACGCGCCGACCGCTGCCGGGTTCCAGCCCGCGCACAGCACTTCCGCCCCGTATTCAGCGGGCGGCAGCGGCACGGCAAGGTCTCTGCGCAGGGTCATGGTTGTCCGTCGTTCAATAATCAACAGCCTTGTATGGCTCAACGGCCATTCCCGGAAAAAGTTGAATGCCGCTGGAAAACAGACTTCAGGGCAACCGGAAAACAATGTAGCAGGCGAGCCTTACGATTCCGTGACACCGGCCTCGTACCAGCCGCGGCTGGCATTGACGACTTTGACGACCAGCAGCATCACCGGCACTTCGATCAGCACGCCGACCACGGTCGCCAGCGCCGCACCGGACTCGAAACCGAACAGGCTGATCGCGGCGGCGACGGCCAGTTCGAAGAAATTGGACGCCCCGATCAGCGCCGACGGGCCGGCCACGCTGTGTTTTTCACCCATGCGACGGTTCAGCCAGTAGGCCAGCCCCGAGTTGAACAGCACCTGGATCAGGATCGGCACCGCCAGCAGCGCGATCACCAGCGGCTGTTCGATGATCGCATTGCCCTGGAACGCAAACAGCAGCACCAGCGTGACCAGCAGCGCGATCACCGACCACGGCTGCAGCCGCGCCAGCGCGGCATCGAGCTTCTGCTGCCCGTGCGCAAGCAGCCGCCGGCGCCATAACTGCGCGACGATCAGCGGCACCACGATGTAGAGCGCGACCGAGGTCAGCAGGGTGTCCCACGGCACGCTGATCGACGCCACGCCCAGCAGCAACGCGACGATGGGCGCGAATGCAATCACCATGATGACGTCGTTCAGGGCGACCTGCGACAGCGTGAAATACGGGTCACCGCCGGTCAGCCGGCTCCACACGAACACCATCGCCGTGCACGGCGCGGCAGCGAGCAATATCAGTCCGGCGATGTAGCTGTCGAGCTGCTCCGCCGGCAACAGCGGCGCAAACCAGTGGCGAATGAACAGCCAGCCGAGCAGCGCCATCGAGAACGGCTTGACCGCCCAGTTGACGAACAACGTGACGCCGATGCCGCGCCAGTGTGCGCGCACCTGGCCCAGGGCGCCGAAATCAATACGCAGCAGCATCGGCACGATCATTACCCAGATCAGCGCACCGACCGGCAGGTTGACCTGCGCATACTCCATCCGGCCTATGGCCTGGAACAGCGGCGGGAACGCCTGCCCCAGCAGCACGCCGGCGACGATGCACAGGAATACCCACAGTGTCAGCCAGCGCTCAAAAAAATTCATGCCTGTGGCTCTGTTGCTTTCGCAGCGCCGATCTGATCCAGCTTCGTCCTGAGCGACAACCTGTCGAGACGATCGAGCGGCAGATTGACAAACAGGGACAGCCGGGAGCTGAGCTGGTTGTACGCCACGAAAAACGCCTTGCGTTTCTCGTCGTCGCTGCCCCCGGCGGCTGCCGGATCAGGAATACCCCAGTGCGCCGTCATCGGCCGGCCCGGCCATACCGGACACACTTCCCCTGCCGCGTTGTCGCACACGGTAAACACAAAATCCAGTTGCGGTGCGCCAGGCTGCGCAAACTCATCCCAGTTCTTGCTGCGCAAGCCGTCCACCGGCAAACGGTTCTTCGCCAGCAGATCCAGCGCCAATGGGTGCACCGCGCCTTTGGGATGACTGCCGGCGCTGTAAGCCCTGAAGCGTCCCTGGCCCATGGCGTTCAGCAGCGCTTCGGCCAATATGCTGCGCGCCGAATTGCCGGTACACAGAAACAATACGTTGTACGTTTTCAAGTCAGACATCATGGGACTTCGCCGCCGGCGCGCATTCGGACAGACGCGGCTTGCCGCCGCAGCAATTTTCAGTCAGATAATTGACGGGCTACCGCGCACGCCAGAAATAAGATGACTTAATCGGTTACAGAGCCGCCCACTGCCAAGGCAATCCGCCGGGCAAGCTGCGTGACCTGACGCCGCGCCTTGCCCTCGACCATCACCCGGATCACCGGCTCGGTACCCGAGGGCCGCAGCAGCACCCGCCCGGCGGCGCCCAGCGCACGCTCTGCCGCCTGGACTGCTTTCTGCACCGCGCCGGCCTCGACTATGTCGCTCGCCTTGCCGCCCGCCAACCGCACATTGACCAGCACCTGCGGATACAGATCGAAACTCACCGCCTGCGCCAGCGTTTTACCGCTGCGCCGCAACGCCTGCAGCACCTGCAGGGCCGACACGATGCCGTCGCCGGTCGTATGCTGGTCGAGACACACGATATGCCCTGAATTCTCGCCGCCCAACTGCCAGCCGCGCGCGCGCAGCATTTCGAGCACATGCCGGTCGCCCACTTTCGCGCGGGCAAAGGGAATCTTCAGCTTCGCCAGCGCCTGCGCCATCGCCAGGTTGGTCATCTGCGTGCCAACCACGCCGCCGCGCAGCAGGCGGGCGCGTTTGCGCTGCGCCGCGATCACATAGAGCAGTTCATCGCCGTCGTAAATGCGGCCGGCCGCATCCGCCATGATCAGGCGGTCGCCGTCGCCGTCGAGCGCAATGCCGAGATCCGCTTTCGCTCGCCTGACTTCCCGCTGCAGCAATTCCGGGTGCGTCGCGCCGCAACCCTTGTTGATGTTGAAACCGTCGGGCTGGGCACCGACGGCAACGACCTCGGCACCGAGTTCGTGGAACACATGCCGCGCAATGTGATACGCCGCGCCATGCGCGCTGTCGACAACCATGCGCAGTCCGCGCAAATCGAGGTCCGCCGGAAAAGTGCTTTTGCAGAATTCGATATAGCGCCCGGCCGCGTCGTCGATGCGCCGCACCTTGCCCAGCCGCGCCGAGGTCATGCACTGCAGCGGCTTGTCCAGTTGCGCCTCGATGGCTGATTCCGTGGCATCGGCGAGCTTGGCGCCGCTCGCAGAAAAAAACTTGATGCCGTTGTCCTGATAGGGATTGTGCGACGCGCTGATGACGATACCTGCCGACAGCCGCAGCGCGCGGGTCAGGTAGGCCACGCCCGGCGTCGGCATGGGCCCCACCAGCAGCACGTCCACCCCCGCCGCCGACAGCCCTGCCTCCAGCGCCGACTCCAGCATGTAGCCGGATACCCGCGTGTCCTTGCCGATCAGCACGGCCGGGCGATCACCGCCCGCCGCCTTGCGCGCCAGCACCTTGCCGGCGGCATAACCCAGCCGCATCACGAAATCCGGCGTGATCGGCGCCTCGCCCACTGTGCCGCGGATGCCGTCGGTGCCGAAATATTTTCTGGTCAAAAGGATCCACCCCAAAAAAGCGTTAGCCACAGAGATCACAGAGGACACAGAGGACACAGAGAAAGGCAAAAAAAAACCAGGAAGCACCATCCGGAAAGCCCATGACGAATGGCACGACAAAAATTCCGCGGGCTGCTCTGGTTGGGTTTTCTCTGTGAACTCTGTGCCCTCTGTGGCTTAGTTTTTGATCTTGTTCAATTCTACCGCGCTCCAGACGGCTAATGCATCACGCGTCGCCGCAACGTCATGCACCCGCACGATGACCGCGCCGCGCTGCGCCGCGATCAGCGCCGCGGCAACGCTGCCGAAAACGCGCTCGCCGACTTCACGCCCGGTCAGCGCGCCGATCATCGATTTACGCGACAGGCCGGCCAGCACCGGCACGCCCGGCGGCGCCAGCCTGCCGATGCCGCGCAGCAGCGCCAGGTTGTGTTCCAGCGTCTTGCCGAAACCGAAACCGGGATCAACCACGATACGCTCCCTGGCAATGCCGGCCCGCTCCGCCGCGGCAACGCGTGCGCCGAGATAATTGCCGACTTCCGCAACCACATCGCCGTACTGCGGCGCCTGCTGCATGGTTTCGGGAGTGCCCTGCCTGTGCATGATGCAGATGGCGCAGCCGCTGCCGGCGACCGCGGCCCATGCTCCCGGCGCCTCGAAACCATTGACGTCATTGATGATGGCTGCACCAGCCGCAGCCGCTTCGCGCATCAATTCGGGTTTCCAGGTATCGATCGACAGCGGCACACCGGCGTCAGCCAGCGCTGTCAGCACCGGCAACACCCGCCGCCGCTCCTCCTCCAGCGTGACCGGCGCAGCACCGGGACGCGTCGATTCGCCGCCGAGATCGAGCATATCCGCGCCTTCGGCCAGCAACTGCCGGGCGCGGGCAACTGCGGCAGCGGTCTGCAGATAATGTCCGCCGTCGGAAAAAGAATCGGGCGTGATGTTGACCACGCCCATGATCAGCGGGCGTGCGAGTGACAGCTGGTATTTGCCGCAGTGGAGGAACATGTCAGATGGTGAGCGGTGAGCAGTAAGCAGTAAGCAGTAAGCAGTAAGCAGTAAGCAGTAAGCAGTAAGCAGTAAGCGCAAACCACCCCTCCGCTAACTGCTTACCGCTTACTGCTTACCGCTTACTAACTTACTGCCGCCTTCTACCTACGCCTCTGTCGCCGGCGTACTGGTGGCTGCTGCGCCCGGCGTGTCGCGGGGCGGTTTCGGCGGCTGCACAGCGACCGGCTTGGGCGCACGCGGCGGGCGGCCTTCCATGATGTCGGCAATCTGGTCGGAGTCTATGGTTTCCCATTCGAGCAGCGCCTTCGCCATGGCTTCGACCTTCTCGCGGTCTTCCTCGATCAGCTTGCGCGCCAGCGCATACTGCTGGTCGATGATGCGGCGGATCTCGGCATCGACCTGCTGCAGGGTCGCCTCCGACACGTTCTTGTGCGTGGTGATCGAGCGGCCGAGGAACACCTCGCCCTCGTTTTCGCCGTAGACCATCGGCCCCATGCTGTCGGTCATGCCCCAGCGCATCACCATGTTGCGCGCCATTTCCGTGGCGCGCTCGAAGTCGTTCGAGGCTCCCGTGGTCATCTGCCCCATGAACACTTCTTCGGCAATGCGCCCGCCGAACAGCACCGCGATGTTCTGCAGAATGTGTTCACGGTCCATGCTGTAGCGGTCCTCGGTCGGCAACTGCATGGTCACACCCAGCGCGCGGCCGCGCGGAATGATGGTGACCTTGTGCACCGGATCGGTCTTTGGCAAGCGCCGCGCGACCAGCGTGTGGCCAGCCTCGTGATAAGCGGTGTTACGACGCTCGTGCTCCGGCATCACCATCGAACGCCGCTCCGCGCCCATGATGATCTTGTCCTTGGCGCGCTCGAAATCGTCCATATCGACCAGCCGCTTGTTGGCGCGCGCGGCAAACAACGCCGCTTCGTTGACCAGGTTGGCGAGGTCGGCGCCGGAAAATCCCGGTGTGCCGCGACCGATGATATCGGCCTTGACGTCGGGCGCCACCGGCACCTTGCGCATATGCACCAGCAGGATCTGCTC
>CAZAOZ010000070.1:0-16913 GCA_964486865.1 uncultured Bordetella sp.
CTGCATTTCCCGAACGCCCGGTACGCATGATTGCCGCCTCCGCCGCCGGCGGCGGCACCGACATCATCGCGCGGCTGCTCGCGCAGAAAATGACCGACGTGTGGCGCCAGCAGGTCATTGTCGATAACCGTCCCGGCGGCGGCGGCGTGATCGCCACCGACATCACGGTCAAGGCCATATCCGACGGCCACACGCTGCTGCTGCAGAGCGTGGGGATTTCATACGCCCCGGCGCTGTACAAAAATCTGCCCTTCGATGTGCAGCGCGACATTGCCGCGGTCACGCTGGTCGGCAGCCAGCCGTTTGTACTCGCCGTGCATCCTGGCGTCGCCGCGAAGTCCGTCGCCGAACTGGTGCAACTGGCGAAGGCCAGGCCCGGTCAGTTGCAGTTCGCCTCCGGCGGCGTCAGCGGCGCCTCGCATCTCGGCTCGGAACTCTTTCGCGTGACTGCCGGCATCAACATGGTGCATGTGCCGTACAAGGGCACCGGTCCCGGCGTCACGGCACTGCTCAGCGGCGAAGTGCATATGGCCATCGCCGGTGTCAGCACCATGCTGCCGCATGCGAAAACCGGCAAGGTGCGCGCGCTGGCAGTGACCGGCGCCAAACGCAGTCCCGCCGCACCCGATCTGCCGACGATCGCGGAGGACGGCTTGCCCGGTTATGCCTTCGATGTCTGGTACGGTTTGTTCACCTCGGCC
The DNA here is from genome assembly GCA_964486865.1 of uncultured Bordetella sp. GTDB lineage: Bacteria > Pseudomonadota > Gammaproteobacteria > Burkholderiales > SG8-41. The sequence goes on from CAZAOZ010000070.1 coordinate 702, forward strand.
AAAACGCCGCGCGTGCTGCTGTCGAAAATCAATGCCGACGCCAATGCCGCTCTGCGCGACGCGGAAACCGTCAAACGCTTTGCCGCCGCCGGCGTGGATGTGCTGGGCGGCAGTCTCGATGAAACCGCAAAATATCTGCGCGCCGAAATGATCAAATGGACCAAGGTCATACAGGAGGCCGGCATCAGGGCCGATTGATGCGGGCCAGAGTATTGAAAAAATATCAATAAAAACAATGTGTTAAATTGTATTCACCGGCGCAGTCACACCGCCATTTTCAACCGGGCAGCAAACCCGTCTTACTGGAGATCGTTGCAATCATGGAATTCCGCAGAGTCGTCACCGGCATCAACAAGGAAGGCAAAGCCTGCATCAAATGGGACAGCAACATCGAGCCCATCCCGATGCGTCCGGGCTTCGGCAACATTCCGATGTGGGCCACCAAAAAACTGCCCGCCGAGATGACCGAAGAAGATCCCAACACCTGGGATCTGGGCACCAGCCTCGCCGGCGGCAGCGTGTTCCGCCTGGCGAAGTACGAGCCGGGCGTGGCCAAGCGCTGGCACCGCACCGATTCCGTGGATTACGCGATCTGCCTGTCGGGTGAATTGTGGATGCAGCTCGATAATGGTGAAGAAGTCCACCTGACGCCGGGCACCGTGATCATCCAGCGCGCCACCAACCACAACTGGGAAAACCGCGGCAAGGAACCCTGCATCATGGCCTACGTGCTGCTCGCCACCGAAGGCGCCGCCACCACCGGCTGGTAAAATCTAACAAGGAACATCACCATGAATGACGATATCGGCAAACTGGTATTGCGCCTGACGCTGGGCATCCTGATGCTGCTGCACGGCATCGCCAAGCTGCGCTACGGCGTCAGCGGCATCGAGGGCATGGTGCAGAGCCACGGCCTGCCGGGTTTCCTGGCCTACGGCGTATTCATCGGCGAAGTCATCGCCCCGCTGCTGGTGATTTTCGGGTTTTATGCACGCATCGGCGGCGTGATCATGGCCTTCAACATGGTAGTGGCCATCGCGCTGGCTCACAGCACGCAACTGTTCGACATCGGCAAATCCGGCGGCTGGGCGCTGGAATTGCAGGGCTTTTTCCTGTTCACGGCGCTGGTGGTGGCGCTGATCGGACCGGGGAAGTTCGCAGTCAACCGGCGGTAATCAGGCGACGGGAGTCACGCCCATGCGCGTGACTCCCGATCAGTACAGACTGTCCTGCCGTTGACGGGGCGTCATTTTTTCCCGGCGCGGGCGCGCAGGGCTGTGCCGGATTCAATCGCCTCTCTCAGCACCCCGGCATGATCCAGCGCGGTAAACCGCCCCGCGCGCTGCAGGATGCGGCCATCGACAATCACCGTATCGACGTTGCGCGGCTGCGCAAGGGAGACCAGCGATTCATAAGGATCGCCCAGCGGCGCCATATTGATGTCGCCGGTGCGCACCAGGATCATGTCGGCGCGTTTGCCGGGCGTCAGTGAACCGGTGCGGTTGGCAATGCCCAGATCCACCGCGCCGTCGAGCGTGGCCAGCTGCACCAGCCGCTTTGCCGTCAGCGGCACGCGATTGCCGACGCGATGCCTGTGCAGGCTGTAGAGAAAGCGCATGCACTGGAAAAAATCCACGTTGTAGGTGCCGGTGTGGTCTATCGACATGCTGACCTTGACGCCGGCTTCCAGCAGTTCCGCCAGCTGGATGACACCGGCGCTCGCTGGACGCTGTGACTCGCCCGTCGGCGACATGCTGTAGCTGACGCCGCGCTCGCTGAGTATTTTGCGCTCCTCGGCCGTGGTCAGCAGCGGATGCACCAGTTGCACATCCGGCCCCAGCAGACCCGCGCTCTCCAGCAGCCGGATCGGGCTCGGCCCGGAGGTGTGCATGGTAATGGGCAGCCCCAGTGCACGGGCGCCGCCCCAGTCCTGGCGCGCAATTTCCACCGGAATATTGCCGCGCAGCAGATTCGTGGAGTCGCCGACATTGCGCGAACAGATGCCCAGCGTCAGCAGGCCGTCATTGGGCATCCATTGCTGTTTGATTCTGGCCAGTCCCGCCAGATCCATGGGCCTGTCGTTGGGCATGCCCTGTGCCGGGCCGTAGGCAAAACGTCCGCGCAGCCCCGTGTCACGCATCGCCCGCAATTCCGCATCGGCATGATCAGGCGTGATGATGTTGTGCGCCCAGTTGTGCACCGTAGTGGCGCCCGCACTCAGCGCTTCCGACAATCCCAGCCGCACGCTGCGATAGCTGTCCTGCGGTGTCATGTGGCGCCCCAGGCTGTTACTCACGGGAAAATAACCGCGCTCCGGATCATCGATGCGCATCATCGGCCGGAACAGGCTGGTCCACAGATGCCAGTGCGTGTCGATGAAGCCCGGCATGCAGATCATGCCGCCGGCATCGATCACGGTTGCCGTCGGGGCGGCGATCTCCTTCGCCACCGCAACGATGGCGCCGTCGCGCACATGCACATCACCGCGCATGAAATCGCCGACCCCGGCATCCATGCTCAGCACGATGGCGCCGCGAATGATGAACTCGCCGCGGCCGGGCAATGCCCCGGCGTCAGCGCCTCTGTTGCCGGCGCCCGGCTGCGCGCAGCTCAGGCTGGAGGCCGCGCCAGTGGCCGCCAGCGTCGCCGCCTTGAGCAGAGTCCGCCGATCCATGTTCTGTTTGTTCATGCTGCCTCCATTTTTTTGATGATGAACCTGTTAATTTTTCATCGGCGCTATGCCCCCGGACTTGATCACGGCGGCCCATTTGGCTGTTTCCTTCAATACCCGATCGTGCAATTCACCCGGAGTCGATACCGCGACTTCGGCGCCCTGCGTGAGAAAGCGCTCGCGCAGCACCCTCTGCGACAGCATGGCCGTGGTTTCAGCGTTGAGTTTATTGATCACTGTGCCCGATGTCTGCGCCGGCGCAAACAGCGCGAACCAGGCCACTGCCTCATAGCCGGGTATCCCCGCTTCCTGCATGGTCGGCACCTGCGGCGCCGCCGTCGCGCGCTTGGCGCTGGTCACCGCCAGCGCGCGCACGCGGCCGCTGGCGATGTTCGGAAACGCCGTCGCCAGACTGCCGAACATCACTGAAATCTGACCGCCGATCAATTCATACATGGCCGGCACGCCACCTTTGTACGGCACATGGGTCAGATGCAGCCCTGCGCGCTGGCTGAACAGCACCGCGGCGAGATGCGACGCCGTGCCGACGCCCGAGCTGCCGAAGTCCAGTTCATGCGGCCGCCGTTTGGCAAACGCAATCAGTTCCGTCACCGAACGCACCGGCAGCGACGGATGCACAATCAGCACGCTGGGTACCGTGGCCACCATCGTCACCGGCGCGAAATCGCGCAAGATGTCGTACGGAATGCGTGTCCACAGCGACGGGTTGGTGACATGTGACGTGTAAGCCATCAGCAGCGTGTAACCGTCGGACGGCGACTTGGCGACCATTTCCGAGCCGATCATGCCGCCGGCGCCCGGCCGGTTATCGACGATGACCTGCTGCCCCCAGGCCTCGGTGTAGCCGATGGCCAGCGTGCGCGCAAATACATCGGTGCTGCCGCCCGCACTGATCGGCACCACGATGCGCACGGTGCGGCTGGGATAACTCTGCGCGCCGGCCTCCATCGCCAGCACGCAGGCCAGCGCCGGCAACAGGCGCATCATTGTTGCGGTATTCATGGTGCGCCATTGTAATCTTCCGCCGCGGGCAATCACGCTACAATCAGCGCCCCACTTCCGGCGTCAAATCCATGAGCACAGCCAAACTGTTTGATGACGAGCTGCACGATGCAATGCAGCAACTCTGTGATGAGACCATCGAGGCCATGCAGCTCGCCAAAGTCAGCCCTGATCTGGATGATCTGGCGGCAACCTACGCCGTCGCCCTGCTGAAAATCGGTCTCGCCGCCGGCCTCATCGAGCAGCGGCATCCGGGATTCGCGAAGGACATGGAGGAAAAACGCCAGCGCGTGATTGCGGCACTGGTGCAGAAGCATTGAATCCGGCGCACACCGCCGGCACCCTGCCCGCGAGGGCTGGATAATTATATTAATAAAAACAACAGGTTATGGTTGACCGCTTGGCGGCGTGCGCGCAGCTTCCTGCACGTTGAGAAAACTGTGATCGCAGAATCCAGGCTCGGCGCGCGCCTGCAGTTCCTCGTACACCGCGTCGGGATCCATCAGCACGCGGCTGTCGAAATGGCGCGCATTGACGGCGCCGTAGCTGACGCAGGTATCGCTGCGCGCATCACGCTCCAGACAGGCATAAACGGTGGTCACCACAAACATGCCGGCGTTGCGTTCGATGAAATGCAGGTATTTGCGTCCGCGCAGCACCTGCGCATCGCGGGCGCCAGCGCGCCGGGTATCGATCGACAGCGTGCGGCCGGCGCCGCCGCGCTGGTAATGCGTCAACGAATCGGAGCGGCCCTCGATCAGCAACCGGTCACCGGTTTTGGGATCCACATCATATTTTTTGTAGAACGCGCAGTGCACATACGGGCTGCGCGCCAGATTGTCGAACTGCGCCACATCCGCCTGCTGCGCCGAGGCCGGCGCGATCATGACCGACGCGACCCAGCACAGCGCCGGCAAGGATGCGGCGCAATGCAAAAACCGGATGGTCATGCCGGATGTCATGGGCAACCCAGTGTGCGCCTCCGCTGCGCGGCTGTCCACGGTGGGGAACATACCAGGCCGCCTGTCCGGTGTTTTCTTGACACCCGCGCCCCCGGTATTTAGGCTCGGCGCCTTACCTGCAACGGATCCACCATGCCCGCACTGACCGCCGTCGAAAAAATACTCGCGCTGAAAAGCGGCAAAGCCGCCGTGCGTCCGGGCGACGTGGTGTACCCCGATCCCGACTTCATCATGATCCACGACGGCGTGGTGATGGGCGCCAGGCGCGAACTCGATGCGCTGGGCATCACGCGGCTTGCGGCTCCCGGCAAAGTGGTCATGGTCACCGACCACGACGTCATCTACGGCAGCGCGCGCGCGGCGGAGCGCGGCGCATTCAACCGCGCGGCGGCGCAGGCCTGGGGCGTCAAGCAGTTCTTCGACGTCGGCCGCGGCGGCCACGGCCATATTTTCCCGATGGAATGCGGCATGCTGCTGCCGGGCATGTTTTATTTCGACAATGACCGGCATGCCACCAACGCCGGCGCCATCGGCGCGTTCGGATTCCGCATGGGCGCCGAAATCTCGCGCGTGCTCGCCACCGGCACCAACTGGGTCATGGTGCCGAAGTCGGTAAAGCTGACCATCAGGGGCCGATTGCAGCCCGGCGTGCATGCGCGCGATCTCGGTTTTCGTATCGCCGCGCTGATCGCATCCGGCGCGCTGGCCGAAGACCTCGACTACCGCGTGCTCGAATACGCCGGCGATCTCGACCAGTTCAGCCTCGCCGCGCGCGCCGCGCTGTGCTCGAGTCCGACCGAAATCGGCGCCTACGGCGTGTTCGTGCCGCCGTCGGACGCCGTCCTCGCCCACGCCCGCGCGCAGGCGAAACAGCCGTTCTCACCGGTATACGCCGATGCGAACGCGCAGTACGAAGCGCAATGCGAAATCGAGATCAGCGCGCTGGAGCCGCAGGTGGCGACGCCCGGCGGCACCCAGAATGCGGTCAACCTGTCGCAGGTCGCCGGCACGCGCGTCAGCCACGCCTTCATCGGCTCCTGCGGATCGGGCATGTGGGACGACATGGAACAGGCCGGCGCAATTCTCAAGGGCAAACGCATCGCGCCGCACCTGCGGCTGTTCATCGCGCCGGGGTCGGAAGCCTCGCTGAAGCGCATGGCGGGCAGCGATCTGCTGCAGACCTTCATCGAAGCCGGCGCGGTGATGCTGCCGCCGGGCTGCGGCCCCTGCAACGATGCGGTGATCGGCCCGGTGCATGCCGGAGAAGTATCGATCTCGACCGCGACCAACAACAACGCCGGACGCTTCGGCGCGCGCGATGCGCAGTTGTATCTCGGCAGTCCGGCGACGGTGGCGGCCTCCGCACTGGCCGGTGAAATCATCGATGCAAGAAATCTGAAATGACCGCGGAATTCCAATGGCAACTCGCCGGCCGCTGCTACAAACTCGGCCACAACGTGCCGCATCCCGGCGGCGTGGTGCCCAACCGCATCATCGTCGGCCGGCATTTCGACGCGAAGGACATCATCCCGCACCTGTTCGAGGAAACAGATCCCGGATTTCACATGCGCTGCAGGCCCGGCGACATCATCGTCGCCGGCCGCAATTTCGGCATGGGTCCGAAAATGAACGGTTACATCGCGATGCAGGCGCTGGGCCTGGGGCTCGTCTGCGAATCCATGCCCTTCCTCGGCTACCGCGCGGCGATCGGCTGCGGCCTGCGGGTGATGACCGACTGCGTCAACGCCACCGAACTGTGCGACACCGGCGACGAACTGGAAGTCGATTTCCGCAACGGCCTGTTCGTCAACCGCACGCGTGATATCCGCCGCGAATATCCGCCGATCCCCGACACGCTGCTGGAAATCGTCGCGCTCGGCGGCAATGCCGGCTGGCTGCGGCAGTGGCACGCCGCGCAGGGCGCAGCGACCGGATCGTGATGCACCGCGAAAACGAGTACAGCCAGCCCGTCGGCCTGCCGGTGGCGGACTGGACGGCCCCGCCGCTGCCGCCGCGTGCAGTGCTTGCCGGACGCTTTTGCCGCGTCGAGCCGCTGGACGCCGCGCGTCACGCCGCCGGTTTCCACGCCGCCAACCAGCTCGAACCCGATCAGCGCCACTGGACCTATCTGACCTACGGACCGTTCGCCACGGCCGACGACTGCAGGCGCTGGGCCGACGAGTATGCGCAGCGCCAGGATTATCTTTTTCACGCCATCGTCGATCTGAAAACCGGCAAGGCCGCGGGCATGGCTGCGTACATGCGCATCGACATGGCCAACGGCAGCATTGAAGTGGGCGGCATCAAATACACACCGCTGATTGCGCGGCAGCCTGCCGCCACCGAGGCAATGCATTTGATGATGAAAAACGCGTTCGCGCTCGGCTACCGCCGTTATGAATGGAAATGCGATGCGTTGAATGCACCTTCTCGCGCGGCGGCGCAGCGGCTGGGATTTTCATACGAGGGCACTTTCCGCCAGGCCGTCGTGCACAAGGGCCGCAACCGCGATACCGCGTGGTATTCCGTCACCGACCGCGAATGGCCGGCACTGCGGATCGCGCATGAACAATGGCTGGCGCCGGAGAATTTCGATGCGCAGGGCCGCCAGCAACTGCGCTTGTCCGCGCTGACCGCGCCATTGCTCCAGGCGCGCGGCTGATCCAATCCACTATCTAGTACGTCGCCCGCATCTCATACCCTGGTCGCACCAGCAGCAGTGTCGCTCACGGAATGCGCGTGTCCCGAACAGACAGGATGCCGGTGAGTGCTTGCCGGCGAGCAGCGGATTCGCGCCTGTAATGCCCGGAACTTCACGGATGTGCGCGGTCAAATTGTTTTTAGCATATGATCACTGATAGTGGCGCACTGACACCGCAAACGCATGCCATCTCTGTAAAACAGAAAAACAGCGCGGCACAAGCAACATTGTGCACGCACACGAAACCATGAGAGGGTTAGCCTATGCCACAGTTCACATTCTTGCCGCAGTGGCCGTTTCCAGCGAATTCACTGGCGCTCTTTGGCGGGCTGCTGCTTGCAGGCATCCTCGGCGGAGAACTCACGAAGCGTGTGTTCAGGCTGCCGCGCATCACGGGCTACGTGCTTGTTGGCATGGTGCTCGGCGCGGAGGGCGTCAAGCTGCTTGACGACAAGCTCATTGGCGAAGCCTGGATATTCGTGGATATTGCGCTGGGGATTGTGCTGTTCGAACTCGGCCGCCGGCTCGACCTCGGGTGGTTCAGACGCGACCCGTGGTTGCTGGCCACAGGTTTAGCGGAAAGCGCACTCGCGTTTGCCTGCATATACTTTGCCCTCGTCTATTTCGACGTGAAGCCGCTCTATGCGGCAGTAGCCGCGGCAGTCGGCATATCCACTTCGCCCGCAGTCGTAATGCTGGTGGCACAGGAACTGAAAGCCGAAGGACAGGTAACGGAGCGTGCGCTGCACTTGACCGCCCTGAATAGCGCCATCGCGTTTGTGCTGGTCACCATTCTGCACTCCGGCATACATCAGGAATATCGCGCCGGCTGGACGCACGCCTTGCTGCATCCGCTGTATCTCCTCAGCGGCTCGCTGCTGATCGGCCTCTTTGCGAGCCTGCTTGCACTTGCGCTGTCGCGCTGGTTGGGAAAACATCAGGACCTGCAATACATGGTGTTGCTGGGGTTGGTGGTCGCGATGGTAGGCGTGTCGCACATGCTGGCGCTCTCCGCGCCGCTGTCCCTGCTGGCATTCGGCGTGCTGGTACGCCACCTTGACGCGCGCCACGATCTCAATTCAGTGGACATGGGGCGCGTTGGACAGCCGTTCTTCGTGGTTCTGTTCGTGGTGACCGGCGCCAATCTGGCGCCATCGGAACTGGCGACGGGCGGCGCACTCGCGCTGGTTTACATTCTTGCGCGCTTCGTCGGCAAGGCGGTAGGCGTGATGAGCCTGACTCATTTCTCTGGCGTGCGACCAGGCGCTGCGGGGCTGCTCACCATCGCGCTCATGCCCATGTCGAGCCTCGCACTGGCGATGGTGCAGGGCACGGTCAATCTCTATCCCGAATTCGGCGCAAAGCTTGCAGCCATTGTACTTTCCGCAGTACTGATCCTTGAAATCATCGGACCACTCGCCGTGCAATTCGCACTCAGGCGCGCAGGAGACGCGGAGCAGAAGCAGTGAGCGCCGCCACTGACATGGACTTCAAGCCCTCGCCGTCGCTGTCCGTCGGCGTCGAACTCGAGTTGCAAATACTCAACTCGCGCGACTACAACCTTGCTCGGGATGCCACCGACTTGATTGCGCTGCTGGAAAAAACAGGCTGTCCGGGGGCGGTGAAGCCCGAGATCACTGAAAGCATGATCGAGATCAACTCATCGATTCATCAGGGATATGAACCGCTGGCGGCCGAACTCACTGCGATTCGAGATGCCATGACAATGGCTGCCGAGCGCTTGAACCTGCGTATCGCCGGCGGCGGCTCGCACCCGTTTCACAAGTGGAGCGAGCGGCGCATCTACCCGACCGAGCGCTTCAAGAATCTCCTTGAAACTTATGGCTACCTCGCCAAGCAGTTCACGATCTTCGGCCAGCATGTGCATCTCGGCTGCCCCGATGGAGACACGGCGATTTATCTTGCGCACGGCCTGGCTCGCTACGTTCCGCATTTCATTGCGCTATCGGCCTCATCGCCGTTCCAGCAAGGCGAGGACACCTCATATCAGTCGTCGAGACTCAACACAGTGAGCGCATTCCCGCTCGCCGGACAAATACCCTTCGTGCAGTCATGGGAAGAATTTATCGGATACTTCAACAAGATGCGGGGCTACGGCATCGTTGAAAGCATGAAGGACTTCTACTGGGACATCCGCCCCAAGCCGGAATACGGCACAGTGGAAATCCGCGTCTTCGACACCCCGCTTACAGTGGATCGCGCAGCGCTGATCGCGGCCTACGCGCAGACGCTTGCACGCTATCTGCTGTCCGAGCGGCCTGCACTTTCACAGGATGTCTATGCAATCTACAAGCACAACCGGTTTCAGGCATGCCGCTACGGCCTTGAAGGCAAGCTCGTCGATGCGTACACGCAACGGCATATCGGGCTTCGCGAGGACGTGCTCGATACGCTCAAACTGATCTCGCATCACGCTGTCGATCCTGGAAACGCGATGGCCCTCGGGATGCTCGAAGCGGATACGGCGCGAGGCGCGGGCGATGCGGGCTGGCTGCGCGATACTTACAACAATCGCAAATCATTGAATGACGTCGCACGGCTGCAGAGCGACCTGTGGATGGGGCGCCTCGCGTAATAACCGCCATGGCCGTCAAACCTCTGTGCATCGGTCTCTCACCCCGTTTTCTGCACAACGTGCCGACGGAAATGGGATTCAGGGGCAAGACGCTGCAGTATCTGGAAGCCTCGATTGCACACTGGCTGATGACGCAAAGCGCGCTGGTGTTCATGATTCCGTCCATTCAGGGCGGCGGACTGCTCCGTCGCGGCAATATCCGCATCGCCGACTACGTGAATGCGCTCGACGGACTGGTACTCCAGGGCGGCGCGGACGTGAGCCCGCTGACTTACGGCGAGCAGCCGATCAGAAAAGAATGGGAAGGCGATCGCATACGCGACATGTACGAGATTGATCTGGTGCAGGAGTTCGTTTCCGCCGGCAAGCCCGTACTCGGCATCTGCCGCGGCCTGCAGCTCATCAATGTAGCCTTCGGCGGCACCCTCTATCAGGACATCGCCGAACAACACGAGGCAAAACTTGAGCATCACAATCCGTATGTTTACGACCAGCATTTCCACGATATCTCGTTCGTGCCGGGCCGCGGTCTTGCGCAACTCTATCCCGGCGCGAGCCCCATGCGCGTGAATAGCATCCACCATCAGGCTATCAAATTACTGGGCAAGGATCTCGTGACAGAAGCGCTATCGATTCCCGACAAAATCGTGGAGGCGATCCGCTGGCAGGGTCCGAGCTACGTACTTGGCGTGCAATGGCATCCGGAGTTCCACAATCCAGGCGACCCGGCGCTGCTCAACAGCGACCCGCTACTCGCGGAGTTCCTGACGCAAGTGGAACGCTCACGATCAGCGGCACACCTGTCCGTGGATGACCTGAATCGCGTTGCTGAATGAAATGCGCTCTGGCAAATTCGCAGCGGAAGGCGCGCAGCTGAGAATATACGATAACTATTTGTTTTTATTTAAATTTTTACGACCGCTGCGCGCCGGCGCCCGCATCTGCGCCTCGCGCACAATGCACCGCAGCGCATCCACGTAACCGACCCCGGCGAAGCACACGTTGTTGCCCATCGCATGCGGATGCAGGTCGGGATTGGCATTGGCCTCGAGAAACACCAGCCGCCCGTCCGGCGTCAGCCGGTAATCGATGCGCCCGTAGTCACGCTGCCTCAGCGCATGGAAAATCGCGCGGCTGGCGGTCCCGACATCGCGCACCAGATTGCGCGACAGCTTCGCCACGCGCCAGCGCACGCGCCAGCGGTTGCGATAGGCACCGTCGTTTTTCAGTTTGTATGACGCGAATTCCGGCGCACCGCGCCCCTTGCGGCCGATCACCAGCTCGACCGCGGGCATGACTTCGGGCGTATTGCCGAGCAACGCCACGTAGAGATCGCAGCCCTCGATGAATTCCTCGCAGATCAGCGGCGCCGCCACGCGCCGGCGCAGCACGCGCACGCGCTGCACCAGCTCGCGCTCGTTTTTGACCAGGGAATTGACGCGCACTTCGTCGGAACCGTCGCCGAACTGCGGCTTGACGATCAGCGGATACGGCACCCGCGGATTGCGAATGGGGCCGCGCGCGGGAATCACGAAATATCGCGGAACGGCCACGCCAAGATCGGCGACGATGTGCTTGGACAACGCCTTGTCGCGCGCCAGCCGCAGGCCCACGGGCCCGCTGCCCGTGTACGGGATGCCCAGCAAATCAAGCAGGCTGGCAATCGCGGCGTCCTGACTGCGGTCGAGATCGACGCTCTCCGTCAGGTTGAACACCAGCCCCGGCTTCAGCGCACGCAGCTCGGCAACCGTCGGCGCCACCGCGGCATCGAACGGCACCACCACCGCACGCACGCGCAGCGCACGCAATGCGTCCAGCACGTAGGCCTCGACGCTGCTGCGCTCCGGCACGAAGCGGCCCGATGCCCTGCGCTCGCCGGCTTCGGCATCGACCAGCAGCACGACGTCGCATCTCACGCCGCCGGCATTCTTTCCGGAATTCTTCTTTGCGTTTTTTTGACGCGCCATGCGCCGATTCTAGCGCAGCGCGATGATTTCATTCAGATGTTCTGGCCTGCCCGGAACAGTCCGCGCGGCGCACGGTGCAGGCGCTCGAAGCCGTCGCGCGTGACGCGGATCAACTCGCCGACCTGCACGCCGGCGCGCTTCGATTCATCGGCATCCGTAGTGATGACGTTCGGCTGCACCACCACGGTCATGTTTTCCTCCAGAGTCATGTCCGGCAACGTGGCACCGGCCATGCGGCTTTTGGTGCCGATGATGGGCTGAAAATAGCCGCCGCCGAAACCGTGCATCAGGTCGTCGCAGACCGTATAGCCGTTTTTTTCGATCACGCCGGTCGCATCCAGAATCTGCTGCATGGTCGCGCCGTGGCGCACCACGCCGGTCACTGCATCAAAGGCCGCTTCAGCAGTCGCATGCAGATCTGCATATTGAGCCGTCGGTTCGGCATCGACGGTAAAGGTGCGCAGCACCTGGCCGGCGTAATCCCACCAGAATGCCGACAGTTCGCAGAACACCACGTCGCCCGACTGCACTTTACGCGGCGAATGATGCTGCGGCGGCACAAAAAGATGCGGTTGCGCCATGGCCGTGACGCCGATGTAATGAATCATGGTCGTGCCGCCATGCTTGATGTACGCGCTCTCGACGATGGCGCCAAGCTCGCGCTCGGTCAGTCCCGGCCGGCATTCCGCCACCAGCGCGCGCAGGCCCGCGTCGGACAATGCCGCGCCGATACGCAGCCAGTCGATTTCCTCCGCCGACTTGATGGTGCGCAGCCGCACGTAATCGGCATCCAGGCCGACGACTTCAAACTGCGCCTCAAGCTGTTTGTACTTCGCGGCGGCCAACGGGCCCATGATGCCGACGCGTTTCGCGCCGCGGCGCTTGAGCTCCTCGATGGTCTTGGCGATCCCTTCATGCCGCCCCCAGCGCACATCGACGCCCTTGGCGATTTTCCGGCCCAGCGGAAAATGGTTGTACCACTCCATGTGCATCAGCATCTGCTCGCCGGGCCTGAAAATCACATAGGCTTCGACCGTGCCCGGCCAGCCGGTGACCCACTGCGGCGCGTTGCCGGTGCGGTGATCGGTCACCACCAGCAGGTGGTCGCAGCCGTGTTTGGCCATGACCCCGGCCAGCGCCTGATGACGGCGCGCGAACTCGGCGTCGGAAAAACGCGGATATTCCTGCGCCATGATCGCCAGCAGGCGCGGTTCAAGATGCAGCGGATTTTCAGCAGCAGTCACAGTCAAATTCCTTTCAGCGTATCAATGCAGGGATATCGTGCCGGTCAAACGGGTGCCGCACAGGTCGATGCAGGCCACATGATCGTCCACCGAACACGTGACAAATGCCTGCGTCGCATCGTTGTCCATGAACGCAGTATGCGACGAACCCATGCCCACTGCCACGCGCGCGATCTCGACATGGCGCACCGCATCGTAAATGCGGAGAAACCTCGACGCAAAACCGGTCGCAACGACATAACGGCCGTCCGGAGAAATGTCGAGACCATGCGCATAGGGCTCGGTTGGCAGCAGGGCTGTGCGCTGCAGCGTGGCGGCGTCAAACACCGCCAGCGTGTCATCCAGAAAATTCGCGACATAAATCCAGCGGCCGTCGGGCGTGATGTCGATGGCGTGCGCCCAGCCCCCGCTTTCGGCATGCGCGACGGGCTCGCCGTCCGTGGTCAGGCAACTCAGCGTGCCATCCCAGCTGTTGGCCGAGTAAATCCGCGTGCCGTCAGGATGGATTGCCAGGTGCGATGGGCCATTGCCGACGGCGCAACGCCCTGCGATATGGCCATCGCTCAGCCGCACCTTGACCACCACCGCATCGCCGGCGCAGGGGACGAATACGTATTCTCCGGCGGTCAGCGGATCGTGCGGATACGCGCCAACCTCCAGGGTCTGCACCTGATAGCCCCCGGCACGCGGCCGGGCAATGGTCAGGGTGCCGGTTGCACCGCCGGTCACGCACACCACGCCTGCGACCGAGACCGCCGGCAATTGCGGCATGCCTGGCGCCGGCCAGCGTTGTTCGACCGCGAGATCGGCGGCGCGCAAAGCCAGTACTTCGTTCGCTCCCGGATCAGCCACCAACAGCCTGCCCGCCCGGGCATCCAGCGCCAGATGTGATGCCTTGTTGGCGACCTGGCGGACCGCGGCAACGCGTCGCGTCGCGCCGTCGATGCGCGCCACGCCGCGGTCACGCTCACAGACCCAGACCGAACCGTCAGCGCCACTCAGCAGATGATGCACACCCGGAATCGATCCCTGCGCCGGCGCCGTACCGCGCCGGATCTGCAACTGCCAGCAGCCGTCGTCGGCCGGAGATGCACTGTGACGCACGCCGCCCTCCAGCAGCCAGACGCGCAAGCCCGGCGGATAATCGTCGAGCACGGCTTCGAAACCAGCACCGGCCTGCAGGCCGTTGTAATGCCCGATGATGGCGCGGCCACTCTCTGCCACTGACTGCTTGCGGCAATCGAGAACCATCACGCATTACCTCCGCGGCCACTGATAAAAAAGGGTGGCGCATGGGCTGCGCCACCCGGGTTCAGGCAAGAGCCCGCTTACTGCGGTTTGATGCCTGCCGCCTTCACGATTTTGGCGAAATCCTGGATTTCCTGGCGCACGAATTTCTTGAAAGCCGCCGGCGACAATATATTCAGTTCGTTGCCCAGCCCGGCCAGTTTTTCTCTTGTCGTCTTGTCCTGCAGCGCTGCACTGATCTCCTTGGACAACTTGCTGACAATCGGCGCCGGCACAGCCGCGGGCGCCCACAGGCCGAACCACAGTGAAAAGTCAAAGCCCGGGACCCCCGCTTCGGCGATGGTCGGCACGTTGGGCAACTGGCTGGAACGCTTGATCGTGCTGACCGCGAGCGCACGCACCTTGCCGCTTTGTATGAACGACAGTCCTGCGGAGATCGGCGCGAGATAACTGTCCACGCGACCGGCGATGACATCGACGATGGCTTCGCCGGAGCCCTTGTAGGCCACTTCGTTGAATTCCATGCCGCCGGCGAGCGCGAGCTTGACGGTGTTCAGGTGCGTGCCGCTGCCGACCCCGGCAAAAGCAAAATTGATCGACTTGGGCTTGGCCTTGGCGGCCTTGATGAAATCAGCCAGCACTTTGTGCGGCGCGCCGTTGGGCACGATCAGCACGTTGGGCTGGATGGCCAGCAGCGATATATCGGCAAAATCCTTGTGCGTGTCGTAGGGCAGCTTGGCGAAAAACGACGGGTTGACGGCATGCGCGGACGAGTTGATCAGCAGTGTATAGCCGTCAGGATTGGCCCTGGCCGCCAGCGCCGAGGCGATCGAGCCGCCGGCGCCGCCACGGTTGTCCGCCACGAACTGCTGCCCCATTATTTCCGAAGCCTTCTGCGCGATGACGCGGCCGACGATGTCGGTTGCGCTGCCCGGCGGGAATGCGATGATCACGCGCACCGGCCGCTCCGGATATTTCTGGGCCCAGGCCTGCAATGCGCAAACCGCCAATGCCGCCACGATGATTCTTGCGATTATTTTCATATTCCCTCCTCGTTGGTTAAAACCGAAACCGGGTCAGGACAGCCCGTCGCCGATATCGACATTTTCAGACTTGAGTTCGATGCCCGAAGCCCTAGCCTGCAACAACAGCAACTGCGAAAAGTCCTGATCATAGCCGTTTCCGATCAGGGTTTGCACCAGATCGCGGGTAATGGCCGTGGTCGGCATCGGCACGCCATAGGTGCGGCCGGCGGCCAGCCCCAGATCGATGTCCTTGCGCAGCAGTTCCGGGGTGAAAGTGACATGGAAATCCAGGTTCGACAGCGCCGGCGTCTTGTAGGCGGTGAACATCGAACCCATCACGCTCTTGTTGAGGAAATCAAGAAAGGCGTGGCGCTTCATGCCGGCCTTTTCCGCCAGCACGGTGATTTCGCACAGATTCTGGATCACCACGCCGAGCATCACGTTGTGGCAGATCTTGGCAATGCGCGACAGCTCGCCGTCGCCGACATAGGACACGCCGCGGCCGATGGCCTGCAGATAGGGATTCACCGCATCAAAAGCGTCCTGCGGGCCGGAAGCGACCACGGTCAGCTTGCCCGCCTTGATCACCTTGGCGTTGCCCGACACCGGCGCGGCGAGCATCTTGATGCTTTTCGCGGAGAGCTTGGCGCGGATCTCGGCCGATTCTTCCAGCGAAATCGACGTGCTGTCGACTATGATTTTCGGCGCGCCGCCCGCCGACAGCACGCCGTTCGGCCCGAACAGCACTTCCTTGACGTCCTTGCCGGTGGACACC
>CAZAOZ010000071.1:0-14942 GCA_964486865.1 uncultured Bordetella sp.
AAAACAAATCAAACATGGAAAATTCAGCCTTCCTCTTGACACGGTTGCTCTCCCCAGCCCTCTCCCCGCTGGCGGGGCGAGGGGGATCCTTGGGTTTCTCTGATCCATGCCTGTAGCAAAATCAGTCGCAATTATTGGTGCTGGTTACGCCGGCATGGCGGCGGCCGTCACGCTGGCCCGGGACGGCATCCCCGTCACGGTGTTTGAAGCCGCGGCAGTGCCGGGCGGACGGGCGCGGCGGGTCATCATCAACGACACTGCGCTCGACAACGGCCTGCATATCCTCGTCGGCGCGTACTCCGAAACACTGCGCCTGATCGCCACTGTTGCGCCGTACCGCCCCGATCCTTTTCTGCGCCTGCCGCTCGACTGGCGGATACACCGCAAATTCCGCCTGCGCGCCCCCGCCCTGCCCGCGCCGCTGCATCTCGCGGCGGCGCTGCTGACCGCGCGCGGCCTAGAGTTCGGCGACAAGCTCGCCGCCGCGCGTTTCATGCAGGCGATCAAGGCGCGTGATTACCGGCTGGCGCAGGACTGCACGGTGGCAGCCCTGCTCGCGGAACATCAGCAACCCGTTGTTTTAATTGAATATTTATGGGAACCGCTGTGCGTGGCGGCGCTCAACACGCCGGTAGCGCGCGCCTCGGCGCAGGTGTTTTTGCATGTGCTGCGCGACAGTCTGGGCGCCGATCGTGCAGCAAGCGATCTGCTGCTCTCGCGCGTCGATCTGTCGGCGCTGTTTCCGGAACCGGCGGCGGATTTCGTGCGCAACCGCGGCGGCGCCGTCGAACTCAACGCGCCGGTGGAACGCGTGACGCGGGATGGCCAGGGTTTTGAGCTGCAGGTGCGCGGCGCAGCGCGGCGCTTCGATCAGATCATCTGCGCGGTGGCGCCGCATCGCGCCGCACCGCTGCTGGCCGATATTCCGGCACTGCATGACACGGCACGCCAGACCGAAGCACTGACCTGCGAACCCATTCATTCGATCTGGCTGCAATTCAGCGACCGCGTGCAACTGCCCGCGCCGATGATCGGCTTGTCGGACAGTCCGGCGCAGTGGGTATTCGACCGCGAACAGATCTGCGGCCAGCGCGGACTGGTCGGCGCGGTGATCAGCGCATCCGCAACGCACGTCGGCATCGCCCAGGATCAGCTCGCGCAGCGCGTACAGTCCGACCTGCAAGCGCAGTTCGGGACATTGCCGCCGCTGGTCTGGCACCAGGTCATCGCCGAAAAGCGCGCAACCTTCAGTTGCACGCCGGGGCTCGCGCGGCCGCGGCAGCGCACCGCCTGCGCGAATTTTTTTCTGGCCGGCGATTACACCGCCGGCGACCGCGTGACAGGCGACGGTGTTACGGGCGAATACCCGGCGACCATCGAGTCAGCGGTGCGCAGCGGGATTACTGCTGCAGGTCTTGTTCGGTAAATCTTGCCTCTCGTCCGCTTCGCGGACCCGGATTACGCCCCGAAGGAAGTCCCCTTGGGGGACGGCCTGCGGCCTTATCCGGGCTACGTCCTGAAACAGACCGCGACGCTATAATTGCAGGGCCTGTATCACAGACTCACTTCAGTGGAGTAAATCGTGTCTGAACGCGAAGCAATGCAATATGACGTAGTGATCGTCGGCGCCGGCCCCGCGGGCCTCGGCGCGGCGATCCGCCTCAAGCAACTGGCGGCGGAGAAAAACCGCGAAGTCAGCGTCTGCGTGCTGGAAAAAGGCTCGGAAATCGGCGCGCACATCCTCTCCGGCGCGGTGATGGATCCGATTGCGCTCAATGAGCTGATCCCGGACTGGAAAGAAAAAGACGCACCGCTCAATGCGCCGGTCAGCGAAGACCGCTTCATGATCCTCAGCGCAACCGGATCGTTCAGGATTCCCTCGGCACTGCTGCCGGATTGCTTTCAGAATCACGGCAATTACGTGGTCAGCCTCGGCAATGTCACGCGCTGGCTGGGCCAGCAGGCCGAAGCGCTGGGCGTGGAAATTTTTCCCGGCTTCGCCGCCGCCGAAGTGCTGTTCGATGACAAGGGTGCCGTGCGCGGCGTCGCCACTGGCGACATGGGCATCGGCCGCGACGGCAAACCCACGGACGCGCATCAGCGCGGCATGGAGCTGCACGCGAAATACACCTTTTTTGCCGAAGGCTGCCGCGGCCATCTCGGCAAGCAGCTGCAGGAACGTTACAGGCTGCGCGAGGGCGCCGATCCGCAGGTGTACGGCATCGGCCTGAAGGAGCTGTGGGAAATCAGGCCGGAAATGCACCAGCAGGGGCTGGTCATCCACACCGCCGGCTGGCCGCTCGGCAACGACACCTATGGCGGATCGTTTTTCTATCACCTTGAAAACAACCAGGTCGCCATCGGTTACGTCGTCGGCCTCGCCTACAAAAATCCGTACCTGAGCCCGTACGAGGAATTCCAGCGCTACAAGACCCATCCGGCGATCCGCCCTTTTCTGGAAGGCGGCAAGCGCATCGCCTACGGCGCGCGCGCGATTGCCGCGGGCGGCCTGCAGTCGCTGCCGAAGCTGGTATTTCCCGGCGGCTGCCTGATCGGCGACGACGCGGGTTTTCTCAACGCGGCGCGCATCAAGGGCAGCCACGCCGCGATCAAGTCGGGCATGCTCGCCGCCGAAGCGGCGTTCGACGCGCTGCAGGCCGACACGCCGCCGGCGGAACTGGCCGGCTATCCGGCAGCCTTCCGCGCAAGCTGGCTGCATGACGAGCTGCACCGCGCGCGCAATTTCAAGCCGTGGATGAGCAAGGGCCTCTACACCGGCACGCTGATGGTGGGCATCGACCAGGTGCTGTTCCGCGGCCGCGCGCCGTGGACGCTGCACCACGACCATGCCGACCACGAAACGCTGCTGCCCAAGACCGCATGCAAGCCCATCGTCTATCCGAAACCGGATGGCGTGATCACCTTCGACCGGTTGTCATCGGTGTTCATCTCGAACACCAATCACAACGAAGACCAGCCGGTGCATCTGACGCTGAAGGATGCGTCGGTGCCGGTCAACGTCAACCTGGAACTCTACGACGCACCGGAGCAGCGCTACTGCCCGGCGGGCGTCTATGAAATCGTGCGCGACGACGGCAACGCCCATCCGCGCCTGCAGATCAATGCGCAGAACTGCGTGCATTGCAAAACCTGCGACATCAAGGATCCGACGCAGAACATCGTCTGGGTCACGCCGGAGGGCGGCGGCGGACCGAACTATCCGAACATGTAGCGCGAGCATGTAACGCCCGCTCAGGTTTTCCGCATTCCGGCCGTTACAGGGGCGTTGAATTCCGCCTCCGGGTCCGCCATGTCTCACCCTGCAGCAAGCACCACACCGGTTGCCCTGATACCGGACAACGGGCAGATGTACCTGCGAACCGCCACCGAGGACGTACTCGGCTGGGGCAACCCGCAGCAACGCCTGAAACAGGCGCTGGCGAAAGACGATTTCCTGCTCTACGCGCAGCCGATGCGGGCGCTCAAACCGGAACCGGGGGACGCACCCTGCCTGGAAATCCTGCTGCGGCTGCGGGAAGAAGAGGACAACATGCTGCCGCCCGGCGGATTCTTCCCGTTCGCCGCAGCACTGGACATGCTCGAAGACATCGACCGCTGGGTGGTGCGCCACACCATTGCCTGGTGCGCCCGGACCGAAATCCGCCTGCGGTCGCCGGTGTGCTGCATCAACCTGTCCAGCAGTGCGCTGCGCAACCCGGAATTCGCCAGCTTTGTGCGGGCGCAAATCAACGCTGCGGGAATCCCCGGGCGCTGCCTGTGCTTCGAAATCGGCGAAGCGGATGCGCTCGAATATCCCCAGGAATTCCGCGGCTTCATCGGCGCGCTGCGCACACAGGGCTGCCGTTTCACGCTTGAAAATTTCGGCAGCGTGCAGGTGTCTTTCACGCACATCCGCAACCTGCCGATCGACTATCTGAAAATCGACAGCGGCATCATCCACGGCATCCTGCGCGGCCCCGGCGAACTGGCGCGCGCACGGGCCATCAGCACCACCTGCCGGAAGCTCGGCATATATTCCGTCGCCACGCATGTTGAAACGCCGGATGTCCTGGCCAAGCTGGCCGAGATCGGCTTCGACTATGCGCAGGGATTCATCATCGCGCAGCCGGTGCCGCTCAGCGGCATCGGGCTGGACTGACCAGGGCCTGTTACAACGATTCGAAAATGCCGGCAGCCCCCATGCCGGTGCCGATGCACATGGTCACCATGCCGTATTTCTTCTTGTGGCGGCGCATGCCGTGCAGCAGCGTTGCCACGCGGATGGCGCCGGTGGCGCCCAGCGGATGGCCCAGCGCAATCGCGCCGCCCAGCGGATTCACTTTGGCGGCATCCAGCCCCAGTTCACGGATCACCGCCAGCGACTGCGCGGCGAACGCTTCATTGAGCTCGATCCAGTCGAGCATCTCCTGCCTGAGTCCCGTCTGCTGCAGCACCTTGGGAATCGCCTTGACCGGCCCTATGCCCATCACATCCGGCGGCACGCCGGCGACGGCATAGCCCAGAAAGCGCCCCAGCGGCTGCAGGTTGTAGCGTTTCATGGCCGCCTCACTCATCAGCACGATGGCGCCGGCGCCGTCGGAAGTCTGCGAACTGTTGCCCGCGGTCACGCTGCCCCTGGCGGCAAACGCCGGCCGCAGCCTGGCCAGGCCTTCGGGTGAAGTGTCGCGGCGCGGCCCCTCGTCGGCGCGCAATTCCCGCGTCCTGACGGCAATGGCGCGGGTCGCCAGATCCGGCAGGCGTTCATTGAGCGTGTACGGCGTCATTTCGTCCCTGAATTCACCGCTGTCGGTCGCCCACAGCGCGCGCCGGTGGCTTTCGGCGGCGAACAGATCCTGATCCTCGCGGCTGACTTTCCAGCGCTCGGCGACGCGCTCGGCGGTAATGCCCATGCCGTAGGCAATCGCCACATTTTCGTCTTTCTCGAACACCGCCGGGCTGAACGTCGGCTTCTGCCCGCCCATGGGTACCATGCTCATGCTCTCGGTACCGGCGGCGATCATCACATCGGCTTCACCGAGACGGATCCGCGCCGCGGCGTCGGCCACGGCCTGCACGCCGGAGGAACAGAAGCGGTTGATGGTCAGGCCGGGCACGGTATCGGGAAAACCGGCCAGCAGCAGGCCGATGCGCGCGACATTCATGCCCTGCTCGCCCTCGGGCATCGCGCAGCCGGCGATCACGTCGCCGACCTCATGCAGATCCAGCCCGGGACACTGCGCCACCGCGCTTTTCAGCACATGGGCCAGCAGATCATCCGGGCGCACGTTTTTCAGCATGCCGCGCGGCGCCTTGCCGACCGGCGTTCTGGTAGCCGCAACAATGTAAGCGTCCTGCACTTGCCGTGCCATATTCGCCTCCATAACGTGAGCGGTGAGCAGTGAGCGGTTTTCCGCTTACCGCTTACCGTTGACCGCTTACTAGTTCCTCAGCGGCTTGCCCGTCTTCAACATATGCTCAATCCGCGCCTGCGTCTTCTCCGTCGCAATCAGTTCCATGAAATGCTGGCGCTCGAGGTCGAGGAACCATTGCTCATCGACCAGACTGCCGCCTTCGATATCACCGCCGCACATCACCGTCGCCACCTTGGTGCCGATCAGATAATCATGATCGGAGATGTGCCCGCCGGCGCGCATGTTTTCCATGAAAGCACGGATGGTCGCAATGCCGCTACGCCCCAGCACCGGAATCGCCTTGGCGCGCAGCGGCGGCCGGTAACCGGCGGCCGCCATGGCGCGCACTTCGGCCTTGGCGATTTCCAGCAGTTCGAAGCGGTTCATGATGACGCGGTCGGTGGCGCGCAGATAGCCGATCTCGCGCGCGTGTTCGGCACTGCGCCCGACTTCAGCCATGGCCACCGCCTTGAAATATTTCTGCAGGAAGGGCGACATCTCGCCGCCCTTGGCGTCCGCCACCGCGCGCATCGCGAATTCCTTGCAGCCGCCGCCCGCCGGCAGCAGGCCGACGCCGACTTCGACCAGCCCGATATAGCTCTCCAGCGTCGCCACCGCACGGTCGCAATGCATGATGAACTCGCAGCCGCCGCCGAGCGCCAGGCCGTCCACCGCGGCCACGGTGGGCACCATCGAAAACTTCAGCATCTGCGTGGTGATCTGGAACTGTTCGACCAGATGCTCGACCTCGGCCAGCTTGCCGGCCATCAGCTGGTCGGCCACGCCGATCTGGCGCGCCGCCTTTAATGCCAGCGCTTCCGCCTCGCGCCGCACCGATTTGAACAGTTTGCCCAGCGCTGAGGGTTGCGCCCGCGGCGCACCGCCGCCCGCCGGCGTTTTTTTCAGATTGGCGCCGACCGAAAACGGCGGCTCGGTCTGCCAGACCACCAACCCGGCGTAATGGTGTTCGGCCTCGTCGATGGCCCGCTGCACGCCCTCCAGCACATCGTCGCCGATGGCATGCATGCGGCTCTTGAAGCTGACAATGGCGATATCGTCGCCGGTATGCCAGCAGCGCACGGCATCCGTTTCAAATATGGTGGTCCCGTACTGCCGCTCCTCGCCCAGCAAGCGGTCCGGAAACGGCTGGCGTTTGTACACCGCCAGCGCCGACCGCGGCTGATATGTGCTCCCCGCCGGCGCGTAGGAGCCCTCAGGCCGGTGCACGCCGGTGCGCGAAGCATCAGTGACCCACGCCGGCAGCGGCACATGGACCATGGCCTTGCCGGCGGCGATGTCTTCGGCAATCCATCCGGCCACCTGCTGCCAGCCGGCCGACTGCCAGATTTCAAACGGCCCCTGGGACCAGCCGAAACCCCAGCGCAGCGCAAAATCCAGATCGCGCGCGTTGCTGGCGATCGACGCCAGGTGCAGCGCGCAGTAGTGAAAGGAATCGCGGAAAATCGACCAGATGAACTGCGCCTGCGGGTGCGTGGACGCATGCAACTGCGCGAAACGCTCGGCGGGGTTTTTGTTTTTGAGGATTTCGACCACCGCCTCGTCGGCCTTGCCGTCAGACACGCGGTACTGGCGGGTTTTCAGGTCGAGCACCTGGATGTCGCGGCCGACTTTGTGATACACGCCTTTGCGCGTTTTCTGGCCCAGCGCGCCCTGCTCGATCAATCCCTGCAGCCACGCCGGTACGGCGTAGTATTTGTGCCAGGGATCGTCAGGCAGCGTGTCGCGCATGGTGTTGACGACATGGGCAAAGGTATCGAGACCGACCACGTCGGCGGTGCGGAAAGTCGCGCTCTTCGGCCGGCCGATCAGCGATCCGGTCAGCGCATCGACGGTGTCAAAACCGATGCCGAGGCGCTCGGCGTGATGAACGGTCGCCAGCATGGAAAACACGCCGACCCGGTTGGCGATGAAATTGGGCGTGTCCTTGGCGCGGATGACGCCCTTGCCCAGCGTGGTCACCAGGAAACGTTCCAGATTGTCGAGCACCGCGGCATCAGTGCCGGTGCAGGGGATCAGTTCCACCAGATGCATGTAGCGCGGCGGATTGAAAAAATGCACGCCGCAGAATCGCGCGCGCTGCGCCTGCGGGAATGCCGCCGCCAGCTTGTTGATCGACAGGCCGGAGGTGTTGCTGGCAAATATGGTGTGTTCGCCCAGGTGCGGCGCGACTTTCTGGTACAGATC
This sequence comes from uncultured Bordetella sp., assembly GCA_964486865.1. GTDB lineage: Bacteria > Pseudomonadota > Gammaproteobacteria > Burkholderiales > SG8-41. The sequence continues at coordinate 7,617 of CAZAOZ010000071.1, forward strand.
CGCCTTCCAGTCCATGCGCTCGGAAATCGCCTCGATGACGATATCGCAATCGCGCAGTTGCTCGAGATGCTGGCCGTAATTCGCCGGCTCAATCAGATCGGCTCGCTCTTTGGTGGCCAGCGGGCTGGGCTCGAGCTTTTTCAGGTTGGCGACGGCTTTCAGCACATTGCCGTTGGGATCACCCTCTTTGGCGGCCAGCTCGAACAGCACGACCGGCACGTTGGCATTGACCAGATGCGCTGCGATCTGCGCGCCCATGACACCGGCGCCCAGCACCGCGACCTTGCGCACCATCAGGGGATGGTCGGTGGACATGGGGATGACTCCTCGAAGGGTCAAAAGATTCTAGCACGCGACCCGCACCGGTCCTGCTGCGGAAATAGAATCCTCTTTATGCCGCAAATCGCGGGCAGATCAGAACCTGTGCGAGTACTGCACCGACAGGATGTCGGCCTTGTCCTTGAACGCACCCGTCAGCCGGCCGGCAGGGGCTGCGGCATTGATCCGCGCATCCCTGACGAATTCGTGTGCGTAGCCTATCTCCAGTACATCCTGCCTGTTCGGCTTGTACTGCACGCCAAGCGCAACCCAGGTGCGATCCTGATCCGGCAGGCGCGGCGAGCGATCCACATCGTTGGACGGGGTCGGATCAAACGCCAGACCGAAGCGCAGCCTGGTCTTGTCGTCCATCCTGTAATTGGCGCCGACACCGACCCGCAGCGTGTCTTTCCAGTTGAATGTTTCGGAAGCCAGCAGCGAACCGGCCGCTCCGGCAGGCGCGGCGCCCACGCGATATACATCCAGCCGGTTGATGCTGCTCCACCCGGTGTGCGTCAGATCGGCCATGACCTCCCATTGGGGGCTGACGGCGCTGAACACACTCAGCGATGCGCTTTCCGGAACCTTGAAATCAGCGCGCGCAGTACCGTTAAACAGCGCAGCCGATGTCCCGGTAAACAGGGCTGTCGCCTGCAGGCCGTAGGCAATGGCTGATCGATAGCTCAAGCCCACGCGCGTGCCGGGCGTCGCCTGCACGAGCAGGCCGAGATTGAAACCGTAACCGACATCGTCGGCTTTCAGGATGACGTTGCCGGTCGCCGCAGCCCCCGTAAATCGCGACAATGTGGCCTCGATTTTCTGCACGCTGACGCCGCCGCCGATGGCAACCGTATCGCTGACTTTGCCGGCCAGGGACGGATTGAGATTGATGGTCTTGATCCCCGATTCCAGCGCAATCGACTGCCCCTGCCAGCCCGGGTCATATTGGGTGGCAAGACCGAACGGCACGTTAACGGCAAAACCGAAGCGGAGCCGCGGATTGATCTCCATCGTGTAGAACATGTTGGGAATCACCGCAAGGCCGCCGCCATCGCCCCCATTGCCGGTGCCGAGCGCTCCCGGAACAGTCGATCCGGTATCGGTGAACCGGAACGACGGCAAAATGACATGGCCAGCAAAGGTCACCTGTTTGCCCTCCGGCAGCACCATCATCGCCGCCGGATTGGACCAGGCCGTGCTGGCATCGTCTGCTGCCGCCGCGCCGCCGGCAAACGCGTTGCCGGTGCCGCTGCCGCTCTGCGTAGCGATGCCGAAACCGCCGGCGACTGCGGTGGATGTCATGCCGGATACGGCCAGGGCGACTGCTGCTGCAGAAATACGCAATTTCAGGTTTGCCAAGATCTCCCCGGACGGATGGTTGTTACTCTTTTATTACGCCGAGACCACGCGCGGGCGCCGGTTGTTGTCCACGGCGACATAGGTCAGTACCGCCTCGGTCACCATGACGCATTCCTTGTGGTCAGGCCGGCGCTGGGCGTACACGGTGACATCCACGGTAATCGACGTCCGTCCGACCTTGACGACATCGGCATAAAAACTGACTACGTCGCCGACAAATACCGGCTGACGGAAAACGAACGAGTTGACGGCCACGGTGGCTACCCGGCCCTGGGCCAGCCGGATTGCGGGAATACTCCCGGCAAGATCGACCTGCGACATGATCCAGCCGCCGAATATATCCCCGGTATGGCTGGCGTCCGCAGGCATGGCGACCACCCGCAGCGTCGGTTCCTTGCCGGCAGGAAGGGCAGTGTCCTTATCACTCATCACTCATCACTCATCGCTCATCATTCAGCACTGTTTCTTCAGTGCCCTTCGTACATGCGATCAATCGCGGTGGCGAACCGCTCCATGACCTTCGCCCGCTTCAGCTTCATGGTCGGCGTCAGCAGGCCGTTTTCGACCGTCCACGCTTCCATGGTCACACTCACCCGCCGCACCTGCGCGTAACCCGGAAACTCGGCGATCTGTACGGCGATACGCTGGAGTATGGCCTCCTCGGCCCGCGGCTCGCGCAATAACTCATCAGTGGCGCCGGCATCGAGGCCGGACGCCGCCGCCAGTTTCTGCCACTGGTCGGCGTTGATCACCGCCATCACGGTCAAGTAGGACTTGCCCTCGCCCAGCACCATTACCTGTTCGAACAGCGGATCGCGCGCAATCGCCGCTTCCATGTCGCTGGGCGGCACTTTCTCGCCGTTGGACAGCACGATGATTTCCTTCAGCCGCCCGGTGATGAACAAATGCCCCTGCTCGCCGATGCGTCCGGTATCGCCGGAATTCAGCCAGCCGTCCGGCTGGATCATGGCGCGCGTGGCTTCTTCGTTGTTCCAGTAACCGAGCATGATATTGGGGCCCTTGATCAATATCGCGCCCTTGTCGCCGATTTTCACCTCGACTCCGGGTATCGGCTGGCCGACGCTGGCGGGTATGTTGTTTTCCGGATGATTTGCTGTGGTGATGGGGCTGGTTTCGGTCAGACCGTAGCCCTGCAGTATGGGCAGCCCCAATCCGATGAAAATGCGTGAGATGTCAGCCGGCAGCGCGGCGCCTCCCGACACCGCGAAACGCAGCCGGCCGCCGAGACGCGCCATCACTTTGGATGCAACCAGCCTGTTCAGCAGCGGCCATAGCAAAAACGACGGCAGCCACGGGCCACGGCCCTGCGCATGCTCAAAACGCGCGTAACCGACATCGGCGGCCAGCATGAACAGTTTCTTGCGCAGCGGCGAACCTTCATCGAGTTTGGCACGGATGCTGCCCCAGATACGCTCATAAATCCGCGGCACCGATATCAGCACCGTCGGACGTATGGTCTGCAGATCTTCGGCAAGTTGTGGTATCGACCGCGCGTAAGCCACCGTCGAACCCGACATCATGGTCAGGTAATAACCGCAGGTGCGCTCAAGAGTGTGCGACAGCGGCAGGAATGACAGAAAAATATCGTCATGCCCCGTCGCCAGCACGGTCAGCGCGGACTCGGTGTTGGAGAGTATGTTGTTGTGCGACAGCATCACGCCCTTGGGCCGGCCGGTGGTGCCGGAGGTATAGACGATGGTGGCCAGCGTATTGCCGTCGCGCGCGACATGGCGCGTCGCGCCGCCGTCTTCCGGCAGCCAGTCGCTGATTGTTTTCAGGCGCGGTTCATTGCCGGCAGCCGGCACGTCATTGACCGTCAGGAAGCGCACCACGCCGCGCAGTTCCCCGATTACGCCCTGCAGGATCTGCCAGTGCTCGTCGCCCTCGATCAGCAACACCTTGCAATCGGCATTGTTGATGATGTAGGCCATGTTGTCGGCACGATCCTGGGTATAGAGCGGCACCACGACCAGCCCCAGACCCAGCGCAGCCTGGTCGAATATCACCCATTCCGGGCAGTTGCGCAGCATGACGGCGACGCGCTCCCCGGGTTTCAGCCCGTCTTTTTCCAGCGCCGCCTGCCAGCGCGCGACCTGGCGGTCGATCTGCGCCCAGGTGTAATCGCGCCAGTTGCCGTGCTGCTCGTTATAGGCTTGGTAAGCAATGAGGTCCGGCGTGCGCAGCACGCGCTCACGCAGCAGGCCGTCGAGCGTGCCTGCCGCCGCCATGGGAATGATATGAGACATGTCTTTGTTTTTATTCATATTTTTCTCCAGACCTCCTCCGGATTTTCTGCTCCTGGCTGAACATTATCAATCGAGAAACAAATCGGTGAACAACTGCGCGCCCGGCGTCACTGCGTAACTATCGAAATCGGTCACGCCTTCCTCGCGCAGCACGGCCTCATCGATATAAAAATTGCCGGTGGCGGTGCGGCTGTCACGCCTGAATATCGCATAAGCCGCTTCAGCCATGATGTCCGGTTTGCGGCTGGCTTTGAGAATGGCCTCGGGAAAATTGACGGCAATGGCCGCGGTAGCGATCGTGGTGCGCGGCCACAGCGAATTCACGGCGATGCCCTGCGGCCGGAATTCTTCGGCCATGCCCAGAGTACACATGCTCATGCCGTATTTGGCCATGGTATAGGCGACATGGTCCTTGAACCATTTGGGCTTCATGCTCAGCGGCGGCGACAGATTCAGGATGTGCGGATTTTTCGCCTTGGCGAGAAAAGGGACGCACGCCTGGGAACACAAAAACGTGCCGCGCACATTGACGCCGAACATCAGATCAAAGCGCCGTGCCGGCGTCGCCGGCGTGCCGGTCATCTGGATTGCGCTGGCATTGTTGACCAGAATGTCGATGCCGCCGAAATGCGCAGCGGCCTGCTGCACGGCTGCGGTGATCGCGCTGTCGTCGCGGATATCGAGCGCAATCGCCAGCGCCTTGCCGCCCGCCGCCTCGACCTCTTTGGCCACCGAATGGATGGTGCCCGGCAGCGTCGCGTGGGGCTTTACGGTCTTGCCGGTAACCACGATGTTGGCGCCGTCGCGGGCGCAGCGCAGTGCGATCGCCTGGCCGATGCCGCGCGTGGCGCCGGTGATGAACACAGTCTTGCCCTGCAATGCCGACATGCCTTGCCCCCTCCTGCGCCTTATTCCATTTTCAATTTAACAATCTCACAATCATGCCCCCTCTCCCCGCTTGCGGGGAGAGGGCTGGGGAGAGGGGATGCATGCGCCCCACCCTCTCCCCAACCCTCTCCCGCCCCAAGGCAGGAGAGGGAGTATTAGAGCCCCTTGAACTGCGGTTTTCTTTTGGCGACAAACGCTGCGACACCTTCCGCAAAATCACCGGTGGCCGCGCACCGTGCAAACGCCGATGCTTCGGCATCCAGTTGCGCCGCCAGTTCCGCGTCTGCGGCGCGGTTCACCAGCGCCTTGGCCTCGGCATAGGCACGCGCCGGCCCCTGCGCCAGACGCCGCGCCAGCTTGTCGGTTTCCGCAACCAGTGCTTCCGCCGCGACCACCCGGTTGACGACGCCGATCTTTTGCAGCGATGCGGCATCCATGGTATCAGCGAGCAGGATCATTTCCATGGCTTTCTGATATCCCGCCACGCGCGGCAGGAACCAGGTGGCGCCGCCGTCGGGGCTGGCGCCGATGCGGCTGTAGGCCAGTGAAAACTGGGTGTCTTCGGCGGCAATCACCAGATCGCAGGCCAGCATGATGCTCATGCCGGCGCCGGCCACAGCGCCATGCACGGCGGCGATCACCGGCTGCGGCGCGCGGCGCAAAGCGAGTATGCTCCGGTGCATTTCACCGGCGAGTTCCGGCACCAGCGTCGCCAGCGCCGCCCGGTTGTGGTGAAACAGGGCCACATCGCCGCCGGCAATGAATGCCGGCCCGGCGCCGCGCAAAATCACCACCCGGGCTTCGGCATCCGCCGCCACGCGTTCTGCCGCCGCGCGAAAGCCGTGGATCATGTCCGCGTCCAGCGCATTCATCACCGCCGGGCGATTGAAGGTGATGGTGGCAATGCCGTCGTTGACGGCATACAGGATGCTGGCGCTCATGCCGTGTAGTGATGATCCCGCGCGGTTCAGTTCTTCTTGCGGGCCAGCGCCTCGAAGGTCACGGCCTGCGTGGTCTGGTACAGCTCGGACTTGCCGAAATCGCGCGGGAAATCATCAACCATGATCACCTTGCGCCGCAATTCCGCCGCGCGCCGGATCAGATCGAATTCGGCCTGGTCGATCACGCCGTGCCGCAGACCCTCGGCCGCGATCTGGTCGGCATACCGTCTGGCGATCTGGCCTGACGCCTGGGCGCGCCGCAGTTTCGCTTCCACCGGCTCGGCGGCAATGGCGGCCACCAGCGCCGACTCCAGCACGCGCACCGCATCATCCTCCTGCGCGGAGATGAACACGCCGCGCGTCAACCGCTGCCGTGCCGGCCCCGGCGTCATCATCAGGTTCACGACTTCATGTCCCAGCGGGTCGCGCGGCGGCGCGAATTCGCGCCCGTACGCCGTCACCACCGGGAAAATCAGCCCGCGCAGCACCCACGACACGCCCGCCCACGGCAGATTCTCGAATATCGAATAAAACGAATCCTCGATGCGGTACAGGCAATCGAGCAGTCCCCAGCGTACCAGCGGCAGATCCTCCTGTGGCCGGCCGTCGTCCTCATAACGCTTCAGCACCGTGGACGCCAGGTACAACTGGCTCAATACGTCGCCCAGCCGCGCCGACAGCCGCTCGCGCCGCTTCAGCGTGCCGCCGCACAAAAACATCGCCATGTCCGCCGTCAGCGCAAAGGCGCTGCACAGCCTGGTGAGTTGCTGATAATAATGGCGCAGTTCCGGCGCCCCCGGCACCGCGGTCAGCCGCGCGCCGGTGAAACCCATCCACAGCACGCGCGCGACATTCGACAGCGTAAACGCGATGTGACCGAAGAACGCGGCATCGAAATCGCGCAGCGCCTTGCCCGCATCCGTTTCGCGCGTCGCCTCGATTTCCTTCAGCACGTACGGATGGCCGCGGATCGCACCCTGCCCGAAAATGATCATGGTCCGCGTCAGGATATTGGCGCCCTCGACGGTAATCGCGATCGGCGTCTGCATGTAAGCGCTCGCGAGATAGTTGCTGGGCCCCATGCAGATGCCCTTGCCGCCATGCACGTCCATCGCATCGTTGATGACCTGGCGGCCGCGCTCGGTCAGGTGGTATTTGACGATGGCCGACACCACTGAAGGTTTTTCGCCGAGATCGACGGCGCCGGCGGTCATCATCCGCGCGGCATCCATCACATAGACATTGCCGGCGATGCGCGCCATCGCCTCCTCGACGCCTTCGAACCGGCCGACCGGCATCTTGAACTGCTGGCGTACGCGCCCATAGGCGCCGGTAGTCAGTGCCGACAGCTTGGCAATGCCCGTGCCGTTGGCCGGCAGGGAAATGGAGCGGCCCGCGGCCAGACAGTTCATCAGCATTTTCCAGCCCTGGCCGACCTGCTCGACGCCGCCGATGACGTAATCCATCGGGATGAACACGTCCTTGCCCCAGTTCGGGCCGTTCATGAACGTCGCCGTCATCGCGCGGTGGCGCCGGCCGATGTGGACGCCGGG
>CAZAOZ010000072.1:0-13477 GCA_964486865.1 uncultured Bordetella sp.
ACCCGGCGGTCGGCGGTGTAGCGATTGACCATCGAATCCATGTTGCCGGCGGTGACGCCGAAAAACAGCTTGGGCCGGCCCAGCGCGCGGAACGGATCAACGCTGTGCCAGTCCGGCTGCGCGATGATGCCGACGCGGAAGCCCTGCGCCTCCAGCAACCGGCCGACTATGGCCATGCCGAAGCTGGGGTGGTCGACATAGGCATCGCCGGTGACCAGGATAATGTCGCATTCGTCCCAGCCGAGTTTTTCCATCTCGGCGCGCGACATCGGCAGGAACGGAGCCGTGCCGAAGCGCGCCGCCCAGTACTTGCGATGGCTGAAGAGGTCTTTCGGGCTGGTGGCTGCGGCTTGCATGGGCGCATTATAGTCGCGCCCTCCGCAGACACCGCGGAGAATCGATTACTCGAGCCGCCCCAGCGTCCGTCCCGGCCGCCACGCCTTCGGTGCTGCGCGCTCGTACTGCGGCGCGTACGGAATCTCGACGCCCAGAGTGACGGCCGCATGTTGCGGCCAGCGCGGATTGAACAACATCGCGCGCGCCAGCGAAATGAAGTCCGCCTGACCGTTGGCGATAATGGCTTCGGCCTGCCGCGGATCGGTGATCAGGCCCACCGCGCCGGTGGTAATGCCGCATTCCTTTTTGACGCGCTCGGCGTACGGCACCTGGTAGCCGGGACCGACAGGGATCCTGGCGTCGAGCACCACGCCGCCGCCGGATACCGTGACATAGGCGCAGCCCTCCGCTTTGAGCGCACGCGCGTAAGCCACCGCATCATCGGCCATCCAGCCGCCGTCGGCAAAATCGGTGCCGGAGATTTTTGCCCCGACAAATCGATCCACCGGGAACGCGGCGCGCACCGCACGGAACACTTCAAGCGGATAACGCATGCGGTTTTCCAGACTGCCGCCGTATTCATCGGTGCGCCGGTTCGCCAGCGGTGACAGGAATTCCGACAGCAGATAGCCGTGGGTCGAATGCACTTCGATGAAATCGAGCCCGATGCGCGCCGCGCGTTGCGCCGCCTGCACGAAAGCCTGCGTCAGTTGCTGCATATCGGCCTTGCTCATCGCCTGCGGCACGGGCCAGCCTGCGGCCAGCGGCACTGCCGACGGCGCGAATGTCTGCCACGCACCTTCTTCCGGCTTCAGGAAATCGTGGCCCTGCCACGGCCGGTGCGCAGAGCCTTTGCGCCCTGCATGGGCGAGCTGCACGCCGAGCAGGATGGGTGAAATGCTGCGCACATAATCCACCACGCGTTTCATTGCGGCTTCGTTGGCATCAGAATACAACCCCACGCAATATGGCGTGATGTGCGCCGTCGGCGTAACGCCAGTCATTTCAATCACCAGCATGGACGCGCCGGAAATCGCCAGCGAGCCGAGGTGCATGAGGTGCCAGTCGGTCATCGAGCCGTTGATCGCGCTGTACTGGCACATCGGCGCGACGGTGATGCGGTTGGACAATGTACGGTTGCCGATCTGCACCGGCGTGAATAATTGACTGCTCATCAAATCTCCCTAGCGTTACTCATCTCCCAATCCCCTCTCCCCCGGTCGGGGGCGAGTGTCAGGGAGAGGGGGTTATTCTCCGAAATAACCGATCAGTTTCCACCAGAAATATTGCAGCGGAATCAGCGTAATGACGCTGATCGCTGCCAGCGGCACGGTCACGCGCATCGCGGTCTGCACCGACAGTTGCGCGACCTGCAGCCCGACCACCACCGGCGGTACCTGATAGGGCAGGATCACCGTGGAAAAACCCACGGCCAGGGTCATCAGTGCCGTTTTCAGCGGCCAGTCCGCGGCCTCGGCAAAATGTCCTGCCAGCGGCGCCAGCAGCGCCGGCTGCGACGGATTGGTGGTGATCAGCCCCGCAAAAGTCGAAATCAGGCTCAGCACCGCGAAATTGGCGGCGTCCTCACCGGGCTCCAGCCGGAACAGGCTCAACACCGCGTTGCCGATGGCGACGCTCAGGCCCGTCTCGATCATCACCGCGCCGAGGCCAAGAATGGCGCCGATGTAGAAAAAAGTGCCGAAACGCACGCGCTCCTGAAACATGGTCACCGGCACCGCACCGATGCGCGGCATCAGCGCAATCACCGCCGCAGCCAGCGCGATCCAGCCCGGACGGATGCCGTGCAGGAAATCGGTGGCCCACAACGCCAATGACGCAAACACGATCACTGCCAGCCGTTTTTCCTCAGCGCTCATCGGCGACAGTTCCGCTACCATCGCCCCCGCCTGCGTTTGCGCCGGGCACAGCCGGCAGATCATGACCATGATCAGCCAGCCCTTGATCAGGCCCATCACCGGAAACTGCGACCACAGGTATTCGGCGTAAATCAGATGCACGTCGTACAGCGTCTCGGCGGCGCCGGCGAGCACCAGGTTGGGCGCATTCGCCGGCAGGATCGCCGTGCCGCACTGGAACGTGGCGAGGATGGTCGCCAGCATGACGCCGGTGTAACCCATGCTGCCGCGCAAGAGGCCGTGGCGTTCGGCCACCGCGGCCATGATCGGCACCAGCAGCAGAATGCGTGCTACGGTCGCCGGCATCAGGAACGACAGCACCAGCGATACCAGCACCGCAGCGGTAATCAGTTGCCGGTAGGTCAGGGTCTGCGTACCGAGGGCGACGCGCGCAATGCGCTCGCCGAGTCCGGTGGAGCGCACCGCCTCGGCGATCACCAGTCCGCCCAGCACCAGCCACAGCGTACCCGACGCAAAGCCGGAAAAAATCACCGCGGGTGTTGCGACCCCGAGCAGAATCGCCAGCGTGAAAAAAATCAGCGCCACAAAATATTCCGGCAGTGTGCCGATCGCCCACAACCCCATCACCAGCACCAGCAGCGCGCCGGTGTGCATGACATTGGCGGACACGCCGGCAGGCGGCGGCACAAAATAAATCATCACCGCCGCGGCGGCAATCAACGCGGTCAGCAGTGTTGCGGGTTTCGGCATCACCATCGGCGGTCGGCGGTCGCGCCGGCGTTTTTATGCAACCTGTTGTTTTTATTTATAATTTAGATCCGTTATTTCCTGAACTTCGCCGCCAGCGCCTCGGTGCCCCGCGCCAGCATCACCAGATCCGAACCCACCGCAACAAACAGGTATCCCATGTCGAGGCAGCGCTGGCCATCGGCCTCGCCGACCAGTATGCCCGGCGCCTTGCCCGCTTTGGTGATGCGTTTCGCCGCATCTTCCATGACCTTCCACACCTCCGGATGCTGCCAGTTGCCGAGGTGGCCCATGTCGGCGGCGAGATCGTTCGGCCCGATGAACACGCCATCGACACCCTCGACCGCGGCAATCGCCTCGATCTGCGCCATCGCCGCGCGGGTCTCCACCTGCACCAGCACGCAGGTTTCGTCATGCACCCGCTTGAAATAATCCTTGGTACGGCCGTAACGGTTGGCGCGCGTGCAGCCCGACACGCCGCGCACGCCCTGCGGCGGGTAGCGTGTCGCAGCCACCGCGCGTTTCGCTTCTTCGACGTTCTGCACGTACGGCAGCAGCAGCGTGCGCGCCCCGACATCGAGATAACGCTTGATCAGCACCGTGTCATTCCATGCCGGGCGCACAATGGGTTCGGTGGTGCCGGCGAGCATGGCGTCCAGCTGGTTCTGCACGATGGGCAGCTCGTTCGGCGAGTGTTCGGTATCGAGCAGCACCCAGTCGAAACCGGCGTCGGCCAGCACTTCGGCGGAGATGGGGCTGCACAGGCTCGACCAGATGCCGATCTGCGGTTTGCCAGTCTTGATCGCTTTTTTGAATTGATTGATGGGTAGGTCCATTTGGGTGCTCCGTGTTGTCGTTGGTATTCGGTGAACGGGTGGAAGGTAAAAGGTGAACGAGTGAGCCCCCTCTCCCCAGCCCTCTCCCCCTGCCGGGGGAGAGGGAGTGTTCTTGGGGTTGGGGTTACCCGTTCACTCGTTCACCGCCTTTAATGAATTTCCGGATCCGGCGTGGGCGCGCCATGATGCAGCACGTCAAGATCACAGCCTTTATCGGCCTGCGTAATGTGCTGCGAGTAAATCGCGCCATAGCCGCGGGTGTAATACGGCGGCGCCTGCTTCCACGCTGCCCTGCGCTTCGCCAGCTCCCCGGCACTGACCTTGAGCTCCAGCTTGCGCGCGGCGACATCGAGTTCGATCAGATCACCGTCGCGCACCAGCGCCAGCGGCCCGCCGATATACGACTCCGGCGCAACATGCAGCACGCAGGCGCCGTACGAAGTGCCGCTCATGCGCGCATCCGAAATGCGCACCATGTCGCGCACGCCTTGTTTCAGCAGTTTTTTCGGAATCGGCAACTGCCCCCATTCCGGCATGCCGGGCCCGCCCAGCGGGCCGCCGTTCTGCAGCACCAGCACCGAGTTCGCATCGACCTTGAGATTGTCGTCGTCGATGCGCGCGTTCATGTCGTTGTAGTCCTTGAACACCACCGCCGGACCGGTGTGCTTCAGCAAATGCGGCTCGGCTGCGGTCGGCTTGATCACCGCGCCGTCGGGCGCAAGGTTGCCGCGCAGCACGGCAAGGCCGCCGCTGGCCGCCAGCGGATTGTTGCGCCTGCGGATCACGTCGTCGTTGTAAATCTTCGCGTCGGCAATATTCTCGCCCAGCGTATGGCCGTTGACCGTATGGCAGTCGAGGTTCAGCAGATCCTTCAGTTCGGACAGCATCGCGCGCAGCCCGCCGGCATAATAAAAATCCTCCATCAGGTATTTCTTGCCTGCGGGGCGGATGTTGGCCAGCACCGGAGTGCGCTGCGCCAATTCATCGAAGCGGTCGAGCTTCAGCGGCACACCGGCGCGCCCCGCCATCGCCACCAGATGGATGATGGCGTTGGTCGAACCCGACAGTGCGTGGATCACCGTGATGGCGTTGTCGAACGCCGCGGGCGTCAGGATTTCCGTCGGCTTCAGGTCGTCCCACACCATCTCGACGATGCGCCGTCCGCTGGCGGTAGCCATGCGCGCATGGTTGGCGTCCGGCGCCGGAATCGACGCCGCGCCGGGCAGCGTCAGCCCCAGCGTTTCGGCGACCGAGGTCATGGTCGAAGCCGTGCCCATGGTCATGCAATGGCCGTACGAACGCGCGATGCCTTCTTCCACTTCACCCCATTCGCGCTCATTGATGTTGCCGGCGCGCAACTCCGCCCAGTATTTCCAGGAATCGCTGCCCGAGCCCAGCGGCTCGCCATGCCAGTTGCCGCGCAGCATCGGGCCCGCGGGCACATAAATGAACGGCAGGCCCATCGAGGTCGCGCCCATGATCAATGCGGGTGTCGTCTTGTCGCAGCCGCCCAGCAGCACTGCGCCGTCCACCGGATACCCGCGCAGCAGTTCCTCGCATTCCATCGCCAGCATGTTGCGGTAGAGCATGGTCGAAGGTTTCTGGAACGGCTCGGCCAGCGTGATCGCCGGCATTTCCAGCGGAAAGCCGCCGGCCTGCCACACGCCGCGCTTCACTTCCTCGGCGCGGATGCGGAAATGCGCGTGGCACGGGTTGACGTCGCTCCAGGTGTTGATGATGGCGATGATGGGCTTGCCGGCGAAATCCTCGCGCGCATAACCCATTTGCAGCGTGCGCGAACGGTGGCCGAACGAGCGCAGATCCTTCACGCCGAACCAGCGGTGACTGCGTAAATCTTCAGGACGTATGCGGGAAGTCATGATATTAGCTTTGGTGGATTTTCTCTCGGAGTGCGCGCTTGCACCCGCACTTTTCTGCCCAGCGGGTGATTATGCAGCCCCCCTTACCCATCGGCAACCGCGCTGACATCCATATCGATTCAATTTTTGCGCAGACGGCATTTTCACTTACACTGCAATTCTCGGTCACGCAATCAGCGAAAGGATCATAGACCATGAAACTGGCTATTCCCGCATGGGAAATACCCACGTTGGCCATCACCGGAAGCAAGGAACGGTTTCCGGTACGCAGGGTTTTCTGCATGGGACTTAATTATCTTGATCATAAACGCGAAATGGGCATCACCGGCGATGTGCCTGCTTTCATGTTCACCAAGGCCGTGAATCACGTCGTGCCGTGCAATGCCGGAGAGATTACTGACATCAAATATCCAAGCAAGACTTCCAACTATCAGTGGGAATGCGAGCTCACCGCGGTCATCGGCAAGCGCGGCGCGAACATCCCGGCTGCGCGCGCGAACGAGCACATCTGGGGCTATGCAGTCGGGCTCGACATGACGCGTCGCGATCTGCAGTTGTGGGCCAAATCGAAGGAACTGCCATGGGAAATCGGCAAGGACGTCGAGCAATCGGGACCGGTTGGCGAGATCACACCCGCATCCAAAATGGGACATCCGCAATCGGCGCCACTGTGGCTCAAGGCCAACGGTGAATACAAACAGCAATCGAACATCGACCAGATGATCCTGCCAACACCCGGCATCATCGCCTTCCTCTCCGAGTACTACACGCTGGAGCCCGGCGATATCATCATGACCGGCACGCCCGCCGGCATCGGCCCGGCACAACCGGGCGATGTGATTGAAGCGGGAATCGGTGACTTGCCCGTGCTGAAGGTGCGGGTTGTGGCGTAACCCCGATGCCGCTCAACTTCCGGGAATGATCCCGGGCTTGAGCGTGTGGCAGTAGTCGGCGATCTCCCCCGGCCGGCATTTCCACACCCTGTCAATGTATTTACTTGAAAAACAATGAGTTAACGCCTTTCTTAGCGGGCGCAACCGGAATGGGTAGCCAAACACGTGGGGGTGGATTGAAATGTTGCATACCAGCGGATGTTTTTCGCTCTGCTCGACCATTTCCTCGAACTGATCAACCAGCATGTCGCAAAACTCGCGCCCGGTATGCTGCCGGTGGATGATTTGCGGCGAATCATTGAGTTCGACAGGATACGGCACCGAGAGCAGCGGACCTGCGCGCGTACGCATCCATAGCGGCTGGTCGTCGCACGGCCAGTCGGTGAAATACTTATAGCCCGCTTCTTTCAGCAGGTCGGGCGTCCAGGAGTGCTCGTAAGCGCCCCCGCTCAACCAGCCTTTCGGCGGCTTCCCTTCGTGGCGCGCAAAAGTTTCGGTCACTTCCCGGATGACGCGCGCTTCGTCAGCCTCCCAGCGAAAATCGTTGAAGTTCTCGGAATTGGTGCGCCCATGGGCGATGATTTCATCACCACGGCCGCGGATGCGCGCGAAAATTTGCGGCGCTTCGTCGTACAGCAGGCTGTTGGTGTTATGCGCAAGTGGCATGGCTATTTCGTCAGCCAGGTCAAACAGGCGCCAGATGCCGATGCGGTTGCCGTAATCACGCCATGAATAATTGCGCTGCGTTTGCGGTTCGCCGTGCTTTGCGTTGTCATGACCACGGCCCTTGCCGAAAGCATGCACTGCAATATTGGTGGTAAGGCAGAAGGCCAGGCGCTTGCCCCCGGGCCAGGAATAATCCTTGCGCTCCGTAAGCGGCAAATAATCGTAACGGTCGTGATGTGGCAGCATGGTGGCTTTTCTATTCGTGGTTGCTGTTGCTATCCGCGCTGAAAGTCATCTTAAAAATTTCGAAATCCTGCTCATGGTCACTGCAGGAATCAAGACAAAAAACGACTCGCAACTGGCGCGGGTTCAGTTTCGGTTCTGTTAATCCCGTGCATTTGCCGCTTTTGGCGGACTGCCGGTCACGCCTTTCCGGAGCTAATCAACCTTGGCACCGGACTCCTTGACTACTTTTGCCCATTTCGCGATTTCTTCGTGGACGAAAATCCCGAAATTTTCGGGAGACAGAGGTGCAGGATCGGCGCCGAGCGATGCCAGCCGCTTGCCCAGGTCCGGTGTCGCCAGGACTGCCGCGATACCTTCGTTCAGTTTTTTTGTAAGATCTGCCGGCAGCCCGGCGGGAGCAAACATGCCATACCATGAAGACACGTCGAATCCCTGCAGTCCCGCCTCGCTTACCGTCGGCTCATCAGGCAGCAAAGGCGAGCGGCTGGCTCCGGTCACCGCCAGAACCCGCAGTCTCCCGGTTTTGACAAAAGGCATTGCCGGCGGCAATCCTATCGAGGCGAGTTGAACATGTCCTGCCAGCAAATCGCTGACCATCTGCCCCGATCCGCCCTTATAGGGAATATGCACCATCTTTACCTTGGCCATGGACTTGAACAACTCCATCGCAAGGTGATTCGGCGAACCACTGCCGGCAGAGCCAAAGTTAAGTTCACCTGGACGCACCCTGGCAAGCGCAATCAGTTCTTTTACTGTTTTAACCGGCAGCGAAGGGTGAACGACAATTGCGCTGGGATAAGTCGCGAATCGGTTGATCGGTGTCAGATCCCGCGTCATGTCATACGTCAATTTCTGGTAGAGGCTGGCGCCGATGGCGTGGGGTGTGCCGGCAACGAGCAGCGTATATCCGTCCGGCGCCGACTTGGCAACGTAGTCTGCCCCGATGTGGCCGCCCGCACCAACGCGGTTATCGACCATCATATTCTGTCCCCAGCGCTCGGCGAGTTTCTGGCTGACCAGCCGGGCCAGTACATCGGTTGCGCCGCCGGGCGAAAACGGCGCCACAACCCTGACGGACTTTTTCGGAAAATCCTGCGCCCAACCAGCGCTTGCAATGAACAATGCAACGAAAACAAACAGGCCGAATCTTGTTATAGCGCTCATGGACTCCTCCTCAAGCAGTATCTAATTCGATAAGCGGTTGGCAGTTTCTGTTTTATTCCTTGTTCAGTCCCGATCAGTTTCAATCAACCTCGCTAAAAGCAAAAGAACAGACACACAACAGCAATCACATCCCTACAGTCAGCGTTCAGATTGCGTGGCAAGCTCCGCCATCTACGTGCCATGCAGCGCCCGTCACGAAACTTGTCCGCTCTGAAGCCAGGAAGGTCACTACGTCCGCCACCTCCTCTGGTCGCCCCATCCTCCCCAGCGGGATTTTTGCCACCCGCTCGCGGCGAATTTCCGCTTCCGGCCTGCCGGATAGCATGGCGAGCTCACGCATAGTCTCGTCCTGCCGATCAGTATTAATGATATGCGGCACGACCGCATTTACCAGAATATTATCCGGGGCCAGTTCCCACGCCAAAGATTTGGTCAGATTGAGAACTGCAGCATTGTTTACACCCACAGGTATGTTATTGCCCCTGCCTTCGCGACCGGCGATCCCCGAGAGATTGATGATGTGCCCGCTGCGCCGAGCCTGCATGTGCGGAATCACATGACGCATGCAGCGAACGTAGCCACTGAGTTTCTCCTCGAAGAGCGCCGCCCAGCGCGCTTCTGTGAGCGACAGGAAATTCGCGGGGTTTACCGTAGCCGCACTGTTCACCAAAATGTCGATGCAACCAAAAGCCGAAATTGTGGCATCTACCATTGCTTTCACCTCGACATCACTCTCGAGATTGGCTGTCACCGCAAGGACTTCGCCCCGCGTTTCCTTTCTCAGAGCTGCGCGAGCGGATTCCAGTCGGACCGGGTCACGCGCAGTAATCATGACACGTGCGCCTTCCTGCAATAACGCCGCTGCACATGCACGCCCAACGCCACGGCTTCCTCCCGTTACAATCGCCACCTTACCGGTTAACCCCAAATCCATACTTTCTCCCGCCTTCTATGTGAATTCATGAATACCGCGATACCGGCTTATCTACGCAGACATTTTCTTTAATTCGCACCGGCCGCTATTTGCGGTTCCCGGCTATTATGGCCGGCCGCGTAATTCAATCCGGTATGTAACGCTTGCCAATTACGGGCTTGCTGGTTCCGAGCCCGGGCAATTCCCAAACGCCAGCCCCGCCCGGATTGAGATCGCCGCCGATATTGGCGTCGACGACATAGGGCCTGCCGCTGGCAATTCCTGTTCGTATCGCCGCGGCAAGGTCAGCGGCCTTGTCCACACTGACCCCTTCGATGCCGGCCGCCCGTGCGAGCATGGCGAAGTCGGGGTTGTACGGCGCTTGTGTCGCCGGGTCCCGGAAATCGGTCGCCAGCTCGCGGCCATTGAGGTAACCGCGCTGCAGGCCGCGGATCGAGGCATAGGCGTAGTTGTTCCACACCACGTACACCACGGGAATGTTGTATTCATAGGCCGTCGCCAGCACATTGGCATGCATCCAGAACGCGCCGTCGCCGACCACCGCCACGCAGGGCCGGTGCGGCGCCGCCAGCTTCGCTCCCAACGCGCCGCCCACGCCGAAACCCATCGGACCGAAACCCATCGATCCGATCAGCGAATCGGGCCGTTTGGGCTTGCAGAACTGGTTGAGCCAGTTGTGGTGCACGCCGATATCGCTGACCATGATCGCGTCTTCCGGCAGCACGCGGTCAATTTCGTGCGCGGCCCGCTGCGGGTTGATCGGCGTGGTGTCGAGCTTGAACCCCGGCGCGATGAAGTCGTCCCACTCCTTGCGATAGCCGGCGATCGCATCGAGCCAAGGCGCGCGCTCCGCCGGCACCTCACCCTTGGCCATACGCCGGTCCAGTTCGGCCAGCAGCTGCCGCAGGAAAGTACGCACATCGGCCATCAGGCCGAGCGCCACCGGGTAATTGCGGCCGATTTCGTCCGGATCGATATCGACGTGGATCAGCCGCGTCGGCGGAATCGTGAAGGAATAGCCCGGGATCCACGAGCTCGAAGTACGGTCGTCAAAACGCACGCCAAGCGCGAGCAGGACATCCGCCTGGCGCGACGCGTGATTGGCCTGATAAGTACCGTTGCGCGCCACGAGACCAAGCGCCAGCGGATGATTTGAATCAATTGCGCCCAGTCCGCTGGCGGAACAGGCCACGGGGATGCGCAGGCGCTCGGCCAGCGCCAGCAGTTCTTTGGTCGCGCCGCCATAGCGCACGCCCTGGCCGACCAGGATCACGGGGCGCTGTGCCGAGAGCAGCATGTCAGCGGCCTTGGCGACGCCCTCGGGATCTGCGCCGCAGCGGCACGAGATATTCGAATTCCATTCTTCCGGACGCGGCGTATCCTCCGGGATGGGTTCGTTGAACATGTCGAACGGCACGTCGAGCACGACGGGTCCGGGGCGTCCGGTCACCATGGTTTTCCAGGCCTGGCGTACCGCGATCGGCAACTGTGCCGCCGTCGTCGGCTGGAACACACGTTTGCAATAGGCCCGCACCGTCGACGGAAAATCGGCCTGGTGGTGACGGTAGGTTTCCTGGAATGCGCCGCGGTTGAACTGGCTGGTCGGCACGTTGCCGGTGATCGCATAAAACGGCACCGAGTCGAAAAACGCGTTCGCCAGCGATATCGGCAGGTTGGCCGAACCCGGGCCGCAGGAAGTCAGCGTTGCCGTTGGCTGCCCCGACACCCGGTAGTAAACATCGGCCATGAAACCGGCGATGCTTTCATGGCGGACCGAAATGGTCTTGATCTCGTCCGACCGCGCATGCAACGCATCGAGGCAGCCGATGTTGCCGTGGCCGCACAGGCCAAACACATAAGGCACCTTTTCGCGGATAAGGTAATCGACGATGACCCCGGCGCCATCTTTGATGACAGCAGGGCCACCGGACTTCCGGGCATCGTCGGGCCCCGGCTTGCTCGGAATATCCATCGACTACTCTCCTCCTGCTGAAATTGCAGGTTGTTCACTGCATTAGACCGGATCGCGGCCCGGCAGACGAGCCTCGTTACATTGCAGTCAATTTTACACACCCCTCCGACATTGGTTCACACGCATTTCTCCATGTGGCACGCCATCCGGTTAAATACGCAGCAGGAGCGCGCCTGAATTCAAAAAATAGCACGGCAACTCCGCGCGGAATCAATTAACCACTTGTTTTATTTTGTATTTTTTAACAACTCTCACTCTGCGCCAGTACGCCAGTCAGGGGTCACCAAACCGGGAGGTCATGGCATTTCATAGAACATTCTGAAAAGTTTGTTTGATATGGTGAAATGCCAGATACTTTGCTCAACAACGCCAATAGACCTCACCCATGACTGAAACCCGGATTTCCCGAACGCCAAAACGCACGGTCGCCGCCTCAAAACCCGGTGGAGAACGACGGAGCGGTGGAATCCAGTCGATTCGCCGTGCCTGCGAATTGCTGGAAACCGTTGCCCGCAGTCCGGGTGGAATCGGGTTGGCCGACCTGAGCCGCACGCTCGGCTTGCACACCAGCACCACCTTTCATATCGCGAAGACACTGCTGACGCTGGGCTACCTGCGACAAATCGAGCAATCCCGGTTCTACAGAATCGGCAGGCCGCTGTTTGCGCTGGCAAGCGCCGCCCTTGATGAAGTGGAATTGATCAGTGCCGCCCGCCCGGTGCTCGCAGAACTGGCAAATGCAACCGGTGAAACTTCGTACTTCGGCGTCATGTCCGGTGAAAAACTGGTTGTGCTGGCAAAACACGACGGCTCCGGTGCGATCCGGATCAATGACCGCATCGGCAACGTCCGCCCCCTGCACTGCACGGCGCTGGGCAAAGTCATGCTCTCGGCATTCGAGCCCCAGCAATTCGAAGCTTTCCTTAAAGACGCAGAGTTGCCGATATTTACCAGCAAAACCATCAAGACGGCTCAGCAACTACGACAGGAAATTGCAGAAGTCCGGCGCTGCGGCGTAGCTTTCGATGATGGTGAGGTCAGCGAAGAACTCCGCTGCGCGGCCGTCCCGGTATTCAATTTCACCAACCAGGTCGTCGGCAGCCTGGGGATCTCCGGGCCCGGTTGGCGCCTGTCCATTCAGGCACTGCACAAAAACACCGTCACCCTGCAACAGGCCGCCGAACGACTGTCATCGGAACTGGGTTCCCGGCAAACGCAACGCACGACCAAATTTGAAACTGTGCCAGGAAAAACCCGATTCTGAGCGCCCACACCGATCACATTACATCTGCCTGAGCAACCAAGTTCTGCCGTGCGATAGACTTTGAACTTCCCCCAACGCAAAGGATAACCACATCATGGACGGCGTCACCAGCAAACCCGGCACCCTCGCCCACAACGTCAAACGCCTGTCACATCTCGACCTGCCGGGCGCCGGGCAGGTCTATGTCGAAGGCACCCACGCCTACGTCGGCCACATCCCCAACAAGCAGCAGCTCGGCACCAGCATCCTCGACGTCGCCGACCCGAAGAACCCGAAAATCCTGTCGCAGATTTTCATCGAGGATCCGGATTCGCACAGCCACAAGGCGCGCGTGATCGGCGACCTGATGATCATCAACAGCGAGCGCAACATGACCGCGATCGGCCGCAAGGCCGACGAACTGCCCAAGCTGCGCACGCGGCTGAAGGCCGAACTGGGCCGCGATCCCAGCCACGCCGAACTCGCGGCGAAACTGGGGGTCGCCATCGCCGACATCCCTGCTGTCGAAGAAGCCGAACGCAACCCTTATGAACGCGGCGGCTTCAGCCTGTATGACGTTTCCAACAGGGCCAAGCCGAAATTGATCCACTTCCAGAAAACCCATGCTCGCGGCGTGCACCGCTTCGACATGGACAAGGACTATGCCTACATCTCCACCGAGA
>CAZAOZ010000073.1:0-13475 GCA_964486865.1 uncultured Bordetella sp.
GCGCGCGGCGGCGCTGGAGCCGCGCTTCGCGGCCTGCGTCGCCTGGGGCGGGCATTTCGATTATCACGAGGCGTGGGTGCGGCGGCGCAAGATCATGGAGACCGGCGGCACCAAGGTGTCGGCGCCATCCTTCCAGTTGCCGTGGGTGCTCGGCATGCCCGACATGGCGGCGTGCATGAAAAAACTGGAAAACTACCGGCTCGCCGGCGTCGCGGAAAAAATCCGCTGCCCGTTCTACTGCATTCACGGCGAGAACGACAACATCGTGCCGCTGGAATTCGCGCAGCGCCTGATTGAGGCGGTGGGTTCAAAGGACAAGACGCTGAAAATCCTCACCGCGCACGACGGCGGCAGCGATCACTGCCAGGAGGACAACCGCCAGGTGGGCGTGAACCTGGTGGCCGACTGGCTGGCCGAACGCCTGGGCGGGCGGTTGGCCTGAGCGCCCAGCGCCAAACGGCCAAAGTTGCCGGAGTGGATTTCTTTTTGAGCCGCCGGCCTGATCCTGCCATGAAAAATAAATACTCCGGTAACTTGCATGTGCGCATGCAAGCGGTCCGCACGGCTTAACCGTTGTGCCGTGCCTCGCCAGAGTAGCGGTTGCATTATACATATAACATATATATAATCCCGCCATGGGATTCAGGTATGACCCGGCGAAGGCTGCTGCAAATATCAGGAAGCATGGCGTCTCGTTTTCCGACGCGGAAGGTGTGCTTGAGGATCCGCTTGCAGTCACAGTCGAGGATCCGTACGCCAAAGATGAACAACGCTTCATAACCGTTGGGCTGGGAAGCGCTGGTGAATTGCTGGTCCTGGTCTGGACGGAGCGCGACGGCGAGTTTCGCCCGATCTCGGCGCGTCGTCCGACTCGAAAGGAACGAAAACATTATGAGAGCTGAATACGATTTTTCCAAAGGCAAGCGTGGCGCGGTGATCCCGCAGAAGGGTAAGACGCGAATTTCCATTTTTATCGATGACGCCGTCCTCGATGAATTCCGGGCGCGCGCTGAAAAAGCAGGTTCTGGTTATCAAACCATGATGAACGAAGCGCTGCGAAAGCATCTCTCCGAAACCGACCAACCGGTAACGGAAAAGCTGTTGCGGCAAGTGTTGCGCCAGGAGATGCCAGAATACTTGCGGGGTCTGACCACCGTATCCTCACGGTCGCGCGCGAAGAGCGGCGCGCGCCGGTGATGCGGGACGTTGACAGGCCCTGAAATCACCGCGCCATGAGTTTTCAATTGCACGATACCTCCGCCGCGTGGTCCGCGGCCGAACTCGAAGCCGACCGGCGCTGGCTGTTCACGCTGGATGACCGCGCGCGCTGCGACCTCGTCGCCGCGCTGACCCGCGCCATCGATCGCGACAAGACGCTGTTTGATTATCGCCGCGAGGATTTTGATCTGGGCAGCGCCGGGCCGGTGATCGCGGCGGCGTTTGCCGAAATGCAGCGCGGGCGCGGCGTGGCGCTGATCCGCGGGCTGCCGCGCGAGGGGCTGGACGAAAAAGATTTCGAAATCCTGACCTGGGGCATCGGCCTGCATCACGGTGTCGGCCGGCCGCAGGGCAAGCAGAGCCACTACATCTCCGCGGTGCGCGATGCCGGTAACGCCTACCGCACCGGCACCGGCCGCGGTTACAACTCGAACGCGGAACTCGACTTTCATACCGATTCCGCCGATATCGTCGTGCTGAGCTGTTACAACAAGGCGGCCTCCGGCGGCATGAGCATCACCACCAGTTCGGTCGCCGCGTACCACCGCATGCGCGCCGAGCATCCGCAGTTGTTTGATTTGTTGCATGAGCCCATCCATTTCAGCCGCCAGGGCGAGCAGGCGCCGGACGAGGCGCCGTCGTACCCGCATCCCATATTCGACGCGCGCGGCGGCAGGCTGTTCAGCAAATGGAACCGCAATCGCGTGACTTCGGCGCAGAACATCGAAGGCGTGCCGCAATTGTCGGCGCGGCAGTGGCAGGCGCTGGAGGCGTTCGATGCGCTGGTGCGCCGCGCCGATCTCGCGCACAGCATGTGGCTGCAGCCCGGCGACCTGCAGATCATCAACAGCCATGTCACGCTGCATTCGCGCACGGATTTCAGGGATGACGACGATCCGGCGCGCAAGCGCCTGCTGTTCCGGTTGTGGCTGGCGCCGCCAGACGGCGATGATCTGCCGCAGAGCTGGAAGGTCCTCTACGGAGCGGTCGGCAAGGGCACGGTGCGCGGCGGCATCATCGGCCAGCAGCATGATGCGGTACGCAAGGCGTATGAAAAACGTCAGGCGGAAGCGTTGGGCATGCATCTGGCGGATGCATAAATTATCAATAAAAACAACATGTTAAATGACAATATATGCCGCACGACCGGCGCGGTGATGGATGCGGCAGTCAGGCCAGCTTGATGGCGATTGCTCCGGTGGTGACGATCAGCACCGACAGATAGCGGATGCGGGTGATGCGCTCGCGCAGCACGATCGCGGCGATCAGCACCGCAAACACCACTGAAGTTTCACGCAGCGCCGCGACCAGCGCGATCGGCGCCTGGGTCATCGCCCACAACGCCAGCGCATAGGAGGCGAGCGTGCAGCCGCCGCCGATCAATCCGCGCCGCCAATGGCGTTGCAGATAGGCCGTGGTTGTTGCGCGGTCGCGCACCAGAAAAATCATCAGCAGCGGAACCGCGGTCAGCAGGAACACCCAGCCGGTGTAACTGGCGGCATGGCCGGACAGTCGCGCGCCGATGCCATCGACCAGCGTGTAAATGACGATCACGCCCGCGGTGCCGACGGCAAACAGCGCGGCTCCGCCATGAAACGATTGTTTACGCCAGGCGTCGCCGGCCAGCAGCATCACGCCGCCGCCGATCAGGATCACGCCCAGCCAGCCGCCGGCCGGCGGCACTTCGGCGAGCAGCAGCGCCGCGGCAACCGCCGATACCGCGGGCGCCGAACCGCGCATGATCGGATAAACGAAGCTCAGTTCGCCATGGCGGTACGAGCGCGCGACCAGCAGGAAATAACCGACGTGGATGATGCCGGATGCGATCACATAGGGCCAGCTTGCCGGCGCGGGCAACGGTACGAAGGGCAGAGCGCACAGCATGATGGCGCCGGCGCCGGCCACCACCAGCACGGTGTCCAGTGTGCGGTCGGCGGCGCCGCGGATCATTGCGTTCCAGGCTGCATGCAGCAGCGCGCCGAGCAGCACCGCCAGCATGACGTCCATGGCCATCGGCTTCCCCGGGTCAGTGGGTCAGGCGTTGCCCGGTGTGCAATCAGCAGCGCAGACCTCCGCCTCGATCTGCAGCGTGACATGCTCGATGTTGAAACGCTCACGCAGCACGCGTTGCGCTTCACGCAGGATGTCGTTGGCGCTGCGTTCCGCGCCGCGCGTCACCAGATGCGCAGTGAGCGCCGGTTCCGCGGTGCTCATCGCCCATACGTGCAGGTCGTGAACCGACACCACGCCGGGAATCGCCTGCAGGCAGTCACGCACCTCCGGCAGCTTGATGTGCTCGGGCACGCCGTCGAACAGCAGATGCAGCGATTGCCGGAACAAGGACCAACTGCCGGCGATGACGACCAGCGCGATGATCAGGCTCGCCAGCGGATCGATCCACGTCCAGCCCCGCCATATGTACAACACACCGGCAACGACCACACCCAGCGACACCAGCGCGTCGGCCGCCATGTGCAGGAAGGCGCCGCGGATGTTGAGATCCTGCTTGCGGCCGGCCATGAACAGCAGCGCAGTCGCGGTGTTGATGCCGACGCCGATGGCGGCAACCAGGATGACCGTTCCGGCAGCGATCGGCGCGGGTTCCTGAAAACGCTGGACGGCTTCCCAGCCCAGCGAGCCCATGGCGACCAGCAGGATGATGGCGTTGACAAAACTGGCGAGGATGGAGCCGCGGCGCCAGCCGTAGGTTTTGCTGTCGCTGGGCTGCAGCCGCGCGGCGGCGAATGCCGCCCATGCCAGCAGCAGGCCGCCGACGTCGCCGAGGTTGTGCGCGGCATCGGCCAGCAGCGCCAGCGAGCCGGTGACCCAGCCGTAATACGCTTCGATGATGACAAAGCTCAGGTTGAGCGCGATGCCGATGCCGAACGCGCGGCCCTGGCCGGGCATGGGGTGATCGTGTCCGTGGGGGTCGTGCGCGTGATAGTGGGGGTGCGGCTGGCTCATGGCATGCAAGCGTAACGCATTGCGCAGCAGCGCGGGTCAGCGTGCTTTCGCCCGCGCCGCGATCACCGCGTCGATCACCGGATGGATGCTCTCCGGTTCGACCGGAAATTGTTCCGGCATGCCCATTTTGACCATGTCACGGAGCATGGCCGTGGTGGTGCGCGTCATGCGGTCGGTGGAATCCATGGCATGCAGCAGATCCAGGCATTCCTTCATTTCGTGGATGCGCCGTTCGCAATGCACCGCGGTGCCGCAGATGTAGCGTTTGATGATTTTCTGGAAGGGAATGTCGTTGAACGTCACCGACACGTCTTCGACCACTTCATCGAGGATGCCGCGGCGCCGCGCGGCTTCCATGGTTTCGAGCAGGATGCCGGCGAGGCCTTTCATCAGCACGCTGCGGATCAGTTTCATCGCGCTGGCGTCACCGGGGTTCGCGCCGACGACATTGATCACCATGCCGTGCGGGGTCATCAGGTCGCGGAATGCCGCGGCATGCGGGCCGCTGGCGACGATAGGCGACTTGAGTCCCATGACATCCACCGGCCCCATGATCGAGGCGTCGACAAAGCGGGCGGCATTGCCGACCATCGCTGCGGCTTTTTCCATGTTCCCGGCCGAATTGGTGCTGGCATCGACGTACAGGTGATCGGGGCGCAGGTGCTTGCGGATTTTTTTCAGGGCGGCGAGCGCGGACTTGCCCGGCGTCAGCACGATGATGATGTCGGATTTTTTCGCCAGGGTGCCGACCGTCTTCACCAGCTTCACGCCGCAGGCCTGCGCGCGCTCGAAGGCGATGTCGCCGGGCTGGGCCCTGGCGCCGCTGCGGCTGTAGGCGACGATGTGGGTCAGGCCGGCCTGCGAGAAATCCTTGGCAAAGCGGGCGGCGGCTTCCCCGAAGCCGAGCAGACCCAGACGAGGCGAAGCAGAGTTCATGTGCTGTGTTCCCGAAAAATGGCGGTTGTTGTAGTGGCGAGGAAATATGTCGACGGACAGCAGCCGTCCGGCGGAGAGCGGAAAATAGCATATAAAAACAAACGGGATGGCGGCATGTAACATGACAAAACTTTAATCCAGATCAAAGCGGGCACGGGTTGCGTCGGTCAATCTGTGGCTGACCGATCACGACAAAAACGCACTGCGACCCTGGAGTTACGGAAAATTGGAAACCATACGCGCCGATGTAGCCATTCTGGGTGCGGGAGGCGCCGGGTTGCGGGCCGCGATTGCGCTGGCGGAAACGAATCCCGGACTGAGCATTGCGCTGGTGTCCAAGGTCTACCCGATGCGCAGCCACACCTGCGCCGCGGAGGGCGGGGCCGCGGGCGTGATCAAGGCCGACGACAGTCTGGAGCACCATTTCAACGACACGGTCGGTGGCGGGGACTGGCTGTGCGACCAGGATGCCGTCGATTATCTGGTCCGGGAAGCGCCGAAGGAACTCATCCAGCTCGAGCACTGGGGCTGTCCGTGGAGCCGCGAGCCCGACGGATCCGTGGCGGTGCGGCCGTTCGGTGGCATGAAAAAACAGCGCACCTGGTTTGCCGCCGACAAGTCCGGTTTTCATATCCTGCACACGCTGTTCCAGACTTCACTGCGGTTTCCGCTCATCCGCCACTATGACGAATATTATGCGACCGACCTGATCGTCGATGACGGGCGCTGCCGGGGTTTCACCGCCATCGAGATGCGCAGCGGGCAGATGAAGTTTTTCCGGGCCGGTGCGGTGATCATCGCCAGCGGCGGCGCGGGCCGCATGTTCCCGTTCACCACCAATGGCGCCATCAAGACCGGTGACGGCATGGCGCTGGCCTATCGTGCCGGCGTGCCGCTGAAGGACATGGAGTTTGTGCAATACCATCCGA
The DNA here is from genome assembly GCA_964486865.1 of uncultured Bordetella sp. Taxonomy (GTDB): domain Bacteria; phylum Pseudomonadota; class Gammaproteobacteria; order Burkholderiales; family SG8-41. The sequence goes on from CAZAOZ010000073.1 coordinate 6,048, forward strand.
CCGGGTTGCCCAATACCGGCACGCTGCTGACGGAGGCCTGTCGCGGCGAGGGCGGGATACTGGTGAACAAGAACGGCTACCGCTTCCTGCAGGATTACGGCATGGGGCCGGAGACGCCGGTGGGCCAGCCGGTGCTGAAAACCATGGAACTGGGGCCGCGCGACCGGGTCAGCCAGGCGTTCTGGCATGAACAGAAAAAAGGCAACATGGTGGCGACGCGCTGGGGCGACAGCATGCTGCTCGACATGCGGCATCTGGGCGAGAAAAAAATCAACGAGCGCCTGCCGCTGGTGCGCGACATGGCCATCAGTTACCTGGGTGTCGATCCGGTCACCGATCCGGTGCCGGTGCGTCCGGTGGTTCACTACATGATGGGCGGCATTGATACCGATATCAGGGCGGCGACGCCGCTGCCCGGATTGTTTGCCGCGGGCGAATGCGCCTGCGTCAGCATCAACGGCGCCAACCGCCTGGGCTCGAACTCGCTGACGGAATTGCTGGTGTTCGGGCGCCGCGCCGCGCTCAGTGCGGTGGAATACCTTGAATCGAATGTGCTTGACGGCAACGATGCGGCGATGGCCGCACTGGCGAACGGGGCGCGGGCGCGGCTGCGCGCGCTGTTCGAGCGGAACGACGGCACGGAAACCAGCGCCGGGCTGCGCCGGGAAATGATGGCGACCATGGAGGCGAACGCCGGCATCTATCGCAGCGGAGAGGGCCTGACGCAGGCCTGCGCCACGCTGGGAGCACTGCGCCGGCGCTACGGCGCTGTCGAACTGCACGACAAGACCAATGTCTACAACACGGACCTGCTGCAGGCGCTGGAACTGGGCGCGATGCTGGATTGCGCGGAAGCGGTTGCCGTCAGCGCGCTGGCGCGCACGGAGTCGCGCGGGGCGCACCAGCGGCTCGATTTCACGGCGCGCGATGATGCGAATTTTCTGCGCCATACGCTGGCCGTTTACCGCGGCAGCGAGCCGCCGGCGATTGACTATCGCGATGTCGTGATCACCCGGTCGCCGCCCGGTGTGCGCGATTATTCTGGAGAGAAGCAATGAGCCGGCGCCAGGTCGAACTGGAGGTGTTGCGCTACAACCCGGAGACGGATCAGGAGCCGCATTTTCAGCGCTATGTGGTGGATTGCGAGTCCGAATGGGTCGTGCTGGATGCGCTGAACCACATCAAGGAGCACATCGACCCGACATTGAGTTACCGCTGGTCCTGCCACATGGCGGTTTGCGGCAGTTGCGGCATGATGATCAACGGCGAGCCCAAGCTGTCGTGCAAGTCTTTCCTGCGCGATTATCAGGGCGTCATCCGTGTCGAACCGCTGGCGCATTTTCCCATCCAGCGCGACCTGGTCACCGTCATCGACAGCTTCATGGCGAAATTGCGGCGCGTGAAGCCGTACCTGATTCCGAAGGAAGAAAAAGCTGTTGCCGACGGTGAATACCGGCAGACGCCGGCGGAACTCAAAAAATACAAGCAGTACACGCTGTGCATCAACTGCATGCTGTGCTATGCGGCGTGTCCCGAGTACGGCCTGACGCCGCAATTCATCGGCCCGGCGGCAATCTCGCTGGCGCACCGTTACAACCAGGATTCGCGCGACGGCGGGCGCAGCGTGCGCCAGCAGGAGATTGCGACCAACGAGGGGGTGTGGGAATGTTCTTTCGTCGGCGCCTGCTCGGAAGTGTGCCCGGAGCACGTCGATCCGGCCGGCGCACTGCAGCAGATCAAGATCAAGAGTACGGTGGACTGGTACCAGGAACACCTGATGCCGTGGATCAGCAAATGAACGGCAAACCTTACGTCCGGGCAGTGCCGCGGTTCAGCTGGTTTCTCCGGCAGCCGCGCTACCTGCGTTACATGGCGCGCGAGGTGACCTGCGTTTTCATCGGCGCCTATGCCGTGTTGCTGCTGGTCGCACTGCAGCGCCTGTCCGAAGGCCGGCAGTCTTACGAGGCCTTCCTGCAGGCGCTGGCGAGTCCGGCGAGCGTTGTGTTTCACCTGATCGTGCTGGTGTTCGCGCTGGTGCACACCACGTCCTGGTTCAATGTCACGCCCAAGGCGATGCCGATCCAGACCGGCGAGGAATTTCTGCCGGGTCCCATCATCGTCGGCGCGCACTATGCGGTGTGGCTGGCGTTTTCGGCGGCGCTGTTGTTTCTGGCCGGAGTATTCTGATTATGGCCAAGTCCAACAAGCCGGTGATCTGGGGGCTGTTCGCTGCCGGCGGCACCGTGACCGCGTTCGTCGTGCCGGCGCTGGTGCTGCTGACCTTGTTGCCCGCCTTCGGTGTCATGCCGGATGTGCTGGCTTATGACAACCTGCGGGCCTTTGCCGGGCACTGGCTGGGCAAGGGCGCGGCATTCGCTTTCATTTTCCTGGCGCTGTGGCACGCCGCCCATCGCCTGCGCATCACGCTCTATGATTTCGGCGTGCGCGCCGATCTGTGGGTCGCCGTTGTTGTTTACCTGGCAGCGGCTGCGGGCAGTTTCGCTGCGGCTTTTTATCTGCTGAAGTTCTGAAAACTTCGGAACAGTCAGCGCGCCACGGCCAGCAGAAACGCGCTGTCGTAGATGGTGTCCTGCGTGTTGACGTCGGCGCCGCGCTCGATCAGCAGCCGTGCGGCTTCAATATGGTCACCCTGGGTGGCGGCGAGATCAGCAACATGATCGGGTCATGCCGGTTCGGAAGGCGACCGGGCGCTCGGGGCGCATCCGGTAAAACGGCCCCGCGGGTTGCCCTGCGAGGCCGTGGCTGCCGCCATTGTGCAACGGCGCTTTTATGGCTGCCGGATCAGTCCGCCTTGACGTTGGCGGCCTTGACCACTTCCGCCCACTCGACGACTTCGCGTTTGAGCAGTTCACCGAAGGCTTCCGGCGTGCCGCCCGCAGGTTCCAGGCCGTCCAGCGCGATGCGCTTGGCGAAATCCGGATCCTTGATGGCCTTGTTGATTTCGCTGTTCAGCTTGTCGATGACCGCCTTCGGGGTGCCCTTGGGTGCGATCACGCCGTGCCAGTTGTTGACCTGATACTTGTAGCCGGCTTCCATGACGGTCGGCATGCTGGGCAGCGCGGGCAGGCGCTTGGGCGACGATACGGCGAGGCCGCGCAGCCGGCCGCTATTGATATGCCCGATGACCGCTGACACCGCGGCCACCATCATCTGCGTGTGGCCGGCCAGGGTGTCGATGACGCCCGGCCCCGTGCCCTTGTAGGGAATATGGGTGATCTTGATGCCGGTGCGCATCGCGAACAGTTCCGACGACAGGTGGGTGATGCCGCCGTTGCCGGTGCTGGCGTAGTTGAGTTGAGTGGGTTTGGATTTGGCGAGCGCCACCAGTTGTTTGACATCCTTCACCGGCAGCGAAGGATGGACGGTGATCACGTAAGGACCGTTCTCCGTCTGAATCACCGGGGTCATGTCGTTGAGCGCATCGTATTTCATGTTTTTGTACAGGCTGGGCGACGTGGTGTAGCTGCCGGAGATCAGCAGCAGCGTGTAGCCGTCGGCGGGTGATTTCAGCGCGATTTCGCTGCCCAGCGTGCTGCCGGCGCCCGGCCGGTTATCGATCACGAATTGCTGCCCCAGATTCTTGGACAGCGGCGGCGCGATGGCGCGGGCGATGAAGTCGGAGCCGCCGCCGGGGGCGAACGGCACGATGATGCGCACGGTTTTGGCCGGGTAGGTCTGGGCATGGGCAAGGCTGCCGAGCGCGCACAGTACTGCTGCTGCCAACACGCGGGTTTTCATGAATGATCTCCTTTTGAGTTTGTTTTCGCGGTGTTCATGGGTGTTGTGCTGAGGTTATTGTCTGAAATTGCCTGAGGTCGATTGTGCAATGATATCCACAATGCGGTATTCTTGGGACGCAATTTAATGAAAAAATCCGGAGGATCAAGTGCAAACCAATTCTCAGTGTCGTAAAGCTTTGCTCCAGCTGCTGGTCGCGTTGGGGCTGGCCATGCCGATGGCGCCCGCGCAGGCTGCGGACAATTATCCCAGCCGCCCGGTGCGTATCGTCACACCTGCTGCCCCCGGCGGCACTACGGATTTTCTGGCGCGTCTGCTGGCGGCGCACCTCACCAAGGTCTGGAATCAGCAAGCCATCGTCGACAACCGCGGCAGCGCATCCGGTGTCAACGGCGCAGAGATAACCAAGGATTCTGCCCCGGACGGCTACACCTTGCTCATTCCTTACCATCAGCACACTGTCAACGCTGCCATACTGCCCAAGCTGCCGTACCATCCGGTCAATGATTTCACGCCGATCACCCAGATGACGGCAGGCGGGCTGCTGCTGGTCGTCAATCCGTCGCATCCGGCGAAAACGGCCAAGGATTTTGTACAGTGGAGCAAGACTACCAAGGATCCGATCAACTTCGGTTCGGCCGGCATCGGCAGCGGCGGTCACCTTGCGGGGGAACTCTACAAGCTGATGACGGCTACCCAGGCGCAGCACATTCCGTACAAGGGTACCGGGCCTGCTTCCATCGCACTCATCAGTGGTGAGTATCATTTCAATTTCATGGGACTGACGGGGGCATTTGCCCAGGTTCGCGCCGGCAAACTGCGCGGCATCGCCGTGACCGGTCCCAAGCGCCTGAAGGCGGCGCCGGATATCCCGGCAATGGCGGAAGTGTTGCCCGGATTCGAGGTGGTCGGCTGGTACGGCGTGGTCGCGCCGGCCAAGCTGCCCAAGCCGCTGCTCGCCAAACTGCATGCCGAGATCTCGAAGTTCGTGAAATCGCCGGAGTTCGGTAAAGTTGCCGAGGCTAATGGTTCCGAAGCCGTGACCAATTCCCCCGAGGAATTCCGCCAATTCATGCTCGCCGACATGAAGAAATGGGCTGACGTGGTGAAACGCGCCGGTATCAAATTCTAGCGGTTGTCGCCTGGCGGTTCATGACTGGCAGTTTCTTCCGGTGATGATCCGGGAACGCAAGAACAGGGGCGGAACGATCCGCCCCTGATTTTTTGTGATCCGGTTCCGTGTTTTCACGCCGGCATGCGGCTATTTGAACTTCACCACCCTGGGATCAAACTCCAGGCCCAGCCCCGGCCGTTGCGGCACCGTCAGCTGGCCGTCCTTGGGCTGCGGCACGTCGCGGAACAGGCGTGACGACCATGGCATGTATTCCACCGTCAGGCCGTTGGGTATGGCGGAAACCAGATGCACATGGATTTCCGGCGCGAGATGGCTGACCACCGGCAGGTTGAAGGCTTCGGCCATGCCGGCGATTTTCAGCCATTGCGTGATGCCGCCGGCGCGCAGCACGTCGATCATCACGATATCGACCGAGCGTGCTTCCAGCATCTGCCGGAAGGGCGCGATGCCATAGAGATATTCGCCGCCGGCAACCGGCGTGGCCAACGCGCGGGCAACCTCGGCAAGACCGGCGTAATCGTCGCAGGCGGTCACGTCTTCGAGCCAGAACAGCCGGTAGGGCTCGACCTGCGTGCCGATGGAGATGGCCTGGCGCACGTCCCAGCGCTGGTTGATGTCGCACATCAGGTCGATGTCATAGCCGACCGCTTCGCGGATCACGCGGATATGCTCGACTTCCTTTTGCGGGTTGGTGTCGCCGGGTAGCGCCAACTGGGTTTTCATCTGCCTGAAGCCGCGGGTCTTCAGCAGGGCAGCGGCTTTTTCGAGATGCGCCAGCGGAAAATGCCGCATCAGCGCGCCGCTGGCGTAAGTGTTGATGCGGGTGCGGTGGCCGCCGGCGAGTTTGGCCACCGGCTGGTTGTGCACCTTGCCCTTGATGTCCCACAGCGCGATGTCGATGGCCGACATCGCCAGCGTCAGGATGCCGCCCGGTCCGGCGCTGGCTGCTGCGCTGCGCAGTTTCTGGATGATGGCTTCGATGCGCAGCGGATCCTCGCCGATGGTCAGCGCGGCGAGTGATTCGACTGCGGAGCGCAGTGCATCGTCGAGCGCGCCGCCGAAAAACGTGATGCCGATACCTTCAACCCCGGCATCGGTGCCGAGCTTCAGCGCGACAAAGTTTTTCGACCCCGGCGTGGTCGGGCCGTCGGCGAGCGGTTCATCGTGGGGCAGGGCGACGAGGACGGTGCTGGCGTGGGTGATTTTCATTTTTGGTGATGGGTAATGGGTAATGGGTGATGGGTGATGGGTGATGGGTGAATGGTAACCGGTGAATGGTAATGGGTTTTTGCCAATCACCATTTACCCATCACCCATCACCGGAATTTCAGGGTTTCAGTGCATAAACCTCATCAAACCGCCGCTCCAGTTCGGCATGGGTACCGCGCAGCCGGTCCACGACCTCTTTCGCCCAGTCGAAATACTGGCGCTTGCGCTCCAGCGACCATCCTTCCGGCGGGCGGGTGCCGAGGTCGCGCACATTGCAGATCTTGTCGGCGAGCTTGACCAGCCGCGCGCGTTCGCTGGAATGCTTCGCCTTGGCGACCTGCAGGCGTTTGCGTACGGCTTTCTTGATCCATTGGGTGTCGGTGACTTCGAGCACGATGTCGGCGATTTCCTCGCCGAACGCGCCGCGCAGTTCCTGCCACGTGGTTTCGGTGTCTTCCAGCGTGTCGTGCAGCAGCGCCGCGGCGATCACCAGTGGATCGCGCACCTCGCCTTCATCCCACAGCACGTGGGCCAGCTCGATCGGGTGATTGATGTAGGGCGAGGCTTCCTTGTCCTTGCGCCGCTGGTCGCGGTGCTTGTGCGCGGCGAAGGCCACGGCGCGCAGGACCAGGTCCGTGGTGCCGGGGTCGGTGCGGGGTGGTTCGCGCAGGTCCATTTTGTTTTCAAGCCCCGTATTTCCACATGAAAAAAGGAAAAGATCAAAAACGAGCCACAGAGGACACAGAGAGCACAGAGAACTGCAAAACCTCTCCCTCGCCACAACTCATCGTTATTGATGTTGTTTTTTCTCTGTGTCCTCTGTGACCTCTGTGGCTAAAGATTTTCGGGAGGCATCTGCTGGTTTTCTCTCAATTTTACGCGCTGCGCAGCCGCAGCAGCCGTATCAGCGCGATCGCGGCAAACGGCAACCCCAGGGCCATGATCAGTTGCACGATCAGGAGTTCGCCGATCTGGCTGTAATCGGCGGGGGTGGTGACCGCGCCGGACGGGTCCCTGACTTCGCGCGACACGATGTAAACCTGGTTGAGATACTTGGTGCCCAGCGCCGAGGCCGACAGCGCCAGATTGGTGAACGACGCCATCACCGCGAAATAAGTGGCCTTGAGGTGGGCGGGCGCCGAGTTGGCGATCCACGCCAGCATCGGAATCATCGCGATCTGGCCCAGCGGGGATTCCAGCGCGGTGTTGACCAGCGCGATGAAGCGCGCATCGACCACGCCGCCGGTGGCCGCCGCGGTCCACTGGTGCAGGCCGAACACCATGCCGATGTAGGGCAGCGACAGCAGCGCGCCGAGCAGCGTCAG
>CAZAOZ010000074.1:0-13061 GCA_964486865.1 uncultured Bordetella sp.
GCAGCGCCCACGCGCCTGCCTGCGGCGCCAGACGGCCGGCGATCTGCGACATCGGTGTCAGCAGCGGCAGACGGCCGGCGCCGTCGCTGACGGTTTCGTAGGCGAGACACGCCGCGCCCGCCCGGAGCATGGCTTCCAGCAATTCGCGGTCGGCTGCAAAATGATGGTAGCAGTAGAGTATCTGCCCCGGATGCAGCAGCGGGAATTCGCTGCGCTGGATTTCCTTGACCTTGATGATCAGTTCCGCCGCATAGATTTCTGCGGCCGATGCAGCGATGACGGCGCCGACCGCGCGGTAATCCTCATCCGTGAAACCGACGCGCGCTCCGGCGCCGGCCTGCACACATACCGCGTGACCGGCCGCGACCAGCGCCCGCACGCCGTCGGGCGTGGCACCGACACGGTATTCATGATTCTTGATTTCTGCGGGAACGCCGATTTTCATATGCGCTGTTTTGCGATGGCGCTGTTGCATGCGGCAACGAGCGCAGGTCCGGCATAGACGAGCCCGGTATAGAGCTGGATCAGGCTGGCGCCGGCGGCGATGCGCGCCGCAGCGTCGGCGCCGTCCATGATGCCGCCGACACCGATGACCGGCACTGCGCCGGACAATGCCCGCGCCAGTTGCGCGACGATGTTCGTGGCCTGCGCCGTCAGCGGCGCGCCGCTGAGTCCGCCGGCTTCAGTGCCGTGGGGCAGATGCTGAACCGCATCCTTCGCGACCGTGGTGTTGGTGGCGATCACGGCGTCGATGCCGTGCGTGACCAGTAAATCGGCGATGGCGGCGACCTCCGCCGGTTCCAGATCCGGGGCGATTTTCAGCGCCAGCGGCACCCGCCGGCCGTACTGATCGGCGAGGCGCGCCCGCCCGTCCTGCAATGCCGCGAGCAGGCGGCCGAGTTCATCGCTCTGCTGCAGCTGGCGCAGGTTTTTGGTATTGGGCGAGGAAATGTTGACCGTGACATAGCTGGCGTGCGGATACACTTTGCGCAGGCAGATCAGGTAATCGTCGGCAGCCTGTTCCAGCGGCGTATCAAAATTCTTGCCGATATTGATGCCGAGTACGCCGCGGAATCGCGCCCGCTGCACATTGGCGATCAGCGCATCGACGCCGTGATTGTTGAAACCCATGCGGTTGATGACGGCGCGGGCGGCAGGCAGACGGAACATGCGCGGGCGCGGGTTGCCCGGCTGCGGGCGCGGCGTGACGGTGCCGATTTCGATGAAACCGAAGCCCAGTGCGGCGAGCGCATCGATGTATTCGCCGTTCTTGTCCAGCCCCGCGGCAAGACCGACCGGATTGGGAAATTGCAGGCCCATGACCGTGCGCGGTGCGGCGTCGGTGCGCGGCGCGCACAGCCCGGCAACACCGGCGGCAGCAGCGATCTTCAGTGATGCAAGGGTGGCGTGGTGCGCGGACTCGGCATCCAGCGCGAACAACAGCGGGCGGATCAGCGTGTACATGGTGAGCGTATTGTAGCGGCCCGCCGCTCAGAGCCTGCTAACCATCATTTCGTGAGATGCGTTGTGGTCAAACAAGCGGCTGCCAGCGGCCGTCGATCAGGCCTTCCATGGGCTGGAAGCGGATTTTGTAGGCCATCTTGCGGCTTTGTGCGATCCAGTAACCGAGATAGAGATAGGGCAGATCCAGTCTGCGGCACAGCTCGATCTGCCAGAGGATGTTGTAGGTGCCGAAACTGGCGCCGTTTATGTCGGGATCGAAAAAGGTGTACACCGAAGACACGCCGTCCTGCAGTTGATCGAGGATGCTGACCATGCGCAGCACGCCGTCTTCACGGAATTCGACCAGGCGCGATTCGACATTGCTTTGCAGCAGGAAGTGGCGGTATTGCTCGCGGCTGTCCTGATCCATGCCGCCGCCGGCGTGCCGTTCGGCCTGGTAGCGCAGGTACAGTGCGTAATGCTCCGGGTGGTACTTGAGTTCGAGCGTGCGCGATTCGAGCGCGGCGTGGCGATTCCAGGTGCGGCGCTGGGTGCGCGTGGCGCGGAATTCTTCAGCCACCACCCGCACCGGCACGCAGGCGCGGCAGTGATCGCAGTGCGGCCGGTAGGTGAATGCGCCGCTGCGGCGGAAACCCGCGCGCACCAGTTCGCTGTACACCGGCCCGTCGATCAGGTGACTGGGCGTGGCAACCTGCGAACGCGCCATGGGCCCGGACAGGTAGCTGCACGGGTACGGCGCAGTCGCGTAGAACTGCAGGACGGAGAGCGGAAATTCCGAAAGGTAGGTCACGAAAAGTCAGTCACCGCTGTTTGCCCATTTGGCCAAATCACCGAATCACCAGGTTACCAAGTCCCCATCAAAGCGCCAGGCGCCGACGGATGACGGGTAGTTTACCAATTCCGTCAGGCGCCGCGAAAATTCGCCGCGCGGGATCTCGCGCGCACCGAAGCGGGCGAGATGCGCGGTGTTCATCTGGCAGTCGATCATGCCGAACTGCCATCGGGTCAGTTGCCGCACCAGGTGGGCGAGCGCGATCTTGGAGGCGTCGGGCGCGCGGGTAAACATCGATTCGCCATAAAATGCCCGGCCCAGCGCGATGCCGTAGAGGCCTCCGGCAAGTTCACCGTCGATCCAGGTCTCGACGCAATGGGCATGGCCCAACCGGTGCAGTTCGCAGTAAGCCGCAACCATGTCCGGCGTGATCCAGGTGCCGGCGTCGCCATCGCGGGGTGCGGCACAGGCGCGCATGACCGTCTCGAACGCGGTATCGGTGCGGATTTCGTAGTCCCTGCGGCGCAGGCGCTTGGCGAGCGACCGCGGCACGCGGAATTCCGCGGGAAACAGCACCATGCGCGGGTCCGGACTCCACCACAGCACCGGTTGGTCTTTTCCGTACCACGGGAAAATTCCGCTGCGGTAGGCCGTCAGCAGCCTGGCCGGTGACAGGTCGGCGCCGGCGGCGAGCAAGCCGTTGGGTTCGGCCAGCGCGCAAGCCAGCGGTGGAAAGGCATCTTCAGCTTCCAGCCAGGGAATCATGCGCGTCATTTTAAGGCGCTACCCGCGATTGGCTGCACAGTTATTTGATGTGCATCAAATCCGGCGCATGCGGGCATGGGTAGGATCATGCGCGCGCCAGCCAACGACCGGGAGAATGACGTTACAACGCCGATTTACGGAGTGCGTCCCGCAGCGAGTCCTGCCGCGGGATGTTTTTCCCCTGCGGGGTGCTTTCATTGCGGGCTGCCGCTGGGGGCAACGGTGTTTCCGGTCGCGCTGGACGGCACCGGGCATGACACCTGTTGTCGCGGTTGCCAGGCGGTGGCGCAAACCATCATCGATAACGGGCTCGCTGCGTACTACAGAAATCGTACCGCACCGGCGCCGGTGGTGCGCGACCATGACCCCGCACTGGCGGAACTGGGCCTCTATGACCTGCCGGAAGTCCAGCGCAGTTTCGTAAGAGACGTCAACGCGGCTGCGCATGAGAAGGAGGCCTTGCTGCTGATCGATGGCGTGACTTGTGCCGCCTGTGTCTGGTTGATCGAGCAGCAGCTCGCCCGGTTGCCGGGCGTGCTTGCGGCCACGCTGAACTACGCGACGCGGCGCGCCCGCGTCAGGTGGGATGGCCGGCAAGTCGCATTGAGCGGGATTCTGCGCGCAGTGGCATCACTCGGCTATGCGGCGCAGCCCTACGACGGCAACCGCGCCGAGGCGCAGTTCCAGCGGGAGCGGCGCGTGCTGCTGTGGCGCCTGTTTATTGCCGGCTTCAGCATGATGCAGGTGATGATGTATGCCATCCCGGTGTATATCGCCGACGGCGCAATGACGCCGGATATCGAGCAGTTGATGCGTATTGCCAGCCTGATCCTGACGTTACCGGTGGCATTGTGGTCCGCAGCGCCGTTTTATGCAGGGGCGCTGCGTGACCTGAAAGCGCGACGCGCGGGCATGGATGTGCCGGTGTCGCTGGGCATCCTGATCGCGTTCGCCGCCAGCCTGTGGGCGACATGGACGGGCAGCGGACAGGTTTATTTTGATTCGGTTTCGATGTTTGTGTTTCTGCTGCTGGGTGCCCGTTTTCTTGAAACGGCGGCCTATGCGAAAGCCGTCGAAGCCCAGGAGCGGCTGGTGCGCATGGTGCCCGCGACCGCCGAACGTCTGGCGGCGTATCCGGGCGATGTCAGCGAGCGGGTGGCTGCGGTATCGCTGAGACCCGGGGATTTCGTGCGCGTGCGCCCGGGCGCCGCGATACCGGTGGACGGCTTGGTTGTCGATGGCGAAAGCGCGGTGGATGAAGCGCTGCTCACCGGCGAGCCGCGTCCGGTATCCAGGCGGCCGGGAGATGCGCTGACCGGCGGTTCCATGAATCTCGATGGCGTGCTGACGATGCGGGTGACCCGCGTGGCGGAGGAAACGGTGCTGTCGGGCATCACGCGGTTGATGGATCGCGCGCAGGCGACAAAGCCGCGCATTGCGCAGGTTGCGGATCGCGTTGCGCAGGGGTTCGTCGCCGCGCTGCTGGTGCTGACTGCAGTCGTGTTTGCCGTGTGGTGGCAGATCGACCCGTCCCGCGCACTGTGGGTGGCGGTGTCCATGCTGGTGGTGACCTGCCCGTGCGCACTGTCGCTGGCGACGCCGGCGGCGCTGGCGGCGGCAACCGGCGCGGCATACCGTGCCGGCGTGCTCATTACACGCGGCACGGCACTGGAGACGCTGGCCCGTGCCTCGCATTTCGTATTCGACAAGACAGGCACGCTGACAACCGGCCGCATGACGCTCGTCGGCGTCAGGCTGCTGGGCAATGCAACACGTGAGTACTGTCTGGCCTGTGCGGCGGCACTGGAGTCATCTTCCGAGCATCCGGTCGGCCGGGCGCTGGCAGGTGCAGTGCCGGGGGTGCATCCGGTCGCGACCGGCGTGCGCAACGTGGCGGGGCAGGGCATGGAAGGGCTGGTCGGCGGCCGCCTGATGAGAATTGGCAGGCCGGCGTTCGTCGCCGCATTGCATCAACAGCAATTGCCCGGCGGGCTGGACGATGCAACGTCCGGCGCGGTGTCCGCCGTCGCGCTGGGTGACGCGCAGGGATGGCTGGCGCTGTTCATGCTCGACGATACGCTGCGCCACGATGCGCCGGATGTGGTGCGGGCGCTGTGCGGAGATGGCGCCGAGGTCATGCTGCTGTCCGGCGATCATCCCGCGCGCGCTGCGCATGCGGCCCGTGAACTGGGCATCCGCGTCGCGCGCGGCGGCGCAACACCGGAAGAGAAGCTTGCGCAGGTGCGCGATTTGCAGCGTGGCGGCGCGGTCGTTGCGATGGTGGGGGACGGGATCAACGATGCGCCGGTTCTGGCACAGGCGCAGGTATCGATTGCACTGCGCAGCGGCACTGAACTCGCACAGAATGCCGCCGATATCGTGCTGATGGCCGACCGGCTCGGGTCGCTGGTCGATGCGCGCCGGCATGCCAAACGCACGCTGCGCATCATTCACCAGAACCTCGTCTGGGCTGCGCTGTATAACGCCGTGGCGCTGCCGTTGGCGATTGCAGGCCTGGTCACGCCGCTGGTGGCGGCGGTCGGCATGTCCGCCAGCTCGCTGATCGTGGTGGGCAATGCGTTGCGTCTCACGCGTGATAAAAGGTAGTTCATGGACATCCTGTATCTGCTCATCCCGTTGTCACTGGTGCTGGTGTTCCTGATCGGCGCCGTCTTCTGGTGGGCTTTGCGCGCCGGGCAGTTTGATGATCTGGAAGGGCCTGCGCACCGGATTTTGATGGATGAGGACGAGCCTCCGCGCCAGCCGTAACCGGGTATCGCGGATCAGCGAATACCGGCGACGCAAATCGCCTTTCGGGGCGTTTCACGGAAAAGATTGGCGGATCAGGGCCTAACCGGATGTGCGGTCGCGGAATATCCTGACCAGATCGTGCTGGGGCTGCAGCAGGCTGGCGAGCGTGTGGCGATCCAGTTCGTCGAAAAAAGCCTGCATGGCCCGCTCCAGAATCCCGCGCAATGTGCATGCGGATACGATGGAGCAGGTATTTTGCTTGTTTTTCTGGAAACACTCGACCAGCGCCTGATCCTGCTCCGCGCTGCGGACGACATCTCCCAGATTGATCAGCTCAGGCGCGCGGGCCAGCCGCATGCCGCCGCCTTTGCCGCGCAGTGTTTCCACATAACCCTCTTTTGCCAGATGATGAACGACTTTTCGCAGACGATCCCCGGGGATGCCGTAGGCAGTCGCGATGTCGCTGATCGTTGACAGGCGGTCCTCGCGCCGGTACGCGCCGAGATAGATCAGCACGCGCAGGGTATGGTCGGTGAAAATCGTCAGATGCATGATGGTTCAGGCCCAGTCCGGCCCAACGGCGACCGGAACACAATATAAGTGCATGACTCTGCGCTGATCCTAAACCGATTTTACAAACATAAATTTGAAATACATCTTTTGTTGATCTAGGTCAAACCGGGCCTTTGCCCGTCACCTAGACTTGCCCCCATCACGTGGTGACGGGAGGCAGTAATGGCTTCAGAGAAATACAAGCAATGGTCGGTGGTGACGGCGAGCACGACGGCGTTCACGGTCTGCTTCATGGTGTGGATGATGTTCGCCGTGATCGGCATCCCCATCAAGCAATCCCTGGGCCTTAATGAAACCCAGTTCGGCATTCTGGTGGCGACACCGGTGCTGACCGGTTCGCTGATCCGCCTGCCGCTGGGCATGCTGACCGACAGATACGGCGGGCGCATCGTGTTTTTCATCCTGATGCTGTCCACGATAATTCCGATCTGGATGATCTCCTGGGGCACCGAGTTCTGGCATTTCCTGGTCACCGGGCTGTTCGTGGGTGTGGCCGGTGGCTCGTTTACCGTCGGCATTTCCTACTGCGCGCGCTGGTTTCCCAGAGAGCGTCAGGGGCTCGCGATGGGCATCTTCGGCGTGGGTAATACCGGGGCGGCGGTGACCAAACTCGTGGCGCCGACCATCGTGGTGGCGTACGGCTGGGTCATGGTGCCCAAAGTCTATGCCGTGCTGATGCTGATCACTGCGGTGCTGTTCTGGTTCTTCACCTTTACCGACAAGGAGCACGCCGCGGGTGCTGCCCACGTGACGATCAAAGAGCAGTTGCAGGTGCTGAAGGATCCGACTGTATGGCGATACAGCCAATACTATTCGATCGTGTTCGGCGGCTACGTGGCGCTGTCGCTGTGGATGACCAAGTACTACATCTCCGAGTATGGTTTCGATATCCAGTTGGCGGCGCTGCTGGCCGCCGGCTTCAGCATACCCGGCGGCGTGCTGCGCGCCATCGGCGGCTGGTTCTCCGACAAATACGGCGCGCATTTCATCACGTGGTGGGTACTGTGGGTTTCCCTGGTCTGCCTGTTCTTCCTGTCGTACCCGCAGACCGATTTCACGATTCACACCGTGTCCGGCCCGAAGACCTTTCATATAGGGCTCGGTCCGACCCTGTTCACCATCATCATGTTTACCATGGGCATCGCCTTCGCCATCGGCAAGGCCTCGGTGTTCAAGTACATCTCGGACGACTACCCGAAAAACATCGGTGTGGTATCCGGTGTTGTCGGTCTTGCCGGCGGCATGGGCGGGTTCATCCTGCCCATCATGTTCGGCGCGCTGGTCGATCTGACGGGGGTACGGTCCTCGGCCTTCATGCTGATGTTCGGCATCGTCTGGGTGTCGCTGATGTGGATGTATTTCACCGAAGTGCGGCCGATGAGCATTGCGGAAAGCAAGAAACATCCGGAACCCGCGCATTTCACCTGAAACCTGGAGCCTGATCAATCATGAGCAATCAACAAAACGAAGCGGGTTCGGCGACGGCCACCTATAGTTCCAGGGATATTCCGAAATGGGATGTCGAGGACAATGCCTTTTGGGAAACCAGGGGCAAGAGCATCGCCAATCGCAACCTGTGGATTTCCATCCCTAATCTGCTGTGCGGATTTGCCGTGTGGCTGATGTGGGGCATCATCACGGTGCAGATGATCAACCTCGGCTTTCCTTTCACGCCGGCTGAGTTGTTCACCCTGACCGCGATTTCGGGGCTGATGGGGGCGACCTTGCGCATTCCGGCGTCGTTCTTCATCCGGCTTTGCGGTGGGCGCAACACCATTTTTCTGACCAGTGCGCTGCTCATTATCCCGGCTATCGGCACAGGCTTGTCCCTGCAGGACAAAACCACGCCATTGCATGTGTTCCAGTTCTGGGCCTTCCTGTCCGGCATCGGCGGCGGCAATTTTGCCTGTTCCATGTCCAACATCAGCGGCTTTTTCCCGAAACGTCTGCAGGGAACTGCACTGGGGTTGAATGCCGGTCTGGGCAACTTCGGCGTCACCACCATGCAGGTGCTGATCCCCTTGGTGATGACAGCCAGCGTGTTTGGCGCGATCGCCGGCGAGCCGATGACGCTGCTGAAGGACAGTGGCTGGATACTCGGCAAGATCACCGCCGGCACACCCACTTTCATCCAGAACGCCGGCTTTGTCTGGGCGGCGATCCTGGCGCCGCTGGTGATTGCGGCCTGGTTCGGCATGAACAACCTGCTGCCGCTCTCGCCCAACTACGGCGGCACGCTGGCTGCGTTCGCCAAAATAATTTATCTGTGGGGCCTGGCTTTTTTCGTCGGCGGTCTGGGCCTCTATCTTTACCTGCCCGCGCCCGTGGGCGTCGGCCTGCTTAACATGTGGGTGGCGCTGCCGCTGATCATGGTCGGTACGCTGCTGGTGATGAAGCTTGCGGCTTTCGGCGAAATGAAGGGCAATATCGCCAAGCAGTTCGAGATATTCAGCAACAAGCACACCTGGTCGATGACGGCGCTCTACATCGTGACCTTCGGCTCGTTTATTGGTTTTTCGATGGCGCTGCCGCTGTCGATCACGGTGATCTTCGGCGTCAGCCACGTGCCCGACGCCGCCGGCGTCATGCAGCACACGCTGAAGAATCCCAACGCGCCGTCCGCACTGACTTTCGCCTGGATCGGGCCCTTTGTCGGCGCCCTGATCCGCCCGGTAGGCGGATGGATTTCCGACAAGGTCGGCGGATCGATTGTCACGCAGATCATTTCTGCGGTGATGGTGGTTGCATCCGCGGCAGTGGGTTACGTGATGCTGCTGGCCTACAAATCGCCGGCACCGGAGCAGTACTTCCTGGTGTTCATGGTGTTGTTCGTGGTGCTGTTTGCCGCCACCGGCATCGGCAACGGTTCCACTTTCCGTACCATCGGCGTGATTTTTGACCGGCAGCAGGCCGGCCCGGTGCTGGGCTGGACTTCGGCTGCGGGCGCCTATGGTTCCTTCATCGCACCGGTGGTGATCGGCAGCCAGATCAAGGCCGGCACGCCGGAATATTCCATGTATGGTTTCGCGATTTTCTATGCGGTGTGCCTGGTGCTCAACTGGTGGTTTTACCTGCGCGCCAATGCCTATGTGAAGAATCCGTAATCCTTGTCCTGCGCATGTTCCAACGCAAACTCTCCGGGAAAAAAGCATGAGCCACTTTCTTGATCGACTGAATTATTTCTCCCAGCCGCGGGAATCCTTCTCCGACGGCCACGGCGTAGTCACGGGGGAGGACCGTACCTGGGAAGACGCCTATCGCAACCGCTGGGCGCATGACAAGATCGTGCGCTCCACCCACGGCGTCAACTGCACGGGATCGTGTTCGTGGAAAATCTACGTCAAGGGCGGCATCGTTACCTGGGAGACCCAGCAGACCGATTACCCGCGCACCCGCTGGGACATGCCCAACCACGAACCGCGCGGCTGCGCGCGCGGCGCGAGCTACAGCTGGTACCTGTACAGCGCCAACCGGGTGAAGTATCCGTTGGTGCGCGGCCGCCTGCTGAAGAGCTGGCGCGAAGCCCGTGCGGACAAACAACCGGTGGAGGCGTGGGCCTCCATCGTCGAGTCCGACGCCAAACGGCGCGATTATCAGAGCGTGCGCGGGCTCGGCGGCTTCGTGCGCTCGAGCTGGGACGAGGTCAACGAAATCATCGCGGCAGCCAATGTCCATACCATCAAGAAACACGGACCGGATCGCGTGATCGGATTCTCGCCGATTCCGGCGATGTCGATGGTCAGCTATGCCGCGGGCTCGCGGTATCTTTCGCTGATCGGCGGCGTGTGCATGAGCTTTTACGACTGGTACTGCGACCTGCCGCCGTCCAGCCCGCAAACCTGGGGCGAGCAGACCGACGTGCCGGAATCGGCGGACTGGTACAACTCCAGCTTCATCATCGCCTGGGGCTCCAACGTGCCGCAGACGCGCACGCCCGATGCGCACTTCTTTACCGAGGTTCGTTACAAGGGCGCCAAGACCGTGGCGGTCACCCCGGACTATTCCGAGGTCGCCAAGCTTGCCGACATCTGGATGCATCCCAAGCAGGGCACCGACGCGGCGGTGGCGATGGCCATGGGGCACGTGATCCTCAAGGAATTCTATTTCCCGGATGGAGAAAAGCGGCGCAGCGCGTATTTTGATGACTACGCGCGCCGCTACACCGATCTGCCGATGCTGGTGATGTTGAAGGAACACACCCTGCCCGGCGGCGAGAAGATCCTGGTGCCGGATCGTTATGTGCGCGCATCCGATTTTGACGACAAGCTGGGGCAGACCAACAATCCGGAGTGGAAGACCGTCGCGATCGACGCTGAAGGCAAGGTGGTGCTGCCCACCGGCGCCATCGGGTTCCGCTGGGGACCGGACGGCCGCCCGGATCAGGGCCAATGGAACCTTGGAACCAAGGATGCGCAGCACGGCAATGACGCCAAGCTCAAGCTGTCGCTGCTCGAGGACGGCAATCCGAGCAAGGAGACCGCGCGGGTCGGTTTTCCGTATTTCGGCGGCATCGAAACCAAGCACTTCACCAACAGCCCCAGCAGCGACGTACTGGTGCGCACCGTGCCGGTGCAGCGGATTGCCCTCGGCGCCGGCGGCGGGCAGCGCGAGGCGCTGGTCGCCACCGTCTTCGATCTGCAGGTTGCCAACTACGGCGTGGCGCGCGGATTGCCGGGCGAGCTGGCCGCGAAGGACTATAACGACGACACGCCCTACACGCCGGCGTGGCAGGAGCGCATCACCGGCGCTCCCCGCGAGCAGGTGATCAGCGTGGCGCGCCAGTTTGCCGAAAACGCCGACAAGACGCACGGCAAGTCGATGGTGATCATCGGCGCGGCGATGAACCACTGGTATCACAGCGACATGAATTATCGCGGCATCATCAACATGCTGATGATGTGCGGCTGCGTCGGCCAGAGCGGCGGCGGCTGGGCGCACTATGTAGGGCAGGAAAAACTGCGTCCGCAGACCGGCTGGACCGCGCTGGCGTTTGCACTCGACTGGATACGCCCGCCGCGCCAGCAGAACAGCACCAGTTTTTTCTACGCCCATACCGACCAGTGGCGCTATGAGAAGCTGGGCGTCGAAGAGGTGCTCTCGCCGCTGGCGGACAAAAAACTGTTCGGCGGCAGCCTGATCGATTACAACGTGCGTGCCGAGCGCATGGGCTGGCTGCCATCGGCCCCGCAACTGAAAACAAATCCGCTGCAGGTGGTGCGCGATGCGCAGGCGGCCGGAGTGGATCCGAAGGATTACGCGGTCAAGGCGCTGAAGGACGGCTCGCTGAAAATGAGCTGCGAAGATCCCGACCATCCGGCCAACTGGCCGCGCAACCTGTTCGTATGGCGTTCCAACCTGCTGGGTTCCAGCGGCAAGGGGCACGAGTATTTTCTGAAGCATCTGCTGGGCACCAGCAACGGCGTGCAGGGCAAAGACCTGGGGGCCGAAGAAGCCAGGCCTGAAGAAGTCGTGTGGCACGACAAGGCGCCGGAGGGCAAGCTCGACCTGCTGGTGACGCTGGATTTCCGCATGAGCACCACCTGCCTGTACTCCGATATCGTGCTGCCGACCGCCACCTGGTACGAGAAGAACGACCTCAACACCAGCGACATGCACCCGTTCATCCACCCGTTGTCCACGGCGGTGGATCCGGCGTGGCAATCGCGCAGCGACTGGGACATCTACAAGGGCTTTGCGAAGAAATTCAGCGAAGTCTGCGTCGGCCATCTCGGCGTGGAAAAGGAACTGGTGCTGACGCCGCTGATGCACGACACGCCCGGGGAACTGGCCCAGGCCCTGGATGTGAAGGAATGGAAGAAGGGTGAAATCGATCTGATCCCGGGCAAGACCGCGCCGCAGATGACGGTGATCGAACGCGATTACCCGAACGTGTACAAGCGGTTCACCGCGCTGGGGCCCCTGATGGGCAAAGTCGGCAACGGCGGCAAGGGCATTGCGTGGAATACGCAGGAAGAAGTCAAACAACTGGGCGAATTGAACGGTCTCAATATCGCCGATGGTGTGACCCGGGGCATGCCGAAGATCGAGACTGATATCGATGCCTGCGAGGTGATTCTGCAGCTCGCGCCGGAAACCAACGGCCATGTGGCGGTTAAAGCCTGGCAGGCGCTGGGCAAGCAGACCGGGATCGACCATACGCACCTGGCGATCCATCGCGAAGACGAGAAAATCCGCTTCCGCGACATCCAGGCGCAGCCGAGAAAGATCATCTCGTCGCCGACCTGGAGCGGCATCGAGAGCGAGACCGTGTCCTACAACGCCGGTTACACCAACGTGCATGAGCTGATTCCGTGGCGCACGCTTACCGGCCGCCAGCAGTTCTACCAGGACCATCCGTGGATGAGGGCGTTCGGCGAAGGCTGCGTCAGCTACCGCCCGCCGGTGGATCTTAAAACCACTGCCGGCATCCATGGCATCAAGCCGAACGGCAACCCCGAGATCCTGCTCAACTTCATCACGCCGCACCAGAAGTGGGGCATACACTCGACCTACACCGACAACCTGCTGATGCTTACCCTGAGCCGCGGCGGGCCGTGCGTCTGGCTGAGCGAAGACGATGCGAAACGCGCCGGCATCGAGGACAACGACTGGATCGAGCTGTTCAACATCAATGGCGCCATTGCGGCGCGGGCAGTGGTCAGCCAGCGCGTCAACCCCGGGATGGTGATGATGTACCACGCGCAGGAGAAGATCGTGAACACGCCGGGATCGGAGA
>CAZAOZ010000075.1:0-12567 GCA_964486865.1 uncultured Bordetella sp.
GGGACTGATCGCGTAAATACGGCTGTCCCACGTCTCCGCCGGCGGCGCCGCCGGCAACGGTTGCGGTTCAACCAGGGCGACATCGAGTCCGCCGCGCTGCAGCGCGAGCGCCAGGCTGGCGCCCACCAGTCCCCCGCCGATGATTGCGGCATCGTGGATCCGGGTCATGGTGTGCTCCGCCACGGATTCATTCGAAGCGGTTCGACAGGGTGCCGATGCCGTTGATGCTGACTTCAACGGTGCTGCCGGGTTTCATCGATCCGACGCCGACGGAAGTGCCGCAGCAGATGACGTCACCCGGTTCCAGCGTCATGTCCTGCGAAATCAGGCTGACCAGTTGCGCCGGCGGAAAAATCATGTCGGCGACCGGATAATTCTGGCGTTCCTGCCCGTTGAGCACGGTGCGCACGGACAGCGTCGCCGGATCCAGCCCGGAGGCGACCACGGGACCGAACACGCCGAAGGTATCGAAACTCTTGGCGCGCGACCACTGCTGGAACGCGGGATCACGATTAATGATGTCGGCGGCGGTCACGTCATTGATGCAGGTGTAGCCGAAAATGTACTGCGGCGCATGATCAACGCTGACGGCCCGGCAGCGCCGGCCGATGACGATGCCTAGTTCGCCTTCGTACACCACTTTGCCGTCGAAAGACGGCGGCATGCGGATGGTCTCGCCGGCGGCCAGAAAGGAATTCGCCGTCTTGACAAAAAACAGCGGCTCGCGGGGCGTCGCCAGATTCAGTTTCGCGGCCAGCGCGTGAAAATTGTTCCACATCGCCAGCATTTTTCCCGGCACCGTCGGCGTCAGCAGCTTGAGCTGGGCCAGCGGCAGCGTTTGCCCCGTCGGCTGCGGTTCGCGGTACATGTCGCCCGCGTACACGGCCACCGTATCGCCCATGAGCTGGCCGAAGCCGGTGTGTCCGGCGTGTTCAAAGCGCAACCATTTCTGCATACCGTGCATTTCCTTGTTTCAGCAACCATCATGAATCTGGAACAGCGTCCGGAAAAACACATAAGCCGCTGATTTATTGATAAAATCAGGGTAATCGTGGGGACAATTCAGCTTGACAGCCTGCCCCCCGCTCTTTAGACTGCGCCGCCTCCCGTGGCGAGTTAGCTCAGTGGTTAGAGCAGTGGAATCATAATCCATTGGTCCGGGGTTCAAATCCCTGACTCGCCACCACTTCTATTTAGTATTCCGGCAGTTGCGTTTGCCGGACTTGGCCTGCCGTGCTATCGTGCAACTATGCGTAAGTTAATGCTTTTATTGACTTTTTTTGTATTCGCTGCCCCGGCTTGGGCGCAGCGGACGCTGCCTGCCGATGCCAAACGCGCGACCACCGGTGCGCCACAGATGCTGCCGATGGTACAGATCAATAGTGACGTACTGCGACTCGCCCCCGGCGGCATCATCATCGACGCCAACAACCGCAGCGTGACCCACGGGCAACTGCCGCCAGGGTCGCCCATCCTCTACCGCCTCGACGGCAACGGCGAAATCACCCGCATCATCGTCCTCACGCCGCAGGAGCAGGCCCGGATCGACAGCGCCAAATAGGGCCTGTCAACAATCATTCCGTGAGCAAGGTTTACATCAAAACCTTCGGCTGTCAGATGAACGAGTACGACTCGGCGAAAATGGCCGACGTGCTGCACATCAACAACGGCCTGACGCCGACCGACAATCCGGATGACGCCGACGTCATTCTCTTCAACACCTGCTCGGTGCGCGAGAAGGCGCAGGAAAAAGTTTTCCACGACCTGGGCCGCGTACGCCCGCTGAAACAGGCGAAACCCGGACTGATCATCGGCGTCGGCGGCTGCGTGGCCAGCCAGGAAGGCGCCGCCATCGTCAAACGCGCGCCCTATGTCGATATCGTCTTCGGCCCGCAAACCCTGCATCGCCTGCCGCAACTGATCGCCGCGCGGCGCGCCAGCGGACAGGCGCAGGTCGATATTTCATTTCCGGAAGTCGAGAAATTCGATCATCTGCCGCCGGCGCGGGTCGAAGGCGCCGCCGCATTCGTGTCGATCATGGAAGGCTGCAGCAAGTACTGTTCGTTCTGCGTGGTGCCGTACACCCGCGGCGAGGAAATTTCCCGCCCGCTGGACGATGTGCTGGCCGAGGTTGCGGAACTTGCCCTGCAGGGTGTGAAAGAAGTGACGCTGCTCGGCCAGAACGTCAACGCCTGGCGCGCACCGGCCACCGCCGATACCGAATCCGCCGATTTTGCACTGCTGCTGGAGTATGTCGCCGCAATCCCCGGCATCGAACGCCTGCGCTATACGACTTCGCACCCCAGGGAATTCACGCCGCGGCTGATTGAAGCACACGCGCGCATCCCGCAACTGGTCAGCCATGTGCATCTGCCGGTGCAATCCGGCTCCGACCGGGTGCTGGCGGCGATGAAGCGCGGATACACGGTTCTCGAATACAAATCCATCGTCCGCCGCCTGCGCGAAGCGCGGCCGGACATCTGCATCACCTCGGATTTCATCGTCGGCTTCCCCGGAGAAACCGCAGGCGACTTCGCAGCGACCATGCAATTGATGGATGAGATCGGTTTCGATGCGAGTTACAGCTTCGTTTACAGCCGCCGCCCCGGCACGCCGGCCGCGGATCTGGCGGACGACACGCCGCAAGCCGTCAAACTCGAACGCCTGCAGCACCTGCAAGCCGCGAACGAGCTGCAGGCGCAGGCGATCAGCCAGGCCATGGTCGGCACCCGCCAGCGGGTAATGGTCGATGGCGCCTCCCGGCGCAATGCCGCCGAACTGGCCGCGCGCACCGACAACAACCGCGTGGTGAATTTCGCCGGATCCCGCAACCTGATCGGCACATTCGCCGAAGTGACCATCACCGCCGCGCGGGCGCATACCCTGCGCGGCGAGCTCACTGCCCATAGCGTCGCCACCCATTGAAACCCGTTGCCATCAGTTTTACGCCGGTCGACAACCGCCGTCTGGCCAACCTGTGCGGCGCGCTCGACGAAAATCTGCGCCAGATCGAGACCGCGCTCGATGTCGGCATTTCCCGGCGCGGCGAACGCTTCGCGCTGACCGGCGCCCCCGAGCGGACGCGCATCGCGGCAAAAGTGCTGCGTGATTTCTACGACAAGGCGCAGGATTCCCTGTCGCTGGAGTCGGTGCAGCTGGCGTTGATCGAAGCCGGGCATCAGGGCGCGGCCCATGCCGCACTGCCGGTGCCGGCGCTGATTACCCGCAAGCCGGATCTGCACGGCCGCACGCCGCGGCAGAACGAATACCTGCTGAACATCCAGAAACACGACATCACCTTCAGCATCGGCCCCGCCGGCACCGGCAAGACTTATCTGGCGGTGGCCTGCGCGATCGACGCGCTGGAACGCGACGCGGTGGAACGCATCATCCTGGTGCGCCCGGCGGTGGAGGCCGGCGAACGGCTGGGTTTCCTGCCCGGCGACATGGCGCAGAAAGTCGATCCGTACCTGCGCCCGCTCTACGACGCGCTCTACGATCTGATGGGTTACGACAAGGTCGCAAAAATGTTCGAGCGCAGCGCCATCGAAATCGCGCCGCTGGCCTTCATGCGCGGACGCACGCTGAACCACGCCTTCATCATCCTCGACGAGGCGCAGAACACCACGCGCGAGCAGATGAAAATGTTCCTGACCCGCATCGGTTTCGGCAGCAAGGCGGTGATCACCGGCGACGTCACGCAGATCGATCTGCCCCGGGGGCAGATCAGCGGGCTCGTTGAAGCGCAGTCCGTGCTGAAAAGGGTGCGCGGCATCGCCTTCACCTGGTTCAAGGCTGAAGACGTGGTGCGCCATCCGCTGGTGCAGCGCATCGTCAACGCCTACGACCGCTACGGGAAAAACGCGGAAAAAGACGCAGATCAGCGCGACGGGCGGGGGGGCGCGAAGAAATGACCGCGGCAACCCGCCGGCGCAAACCCGCGCCGCGCATCACCGTGCAATGCACGGCGACCGCGCGCAACGTGCCGCCTGCGGCGCGCATCCGCCGCTGGGCGCGTGCCGCGCTGGCGACGGATGCCCGCGTCACCATCCGCGTCGTCGGCCTGGCCGAAGGCCGGTTGCTCAACCGCAGTTACCGCCGCCGGGATTACGCCACCAACGTGCTGACGTTCGTGTTTCGCGACACGCCGCCGCTGGAAGGCGATCTCGCGCTGTGCGCGCCGGTGATCACCCGCGAAGCGCATGCCCAGCGCAAAACCGTTGACGCGCATTACGCCCACATGATCATGCATGGCCTGCTGCATCTGCAGGGCTTCGACCATGAAACCGCACGCGACGCGGCAACCATGGAACGGCGCGAACGCACCCTGCTCGCCCGCTTCGGGTATCCTGATCCCTACACACTGCCTACCCACCGGTCGCGCAACGCGTAACCGGTAAACACCCCCCTCATGGACGAATCGCACAAACCCACCCTGCTCGAACGCCTCTCCACGCTGCTGCTGCGTGAACCCGAGGACCGCGAACAACTGATCACGCTGCTGCGTTCAGCGCACGACAAAAATCTGCTCGATGCCGACGGCCTGGCCATGGTCGAAGGCGTGCTGCAGGTGTCGGAAATGCAGGCGCGCGACATCATGGTGCCGCGCGCGCAGATGGACGTCATCGACGTCACCGAATCGCCGGATCGCTTCATTCCGCTGGTGATTGAAACCGCGCACTCGCGTTTCCCGGTCGTCGGCGAAGGCAAGGATGACGTCATCGGCATCCTGCTCGCCAAGGATCTGCTGCGCTATTACGCCGGCGAGGAAGAATTCAACGTGCGCGACATGCTGCGCCCGGCGGTGTTCATCCCGGAATCGAAGCCGCTCAACGTGCTGCTCAAGGAATTCCGCAAAAACCGCAACCACATCGCCATCGTCGTCGATGAATACGGCGGCGCTGCCGGCCTGATCACCATCGAGGACGTGCTGGAACAGATCGTCGGCGACATCGAGGATGAATACGATTTCGACGAAGCCGAAGACAACATCGTGCAGGAAAAGCGCGGCCTCTACCGCGTCAAGGCGCTGACCGAGATCGCCGACTTCAATGCGGCCTTCGGCACCGGCTTCAGCGATGAGGAATACGACACCGTCGGCGGGCTGCTGCTCAAGCGCTTCGGCCGCGTACCCAAGCGCGGCGAACAGATCGTCATCGACGCGCTGAATTTCCGCGTGCTGCGCGCCGACAGCCGGCGCATTTATCTGCTGCAGGTGGCAAAAAAACTCGACAAGCCTGCGGCATAAACGTAATCTGTTGTTTTTATTGATGTTTTAGATATTTCTCCATAACCCGCCGATGCCCGCGCCGACGTCACGCCGCACCGCCGAACGGGCCATCGCCGCACTGCTGGGCGCAGTCACCGTCGCGGGATACGCGCCGTTTCACCTGTTTCCGCTGCCGCTCCTCACCTTCGCCGGCCTGTTCATCCTGTGGCAGCGCGCAGCGCACGCGCGTGACGCGGCGTGGCTCGGATTTTTTTTCGGGCTGGGCTGGTTCGGCGCCGGCGTGTCGTGGGTCTATATCAGCCTGAACGTGTTCGGCGCCATGCCCGTGCCGCTGGCCGCCGCGGTCACGCTGCTGTTCTGCGCCTACCTTGCGCTGTTTCCCGCCGCCGCAGGCTGGCTCGGCCGGCGCTGGAATTTTTCTCCGGCGCCGCACTGGATCCTGTTCGTTCCCGCCGTATTGACGCTGCTCGAATGGCTGCGCGGCTGGCTGTTCACCGGCTTTCCGTGGCTGAACCCCGGCTACACGCAGGCGCCAGTGAGCCCGCTGGCCGGTTACGCGCCGCTGTTCGGCGTGCACGGCGTGACGCTGTTGCTGTTGGCCACGGCCGGCGCGTTGTGCTGGATGGGCTTGAACAGGGCGTCGTGGCGTGCGCAATGGCTGTGGCCCGCGGCGCTGCTCGCCGTGTGGATCGGCGGCGCCGCGCTCAAGACCGTCGCCTGGACCGAACCCACCGGCACGCGCCTGTCGGTCAGCCTGCTGCAGGGCAACGTGGCGCAGGACCTGAAATGGCGCGAGGATCAGCTGCGCGCGACGTTCGCGACTTACCATGCACTGGTGTCCGCCAGCAGCAGCCGGCTGATCATCCTGCCGGAAACCGCGCTGCCGATATTCCTGCGCGATGTGCCCGCGGATTATCTGGAAGCGCTGGCCGCGCAGGCGCGGCGCAACAACGGTGATGTGCTGATCGGCGTGCCGGAACGGCTGCCCAACGGCGACTATTACAACAGCGTGGTCTCGGTCGGCGCCGCCGATCGCCAGACCTACCGCAAAACCCACCTGGTGCCCTTCGGCGAGTTCATCCCGCTGCGTCCGCTGCTCGGCGCCATCGTTTCCAAGCTGGCCATACCGCTGCAGGATTTCGCGCGCGGCGCGGCCGACCCGCAGCCGCTCGCCGTCGCCGGCGAACAGGTGGCCGTGAACATCTGCTACGAAGATGCGTTCGGTGAGGAGATCATCCGCCAGTTGCCGCAGGCGACATTGCTGGTCAATGTCAGCAACGTCGCCTGGTTCGGCCGCTCGATCGCGCCGCAACAGCATTTGCAGATCGCGCAAATGCGCGCGCTGGAAACCGGCCGCAGCATGCTGCGCGCCACCAATACCGGCATGACCGCGGTCATCAATCCGTCGGGCCAAGTCGAAGCAGTCGCGCCCGAGTTCACCCAAGCCGTACTGACCCACACCGTCGCCGGCATGCGCGGTGCCACACCGTACGTGCGCTGGGGCAATGCCGCCGCGCTGGCGCTGTGCCTCATTGCCATCGGCAGCGCTTTGTTCACGCTGCGCCGCAAGCAAAAATAACAGCGGTCCAGGGTCTGCCTGTCTTTGGCGCAGCGCGGCAAACCCTGTAAAATCTGCGGCTTATCGCACGCCTGCCGCGATGCTCATTTTCCATGATCACCTTCCAGCAAATCATTCTGACGCTGAACCAGTTCTGGGACGCCCAAGGCTGCGCGCTGCTGCAACCGTACGACATGGAAGTCGGGGCCGGCACCTTTCACACCGCGACCTTCCTGCGCGCCATCGGCCCCGAACCGTGGAAAGCCGCGTTCGTGCAGCCGTCGCGCCGACCCAAGGACGGCCGCTACGGCGAAAACCCCAACCGCCTGCAGCACTACTATCAGTATCAGGTGGTGCTGAAGCCGTCGCCGGCGAACATCCAGGAGCTCTATCTCGATTCGCTGCGCGCGCTGGGCATTGATCCGAAGGCCCACGACATCCGTTTTGTCGAGGACGACTGGGAATCGCCGACGCTGGGCGCCTGGGGCCTGGGCTGGGAAGTGTGGCTGGACGGCATGGAAGTCACCCAGTTCACCTACTTCCAGGAAGTCGGCAGCCTCGCCTGCAAACCGGTGCTCGGTGAAATCACCTACGGCCTGGAACGCCTCGCGATGTACCTGCAGGGCGTCGAATCGGTATTCGATCTGGTGTGGACGCCGGGCGTCACCTACCGCGACGTCTATCACCAGAACGAGGTTGAACAATCGCGTTACAACTTCGAACTGTCGAACGCCGACATGCTGTTCCGCCATTTCGGCGAATACGAAGCCGAAGCGAAGCGGCTGATCGAAGCGCAGTGCGTGCTGCCCGGCTACGAAATGGTCATGAAAGCCTCGCACACCTTCAACCTGCTCGACGCCCGCGGCGCGATCTCGGTCACCGAGCGCGCCGCCTACATCGGCCGCGTGCGCGCGCTGGCCCGCGCCGTGGCGCAGGCCTACTACGAGTCGCGCGAGAAGCTGGGCTTCCCGATGGTGCGCGCGCAATGACCACTGCCACGCTGCTGGTCGAACTGCTGACCGAGGAGTTGCCGCCGAAATCGCTCAAGCTGCTCAGCCAGGAATTTGGCGTGAAAGTTCTGGATGGACTGGCGCTTGGACGATTTATTGAGTCAGGCGTTGATTTCCAGGTGCGCGCAACGCCACGCAGAATTGCCATTCTTGTTCCCAATACAAAATCTCAAGCCCCGGACATTGACCGCGAGGTGCTGGGACCATCAACCGGCGCACCCAAACAGGCCGTAGACGGATTCGCCAAAAAGCATGGCATATCACCGAACACGCTGACCCGTAAAAATACCGCCAAAGGCGAAATATTTTCCGCCAATATCAAGATTACGGGCGGCGCCCTCGCTGACTCGTTGTCCGCCATCGTTACATCTGCGCTGGAACAATTGCCCATAGCCAAACGGATGCGCTGGGGCAGCGGCGACGCTGAATTCGTGCGCCCGGTACACGGCCTGATCATGCTGCACGGCAAATCCGTAGTGCCGGGCACCGTGCTGGGCATCGCCTCGGGCAACAAAACCCGCGGCCACCGCTTCATGGGCAAAGCCGATCTCACCATCACCGACACCGAGGCCTACGAAACCGTGCTGGCAAAAGAAGGCATGGTCATCGCCGACTTCGCCAAACGCCGCACCATGATCGACGAACTGCTGCAGGCCGCGGCCAAAAAACAGCAGGCGGCGCTGGGCGACTATCAGGCCCTGCTCGATGAAGTCACCGCGCTGGTCGAGCATCCGTCGGTCTATGTCGGCACTTTCGACGCCGGATTTCTTGAAATACCCGCCGAATGCCTGATCCTGACCATGCGCCAGAACCAGAAATACTTTCCGCTGTTCGACAGCGGCGGGAAGCTGACCAGCCGCTTCCTGATCGTCAGCAACATGCAGGTGGCCGATCCGGCGCCCATCATCAGCGGCAACCAGCGCGTGATCCGCCCGCGGCTGGAAGACGCGCGCTTTTTCTACGACCAGGATCGCAGGGAACGACTGGAAACCCGGGTGCCGCAACTGGGCAAGGTGGTGTACCACAACAAGCTCGGCACCCAACTGGAACGCGTCGGGCGCGTGCAGCTGCTGGCCGGTAAAATCGCCCGCGCGCTGAATGCCGATGCCGCGCAGGCCGAGCGCGCCGCCTGGCTGGCCAAGGCCGACCTGGTGACCGGCATGGTCGGCGAATTCCCGGAACTGCAGGGCATCATGGGCCGTTATTACGCGCGGCATGACGGCGAACCGGCGGCGGTCGCCGATGCGATTGCAGAACATTACCAACCCCGTTTTGCGGGGGACCGCTTGCCGGAAAACCGGGTTGCCTGTGCAGTTGCCCTCGCCGACAAGCTGGAAACCCTGGCCGGCCTGTTCGGCATCGGCCAGCTGCCCACCGGCGACCGCGACCCGTACGCGCTGCGCCGCCACGCGCTGGGGGTCATCCGCATCCTGATCGAGCGCGATTTGCCGCTGTCTCTGCACGACCTGATCAATGATGCCTTCTCGGTATTCGACCGCGCCCTGAAACTGGGACAAGCGCATACCGATCTGCAAATGTTCTTCCTTGAACGCATGCGCAGTTATTTCTCCGATGCCGGCTACACCGCACAGGAAATCGACGCTGTGCTGAGCATGCACCCGGTCGCGGTCAACAAAATTCCGCTACAACTGGCCGCCGTGCGCGCCTTCGCCGGTCTCCCGGAAGCCGCCAGCCTCGCCGCCGCCAACAAGCGCGTCGCCAACATCCTGCGCCAGGCCGCAACCCAGGGTGTAGCGGTGCGTGATGCCGACGTAAAACTGCTGCAGGAGCCTGCCGAGCGCGCGTTGTTCGTCGCTCTAGAGCTCGCCTCGAGCATCGCGATGCCGCTGTTCAAGAAAGGCGACTACACGGGTTATCTGAAAACCTTCGCCGTGCTGAAAGCGCCGGTCGATGCGTTTTTTGACAGCGTCATGGTCATGGCCGATGACGCGGCGCTGCGGCGCAACCGCCTCGCATTGCTGGAAGACCTGCGCCGTGAAATGAACCAGATCGCCGACATCTCCAAGCTGGCCACATGACGCCTTTACCCATCACCCATCACCCATCACTCATCACCGCCCGATGAAACTCGTCATCCTCGACCGCGACGGCGTCATCAACTACGACAGCGCGTCGTACATCAAGAGCCCGGCGGAATGGAAACCCATCCCCGGCAGCCTGGAGGCGATTGCGCTGCTCAACCAGGCCGGTTACCGCGTACTGGTGGCTACCAACCAGTCGGGCGTCGGCCGCGGGCTGTTCGACATGGCGACGCTGAACGCGATCCACGACAAGATGCACCGCGCGCTGGGCCTCGCCGGCGGGCGCATCGACGGCATTTTCTACTGCCCGCATGCGCAGGACGCCGGCTGCAACTGCCGCAAGCCCAAACCCGGCCTGCTGGAAGAAATCGGGCGCCGCTTCGGCGTCAGCCTTGACGGCGTGCCGTTCATCGGCGATTCGCTGCGCGACATCGAGGCCGCGCTGGCCGTCGGCGCGCAGCCGGTGCTGGTGCTGACGGGCAAGGGCAAAAAGACGCGCAAGGAAGGCGGCTACCCGGATGGCATCCCGATCCATGCCGACCTGTCCGAAGCCGTGCGCAACCTGCTGCAATGATGGTGCCATTGAATTTTTCCAAAAACATGACAGCCTCGCCAGAGGCATGTTTTTGTCATTATTTATGCAACTTTCAATAATGGCGCTGCGCTCGACGCTGTTCGCCGCCTTTCTGTTCCTGATCACCCCGGTATTCGCGATCATCGCGCTGCTGACCTTCCCGCTGCCGCCGCTGATGCGTTATCGCATCATTACCGTGTGGACGCACTGGGTGATGTGGGCCGCGCGCGTGATCTGCGGCATCCGCTACCGCGTCATCGGCGCCGAACACATTCCCAAAGAACCCTGCATCATCCTCGCCAAGCACCAGTCGGCCTGGGAAACCATGGGCTTTCAGCTGATTTTTCCGCCGCAGGTGTGGGTGCTGAAGCAGGAACTGCTGCGTGTGCCGTTTTTCGGCTGGGGGCTCGCCATGCTGTCGCCCATCGCCATCGACCGCAGTTCGCGGCGCCAGGCGCTGCAACAACTGGTGGAACAGGGGGTGGAGCGGCTGGCCGCCGGTTTCTGCATTGTCATTTTCCCCGAAGGCACGCGGATCCCGCACGGCAACCGCGGCAAGTACCGTCCCGGCGGCGCGCGCCTTGCCGTGCAGACCGGAACCCTGGTGCTGCCGGTGGCGCATAACGCCGGGCTGTGCTGGCCGCGCAATGCCTTCCTCAAGCGCCCCGGACTGATCACCGTCAGCATCGGCGCGCCAATCAATCCCGCCGGCATCGACGCCGAGACGCTGGCCCAGCGCGTCGAAGACTGGATCGAAACCGAAATGCTGCAACTGGCGAACCGTTAGCCCCCAGTGTTCTTACGTAATTTCCGGCCCGCGCCGCCGCCATCCACGGAACCCGAAAGCGGGGAATCGCACATTACGCTCGAAGGCCGGCATATCCGTTACGCGCTGCGCCGGACGCGACGCCGGCGCTCGATTGCACTGCTCATCGACGAGCGGGGATTGCAAGTGGCGGCGCCGGTCCGCGCCACAGCAGCGGCCATTGACGCGGCGCTACGCGAACACACGGCGTGGGTCATCCGCAAAGTCGCGGAATGGCACGCCAAACAGCCGCCGCCCTGCCGCTGGGAAGCCGGCGGGCACATCATGTTTCAAGGCATGACGCTGACGCTGGCGGTTCGCGAGACAGCTGCTGCGCCGGAGCCTGACGGCAGCCTGCTGTATTACGGCCCGCGGGCGCTGACTGCGGCGGAAATCGAATCGCGCGTGCGCGACTGGCTCAGACAGCAGGCGCTGTCCTGCTTCAGCGGATACTGCCGCCGCTTCAGCGCGCAACTGGGCCTCGCCGAGCCTGCGCTGCGGCTGTCGAACGCGCGCACGCGCTGGGGCAGCTGCCACGCGCATGGGCGCATCAGCATGAACTGGCGCCTGATCCAGGCACCGCCGGCGTGGATCGAATATGTCGCGGCCCATGAAGTCGCGCATCTGCGGCAGATGAATCATTCACCGGCGTTCTGGCGCACGGTCGCGGCACTGGTCGCCGATCATGCCGAACGCCGCGCCGCACTGCGGCGCGAAGCCCATCGTTATCTGCTGTTGTGAGCCCGGGGTGCGTAAAGTGCTGTGCTACACTTTGCGCCACCCTCCGCGCTGAGCCCCCGTGCGACCGACACTGCAACCTACACTGCGATCGACACTGCTTTTTCTGGCCCTGACCCTGTCTGTCGCCGGTTGCGGCTACAAAGGCCCGCTGTATCTGCCGGAAACGAAACCCGCCGCCAAAAAACCGGCGGCCAAGCCTGTCGTTGCCCCGGTCACCGCTCCCGCTGACTCTGCCACGGCTGCGCCCGCCCCCCCTGCTGCAGCACCGCAACCGCAGCAAACACCGTGAATCCGTTTACCTACCGCAACGGGGAGCTGCACGCCGAAGAGGTGCCGCTGTCGCGCATTGCCGCCGCCTGCGGCACCCCGTGTTATGTCTATTCGCGCGCGGCATTGACCACGGCATGGCGCGATTTCGACGCTGCGTTCGCGCCGCGCGACCACCTGCTGTGCTACGCCGTCAAAGCCAACCCGAATCTGGCGGTGCTCGACGTGTTCGCGCGGCTGGGCAGCGGCTTTGATATCGTCTCCGGCGGCGAACTGGCGCGGGTCATCGCCGCCGGCGGCGATCCGCGCAAAGTCGTGTTCTCCGGGGTCGGCAAGACCG
>CAZAOZ010000076.1:0-12436 GCA_964486865.1 uncultured Bordetella sp.
CCTCGACCACCGGCGACAGGCGGTGGATTTCGTCGATGAACAGCACGTCGTTCGGCTCGAGGTTGGTCAGCATCGCCGCGAGGTCGCCGGCGCGCTCCAGCACCGGCCCCGAAGTGTGCCGCAGGTTGACGCCCATCTCGCGCGCGATGATGTGGGCGAGCGTGGTCTTGCCCAGCCCCGGCGGCCCGAACAGCAGCACATGGTCCAGCGCTTCGCTGCGCTTGCGCGCGGCCTCGATGAATATCGACAACTGGCCGCGGATTTTTTCCTGGCCGACGTATTCATCGAGCGCCTTCGGCCGCAGCGCGCGCTCGATCACCTCCTCCTGCGGGGAGGCTGCGGCGGCGGCAATCAGGCGGTCGGTTTCGATCATGCTGTGTTGTACACCTTCAGGACTTGGACAGCAGCTTCAGCGCCTGGCGTATGCCTTCGGTCACCGACACTCCGGACGGCAACTGTGCCACCGCCCAGTTCACTTCCTTGTCATTGTAGCCAAGCGCGCCGAGCGCGTTGGTGACATCGCTGCTGCTGACCGCGCCCGCGGCAGGCTGCGCGCCGCCCTTGGGCAAACGATCGCGCAGTTCGAGCAACAGGCGCTCCGCGGTCTTTTTGCCGATGCCGGGTATTTTGGTGAGCCGCGCGCCGTCCTGTGCGCGCACCGCCTCGTGCAGTTCCGCCACCGACAGACCCGACAGCACCGACAGCGCGGTGCGCGCGCCGACGCCGGAGATTTTGATCAGTTGCCGGAACAATGCACGTTCGGCGTCCGTGGCAAAACCGAACAGCAGGTGGGCGTCCTCGCGCACCACCAGATGGGTATAGAGCGTGACTTCCGCCCCGGTCGCCGGCAACTGGTAGAGCGTACTCATCGGCACGTCGAGTTCATAACCGACGCCGCCCACATCCACCGTGATCTGCGGCGGCTGCTTGACCAGTAAACGTCCTGTGATGCGCCCGATCATGTCGTCCGTTTCGCTGTCTGCGCAGCAAGCGCCTCTATGCGGGCGACCGCCCGATCCGTCATTGTACCAACAGACTCGCCGCCGTACCGCCTGGCCAACATACGCGCGTTGCCGGACGGGAAACAATTCATCGCAACCGGCCGCCGCGGCGCCGCCGTCCCGCTCCAACGCCGCCGTAACCCTGTCCGCCGTGCGCATGGCAGATCGCGCAGGCCAGCGCGTCGGCCGCGTCGGGGCTGGGGTCACCGGGCAATTTCAACAACCGCCGCACCATCGCCTGCACCTGTTCTTTTTTCGCCTTGCCGGCGCCGACCACCGCCTGCTTGACCTGCAGCGCGGTGTATTCGGCGACCGGCAATCCGCCGGCCACCGCGGCGCAGATCGCCGCGCCGCGGGCCTGGCCCAGCAGCAGCGTGGATTGGGGATTGACGTTGACGAAAACCTGCTCGACGGCGGCGCATTGCGGGCGGTATGTCGCAATCACTTCCTGCAGTCCTTCGAGCAGCACCTTGAGGCGCTGCGGCAATGCGCCCTCGCCGCTGCGGATGCAGCCGCTGGCGACATAAACCAGTTGCTGGCCGGTCTGTTCGATGACCCCGAAGCCGGTGACGCGCAGTCCGGGATCGATGCCGAGAATACGCAGCGTGGCGACCGCGTTCAAGCGGGCTCGTCGAGGACTGCGGTGGTGTACACCTCCTGCACGTCATCGACCGCTTCGAGGGCGTCCAGGAGTTTGTGCATGCGCGCGGCGTCATCGCCGGCGAGCGCGTTTTCGGTCATCGGCTTCATGGTCACTTCCGCCAATTCCGGCTTGAATCCGGCTTTTTCGAGGGCGGCGCGCACCGCGGAGAATTCGGCGGGACCGGTGATGACCTCGATGCTGCCGTCGGCGTTGGTCAAAACATCCTCGGCGCCGGCCTCGATGGCGGCATCCATCAGCTTGCCTTCATCGGTGCCCGGCGCGAACACCAGCTGCCCGCAATGCTTGAACAGGAAGGCCACCGAACCGTCGGTGCCGAGATTGCCGCCGTATTTGGTAAAGGCATGGCGCACGTCGGCCACGGTGCGGGTGCGGTTGTCGGTCATGCAATCGACGATCACCGCGGCGCCGGCGATGCCGTAACCCTCGTAGCGGATTTCCTCGTAATTGACGCCTTCGAGGTCGCCGGTGCCGCGCTTGATCGCGCGCTCGACGTTGTCCTTGGGCATGTTGTTGTCGTAGGCCTTGTCCATCGCCAGCCGCAGCCGCGGATTGCTGGCGGGGTCGCCCCCGCCCAGGCGCGCGGAAACCGTGATCTCCTTGATCAGGCGCGTAAAAATCTTGCCGCGCTTGGCGTCCTGCCGGCCCTTGCGGTGCTGGATGTTCGCCCACTTGGAATGTCCGGCCATGACTGTTGATAACCTGCGTTGAAAACTTGCACTAAGAACCCGTTAGAATTACCCAAATTTTATCATAGCGAAACCGGGAACCCGTCATGGCCGCTCCGCTGCTCGTCGCCAAATCCGCTCAGGAATTGTTTTTGCTGCCCGGACTTGCCAATCGCCACGGCCTGATCGCCGGCGCCACCGGCACCGGCAAGACGGTGACGCTGCAGCGCATCGCCGAAGGCCTGTCGAAAATCGGCGTGCCGGTGTTCATGGCGGACGTCAAAGGCGATCTCGCCGGCCTGTCGCAAAAAGGCGAACCCAAGCCGAAAATCGAAGAGCGCATCAAGCAGTTGGAGATTGCGGATTTTGCCTATGAGGGCTGCCCGGTGGTGTTCTGGGACGTGTTCGGCGCGCAGGGCCACCCGGTGCGGGCCACGATTTCCGAGATGGGCCCGCTGCTGCTGGCGCGGCTGCTCAATCTCAACGACACCCAGCAGGGCGTGCTGGCGCTGGTGTTCAAGATCGCCGACGACAATGGCTGGCTGCTGCTCGACCTGAAGGACCTGCGGGCGATGCTGCAGCATGTCGGTGAAAACGCAAAAAACTTCACCACCCAGTACGGCAACGTTTCGGCGGCATCGATCGGCGCCATCCAGCGCGGACTTTTGGAAATCGAGCAGCAGGGCGGCGACAAATTCTTCGCCGAACCCGCACTCAACATCCAGGACTTGCTGCAGACCGATGCCCGGGGACGCGGCATCATCAACATCCTCGCTGCCGACAAGCTGATGAATTCACCCAAGCTCTACGCGACGTTCCTGCTGTGGATGCTGTCCGAGCTGTTCGAGCAACTGCCCGAGATCGGCGACCCCGAGAAACCCAAGCTGGTGTTCTTTTTCGATGAAGCGCACCTGCTGTTCAATGACGCGCCGCAGGCGCTGCTGGAAAAAATAGAACAATTGGTGAGGTTGATCCGCTCCAAGGGCGTCGGCGTTTACTTCGTGACCCAGAATCC
Source organism: uncultured Bordetella sp. (assembly GCA_964486865.1). Lineage (GTDB taxonomy): Bacteria > Pseudomonadota > Gammaproteobacteria > Burkholderiales > SG8-41. The sequence continues at coordinate 3,346 of CAZAOZ010000076.1, forward strand.
GCTGGACATTCCGGAGACCGTGCTCGGCCAGCTCGGCAACCGCGTGCAGCACGCGCTGCGCGCCTTCACCCCGCGCGACCAGAAAGCGGTCAAAAGTGCCGCGACCACGCTGCGCGCCAATCCCAGGCTCGATGTCGAAGCAGCGATTACCGAGCTCGGTGTCGGCGAGGCGCTGGTATCGCTGCTCGACGAGAAAGGCCGGCCCTGCGTGGTCGAACGCGCGTTCGTGCTGCCGCCGGGGAGCCGGCTGGGCCCGGTCACCGCCGAAGAACGCGCGGCAACGATCAAAGGGTCGCTGCTCGCCGGCGTCTACGACAAGGTCGAGGATCGCGAATCCGCCTACGAAAAGCTGGCGCAGCGGGTGCAGGCACAGCAGGCCGCGCAACCGGCGGCGGCTGCCCCGCAGGGCGGCGGCGGGATGTTCGGTGCGCTGGGCGATCTGCTCGGCGGCTCCACCGGCCCGCGCGGCGGGCGACGCGACGGCGTGGTCGAAATGGCGGCAAAAAGCGCGGCGCGCGCGATCGGCTCGCAGGTCGGCCGCGAAATCATCCGCGGCGTGCTGGGGTCAATACTCGGCGGCGGACGCCGGCGCTAGGGCCTGTTACTGTTCTGCAGAAACCCCTTGGGGCAGGGTTGCGACGGTTCCTTCGCAATGCTGCGCATACCGCCGCCCCGGCGGCAGCGCTTCCGCGCAGGCGATCAGCGGTTCGACGTGGGTATGGCGGTACTTGACGGCGAATTCCCGCGCGGTGCTGCCCAGATGCACGCGCACCAGCGGATCCGCGCCCGCGCGCAGCAGCATGCGCACGATTTCACGATGGCCCTGAATCGCCGCCATCATCAACGGCGTGTTGATGTAAATGACCCTGTCGCGCGCGTCGGCATCGACCCGGGCGCCGCGCTCGATCAGAAAACGCAATGCCTGCTGGCGGTTGTTGTAAGCCGCATAAGCCAGCGGCGTGTAATGGTGCGGATGATTTTCGAGTTGCGCGCCGGCCTCGACCAGGATGCGCATCGCTTCGTCGTGACGCTCGGCGGCCGAGTTGCCTTCGCCTTCGCGGAAGTACGCCGCCAGCATCAGCGGGGTCTCGTTGACCGAGGTGCGCGCGTTGATGTCCGCGCCGGCCGCGATGAGATAGCGCACGACCTGCACCGACCCGCCGCGCGCCGCCAGGGCCAGCAACGGAGCGCCGCCGGAATAACCGGGCGCCGCGATGCGCTGATTGGGGTTGACGCCGCGGCTGACGGCCGCGCGCACCGCGCCGACATCATCAAGCGCAATGGCGTTGAGCAAACTGTCGGCGTCGCCGGCGGCATGCTGCCCGCCGAGGCCGGCGCAGCCGCCGGCCAGCACCACAGCCGCGGCGATGATCAGCAAACGGAAACCGGGGTATCCGCGCATGGCCCTCCTCCTGTGACCGTCCTGCAATGCGCACGAGTATAGACCTGAATCGGCGCAGGAAAAAGTGCCCCGGGTGTCGTGTATCGGCTACACGCTGACCGCGAGGTGTCGTGAAGCAACTAGACGTTAAAACGGAAATGCATCACATCGCCATCGTGAACGATGTAGTCCTTGCCTTCGAGGCGCATCTTGCCGGCTTCTTTCGCGCCCTGTTCGCCCTTGCCGGCAATGAAGTCGGCGTAGGCGATGACTTCGGCGCGGATGAAACCTTTTTCGAAGTCGGTGTGGATGGCCGCCGCCGCGCGCGGCGCCGAGTCACCGCGGTGGATGGTCCAGGCGCGCACCTCTTTCGGGCCGACGGTGAAATAAGTCTGCAGCCCGAGCAGCGTATAGCCGGCGCTGATGACGCGGTTGAGACCCGGCTCATGCATGCCCATGTCCGCCAGGAACACCGCCTTGTCTTCGTCGGCCATGTCGGCGATCTCGGCCTCGATCGCGGCGCACACGGCCACCACCGGCGCCTGCTCGCGTGCGGCCAGTGCGCGCACCGCTTCGAGGTGCGGATTATTGTCAAAACCGCCTTCCCGCACATTGGCCACATACATCGTCGGCTTGGCGGTGATCAGGCACAGCGGCTTGAGCACCGCGCGCTCTTCCACGGACAAATCCAGCGACCGCACCGGGCGCGCCTCGTTGAGCGCGGCCTGGCATTTTTCCAGCACGGCCACCATGCGGGTGGCTTCCTTGTCCGTACCGGACTTGGCCAGCTTCACCGATTTTGCAAGCTGGCGCTCGACCGCGGACAGGTCGGCCAGCGCAAGTTCGGTGTTGATGGTTTCGATGTCGTCCAGCGGATCGATTTTGCCGGCGACGTGAATGACGTTTTCATCCTCAAAACAGCGCACCACATGCGCAATGGCATCGGTTTCACGGATATTGGCGAGGAACTGGTTGCCGAGGCCCTCACCCTTCGACGCGCCGGCGACCAGCCCCGCGATATCGACGAACTCGACCACCGCGGGCACTGTTTTTTCCGGTTTGGCAATCGCCGCCAGCGCCGCCAGCCGTGCATCCGGCACCTCGACAATGCCGACATTGGGCTCGATGGTGCAGAAAGGATAATTCTCCGCGGCGATGCCCGCTTTGGTCAGCGCGTTAAAGAGGGTGGACTTGCCGACGTTGGGCAGGCCGACGATGCCGCATTTCAGTGACATGATTTTTTGCCGTGAAGGGTAAAGGGTGAAGAGTGAAGGGTAAAACGTGAAGCGCCGCGCGCAGCCATCAGCATCGCAGGCGATCGTTCACGGCTCACCATTCGCGGTTTTGGTATGCAGGCGCAGCATCGCCGCCTGCATGTCGTGCGCCGCAATCAGCGGCCACACCTCCTGTGCGCGGGACAGTGCATCCCCGATCGCCTGCTGCTCTTCGGCGCGCGGCGCGTGCAGCACGTAATCAACGACTTCCTGCTCGCTGGCCGCCAGTTCGCGCGGGTGTCCGATGCCGATGCGCAACCGCCAGTAGTCCGGCGTGCCCAGGCGCGCCGTGACGCTGCGCACGCCGTTGCCTGAAGCGCTGCCGCCGAATTTCATTTTGACGACGCCCGGCGCAAGGTCAAGTTCATCATGCGCAATCAGGATGTCTGCCGGAGCAATTTTGAAAAAATCCGCCAGCGCACCCACCGCGCGGCCTGATTCGTTCATGTACGTCGCCGGCTTCAGCAGCCAGATTTCGCCCGTACCACCATCACCGCCTGTTCCCGGCACCCTGGCCACCTCGCCGTGATACTTCGCCTCGTGACGCCAGCTCACGCCGGCGGCACGCGCCAGTGCATCGACCCACCAGAATCCGGCGTTGTGCCGGGTGGCTGCGTATTTTTTGCCCGGGTTACCCAGGCCGGCGACGAGTTTCATGATGATGGCGTTATACCGGGCTCCGCCGCGGCCTGCCGGCAATACCCGCGCAGTTAGTTAATCCATTGATTATATTGATATTTCAAAAAGAAACGCCCGCCACGAAAAATCGGTCGGCGGGCGCAACCGGATGCCGCCGGCCAGAATCGGCCGGCGCACCCAATTACTTCTTCTCTGCAGGTTTCTTGTCGCCCGCTTCTTTCTTGTCGCCGGCAGGTGCAGCACCGGCAGCGCCGCCTGCTGCGGCAGCAGCCGCGGCAGCTTCCGGAGCCTGGCCGGTAATTTCCGTGACCGGTGCGGCAACCGCTTCCTCAACCGCGATTTCTTTCGGCACCTGGATCGCGACTACCGAAGTATTGTCCAGCTTCACCTTGGGCAGCGGTTCGACACCCTTGGGGAACTTCATCTCGGACACGTGGATCGAGTGGCCCAGCTCGAGATCTTTCAGATCGACCTCGATGTATTCGGGCAGATCGTCCGGCAGACACTGGATTTCGAGTTCGTTGACGATGTGCTGCACGACGCCTTTGCCCACTTTCACGCCCGGCGCAATATCGGCATTCATGAAGTGCAGCGGCACCGCCATGTGAATCCGCTTTTTCGGATCGACGCGCTGAAAGTCAACATGCTGCACCTGCTCTTTCCACGGATGCATCTGGAAATCGCGCAACAGCACGCGATCTTTCCGGCCCTCGAGGGTCATGTCCAGAATCGACGCATGGAACGCCTCGATCTTCAGATGGCGCAGCAGCGCCTTGTGATCAAACTCCACAGACTGCGCGTCCTTGCCGGCGCCATAAATCACGCCGGGGACGCGCCCGGTCGCACGCAGGCGGCGGCTCGCACCTTTGCCCTCGTTCGTGCGCGGAAACGCAGTAACTTCGATTTTCATCTCACTCTCCAGTAATTGCGGGAATCCGCGACCAGATTCCCGCGTTAAACGGAAACCGGAACATCCGGTTTCCACAAAAACTCAGCCCTTCCGGTGCGCCGTAGCCCTTCCGGCGCGAATCCTGCTTTTGCCGTGCCGAAGCCCCACCGGCACATAGTCTTACTCCACGAACAGCGAACTCACCGAATCATCCGCGCTGATGCGACGCATGGTCTCCGCCATCAACCCGGACACCGTCAGCACGCGGATTTTCGCGCACTGGCGCGCCGCCTCGGTCAACGGAATCGTATCGGTCACGACGATTTCATCGAGCGCCGATCCGGCGATGCGCTCCACCGCCGATCCGGACAGCACGGCGTGGGTGCAGTAAGCAATCACCCGCTCCGCACCGTGTTTTTTCAGCGCGGCGGCGGCTTCGCACAGCGTGTTCGCGGTATCCACCATGTCGTCAACAATCACGCAGGTGCGGCCCTCCACTTCGCCGATGATGTTCATCACCGTGGCCACATTGGGCCGCGGCCGGCGCTTGTCGATGATCGCCAGGTCGGCTTCCAGCCGCTTCGCCATCGCCCGCGCCCGCACCACCCCGCCCACATCCGGCGACACCACCACCAGTTGCTTGAAATCGTGTTTCCAGACGTCGCCGAGCATGATCGGCCCGGAATAAATATTGTCCACCGGGATGTCGAAAAATCCCTGGATCTGCTCCGAGTGCAGATCCATGGTCAGCACCCGGTCCACACCCACACTGCTCATCATGTTCGCCACCACCTTGGCGGTAATCGGCACCCGCGCCGAGTTCGGGCGCCGGTCCTGCCGCGCATAACCCATGTACGGAATCGCCGCCGTCACCCGTGCGGCCGAAGCCCGTTTCAGCGCATCCACCATCACCAGCAGTTCCATCAGCGTATCGTTGGTCGGCGCGCAAATCGACTGCAGGACGAACACATCCTTGCCGCGGACGTTCTCGAGGATTTCCACCATCACCTCGCCGTCGCTGAACCGCCCGACCTTGGCGCGGCCGATGTGAATCGCGAGATGGCTGACCACCGCCTCCGCTAACCGCGGATTGGCGTTGCCGGTAAACACCATCATCCTGTCTAACGCCACTGCGCACCCCCGAAACAACAAACAGCAACCAAGGGGCTGGGGAGGAAGGATTCGAACCTTCGCATGCCGGAATCAAAATCCGGTGCCTTAACCAGCTTGGCGACTCCCCAACCGAAACCTAACCCTGCAACCAACCATTAATGCGCCGCGGCACCATTCCCGGCGTCCCGCCCGCTTTTACTACCCGCTTTTACTACTTCTACTTGCTGCTGCTCAGTCTTCGACCAATTCCGCCAGCCCGTGCAGCGGATGCACATCCAGACCGCGGGCCACAAACCCCCGCATGTCCTCCGGACAAACCGCCAGTGCATGCCGCGCCGCAGCCTCGTCGGCAAACGCTGCAAACACGCAGCCGCCTGATCCCGTCATCTGCGCGCCGCCTGCCGTATTGCCCACCGTCCGCAACCAGGCCAGATGGCGCCCGACTTCGGGGTACAAGCGGCACACCAAGGGCTCCAGATCGTTCCCTGCCGGCACGGAAAAGCCTTGTATTTTAGCCTTTTCAGAGTCTCGTTTCAATTCCGGATGCCGGAAAACGGCAGCCGTGGAGACCGCCACCGGCGGCACCAGCACCAGATACCAGGCTGGAGGCAGCGCCAATGGCACAAGCAGCTCGCCCACCCCCTCGGCCATGGCGCTCTGGCCATAGACAAATACCGGCACATCGGCCCCCAGCGGCAGGGCCAGGGCCTGCAGACGCTGCCGGCTCATGCCGGTCCCCCACAGGTGATTGAGCGCGAGCAGGGTGGTTGCCGCATCCGAACTGCCGCCGCCCACCCCGCCCCCTGCGGGCAGGCGCTTGTCCACGCGGATGTCCGCGCCCAGCCGCGTGCCGGTTGCCGCCTGCAGCACGCGGGCCGCCCTGACGGTCAGATCATCCGCCTCGGCCACGCCGGGCAGCGGCCGGGCGCGTGAAATCACGCCGTCGGCGCGCAGCCGCAGGCCCACGGTATCGCCGAAATCGATGAACCGGAACACCGTCTGCAGCAGATGGTAGCCGTCGGCACGGCGGCCGGTCACCCGCAGCATCAGGTTGAGTTTGGCGGGCGCGGGGAATCCGATCCAGTCACTCATGCGCAATTACCGATCGTTACCACGCCATTCGTCGATGACCATGCGGATCTGCTGCGTGCCCTGCGCCAGATCCAGCCGTCGCGGGCGGCGCTGCGGATCCGCAGCGTCCCGGATGTAATGAATCAGCCAGCCGTCCTGATTGAGCATCGTCAGCCGGCCGTCCGTGTCGCGGGTCACGACGCCGGATTCTGCGCCGGGCACGGCATGGCCGCCGACCCAGTGCTGCAATTGGGCGAGCGGCAGCGACCAGCCCAGCACACGGCGCGTCAGGCTTTCCACCGATGCCGCGCGCCAGGTTTGCTGGTCGGCGTCGGTCAGCGTGGCGCCGCCCGGCTCCGCGGCGATGTGCGCCAGCGTCTGCCCGACCGGCGCCATCAGCCAGATTTCGTCGGCGGACCCGTCATGGCGCCAGCGGAAGTTCGAGGAAAAAGCACGGCCGTCGTAGCTGACCAGCACGCGGCCCAGAATGTCGAACGGCGCGGCTGCCGGCACCTGCACGCCCGGCGACAGCGCCGCACAACCCGCCAGCAGATACGCCACGGCGCAAGCCGCCAGCGCATGCGCGAATTTCATTGCGCAGATTGCAGTATGACCGGCGCGAGCCGCTTCACCGTACTCTGCAGCACTTCATTTTTGGAATGATTGCGCAGCGCGTCCGCCCACAGCTTGCGGGCCTCGGCCTGCCGGCCCAGCGCCCACAACACCTCGCCCAGATGGGCGGCAATCTCGCCATCAGGGCGCACTTCGTAGGCGCGCTGCAAATGGCCCAGCGCCTGCTGGTTTTCCCCCACGCGGTACAACACCCAGCCCAGGCTGTCGAGTATGAACGGGTCTTCCGGCGCCAGCTTGTGCGCCGTCTCGATCAGCGTGCGCGCCTCGGCCAGCCGCTCATTGCGATCGGCCAGCGTATAGCCGAGCGCGTTGTAGGCGTGCGCGTAATCCGGCCGCATTTTGATGACTTTGCGCAGATTCGATTCCAGCACATCAATGCGGTTGATCTTTTCCGCGGCCATCGCATGGTCGTAGAGCAGATCCGTCGCATCCGGGGTGCGCGCCACGGCCTGACTGAGAAAATCGAATGCCTCCTGATAGGCATTGGCTTCCCGCAGCAGATGCGCCTCGGCCAGCGTCAGTTGCGTGCGTTGCTGCGCGTCACCGGCATTGACGCCCTGCAGATGCCTGCGCGCTTCGGCGAGTTTTCCCTGTTTCGCCAGCACGCCGGCATACCGCGCCTGTGCCGGGATGAATTGCGCCCCGTGGGTAATGCTCGAATACCACTCGAGCGCCACATCGGGACGCTGCAGTTCCTCGTTGACCTGGCCCAGATACAGCCGTATGGCGTCCGGATCCTTGGGATTGATCTCCAGCGCGCGCTTGAGCTGCACCTCCGCGGCGACATAATCCCTGGCCTGCATCGACAGGGTGGCGACCGCCATGGCAATTTCCGGATTGTTCGGCGCCTCGCCCAGCAATATCCCGAACTGTTTGCGCGCTTCGGCATACTGCTGCGCGCTGACCAGCAGGCGGGCATAGTTCAGCCGTGCGTCCTTCGCCCCGGGATGCGCCTTGAGAAAACCTTCGAGAAAGGTGATGGCTGCCGCGGGTGAGCCGCGCTGCAACGCCTGCACCTGGAACAGCGCGGCCAGTTCCCAGCCCGGCCGCAGTTTGAGCGCCTGGCGCGCCGCCTCCAGCGCAGTATCGCTATCATCCGCATTCCAGGCGGCCTGCGCGACCGCCAGACTGGCTTCGGGCACTGCCGGATAACGTGCCGCCAGGGTGCGGATCAGCCGCAGCACCGCGGGCTTGTCCTGGTGTCCGGCGACCAGCGTCGACAACTGCAGAAAGTTCTGCCCCGCCTGTTCCGGATTGCTGCTCAGCCATTTCTCCAGATGCGGCACGGCCTCGTCCAGCTGCGACTGATTGACCAGCAGCGCGATGACGGTCTGCCGGGCGCGCGCGGAATCCGGATCGGCCTGCAGCCAGATCGTCGCCGCTTCCAGGGCCGCGGGCATGAACCGCGCATTCCAGGCGATTTCAGTGGCCCGGCGCGCCACCCGCGGATCTTTGGTTTCGCGCGCCGCCTCAAGATACGCGGGCACGGCGACATGCGGCTGGCCGCGCTGTGCGGCAATTTCCGCAAGCGTCAGCTTGAACAGCAGGGTTTCACTGAGTTCGTTGTGCGGCAGCGTAATGCTGCGCGGCGCCGGCGGCTGTGTCGGCGAGACTACCCTGGGCAGCGGCTGGGATGCGGCAGCGCCCGGCATGGTCGCCGCTCCCGGCTGCACCGGTGTCTGCGCGCAGGCCACGAGCGCGCAACTCGCGGCCAGCAGGGCGGCGCGGAACCACCGGTTTGAGCAATAATGATCGGGATGGAAATTCAACGGAGTGCCTTCAACGGAGTGTCTTTGCCGCGCCGTGCGTGTAACATCCGGGCGCCTTCATAATCATTCCCATATTAGGTATATTTGATGCTTCCCACAAGGCAACCTTGCACGCACCCGGACATTCGCAGCCGCTGATGGAATCCGCTGACCCCGCCCTGACCATTTGCGCCCGGGGTCTGTCCCGCCGGTTCGGCAATCATGTTGCCGTCAAAGCCCTGGATCTCGACGTGCGCCGCGGTGAAGTCCTCGGCTTGCTGGGGCCCAACGGCGCCGGCAAAACGACGACCATGCAGATGCTCACCGGCAATCTCGCACCGAC
>CAZAOZ010000077.1:0-12001 GCA_964486865.1 uncultured Bordetella sp.
CCCCAAGCCTCTCCCCGCAAGCGGGGAGAGGGAGCATGGATATGAGATTGTTAAATTAAAAATGGAATTACTTTTCGCGCTCGGCCTGTACTTCCGGCGCACGCAGTTGCATGGCCATTTTATCAAGCACGCCGTTCACGTATTTGTGGCCGTCGGTGCCGCCGAATGACTTGGCCAGTTCTATCGCTTCGTTGATCACCACGCGGTACGGCACTTCCGGACACGCGCGGAACTCAAAGCCGGCGAGCAGCAGGATGCCGCGCTCCACCGGCGACAGGCTTTTGTAGGAGCGGTCGAGCAGCGGCGTGATCAGTTGCTCCATCTCCGCCGCGTTCGCCACCGCGCCGTTCAGCAGCGCGGTGAAATAATCGCCGTCGATTTTGTTGAAGCCCTCCGCCTCGCCCAACTGCTGGGCGATGACCTCAGGATCGGTGCCCGCGAGCTGCCACTGGTAGATGCCCTGCAAAGCGAATTCACGCGAACGGCGACGGCTGGATTTCATGGTTTCCCGGTGTGACGGCCACACACCGTGCGGCACTAAATAATCGTTTAAAAACAATAAGTTAAATGTATTGCGTGGCCGCCTACAGGCGCTGCAGCAGGCGCGCCATCTCGATCGCCGCCAGCGCGCAATCGAGGCCCTTCTGCGCCATGCGCACTTCGGCCTGCTCGTCGTTTTCAGTGGTGAGTATGCCGTTGGCGACGGGCAGGCCGGTTTCAAGCTGCACGTCGGTGATGCCGCGCGCGGATTCGTTCGACACGATTTCGAAATGATAGGTTTCGCCGCGGATCACCGCGCCCAACGCGATCAGCGCGTCGTATTTTCCGCTCTGCGCCATTTTTTTCAGTGTCAGCGGAATTTCCAGCGCGCCGGGGACGGTGACGATGCGCATGTCCTTTTTCGCCACGCCGTGTTTCGCCAGCGCCGCGGTGCAGCTCGACAGCAGGCCGTCGCCGACGTCGATGTTGAATCGCGCCATGACAATGCCGATGCGCAGCCCCGCGCCGTTGTGCGCCGGTTCCAGTTCTTCGATGTCGTCGTAACGTGCCATGCTTTTACCCTTCACCCAATCACTTAATTACTTAGAAGCCATCTCAAAAACACTCCCTCTCCCCGCATCCGCGGGGAGAGGGTTGGGGTGAGGGGCAAGAAAGCGCAATGCTCTCCATGGAGCTACGCGCAATGTAACTACCCCCTCACCCTAGCCCTCTCCCCCAATCGGGGGAGAGGGGATTATTGAGATGGCTTCTAATCACTCAATCACGCTTTTACCGGGCGGCTGCAAATACCCCGTCACTTCGAGATCAAAACCCGCCATGCTCGGCATGCGCAGCGGCTGCGCCATGACGCGCATTTTCTTGACGCCCAGATCGCGCAGGATCTGCGCGCCGATGCCGTAATTGCGGAGCACGATTTTCGCCGGGCCGCCGCGCTCGTGATGCGGTCGCGCGCGTTCGAGCAGTTCCGCCGCGGTTTCCTGGCGATGCAACAGGATGATCACGCCGCGGCCTTCGCGCGCGATTTCCGCCATCGCATCATGCAGATTCCACGAATGGCTGGTCGCAGTGACATCCAGCAGGTCAATCAGCGATACCGGCTCATGCACCCGCACCAGCACTTCGTCGCGCGCCGTCACCTTGCCGCGCACCAGCGCCAGGTGCGTCTGCCGGCCCGCAGCTTCGGTGTAGGCGATCAGCCGGAACGCGCCGTGCGCGGTCTCGATGTCGCGCTCCGCGGCGCGCTTCACCAGCGATTCGTTGCTGCTGCGGTAATGAATCAGGTCGGTGATGGTGCCGATTTTCAGCTTGTGCTGCGCGGCGAATTCAATCAGGTCCGGCAGCCGCGCCATCTCGCCGTTTTCCTTGAGGATTTCGCAGATCACCGCCGCAGGCAGCAGGCCCGCCAGCCGTGCCAGGTCGCAGCCGGCCTCGGTATGCCCGGCGCGCATCAGCGTGCCGCCGTCCTGCGCCATCAGCGGGAAAATGTGCCCCGGCTGCACGATGTCGCGCGGGCCGGCGTCGGCGCGGATGGCCGCCTGCACCGTGCGCGCGCGGTCCGCCGCGGAAATGCCGGTGGTGACGCCCTCGGCGGCCTCGATCGACAGCGTGAAATTGGTGCCCATCGGCGAGAGGTTGTTGCTGACCATCAGCGGCAGGTTCAGTTGCCGGCAGCGCTCTTCCGTCAGCGTCAGGCAGATCAGCCCGCGGCCGTAGCGCGCCATGAAGTTGATGGATTCGGCCGTGGCGAATTCCGCGGCGAGCACCAGGTCGCCCTCGTTCTCGCGATCCTCCTCGTCGATCAGCACCACCATGCGCCCGGCGCGCATCTCGGCAATGATGTCGGCGGTAGAACTGATGGCCATGTCGTCTTTTCCTGATTTCACTGCTTTGTTTCCTTGCCGGTTCCGGCTTCCTGCAGGCGCTCAATGTAGCGCGCCAGCAGATCCACCTCAAGATTGACCCGCGCGCCCGGCTGCAGGTGCTTTAGCGTGGTGTTCGCCAGCGTATGCGCGATCAGGTTCACTTCGAAATCCGCACCCTCGACCGCATTCACCGTCAGGCTGACACCGTCCACCGCAATCGATCCCTTGCGCGCGATGTAGCGCGCGATGTCGCGCGGCGCTGCAATCACCAGGCGGCGATTATCCCCCACCGGCTCGAAGCGCGATACCGTGCCGGCGCCATCGACGTGCCCGCTCATCAGGTGGCCGCCGAGACGGTCGGCCAGGCGCAGCGCCTTTTCCAGGTTGACCGCGGCGCCCGCCGCGAAACCCGCGACCACCGCCAGCGTCGCCTGCGACACCTCGGCCTCAAAATGGGTTTTATCGAACGCCACCACGGTCAGGCACACGCCGTTGACGGCGATGCTGTCGCCCATCGCGACATCATCCATGCCGAGACCGGCCACGGCGATGCGCAGCCGCACCCCGCCCGGCGCGGGCGCCACGCGTTCGATCTTTCCGACAGCCACGACTATGCCGGTGAACATCCTAGCCAAACCTCGCCAGCAGCCGCAGGTCGTCGCCGATCTGCCGGATATCGGTGATTTTTACCTTGTGCCGTCCGGCCAGATCCGCCAGCGGCGGCAGATGGAACATGCCGTGCGCGGTGTCGCCGAGGATGCACGGCGCGAAATAAATCAGCAGTTCATCGACCAGCCCTTCATCGAGCAGCGAGCCGTTCAGCTTGTATCCGGCCTCGACATGCACTTCGTTGCAGCCGCGGCGCGCCAGCTCCTGCAGCAGCGCCGGCAGTTCCACCTTGCCTTCGTGATTGGGCAGCACCACCACTTCGGCGCCCTTGGCGCGCAGCGCCACGCTGCGCGGCGCGTCCACGCCTGCCGCGGCAATCAGCGCCCCCGGCCCCAGCACGCGCGCGGTGAGCGGCGTCTGCAGTCGGCTGTCAACCACCACCCGGAGCGGCTGGCGGGTGGTCGGCACATCGCGCACCGTCAATTGCGGGTCGTCGTCCTTCACGGTGCCGACGCCGGTCAGCACGGCGCAGGCGCGCGCGCGCCAGGCATGGCCATCCTTGCGCGCATCAGTGCCGGTGATCCACTGGCTCTCGCCGTTGGCCAGTGCGGTGCGGCCGTCGAGACTGGCGGCGACTTTCATGCGCACCCACGGCGTGCCGCGGGTCATGCGCGACACGAAGCCGATGTTCAGTTCGCGCGCCTCGTGTTCCATCACGCCGACATCGACCGTGATGCCCGCGGAGCGCAGCCGCTCGATGCTCTTGCCCGTCGTCTGCGGATTGGGATCCTGCATCGCCGCCACCACCCGCGCCGGCTTCGCGGCCAGCAAGGCCTCGACGCACGGCGGCGTGCGGCCGTGATGCGCGCAGGGCTCCAGCGTCACATACACCGTCGCGCCCGCGGCCCTGGCGCCGGCCGCCTGCAGCGCAACGGTTTCGGCGTGCGGCCCGCCGGCTTTCTCGTGCCAGCCCTCGCCGGCCACCGCGCCGTCTTTGACGATCACGCAGCCGACGCGCGGATTCGGCGTGGTCGTATAAAGGCCCAGCGCGGCGAGTTCCAGCGCGCGGGCCATGTTGCGGTGATCGTCGGGTGTAAACATGCTCAATCAACCTGGAAAAAGCCATTAGCCACAGAGAACACAGAGTTCACAGAGGAAAAACAAAAACATGTCATTTCCACATCCCACTCATCTGTTGAGAGTAGCTGGAGGATTCAACTCCTTGAATCTCTCGGTGTTCTCTGTGACCTCTGTGGCTGAATTGCCGTTTTAAGGATCAGTCATCGCCGGGCGGCGACGCCGGCTACTTGCGGACCGTCGGCTTGCGCACTTCCTTGATGGCGTCGGTGAAATCATCGACGCCCTGGAAGCTGCGGTACACCGAGGCGAAGCGGATATAGGCCACCTCGTCGAGCCGTTTCAGCTCGCGCATGACCATCTCGCCGACACGCCGCGCCTGCACTTCGCGCTCGCCCAGCGACAGCAATTCATTGGTCAGGGCGCCGATGGCTTCATCGACCAGCGGTGTCGGCACCGGCCGCTTGTGCAGCGCGCGCATGAAACTGGTGCGCAGCTTCGCCAGATCGAATTCCGCCCGGCTGCCGTCCTGCTTGACCACCTGCGGCATGCGCAGCTCGACGGTTTCGTACGTGGTGAAGCGCTTGCTGCACGACACGCACTTGCGGCGGCGGCGGATGGTGTCGCCGTCGTCACTCTCGCGCGAGTCGATGACCTGGGTTTCGTCGGATTTGCAGAAAGGGCACTTCATGACAGCGGTGATTGGTAATTGGTGATGGGTGATGAGTTATGGGTGATGGGTGATGGGTGAACGGCAACACCGCGGGTTTCAGGTTTTTTACACATTACTCATCACCCCTCACCGATCACGGCCGTTTATAGACCGGGAATTTGTCGCACAGCGCCTTGACTTCGGTGCGCACGCCGGCGATCACTTTATCGTCTTTGGGCGCGTCGAGCACGTCGGCGATCAGATGGCCCAGTTTCTCGGCTTCGAATTCCTTGAAGCCGCGCGTGGTCATCGCCGGCGAGCCGATGCGCACGCCGCTGGTGACCGTGGGTGTGCGCGTGTCGTTGGGCACCGAATTCTTGTTGACGGTGATGTTGGCGCGGCCCAGCGCCTGTTCGCCTTCGATGCCGGTGACCGGCTTGTCGCGCAGGTCGAGCAGGAACATGTGGCAATCGGTGCGGCCCGACACGATGCGATAGCCGCGCTCGTGCATCACTTTGGCCATCACCCGCGCATTGTCGAGCACCTGCTGCTGGTAATGGCGGAAATCCTTGGACATCGCCTCCTTCAGCGCCACCGCCTTGGCGGCGATGACATGCATCAGCGGCCCGCCCTGCGAACCGGGGAACACCGCGGAGTTCAGCACTTTTTCGTGCCGCACATCGGAGAGAATCAAGCCGCCGCGCGGCCCGCGCAGGGTCTTGTGCGTGGTCGTGGTGACGAAATCGGCGATGCCCACCGGGCTCGGATAAAGCCCGGCCGCGACCAGACCGGCGTAATGCGCCATGTCGGCCATCAGCAGCGCGCCCACCTCGTCGGCAATGTGGCGGAAGCGTTTCCAGTCGATCACCAGCGAATAGGCGGAAGCGCCGGCGACAATCAGCTTGGGCTTGCGCACCTTGGCCAGTTCGGCGACTTCATCGTAATCAATTTCCTGCGTCTGCGGGTTCAGTCCGTAGGACACGGCATCGTAGTACTTGCCGCTGATGTTGACCTTGGAGCCGTGGGTCAGGTGGCCGCCGTCGGAGAGCCGCATGCCGAGGATGGTTTCACCGGGATGCAGCGTGGCGAGAAACACCGCGGCGTTGGCCTGCGCGCCCGAATGCGGCTGCACGTTGGCATAGCCGGCCCCGAACAGTTCCTTGGCGCGGTCGATCGCCAGCTGTTCGGCGATATCGACATATTCGCAGCCGCCGTAATAGCGCTTGCCGGGATATCCCTCGGCGTACTTGTTGGTCAGCACCGATCCCTGCGCGGCGAGCACCGCGGGGCTCACGTAATTCTCCGACGCGATCAGTTCGATATGGTCTTCCTGACGCCGCTCTTCCTGCTGGATGGCGCGGAAGATTTCAGGATCCGTCGTTTCGAGTTTATTGGTGAAAATAGTCATGAGATGGGGATTTCTCAGGGTTGCCGGGTCGGGGCTGAATTTTATCATGCGGAACGCCGGGTTCCCCTTATCATGTCGCCGTGGAAAAGGAGGTATCCACATCATGAAATCACTGCTCAACCTGTCCCGCGCCATAGACGCGCTGAACGAGTCCATCGGCCGCGGCGCCTGGTGGCTGATCCTGCTGTGCATATTCCTCAGCGCCGGCAACGCCGTCGCGCGCTACGGCTTCAACCTGGGCTCCAACAGCTTCCTCGAAATCCAGTGGTACCTCTACTCGCTGGTGTTCCTCGGCGCCGCCGGCTACACGCTCAAGCATAACGCCCATGTGCGCATCGACCTCATCGCGGGGCGCCTGTCGCCACGCGCGCAGGCCTGGATCGACATCGGCGGGCATTTTTTCATGCTGCTGCCGGTGTGCGCGATCATGCTGTGGTTCGGCTGGGCGGCCTTCGCCGAATCGTACCGGATCAACGAAATCTCCACCGACGCCGGCGGACTGCTGCGCTGGCCGATCAAGCTCGTGATGCCCGCCGCCTTTGCCCTGCTGATCCTGCAGGGCCTCTCCGAAACCATCAAGAAAATCGCCTTTCTGCGCGGGCTGCTGCCGCCGGCCGCCGCCGAAGCCGACCGCTGAACCCATGGCCTTCGATCTGATGGCGCCGCTGATGTTCGCCGGCCTGGCCGTGTTCCTGCTGCTGGGCTATCCGGTCGCCTTCGCGCTCGCCGCCAACGGCCTGCTGTTCGCCTTCATCGGTTTTGAGCTCGGCCTGCTGCAGCCGGAACTGCTGCAGGCGCTGCCGCAGCGCGTGTTCGGCATCATGGCCAACCAGTTGCTGCTGGCGATTCCGTTTTTCACGTTCATGGGGCTGATCCTCGAGCGCAGCGGCATGGCCGAGGACCTGCTCGACACCGTCGGCCAGCTGTTCGGCCCGGTGCGCGGCGGCGTCGCCTATGCGGTGATTTTCGTCGGCGCGCTGCTTGCCGCCACCACCGGCGTGATCGCCGCCTCGGTGATCGCGATGGGGCTGATCTCGCTGCCGGTGATGCTGCGCTACAACTATTCGCCGCGGCTCGCCAGCGGCGTCATCTGCGCCTCCGGCACGCTGGCGCAGATCATTCCGCCGTCGATCGTGCTGATCGTGCTGGCCGACGTGCTCGGCGCCCCGGTCGGCGACATTTACGCCGGCGCGGTGCTGCCGGGATTGCTGCTGGTCGGCCTGCTGGTCCTGTATGTGTTCGTCACCTCGATGCTCAACCCGGCTGCCGCGCCCGCGCTGCCGCCCGCCGCGCGCACCCTGCGCGGCGCGGCGCTCTACAAACATGCCCTGCTGGTGATGGTGCCGCCGCTGGTGCTGATTTTCCTGGTGCTCGGCTCGCTGTTCCTCGGCATCGCCACGCCGTCCGAAGGCGGCGCGCTGGGCGCGGTCGGCGCGCTGGCGCTCGCCGCCGTCAAACGGCGGCTGAACGGGCAGGTGCTGCGCGAAGCGCTGGACGCCACCACCCGGCTGTCGAGCTTCGTCATGTTCATCCTGATCGGCTCGACGGTGTTCGCGCTGGTGTTCCGCGCGGTGGACGGCGACCTGTGGGTGGAACGGCTGTTCACGCTGGTGCCCGGCGGCGCGGTCGGTTTCCTGATCGTCGTCAACCTGCTGATCTTCATCCTCGGATTTTTCATCGACTTTTTCGAGATCGCCTTCATCCTGCTGCCGCTGCTGGGGCCGGTGGCGATCAAGCTCGGCATCGATCCGGTGTGGTTCGCGATCATGATCGGCATGAACCTGCAGACGTCGTTCCTGACGCCGCCGTTCGGTTTTTCGCTGTTTTACCTGCGCAGCGTCGCGCCGCCGCAGATCAGAACCATCGACATCTACAAGGGCGTCATGCCCTTCGTCGGCGTGCAACTGATTGCGTTGCTGCTGGTGGTGTTTTATCCGCAGCTGGTCACCGCGTTCAAAACCGTGCCCGCGGCAAAAGACACCAGCCACATCGAGATCAACATGCCGGCGCCGGAGAGCGCCGCGCAAACACCCGCGGCCGGCGGCGCCACGCAGGAGGACCGCGACGCGGCGGCAATCGAGCGCATGCTGCGGGAAGCAAAGTAGCCGGTTGCTGTGGTAAAATTATCAATAAAAAACAATAAGTTAAGATGATCCGTGCCGCTGGCGCCCATCGCGCCGGGGAAATCATCGCGCACAGCCAGCTTATTCACGATCACGACCCAATTTCCCTTCACAGTACAATGCGCTCCGGAGGCATCGACATGAATCAGACCTATACCGCTGTCGTAAAACAGGATGGTCCCTGGTGGATCGGCTGGATTGAAGAAGTGCCAGGGGTCAACTGTCAGGAGCGCACGCGCGACGAACTGCTGAAAACCCTGCGCGTTACGCTCACCGAAGCGCTGGAAATGAATCGCGCCGACGCGCGTGACGCTGCAGGAAAAGGCTACGAAGAGCTGAACATCGCGGTATGAAGCGTCGCGATTTGCTGCGACACCTCACGGCTCATGGTTGCTCACTGCTGCGGGAGGGCGGCAATCACTCGTGATGGCACAACCCCACCCTGAACCGGCGCAGCGCTGTTCCCCGCCACAACGAGGTGAATGAACGCCTCGCGAGAAAAATCTGCAAAGATCTCGGTGTGCCTCAGCCATAGTTTTTCTGCCGGACTGCCTGAATGCGGATCCGCAAACGAAGGAGAACCATGCGAACCCTTTCAACGTTGAGCGCGTTGTGCGCCGCCCTTGCAACCCTGGCGTCGGGCGTCGCGACAGCCCAGACCTATCCGGCCAAGCCGATACGCATGATCGTACCGTGGAATCCCGGCGGCACCTCCGACACCATCGCCCGTATCCTCGGCCAGAAAATGACCGAGGCTTGGGGCCAGCAGATCGTCATCGACACCCGCGCCGGCGCCAGCGGCATCATCGGCACCGAAGTCGCCATGCGCGCGCCCGCTGACGGCTACACGCTGCTGCACGCCAACATGAGCCAGTTCGCGACGAATCCAAGTCTCTACAAAGTCAACTACGACACGCTGCGCGATTTTGCGCCGGTCAGCATGGTGGCGCTCGCCCCGCAGCTGCTGGTGGTGCACCCCGGCGTGCCGGTGAAATCGGTGCAGGATCTGGTGCAGCTCGCGCGTGCCAAACCGGGCAGCCTCAACTTCGGCTCCGGCGGCGCCGGCACGCTGGCCTATCCGGCGGGCGAACTGTTCAAGTCGATGACCGGCGCCAATCTGGTCCACGTTCCCTACAAAGGCACCATACTCGCGCTCAACGACCTGCTGGCGGGCCGCCTCGAAATCGTGTTCTCCGACATGCCGATCGCGCTGCCGCACGCCAAGTCCGGCAGGGCGCGCGCGCTGGCGGTCACCAGCGCGAAGCGAACCTCACTGCTGCCCGACATGCCGACAGTCGCCGAATCCGGCGTTCCCGGTTACGCGCTCGACAACTCGTGGGGCGTATTTGCGCGGCAAAGCACGCCGCGCCCGATCATCTCAAAGCTCAATGCCGAGATCGTGCGCATCCATGCGCTGCAGGACGTGAAGGCCCGCTACGCCGGATTCGGGCTCGAAGCCGTAAGCAGTACGCCGGACGAATACCGCAGGTTCATCCAGTCCGAGGCGGAAAAGTTCGGCAGTATCATCAAGTCCACCGGCGCCAAAGTGGACTGACCGCGCAACCACCGCCAGCCTCGAAATCCAGCACCATGAAAATCACCGCCGTCACCACTTTCGTCATCCGCATGCCGCTGGTGATCACCGGCGAGGCGCCGATGGTCGGCGGGCAGGCGCGCACCGCGATGGAAACGCTGCTGGTGCGCGTCGATACCGATGCCGGCGTCAGCGGCTGGGGCGAGGCTTTCGGCCATCGCGTGTGGCCCGCCACGCGCACCGCGCTGGACCGCATGATCGCGCCGCTGTGCATCGGCCGTGATCCGGCTGCCATCGCCGCGCTGATGCACGAGCTCGCGCGCGCCGTGCATGGCGCCGGGCGCAACGGCCCGGTGGTGTACGCGCTCTCCGCCATCGACATCGCGCTGTGGGACATCGCCGGCAAGGTCGCCAACCGGCCGCTGTACCAGTTGCTCGGCGGCAGCCCGCGCGCCGATCTGCCCGCCTACGCGAGCCTGCTGCGTTATGGAAAAACATCCGCGATGGAGCCGCGCATCCATGAGGCGCTGGAGCGCGGTTACGGCCTGATCAAGATCCATGAAATCGTGCCGGACATCATCCGCGCCGCGCGCCGCGCCGCCGGTGACCGCATCCCGCTGATGGTCGATTGCAACTGCCCGTGGACCGTGGCGCAGGCGGTGGCCGTCTGCCGTGAACTGCGCGAACTCAACCTCGAATGGATCGAGGAGCCGGTGTGGCCGCCGGAAGATCATGCCGGACTCGCCCGCGTGCGCGCCGAGGGCGGCATTGCGGTGGCCGGCGGCGAAAATGTCGGCAGCGCCAATGAATTCCACCGGCTGTTCGAACGCGGCTCGCTCGATGTGGCGCAGCCCAGCGTCACCAAGATCGGCGGCGTCACCGAACTGAACAAGGTATTCGCGCTGGGAGAGGCGCACGGCGTGCGCGTGGTGCCGCACTCGGCGTACTTCGGCCCCGGACTGCTCGCCTCCATCCACGCCTCAGCCGCGCAGTCGCGCGAAACGTGGATCGAGCGCTTCTACTGCGACTTCGACGAAAATCCGTTCGGCGATGCCATCAACCCGAAAAACGGTCGCATGGCGATTCCGCAGGGACCGGGCCTGGGCGTGGATCCCGATCCGGTGTTGCTGAAAAAGCTCGCCATCGAAATCTGAACAGTGACTATTCAGCGTGGACGAAAAGTCAAAAACCTCCCTCACCCGGCGCTACGCGCCACCCTCTCCCGAAGGGCGAGGGTTTATTCCCCTCTCCCTTCGGGAGAGGGGCAGGGGTGAGGGAAGATATGAATGTTTTCGTCCACGCTGAATAGTCACCCCGAACAATAAAAAAACGGCGGGAATCGCTCCCCGCCGTTTTTCATGCTGATACTGCCGCCTTATTTGGCCGCGAAGCAGTAAAACATCCCCGTGCTGGTGATGAAAAACGACATGTCGGGCGAAACCTTCTGCGCCTGCCCCGCTGCAACAGGCGCCAGCAGGGCAAGGGATACGGCAACAGCAATTCTGGTTATGTTCATGACAATCCTCCGGTGGATGTGTGGTTACGCATGCGCAGCGTAAACACGCCAACGCCGCGGAATATTCCAGCGATGACGCGCGGAATTGACGGACTCTGACAGTATGCCGGGATGGCCCCGGACTACCGGGAGACGCGGGTCACGGCCACGCCCTGCGGATCAACCCAGCCCTCGGGCGGACGCGCGCGGATGCGCCAGGTCAGTCCCTGGCCTTCGCCTTCGACCTGCGTGGCGTGGCGTTCGGCATCGCGCTCGAACAGCCGCACAAAATCATCCGCCGCAAATTCACGCCCGACGCCAAGCAGCACGCCGTCGAGCTTCGCCACCGTCGGCAGGCCGCTGCCGTGCCAGATGATCGCGTAGTGCTGGTGAAAATCGACCTTCATCGTTTTGGTGATGCGGGCGAGTTCGAGGCCGGTGACGAAATGCACCTTGCGTTTGCTTTCAGCCGACCAGCCGCCGCCGACGCGCACCGACACGATGCACTCGCGCTCGAACGCGGCGTGCGCCAGCGTGCCGTTCAAAGCCGACGCCGCAAAAAGAATCAGGAGTATCCACCACCGCATGATTGCCCCGCTGTGCAGCGGGGCATGCCGTCACGCCCCACATTGCGTTAACGGCATAAACGGCGGGATTCTGCAGCGGCACAGGTTGCGGAGGGAAAATTCAATAACTTGTTGTTTTTATTTATATTTTTTATATCTATTCCAGCAGCATAT
>CAZAOZ010000078.1:0-11635 GCA_964486865.1 uncultured Bordetella sp.
CCCCCCAAGGGGACTTCCTTCGGGGCGCCCCCCAAGGGGACTTCCTTCGGGGCGCGCAGGGCGTTGGTCGTGCTGGCCGCAGTGCTGGCGCTCGCAGCCTGCCGCTCCACGCCGGAGCAGCCGGCCGGTCCGGTGACGACGCCCGTCAGGCCGGCACCCGCACCACCAGCGCCGGCATCCGCACCGGCGGCTCCCCCGACGATTACCCCGACCGCGGCGCTGCCCGGCAATCATCTGCGCCGCGGCGACTGGGCTGCTCTTCCCGGCTGGCGCTCCGATGATCCTGCAGCCGCGTGGCCGGCGCTGCTCGCGAGCTGCGGCGCGCTGCGTGCGCAGGAAGCCTGGCGCGCAGTCTGTACTGCTGCACTGGCCGAACCGCGCGCCGATCGTAAGTCTGCGCGGCGGTTTTTCGAAACCCATTTCACGCCCTGGCAGCTGCTCAATGCCGATGGCGGCAGCGACGGTCTGACCACCGGTTATTACGAACCGCTGCTGCGCGGCAGCCGCACGCAGACCGCGCGCCATCGCTATCCGGTGTACGGCGTGCCCGATGATCTGGTGAGCGTCGAGCTGCCGGCCTTCGGCATCGAGGCCAGGGAGCCGCGCCCGCGCGCGCGGCTCGACGGCAAGCGCATCGTGCCGTACTACGACCGGGCGCAGATCGAGGCCGGGCTGGCGCCGGTGCGCGGCAGGGAAATCGCCTGGGTCGATGATCCGGTTGAATTGTTTTTCCTGCAGATCCAGGGTTCGGGCCGCATTGATCTGGAAGACGGCGGCGTCATGCGCGTGGGATTTGCCGACCACAACGGCCACCCCTACCGCTCGATCGGCCGGCTGCTGATCGACCGCGGCGACCTGCCGGCGGAGCGCGCTTCGATGCAGGGCATCAAGGCCTGGGCGCAACAGAACCCCGGCCGGCTGCGCGAACTGCTTGACTACAATCCGCGCTATATCTTTTTTCGCGAACTGCCGCAGGGCATCGGCGGGCCGCTGGGCGCGCTGGGCGTGCCGCTGACCGCGCAGCGCTCCATTGCCGCCGATCCCCGCTATGTGCCGCTGGGCGCGCCGGTATTTCTGGCGACCACCTGGCCGCTGAGCAGCAAACCGCTGAATCAATTGATGCTGGCCCAGGACACCGGCACAGCCATCCGCGGTGCCGTGCGCGCGGATTTTTTCTGGGGATTCGGCGACGACGCGGGACGTGAAGCCGGACGCATGAAACAGCCGCTGCGCATGTGGGTGCTGTTGCCGCTGGGCTACCCGGTGGCGGCACAGGAATAGCACCCGCTTGTCAAAAGTGAGCACACGCTCGCGCCGGGTATATCGCATCAACACTTTGATTTTATTATATATTTTCGCGCTATATCCGCGTTGCCGACCCGCATGAAAATCATAGTCCTGGGCGCCGGAGTCACCGGGGTCGCCACTGCCTGGTATTTGCGCAAAGCCGGCCACGAGGTCACCGTCATCGACCGCCGCGAGGGCGCCGGACTGGAAACTTCCTATGCCAACGGCGGCCAGATTTCAGCAGTGCACGCCGTGCCGTGGGCCAATCCGCGGGTGCCGCTGCAACTGCTGCGCTGGCTCGGACGCGAAGACGCGCCGCTGCTGTTCCGCCTGCGCGCCGATCCGCAGCAGTGGCGCTGGGGTCTCGCCTTTTTGCGCGAATGCACGCCGGCGCGGCTGCGCCACAACATCCGGCAACTGGTGGCGCTGGGCGGTTACAGCCGCGCGCTGCTAGGCGCACTGCGTGCCGAGACCGGCATCCAGTACGACCAGTTGACGCGCGGCATCCTGCACTTCTATACCGATGCAGCCGAATGGCAGGGCGCGCAGCGCACCGCCATACAACTGCGCGATGCGGGTTGCGCGCTGGCGGTGAAGTCGGTCGACGAGTGCATTGCGCTGGAACCGGCGCTGGCGCCGCTAGTCTCGCGCATCGCGGGCGGCACTTATACGCCCGGCGACGAATCCGGCGATGCCTATCGTTTCACGCACGAGCTCGCCGCGTTATGCGCCGCGCGCGGCGTGCAATTCCGCTACGCAACCGCCGTCACCGCCATCCGGCGGGAAACCGCCGGCCGCATTGCCGGTGTCGATGTCGTCGCCGCCGGCGGCGCACCGGAGCGGATGACCGCCGACGCTTATGTCGTCTGTCTCGGCGTGCACAGCGCCGCCCTGCTGCGCCCCCTCGGCGTGGATTTGCGGATTTATCCGGTCAAGGGCTACTCGGTCACGCTGCCGGTGCTCGATCCGCAGCGCGCCTGGACGGTGTCGCTGACCGATGATGAACACAAGCTGGTGTTTTCACGGCTGGGCGGGCGCCTGCGCATTGCCGGCACTGCGGAATTCGCCGGCTACGACACCACGCTCAATCCGGCGCGCTGCGCCGCCATCCTGCGCCGCGTTGCCGAACTGTTCCCCGGCGCAGGCGACATCGATCATGCGCAATTGTGGGCGGGGCTGCGTCCGGCGACGCCGTCGAACGTCCCGTACATCGGCGGTACGCGCTACGCCAACCTGTATCTCAACACCGGGCACGGCACGCTGGGCTGGACGCAGGCCTGCGGCGCCGGCGCCGCCATCGCCGACCGGGTGTCGGGCCGCCAACCCGCAGTGGATTTTGCTTTTTGCGGGCCCGCGGCGCGATAAATCAGTTCACCGGCAGCGTCCAGACCCCGTCCCACTCTTTGGAAGGAGGGCTCTCGCGGTAGATCTCGCAGCGATCCAGATACAGGCGCGACGGGCGATCGCCGGGATGCGCGGCCAGCGCTGCGCTGAATGCCGCAGCCGCCTGCGACCACGACTGTTTGCGGTAATGAGCCACCCCTTCCCCGAACGCCTGGACGACCTCGTCGATACGCGGAAAGCTCTCTGGCGTGTGGTATTCAAGCACTTCGCAGATCGGTACCGGCGCCCGCATGCCGCGCACGCGGATCAGGTCGAGATCGCGCAGGCGCACGCTGCCGCGCAGGCGCGCTGCGGTCGATTCGCAGATCAGCACACTGGTGCCGTAAACCTTGTTGGCATTTTGCAGCCGCTCGGCGAGATTGACCCGGTCGCCGATGACCGTGTATTCGAGCCGCTTCGGCGACCCGATGCTGCCGGCAACCACCTCTCCGGTGCTGATGCCGATGCCGATGCGGATCGGCTCATGGCCCGCCTTCACCCGGCGGATATTCAATTCGCGCAGTGCTGTCATCATCCGGCTGCCGACGGTGACCGCGTTTGCCGCGTCTTCCCGGGTCGCCCGCACCGAGCCGAACACCGCCATGATCATGTCGCCGATGTACTTGTCGAGAATGCCGTTGTGGGCAAACACGACGTCCACCATGTCGGTGAAATAGTCGTTGAGCATGGCCACGGTTTCCCGCGCACCCAGCCGCTCCGACATCGCGGTGAAACCGCGGATATCGGAAAACAGCACGCTCACCTCGCGGTTGGTGCCGCCCAGGGCCGCTTCGCCCCCCTCCAGCAGCTCGTCCATGACCGCCTTGCTCATGTAGCGGGACATCGTGTTGCGCACCCGTTTCTCGCGGGTGATGTCCTCCATGATCAGCATCGACCCGATACGTTCGTCACGCATGTCCTGCAACGGCACTGCCGTCATGTTCACGGAGACCGTCTGCCGGTCATCGAACACCAGATCGGAATCCACCGTGTTGTCGATGCGCCCGGTGCGCAGCACCTTCTCCAGGCTGTTGGTCACCCAGCTGTTCGGCCCGCCGAACACGTCACTGAGCCTGCGATTGAGCAGTTCGCTTTCCGCCCGCCGCAGAATGCGCAGCGCCGACGGATTGACCTTGCTTACCGTGTTGTCGGCGTCCAGCGTGAGCACCCCGTTGCTCATGCTGCGCAGGATGCTTTCATTGTAATTGCGCGAGTTGCTGACATCCTCGAACAACTGTGCATTCTCGATCGACACCGCCGCCTGCGCGCACAGTGCGGCGAGCCGGCGCTGGTCGCCCGCGGAAAACGGCCCTTCTTTCTTGTTGAGAATTTCCATGACGCCGACCTTGTTGCCGTTTTTGGTGGTGATCGGCATGCAGAGAATATTGCGCGTGCGGTAGCCGGTGCCTTTGTCCACCGCCGGATTGAAGCGGGAATCGCGGTAGGCATCATCGATGTTGATGGGCTCGCCGCTGGTAAAACATTCCCCGGCGATGCCGGCGATGGCGGGAAAACGGATCTGGCTCGTCACATCACCGCCGGCGACACGCGACCACAGTTCGTTGGTAGCGGGGTCGTACAGGAACAATGCGCCGCGATCCGCGCCCAGCAACTGGGTGGCTGCGGCGAGGATTTTCTCCAGCAGCGGGTCGAGCAGGATTTCAGAAGTAATCAAGCTCACCACGTCGAGCAGCAGCGCCTCTTCGCGCTGCGAGCGCTCGACCCGCTCGAACATGCGCGCATTCTCCAGGGCCGCAGCGGCCTGCGAGGACAGCGATTCCAGCAGGCGCTGGTCATCCGCGTCGAATGCGCCTTCGCGCTTGTTCAGCGCCTGGGTGACGCCGATCACCACCTTTTTCTTGTTGCGGATCGGCACGCACAGCAGGTTTCTTGTGCGATACCCGGTCTCGTCATCCACCCGGCGGTTGAACCGCGGATCGGCATAGGCATCCGGGATGATTTCGCCATTGCCTGAGGTAAACACCGACCCGGCAATGCCCCGGTCGGCAGGAAAACGCACTTCTCCCATGACATTGCCCTGCATGACCCGGGAAAAGAGTTCTTTGGTTTCCGCGTCATACAGAAACATCGAACTGCGTTCCGCGTTGAGCGTCTCGGTCACCACCTCGAGCAGCCGCGGAAACAGCACATCCAGCGACAGCGAGTCCGACACCCGGTTCGCCACGTCCACCAGCGCGGTGGTGCGCCGGACAGTCTCCGTGATGCGAATCAGCAGCTGCGACTTCTCGCCGTCGGACAGCCCGGTGAGCAGGCGTTCGATATCCGCCTGCTGCAGCCGGCGTTCCAGTATGCCGCGAATGATATCGAAATTGATTTCCATATCCCGGCCTCCCGCCGGCATTACCGATCAAAGATCGGAGAGTCGCAACTTCCCCAGACCTGCGCCGCTTTTCTCGTATACCAGGATTTCTTCCGCGCTCAATGGCGGACTCACGTGCGGCCCCTGCACGCGCTCGCAATTAAGCCCCAGCAGCGCTACTGCGGTCGCGCCATCCCCGACGCCCTCCGCAGTGACCTGCAGACCGAGATCCCGCGCGAGCCGCACTATCAAGCGCACAATTTTCGCGTGCAATGCCGACTTCTGCATGTCGCCCACCAGCACTGCACTGAGCTTGAGCTCGTCAAACGGCAACTGCGCCAGATTGCTCAGCGACGAAGACCCCGTGCCGAAGCCGTCGATGCCCAGGCGCACCCCGAGCATTTTCAGCCGGGTAAGCGCGTCCTTGACCGGCGCTAGCTCGCCGGCCAGCGCCGACTCGTGGATGCCGATCACCACGCGGCCCGGCGGCACGCCCCAGGTGCGCAGCGCACGGCTGACGAATTCCGGAAAATCCGCCTGCAGCAAACCGCTTGCGGTGACGTTCAGCCCCAGTTTGCATTGCAGCCCGGCGCGGGCGAACTCGGCGCTCTGGCGCATGGCATTGTTGAATATCCACCAGGTGATTTCCCGCACCAGGCCCGCGGCTTCCGCGGTCTCCAGCGCCCTGGCTTCAGACACATCGCCCAGCTCGCCGTCGATCCAGCGCAGGACGCAGTCCAGCCCGCCGATGCGCCCGGTCTGGGCGTCCAGTTGCGGCTCAAAAACCAGTTGCAGCAGGCCCTGCTCAAGCGCATGCCGCAATCGCCCCTCGTAGCGCATCTGGATCTCTTCGCTCGCACCGTGCTCCGTGCTGTACACCGCGGTCCGTTCCGTGACACCCCGCGCGGCGCGCGCGGCGAGTTTTGCGTTGCGCACCAGCGCCTGCGGATCAACGCCATGGTCCGGATAGACGGCGATACCGACCACCGGATCGGTATCAAACATACGATCGCCGAGCGGAATCGGCGCATCGAGCGCGCCGAGAATCTTGTTCGCCGCCAGTATCGCCACGCCCTCACCGGCGATGCGCGGCAGCAGGCAGACAAACTGGTCGCGGCTGACCCGGCCGAGCTGATCCTGTTTGCGCAACACGCCCTCGCGCATGCGCCGGGAAACGCGCAGCATGAAAGCTTCACCCTTCTGCAGCCCCAGTTGCCGGTCAACCTGATCGACTTTGCCGATTTCCAGCACCAGCAGGCCCAGGGATTTTCCTTCCTGCCGGTGGGTTTCAATGGCGTTGCGGAGCAGCTCCATGAATGCCGCGTACTCCGGGGTCGGCAACGTGCGCACCACGCCGCCCTCGCCCTGACCGCGCGCCGCCAGCGACGCCAGCAGCGCCAGTTGCAGAAAATTGAAACGCTGCAGCGCCAGCAGGCTCTCCACGCAGCGCTCGGGATCGCCCGCATACAGGCGCAACGCACCCCGGGTCATCGCGGCCTGGAATCGCTGGCAATCGCGCCGCATGCGCTCCAGCGGCTCACCCTCGGCGTCCAGCGCCCATTCGCCGAGCGCGGCATGCAGTGCCGTAACATCGGCGCCGCCCGAAGCTTCGGTGCTGGTGAACGCCGGCGCCAGCGTTCCCGGCGCGGGAACGAACAGGTCGGGCGCCTGTTCACGCACCTCGCGGAACACCGTCGCCACGCGCGCCAGCGTATCGGGGCCGGCGCTGAACTCCTCCGCGAGTCGCGCTACCAGCGCACCCAGCGCAACACCCGGCTCTGCGCCGTTGTCGTCCGGTGCGGATTCAGAGGAAGAATTCGGCGGGATCAATTGGAACGCTCCCCTGCTCCAGTGTGCGTTTGATGCGATAAGGCACGCCCGGCGACGCCTTGGGTTCATTCGCCAGGTCGAGTATGACCTGCGGCCGCAACGGCGCGCCCTTGGCATCGAGCACCACCATCACCCGCGGCATCAGGCGCCGCACCATGTTCTGCGCAATGACGATGCCGATCTCGCCGGAATTCAGCTCAACCAGCGCCCCGACCGGAAAAATGCCTATGCACTGCACGAATTGCTCGACCAGCGGACCGTCGAACAGCACGTTGCGCGCGTTGTAGAGCTGATTGAGCGCATTCGACGGCGAAAGCACCTCGGCGGAAGGGCGAATGTGCGTCATGGCATCGAAACAGTCCACCAGGCCGGCGATTGATCCGAACAGTCCGATCTCGTCGCTTTTCAGCCCCTTCGGATATCCGCTGCCGTCATACCGTTCGTGATGCAGGGCCGCGAGGGCCGGCAGTTCCGCCGGCAACCCCGGCGTCTCCTTCAGTATCTGCATGGAGTGCGCGACATGGCTGCGGCACACCATCAATTCCACCTTCGACAGCGGCTCCTTCTTGGCGACCACTTCCTCAGGCACCGCGGTCATGCCCACGTCCTGCAGCAGTCCGACGATACCCAGCAGATCGAGTTGTTCACGCGGCAATTGCAGGAACCTGCCGAAAGTGATCATGTAAATCGATACGCTGAAGGCGCGATCCAGCGTATGCGTGCCTTTCGCCTTCAGTTTGGCCAGCAGCATCATGGCATCGGGATTGCGCACCACGCTGTCGGTCATGCTGGTCACGGCCTCCTGCACGCGCGGCGCGTCGAGCGCCTTTCCGGCCTTGACCGCGCCCATGATGTCCTTCAGCACCACCTCGGTCTTGCTCTGGACGTTGCGCGCGACCGGCAACTCCTCATCGACGGTCGCCCGTTCCTTGTAGGTGACTTTATGCTTGATGGTGGTCAGCACGCTGGGCTTCAGCGCAACCGGCGGCCGGCCGCCGGGAGTACTGATATCCCCGGTCTGCAACTCGCTGCGCTCGGGAAGATCCGGCCCCTTGTCGAGGTCGATGGTGACCTTCTTGCAGTACTTTTTCAGCACTTCCAGCTGCTTGTCATTTTCCAGCACGAACCCCTGGTACATGAACGGGGTCTCCGTCCACGGCCGGTCGAGTTCGGCAATGAACACGCCGAATTGCAATTCTTCTACGGAAACTTCTTTTTTCATTTTGATGGAATCAGTTCGCTGCGGCTAACCGGGCTTCAGCGCCCCCGGTGACGATTCTCCGTCCTGCGGACCATGCGCGCAAGCGCACCCGGAAACCGCGATCAGAAGTCGAATACGTGGTTGTTCTGCAGCAGACGCGGCGACGTACGCGCAGACAGCTCTTCGATTTCCTGCATGGTCAATTCAATCTCGCTCGGCTTGAGGTGGGTGATATACACCTCCGCGGATTGCGTGAACTTCGCCAGTTCCTCGCCGAGCATCGCCGGACACAGGTGCAGCGCCACTTCGGCAAGCCAGCGATCCTTGTCGGAAAATGCCGTTTCAATAATCAGGTACTTCAGGTTATCGACCCGGTTCACGATCTCCCAGAGGCCGTCATTCGGGCCGGTATCGCCGGTAAACACCAGGCTGCTTTTGCCGCTGTCGAGCCAGTAGCCCACGGCGGGCACGGTATGCACGGCGGGCAGCGCCGTGATTTTGCGGCCGCCCAGTTCGATCCGCGTCCCGACATCGATTTCCCGGTAGCGCATGTAGGGCTCCTGCGGCGTCGGAATGACCGAGAAGTCCGGCCAGATATCGCCGTTGAAGAGGTTTCTTTTCAGGATGCCGATGGTCGCAGCCGTGGCGTACACGGTGACCGGTTCCGCTCGCAAAGCCCCGACCGAGTCCAGCATGAATGCAATGGAATCGACGTGATCCAGGTGGGAATGCGTCACGAAAATATGGTCGATCAGCGTCAGTTCGGCCAGCGACAATTCGCCGACGCCGGTGCCGGCATCGACCAGAATGTCCTGATCGACCAGAAACGATGTGGTGCGATGCTGGGGGCCGCCGATGGCGCCGGAACAACCGAGTACGCGCAAACGCATGGTGTGGTCTCTGTGCCTAGTGCCCGTTAACAATCATCGCGATTTTCAGCGCAGAACACCGTGCGCGCTCTCTTGGAGCCGATTTTACTCCAACCCGGCCGCGTATTTGCGGCGCGAGGCCCTAGGAATCGCGACCCAGCACCAGCAGCACCCGGCTTTTCACGGGCCGGTCATCCCTGTACGCAGGGCTGAACCGCATGCCGAGCAGCCGTTCCCGCGCGACAGCGTCAAAGGCCGCCGGCGGTTCCGCGTCGATGACCGCAATATCGGTCACCTGCCCAGTCTGATCGATGCTGACCCACAGACGAACACTGCCGGCTGCTGCGCCGCCTGCCCCGGCCTCCAGCGACAGCGCAGCGACCGGCGCCGGATAGCGGTCCAGTTCGCGCGCCAGATAAACCCGATGGTCGGGCCCGGACTGCGCCGTCGCGGTCATTGCCGGTTGCGCCGCCCGCGCGGCGCGGCGCGCAGGCGGCGGCTTACCGGACAATTCATGCACAGCCACGGGCGATGATTCGACGCTGGTTCCGGGTGTGTCGCGCAGCAACAGCACGTCCGCCGCTGATCGCGCCGGCTCCAGCCGGGCCGCAATGGCCGTCTGCGAGCCCGCGGATTGCGGCACCCCGCCGCGCCATGCGCCGGCAACCATGTAGTGCGCCAGCAAAGATGCTGCCAGCGCGATGATCAGCCGCCGCACAGGCGCGCTGCCTGCCGCCGACACCAGAACATCGCTCATGAACCGGTGCGCGCTGCGGACTACTTCACCGCCGCCAGCGCCTGCTCGAGCTTGTCGGCGGGAAGGAAGCCGCCGACCTGCTGGCCGTTGGTGAGATAGACCGCCGGCGTGCCGCGCACGCCGAAGCGCTGCGCCAGCGCCTGGTTCTCCTCCAGCGGGGTCGTGCAGTTTGTCGGCGCATTCGCCGGCAACGAGGCCTTGTTCATCAGGTCATCCCAGGTCTTGACGCGATCCTTCGCGCACCATACCGCCTTGGATTTCTCCACCGAGTCGGGCGACAGGATCGGCAGCAGAAAAGTGTAAACCGTGATGTCGTTCATCTTGTTGATCTCTTTCTGCAGCTCCTTGCAGTAACCGCAGTTCGGATCCTCGAAGGTATAAACGATGCGCTTGCCGCTGCCTCTGACGCGCTTGATGGCATTGCCCTGTGCCTTGACCAGTGCGCCGGCGGCAATCTGGCCGCGCCGCTCGCCCGTCAGGTTGCGCTCTTTCGCATCGCGCAAATCAAACAGATTGCCGCTCATCAGGTAAGTGAACTTTTCGTCGGTGTAAACAACCTGCCCGTCAAAAACCACTTCATACACACCCTGAAACGGCGTGCGCGTGATGCTCTCGAGTTTCATGTCCGGAAACTTGACCTGAAAAGCCTTGCGTATGAACGCCTCGTTGGCCCCGGCCGGAGCCGCCATCAGCAATCCCAGGCACAGCACTATCGCGATACGGTTGAACATGACATTTCCTTGCGCACCGCGAAGCAAGTCCCCTTGGGGGGCGCCACTGGCACGTGATTGATAAAAGTAAAAAAATAATACTGTAAAACGGAAATCCGGACTGCTCTAAGAGCGCGTAACAAAATGACTTTCTGCCGCCCCTCTCCCTGACCCTCTCCCCGCAAGCGGGGAGAGGGGGGTTCATTTTGTTACGCGCTCTAAGCCACCGCGTGCCGGATCAGCCGGTTTTTCAGGAACGGCAGCCGGTTCACCAGGCCGAGGCCGAAATTGCGCGCCCCGCTTACCCAGACCGGCCGCGCCCCGAAAAGTTTCTGCAAAGCGTCGGCGCTCAATCCGGTTGCCGCAATATCTTCAGCGCGCGCCCGTTCGTAGCGCCGCAACAGCGACATTTCACCACAATCCTGCCGCGGCGCCCGGCCCGCCAATACCGCCGCCAGCGTGCGTACATCGCGAAAGCCGAGATTCACGCCCTGCCCGGCCAGCGGATGCACCTGGTGCGCGGCGTCGCCGGCCAGCGCCACGCGCGGCGCAATCAGGCGGGCAACCCGCGCCAGGTGCAGCGGAAACCCGGCTGCCGGCGTCAGCAGTCGCAACCCGCCCAGCGCCTGCGCGCTGGCCGCAGCGACCGCATCAGCCAGCGCCTGCGCATCCATCTCCAGTAGTCCACGGGCATGCGCTTCCGCCGCCGACCACACCATCGACACCCGGTTACCGGGCAACGGCAGCAGCGCCAGTACCCCGTCGTCACGAAACCACTGCAATGCCCGCGCGCCATGCGGTTTTTCAGTCTCGAAGTTGGCTACAACGCCGATCTGGTCATAGGCGCTGACCTGTGCGGTGATGCCGGCCGCGCGCCGCACCCAGGATTCACGGCCGTCGGTGCCGACCACCAGTTGCGCCGCCACGGCCGTGCCGTCGGCGAGAGCCACGCGCGCGCATGCGGCATCGTGCTGCAGCGTAGCGGCCTGCGCCGGACAGTGCATACTGATGACGCCCGCTTCGGCAATCGCCGCGGCGAGTGCCCGTTGCATGGCGCCGCTCTCGACGATCCACGCCAGTTCCCGCAGTCCGGCGTCATAGGCGCTGAAAGCCAGCCGGCCCGCGGGCTGGTCGCCGAATATGGCCATCGTTTCCACGCGCTGCGTGCGCCGCACGTCCAGCCGGTCCCAGACGCCGAGTTCGCGCAAAAATTCCACGTTGCCGGGACTGATCGCGTAAATACGGCTGTCCCACGTCTCCGCCGGCGGCGCCGCCGGC
>CAZAOZ010000079.1:0-11012 GCA_964486865.1 uncultured Bordetella sp.
AACCTGCAAGCCTCTCAAACTCTGTCCGAATGAACAACCTATTGAAACATCACACTTAGGGCCTGTTAACTATCATTTCACGAAATGATAGTTAACAGGCCCTGGCGCAAGCATCGTGGCAATCCGCCGGATTCACGGGCATACTGACGACTTGCTTACGGCGGGCCTCCCCGCATCGCATGGTAGTGAACCTGGTCAGGTCCGGAAGGAAGCAGCCACAGCTATTTAATGCGAGTGCCGGGGGTTAGGCTCGCCACCCTCATGTGAACAAGCCGGGCAGCATGTGCTGCCCGGCTTTTTTGTGCACCAAAGGTCGGTGCGCATCGGCACCGGCCTTTGCCGTTAAAATAGCGCCCGTGACTGACGACTTCTTCAAATTGGGCAATCCGCCGTGACCCAGGTGCTCGCCCGCAAGTGGCGCCCCCGCAATTTCACCGAACTGGTTGGCCAGGAGCATGTGGTGCGCGCGCTGACCAATGCGCTGCGCCAGCAGCGCTTGCATCATGCCTATCTGTTTACCGGCACGCGCGGCGTGGGCAAGACCACGCTGGCGCGCATTCTGGCCAAGGCGCTGAACTGTGAAACCGGCGTGACCGATGCACCGTGCGGCCAGTGCGGCGCCTGCACCGAAATCGATGCCGGCCGATTTATCGATCTGATTGAGCTGGATGCCGCGTCGAACACCCAGGTCGATAACATGCGCGAATTGCTGGACAACGCGCTGTATGCGCCGACCAGCGGCCGCTACAAGATCTACATCATCGACGAAGTGCACATGCTGTCGAAATCGGCCTTCAACGCCATGCTGAAAACGCTGGAGGAGCCGCCGGCGCACGTCAAATTCATACTGGCGACGACCGATCCGCAGAAGATTCCAGTGACCGTGCTGTCACGGTGCCTGCAATTCAGTCTGAAGCAGATTCCGCCGCAGCAGATCCGCGAACGGCTGACCGAGGTGCTGGCGGCGGAGCAAGTGCCGGCGGACGCGGCGTCGGTGGCGCTGGTGGCGCGCGCCGCGGAGGGCAGCCTGCGCGATGCGCTGAGCCTGCTCGACCAGGCCATTGCCCACGGCGGCGGCAGGCTGGACGTCGAATCGACACGCGCCATGCTCGGTGCGGTCGATCAGACTTATCTGTATTCGATATTGCAGGCGCTGGCTGTGCGTGACGGCGCGGCGCTGGTCGCCGAGGCCGAACGCATGGCGGAGCGCAGCCTGTCTTTTGAATCGGCATTGCAGGATCTCGGCACGCTGTTGCACCGGGTGGCGCTGGCGCAGGTGGTGCCGGCGAGCATTGCCGATGATGATCCGGACGCGGCGGCGCTGCGCCGGCTGGCGGCGGATTTTGCGGCCGAAGATGTGCAACTGTATTACCAGATCGCCGTGCAGGGCCGCGCCGATGTCGGCCTGGCGCCCGATGAGCATGCCGGATTCATGATGACGCTGCTGCGCATGCTGGCGTTTGCGCCGCAGGGTGCCGCGAGCGGCAGCTTGCCGGCGCCTCCGGCAGCGCCGCGACCGGCGCGTGCGGTGATCGCGGCAGCACCGGATGCGGTCATGCCGGCCGCCGTGCCGGCGGCTGCGCCGGCCGATCCGGCGTCGTGGGCGGCGCTGGTCGGGCAACTGGGCCTGAGCGCGATGGCGAACCAGCTCGCCCTGCGCTGTGAAATGGCGAGCCGCACGGATGAATTGATCGAACTGCGGATTTCGCCGGCCGACGAACGCCTGTTCGACAAACCGTATCGTGAAAAACTGACGGCTGCGCTGCGCCAGGTGCTGGGGGCACAGGTGAAAGTCATGTATTCCTCCGGCGCCGTCAGCGGCGCGTCGCCCAAGGCCATCACCGACCGCAAGGCCGGAGAACAACATGCGGCGGCAGTGGCCGAAATCCGCCAGGATCCGTTTGTGCGGGAACTGATCGAGAATTTCGACGGTTCGGTCGAGGATGCATCCATCAAACCGAAATAAATCCGCAAGCTGAAATTCAGCCACAGAGTCAAAAACTTTTTAGCCACAGAGGGCACAGAGAGCACAGAGAAGAACGAGATCAAGAAAGCACGAATACGAAAGCATCCAGCCATTTGAAGTGGCTTTCGGTTCCGGTTTTCTCTGTGCTCTCTGTGGCCTCTGTGGCCTCTGTGGCTGCTTTTGACTTGTAGTCAATCATTTTTTCAAAATACATTCAGCAGAGGTCATCATGATGAAAGGCCAGCTTGCCGGGCTGATGAAGCAGGCGCAGCAGATGCAGGACAACATGCGCAAAATGCAGGAGCAACTGGCGCAGATCGAAGTCGAGGGGCAGGCCGGCGCCGGCGCGGTGAAGGTGGTGATGAACTGCCGGCATGAAGTCAAACGCGTGGCGATCGATCCGGGTGCTTTGGGCGACCGCGAAATGCTGGAAGACCTGATTGCCGTGGCGGTCAACGATGCCGCACGCAAGGCGGAAACCACCAGCCAGGAAAAAATGGCCAGCGTCACCGCGGGACTGCCGCTGCCGCCGGGCATGAAACTGCCGTTTTAAAAATATCAATAAAAACAACGATTTATAATTATTTTACCTGTGAATTCACCACCCGCCCTGCAGTCCCTGATTGAAGCGCTGCGCTGCCTGCCCGGTGTCGGGCCGCGGTCGGCGCAGCGCATGGCGTTTCACCTGATGCAGCGTGATCGACCGGGCGCCGAACGACTGGCGGTGACCCTGAGCGCGGCGCTGACGCGGGTGCGCCATTGCGAACGCTGCAACAATTTTTCCGAAGAGCCGGTGTGTACGCTGTGTCTGTCGCCGCGGCGCAACGCGCAACTGCTGTGCGTAATCGAGACGCCGGGTGACCTGCTGATGATGGAGCAGGCGCAGTGCTACAACGGCATGTATTTCGTGCTGATGGGCGCGCTGTCGCCGCTGGACGGCATCGGCCCCAAAGACATTCATCTCGAACGCCTGCTCAAGCGCGCCGCCGACGGCGTGGTGCAGGAAGTCATGCTCGCCACCAATTTCACGGTGGAAGGTGAGGCCACGGCGCATTACACCGGCGAGTTGCTGCGCGCCAAGGGCGTCAAGGTCACGCGCATTGCGCGTGGCCTGCCGGTGGGCGGCGAACTTGAACACGTCGATAGCGGCACGCTGGCGCAGGCCGTGCTGGAGCGGCGCGCCGTCTAAGCGGGCAGCAGCGGTACTAGGGGCAGGCCGTGCACTGGAACAGTTGTGTCGATGATGTGGTGCCGGCGACGTTAGACTGGGTCCCGAATGCAGCACCGATGTAATTGCCGGTGGGTCCGATAAACCCGCCGTCGACCTTCAGGGTGGCCGGAGAACTGGTGGCGCATGGACCGCCAACGCAGCCGGTGATATTGGTGAGGCTGCCTTCAATCGTGGCCCCGCTGGTTTGTACCTTGATCTGCAGGGGTACGTTGCTGAAGCTGTAGCTGACGCCCGTCGGGAAAGACATGTTGAGGCTGGTTAGTACTGCGGCGCGGGTGGTGAAATCGATGCCGATATTGCCAAAGGTGAAGCTGGATGCGGTAGTGACTGGAGACACGCTGTCGGTCGGCGTGGTGCCGCCGACCCTGACGAAGGCTGCCGTTCCGGTTTTGGCGCCGATGATGTCCGGCGGTGTCAGGTTGCCGTAAATGTAATGGAAATGCCCGTTGGGCGCTGGGCCCAGTACTCTCACGATGCCGTTGTCGTTGATGGTGCCGCTGGTCCAGCGGCCCCAGTACGCGGCGCCGCCAGCGCCCGATCCGATGTCGGTGACTGCCCCCAGGGTGGTCGTGGCAACGAAACTGAAGGATAGGCCGGCGTAGTCGATCCCCGAGGCGTTGATGCCGATCACCGTGGTTCCGGACAGCGTCAGCTGGCTGGGCAATACGAATGCGCCGCCGGGTTCGCCGATATCAACGCCGGCAATGCCGAGGGTCGGTGCGATCAGCGCGGTGGTGCCCTGCGGCCCCAGGTCCTGTGTAGCCACGAACTGCAGTTCCGGCAGGGGATCAGGGGTGCTGCTGGGGCGGCTCTCCGCCGCGATGCCCCCCGTCGTGGCCTGTTCCGACCCTGATCCCGAGCCTCCGGATTCGCCCTTGGTCCCACCCTGCTTGCGGCCTTCCAGCTTGTTGGACACGAAATCCGGCGCCACCAGCAGGGGTTGCACCACGCTCTTGGCATCGGCGACATAGAAATTCTCGTTGACGCCGAACGTTTTCTGGTCGCGCTCGTTGGCGACCTCGATGCGGTTGGTGCCGTGGGACATGCCGTGGGTACGCCCGTAGAGACCATCCCTGGCCAGCGAGCCGTCGTTGTTGCGGCAATCGCCCTGGCACAGCGTCGCCGCATAGTCGGTGCCGCGGATGCCGATGGTGGCGGTGACGGTGCTCAGCCGGTAGTTGGCATTGTTGCTGCGGCCGACCAGCCCGGTGACCGCGCGCAGCCCGCCCTTGAGCAGGCTGAAAAAACCGCGCTCTTTGCCGTCTTCCTTGCCCGAGAACTGGAATTCGTCGATGCGCAGTTCGCTGGCTTCCTTCATCGAGACGATGCTCTCGTCGATGAAGCGTACCTGCAGATTGCTTGCGGCTCCCGTGCGCAGCCGATCCTTGTCCTGGATCATGGTGCCGAAAGTGAGCCTGACGGTCTGATTGCCGCGGATCGCGACCGTATCGCCCGCAGCGAGCAGCACCCGGCCGACGTCTGCGGCGTGGACCGTGGCAGTGAGTCCCAGTGCGGCAATGACGGCAAAGCAGGGCAATAGCAGGCGTTTCATGACGTTCCCCTTATCTGAGATCGTAGCGCAGCTTGAATGTCAGCATGTCCCGGCGGTACGTGTAGAGCTCCAGATTTGAGTCATTCTTGGACAGCAGCAACTCGGCGCGGAGGCTCAGATCCCGGGTGTAGGCGTAGCTGGCGACGGCATCGGCAGCGTAATAGTTGTCTTTGCGGGTGGTTGCGAGCAGGGCATCCTCCGCCGAGTAACGGCTTTTCTGGAAGGTGGCTCCGACCGCGAGCGCCCACTTTGGAATCGGTGTGATGGCGAGCGCGATCCGTCCGCCGTGC
Organism: uncultured Bordetella sp.; assembly: GCA_964486865.1. Lineage (GTDB taxonomy): Bacteria > Pseudomonadota > Gammaproteobacteria > Burkholderiales > SG8-41. Next base: position 5,040 of record CAZAOZ010000079.1, read on the forward strand.
ATTTCGCGACCGAGGTCAGGCCGGCCCTCGGTGTTGCGCTCTTTACCGGCGTTGATGCTGGCGGTCAGCAGGGGCTGCCATTGTGTGATGAAGGCCTTGCGGTAACCGATTCCGGCGGCATTGAACTCGGCATCGCGTACCCGATTATCGCCGGCGTAGGCGAATTGCGCGGTCTGCACGAACGGGCTGATGGACTGCAGTTCGTCGAGCTGATGCAGCCATTCTCCCGACAGGCTGTTGACAGTCCGGAAGCGGTTGTAATCGACGGATACTTCCGAGTGCGAGGCGGTCAGGCGATAGAAATTATTGTCTTTGAAATAGGAGACGCCGCCACTGACGGCGAGATTGCCCTGATCGAATTGTTGTGCCTCGCCCGCGCTGTTGAGTTTGCTGTCGATTTGTCCGCCGGCAAAAACGGCCAGACCCGGGGCAATCGGGTGGGAGATCTGGCCGCCGACGGCGAGCCAGGTGAAGTTGGAGCGGGTTTTGACGCCGGCCTGGCCGATGGCGACGCTGCCGAAAACCGGGAGATTGATATTGGCGCTGCTGACGCCGCCGTTGACGTTGGTGTCATGGCCGTAACCCACTTCCACAAACAGTCCGGCAGTCGTACGGTACGCGCTTTCGCGGGAGCGCAGCGCGTCGAGGAAGCGCTCGATGTTAGCCACTACGGCCGCGGGCGGCTTGGCGGCGAGGACACCGTTGAATTCCTCGCGGGCGCGCTGGTCGTCGCCCATTACGAAGTAGCCGCGGGCAAGTTCCAGCCTGGCGTTGACGTTATCGGGGAAATTGACGACATAGCGCTCCAGCGCCAGCACGCCTTCGCCGGCATGGCCGCTGTCGATGGCGGCCACGCCGAAGTGGAAATCGAACGCGGGATTGCCCAGTTCTTGCGGATGCTGCTTGCCGAGGGCGTAGGCGCCTGCGGCATTGCCCTTGTCCAGCAGGGCTTTGACTTCGTCGGCCGGCGCCGCCAGCAGCGGCGTTGCGCACAACAGGAGGATGGTAGCCAGCACCCGTGACAGCCGGAAGCGCATGATTCGGTTCTCCCTGTTTTTTTTGGATGCGCTGGGTTTCTGCAGGCACCCGGCAATGCGACGCTGCCGTTATACTACGCCATGAAAATCCGTTTTCCAACAACAGGTTAAAAATGAAATCCCCGCCCCGAGACCCGCAGGACACATCGCAAAAACTGCACAAAGTGCTGGCTGCCGCCGGGTTCGGATCGCGCCGGGCGATGGAAGAGCGCATCCGAGAGGGCGTGGTGACGGTCAACGGCCGGGTCGCCGGCATCGGCGACCGGGTGACGCCCGAGGATCGCATCAAGGTCGGTGACAAGATTTTGCGCTGGCCGCAGGAAGGCAAACTGCCGCGGGTGCTGCTGTATCACAAGCCCGAAGGTGAAATCGTCAGCAACGACGATCCGCAGGGCCGGCCGACGGTGTTTGCGAAATTGCCGCCGGCGCGCGGCGCCAAATGGCTGGCGATCGGACGGCTGGATTTCAATACCAGCGGCCTGCTGATTTTTACGACCTCCGGCGATCTCGCCAACCGCATGATGCATCCGCGCTTCGAGGTCGAGCGCGAGTATGCGGTGCGGGTGCTGGGCGAGGCGACGCCGGAAAAACTCGAGGCCATGCGCAGCGGCGTGCGGCTTGAAGACGGCGTGGCGCGTTTCGAACAGATGGCCGAAGAGGGCGGCGAGGGCGCCAATCGGTGGTTTCGCGTATTGCTCCGGGAAGGCCGCAACCGCGTGGTGCGGCGGCTGTTCGAGTCGCAGGGGCTGACGGTCAGCAGGTTGATGCGGGTGCGTTTTGGCGCGGTGGCGCTGCCGCCGCACCTGAAGCGCGGTCAGTTCATGGAATTGAGCGACGGGGACGTCGCACAGCTGCTGGCGTGGTCGGCGGCGCCGGCAACTCCTGTTGCATTGATTCCTTCTGCAGCAGCAGAACGCAGTCGTCCCCGCCGCTCGTCTCCGTCCAGATAAACGGCAGCCGGGGAAAGGCGCGCTCCACGCGCTTGCGGTTGTGCCCCACTTCCATCACCAGCCAGCCGCGCGGTTCGAGATGCGCCGGTGCATCGCTGAGGATGCGGCGCACCAGATCCAGCCCGTCGCGACCGCCGTGCAGCGCCAGTGCGGGCTCCTGCCGGTATTCGGCGGGCAGTTTGCGCATCACCGTGTCGCGTACATACGGCGGATTGGTGAGGATCAGGCCGTAACGTCTGCCGGCGAGGCCCGAAAAAATGTCGGATTGATGCAGATGGACACGCGCCGTCAGATGATGCTCGCGGACATTGCGGCGGGCGACCGCCAGTGTGGCGCGGGACAGATCAGCACCGTCAACCTGCGCACGCGGAAAAGCATGCGCAGCGATGATGGCGAGGCAGCCCGAGCCGGTGCATAAATCCAGTATCGCGCGCGGTGAAGATCGCGCCGGCAGCCAGGGCCGCAGGCGGTCACGCAGCAATTCGGCGATGTATGAGCGCGGCACGATCACGCGCTGATCGACGTAGAAGCGGTATTTACCCAGCCAGGCTTCATGCGTCAGGTAGGCGGCGGGAATGCGTTCGGCGATACGGCGCTGGAATAACTGTTCCGCGCGCTGGCGGATGACCGGCGTCACCGGCTGGTCCAGCAATGGCGCCAGTGACTCAAACGGGCAGCGCAGGGCATGCGCCATCAGCCATGCCGCCTCGTCGTCGGCGTTGAGCGTGCCGTGGCCGTAGGTCAGGCGGGCGCTGCGAAAGCGCCGCGCCGCGGCGCGGATCAACTGCCCGGGCGTGGCTGGCGTCGCGATGTTTGTAGTAATGCGACGCACTTAAAATACTATTAAAAACAACAGATTACAGTATTTTATCAACCCAAGGCATCAAGATTGAGCTTGATACTCGACAGATCGTCGTTGGCGCCGCTGGTGGTGTGTCCACTGGCGCTCGGCGGCGGTACTTTCGGGGCAGTGCCGCTCTTGGTGGCATTGCTGATCAGCCAGTGCAGATTGGTCGGCGAGTCCGCGTTGGCCAGCGCCTCATCCATGGTGATGCGTCCGGCCTGGTAGTGCTGGAACAGCGCCTGCTCAAAGGTCTGCGAGCCCGGCGACAGGCTTTGTTCCATGGCGTCCTTGATCTGGCCGATTTCACCGGCCTTGATCAATTCCTGGATGTGCTTGGTGTTGAGCAGCACTTCAACCGTGGCAATGCGTTTGCCGTCGATGGTTTTGACCAGGCGTTGCGAGATCACGCATCTGAGCGCAATGGACAGGTCGGCCTGCAGGCTCTCGCGCGCTTCCCGCGGGAAAAAGCTGATGATCCGGTTCAGTGCGTTGTAGCTGTTGTTGGCATGCAGTGTGGACATGCACAGGTGTCCGGTCTGCGCGAACAGCAGTGAGCTCTGCAGCGTCTCGCGGTCGCGGATTTCGCCGACCATCAGCAGGTCGGGTGCCTCGCGCATGGCGCTGATCAGCGCGTTTTCATAGGTGTGGGTGTCAACGCGGACTTCACGCTGGTTGACGATGGATTTTTTGTGTTTGAAGATGAACTCGATCGGATCCTCGATGGTGAGGATATGGCCGGTTTTTGTGCTGTTGCGGAAATCGATCATTGAAGCCATGGTGGTCGATTTGCCCGAGCCGGTGGAGCCGACGACCAGGATCAGCCCCAGCTTTTCCATGATCATCTCCTTCAGCACCGGCGGCAGGCCCAGCGTGTCGATGGCCGGCACGTCCGGCTTGACGAAGCGGATCACCATCGCCACGGAGTTTTTCTGGTGGAAGATATTGACGCGGAAATTGCCGATGTCGCCGCCGCTCTGGGCGAAGTTCATTTCGTGCTTGGTTTCGAACTCCCTGATCTGCACTTCAGTCATCAGCTCATAGGAGATTTTCTTGACCTGCTCGGGATCGAGGATCTGGCTGTTGATCGGCATCACCGTGCCGTTGATCTTGATCTGGATCGGCGCGCCTGCGGTAAAGAACAGGTCGGATGCCTGTTTGTCGGCCATCAGTTTGAACAGCGGTGTGACGAACATGATGCGTACCCCCTTATGCCCGGTCAGGGCTGGTCTGCGCGGCGTTACTCATTTTGCCAAGTATCGCCGGTCTTGCAAAGCATGATCAGTCGTCGCTGCGCAGCAGGTCGTTGATGCTGGTTTTGGCGCGCGTTTTGGCGTCGACCTGTTTGACGATCACCGCGCAGTAGAGATTGCACTTGCCGTCGGACGAGGGCAGTGAACCCGATACCACCACTGAACCGGCGGGGACGCGGCCGTAGAAGACTTTCCCCGATGCGCGATCATAGATTTTGGTGCTCTGGCCGATGAACACGCCCATCGAAATCACCGAGCCTTCCTCGACGACCACGCCCTCGACGATTTCCGAGCGAGCACCGATGAAGCAGTTGTCCTCGATGATGGTCGGGTTGGCCTGCAGCGGTTCCAGCACGCCGCCGATGCCGACGCCGCCCGAAAGATGCACGTTCCTGCCGATTTGCGCGCAGGAGCCGACGGTGGCCCAGGTATCGACCATGGTGCCTTCATCGACGTAGGCGCCGATGTTGACAAAAGACGGCATCAGAATGACGTTTTTCGCGATGAACACGCCGCGCCGCGCCGCGGCCGGGGGCACTACGCGGAAGCCGCCGGCCTTGAACGCGGCTTCGTCGTAATTGGCGAATTTCGGCGCCACCTTGTCGAAATAACGCGTGCAGCCGTCCTGCATCACGACATTGTCCTGCAGGCGGAACGACAGCAGCACGGCTTTTTTTGCCCACTCATTGGTCTGCCACCGGCCGTCGCGTTTTTCGGCGACGCGCAGCGTGCCGGCGTCGAGCATGGCGATGGTGTCGTCCACCGCGCGGCGCACGTCGGCGGGCGCCGCCGCCGGCGTCAGCGATGCGCGGTTTTCCCAGGCTTGTTCAATGATGGTCTGCAGTTTTTGCATGATGGTTTTCCAGGGGTGGGATCAAGGCGGTCAGATCAAGGCGGTCAGATCAAAGTGATGCGGCAAAGCGCCGCAGGCGGTGCGCGGCCTCGGTGCATTCGGCGACGGAAGCCACCAGCGCGATGCGCACGCGGCCGGCGCCGGGGTTGACGCCGCGGGCCTCGCGCGCGAGATAGCTGCCGGGCAGCACGCTGACGCCTTCGGCGGCGTGCAGCCGGCGCGTGAATTCGACATCCGCGATCGGCGTTTTCAGCCACAGATAGAACGCGGCGTCGGGCCATTCGACCGGCAGCGCATCGCGCAGGATGGCGGTTACCGCCTCGAATTTCTGGCGATAGAGCCTGCGGTTTTCCACCACATGCGCTTCGTCGTTCCACGCCGCGATGCTGGCGGCCTGCACCGGCGGACTCATCGCGCCGCCGTGATAGGTGCGGTACAGATAAAACTTTTTGAGTATCGCCGCATCGCCGGCGACAAAGCCCGAGCGCATGCCGGGCACGTTGGAGCGCTTGGACAGGCTGGAAAATACCACCAGATTGCGGAAGTCGCTGCGTCCGAGCTGCGCGGCCGCGGCCAGCGCGCCGAGCGGCGGGCGAGTCTCGTCGAAATAAATTTCCGAATAGCACTCGTCGGCGGCGATGGTGCAGCCGTAGCGGTCGGAGTATTCAAACAGCCGCCGCCAGTCCGCCAGTTCCAGCACCTTGCCGGTGGGGTTGCCCGGCGAGCATACGTACAGCAATTGCGCGCGCTGCCACACGGCATCCGGCAACTGGGCGGGATCGAAAGCGTACTGGTTGTCCGCCTGCGTGTGGACGAACTCGGGTTGCGCGCCGGCGAGCAGCGCCGCGCCTTCGTAGATCTGGTAGAACGGGTTGGGGCAGATGACGACCGGGTCGGGACGGGTAGGATCGATGACGGCCTGTGCGAAGGCGAACAGGGCCTCGCGGCTGCCGTTGACCGGCAGTACCTGGGTGGCGGGGTCAGGCGCCGGAATGGCGTAGCGGCGGGCGATCCATTGCGTAATGGCGCTGCGCAGCGC
>CAZAOZ010000080.1:0-10748 GCA_964486865.1 uncultured Bordetella sp.
GTCGCCTTCCGCCGCCAGTTTCACTTCGGGCACATCGTCCGGTATTTCGTGCTGCTTGAAACGCGATTCAAAATCAGCCAGCGCATTGCGCGCCGCATCAGCGCCGTGAAAGCGCTCCACAATCTCCTGTGCGAACGCCACCTTGATGTCGCGCGGATTGCGCCCGCCGGCGACTTCCTTTCGCCACTGGCGGGCCGTCTCGATGGGCGCGAAGGACAGCAGATCGATATAGCGCCACATCAGTTCGTCGGACGCCGACATCAGCTTGCCGAATATTTCATTGGGCGGCTCCTGGATGCCGACGTAGTTGCCCAGTGACTTCGACATCTTGTTGATGCCGTCGAGGCCCTCGAGCAGCGGCATGGTCAGGATGCACTGCGGCGATTGCCCGTGGTGCTTCTGCAGTTCACGGCCCATCAGCAGATTGAATTTCTGGTCGGTGCCGCCGAGCTCGACATCGGCCTTGAGCACCACCGAGTCGTAGCCCTGCACCAGCGGATAAAGAAATTCGTGAATGGCAATCGGCTGGTTGCCGCGATAGCGCTTTGAAAAATCGTCGCGTTCGAGCATGCGCGCCACCGTGTGCGACGCCGCCAGCCTGATCATGTCGACCGCGCTCATGCGATCCATCCATGTCGAGTTGAACACGATTTCGGTGCGCGAGCGGTCGAGGATGCGGAACACCTGTGCGGTGTAAGTCTCGGCATTGCGCGCGACTTCCTCGCGCGTCAGCGGCGGCCGCGTGGCATTCTTCCCCGTCGGATCGCCGATCATGCCGGTGAAATCGCCGATCAGGAACAGCACGTGATGGCCGAGTTCCTGAAACTGGCGCAGCTTGTTGATCAGCACGGTGTGGCCCAGATGCAGATCCGGCGCCGTCGGATCGAAACCGGCCTTGATGCGCAGCGGACGCCCCGTCGCCAGTTTTTCGCGTAATTCAGGCTCGCGCAACAGTTCGTCGCAACCGTGGCGGATGAGGTCGATCTGGCGGTCAATCGCGGTCATGTTGGTGTCGTTTCAGCAGGCAAAATCCGGGTTTTTCTGCTAAGCTGGCGCCTGAAAAATGCTTGTAAATCATGAGGAAGCGCGTGTTGCTCGCGCGATTTTATAAAGGAAGCGCGCGTTGTTCGCGCGATTTGATTAAGGGAAGCGCATGCTGGCTGCGCGATTCGCGATTCTAGCGCAAAAGCTTTCAGGCTGGCTCCACGGCAGCATGCCGCGGCGCGTGCTGCTGGCGCTGGTGTTGCCGTTTGTCGGCGTCATGGCGGCCTTCGGCATCGCCCCTGACACCGTGATTGATACGGTGCCGCGCCACAGTGTGATCGAAAACATCAGTCTGCCGGCGCTGCCCGTCCCTGCGCCGGCCAGCGAAACCTACTGGCGCGAAGCCCGCATCGAGCGCGGCGACACCATTGCCACGCTGCTCGCGCGGCTGCCGATCGACGATGCCAGCGCGGCGCTGGTGCTGCAACGCTCGCGCGAAGCGCGGGCGCTGTACCGGCTGATCCCGGGCCGTACCGTGCGCGCGCAAACCACTGCTGCAGGACAATTGCTCGCCTTGCGCTACCTCAACGGCACGCAGTTGCTGAAACTCGACTTCGACGGCGATGCGCTGAAGGTATGGGAAGGCACCGCCGAGCTGGAAACCCGCCAGCACATGCGTTCGGGCGTGATCTCTTCCTCATTGTTTGCCGCCACCGATGCCGCCAACATGTCCGACGCCGTGGCCGTGCAAATCGCCGACATTTTCTCGACCGATATCGATTTTCACCGCGACCTGCGCCGCGGCGACCGCTTCTCCGCCGTCTATGAGGTGCAGTATCACCAGGGCGAACCGGTGAAATCCGGGCGCCTGCTCTCCGCCGAGTTCGTCAATCAGGGCAGAACCTTCCACGCCGTGTGGTTTCAGAACAGCGAAGGCCAGGGCGGTTATTACACGCTCGACGGCAAGAACATCCGCAAGGCCTTCCTGCGCTCGCCGCTGGAGTTCTCCCGGGTCAGTTCGGGGTTTTCAGGTTCACGCCTGCATCCGGTGCTGAACACCTGGCGCGCGCATCGCGGCGTCGATTACGCCGCGCCGACCGGCACGCGGGTCAAGGCAACCGGCAGCGGCACAGTCGAGTTCGCCGGCCGTCAGGGCGGCTACGGCAATCTCGTCGTGCTGCGCCATCAGTCCCAATACACCACCTGGTACGGCCACCTGTCGCGATTCGCGCCCGGCATGAGTCGCGGCAAGCGCGTGACCCAGGGCGATGTCATCGGCTTCGTCGGCAGCACCGGCGTTGCCACCGGCCCGCACCTGCACTATGAATTCCGCATCAACAACGTGCATCAGGATCCGCTGCGCGTCGCCATGCCGCCGGCGCCGCCGCTGGCGGCGCAATACCGCGCGGCATTCGACGAGGTGGCGCGGCCGATGGCCGAGCGCCTTGCGCTATTGCGGCAATTCCGCATCACCTCCGTCCAGTAACGCCCCATGCCCGGTCTGTATATCGGGTTGATGTCCGGCACCAGCATGGACGGCATCGATGCCGTGCTGGTAGTTGATGATGCACGCCCCGCCGTGCGCGGCCACATCCACCATCCCATGCCACAGGCGTTGCGCGACACGCTGCTCGGGCTGAACGAACCCGGCAACAATGAGCTGCACCGCGCTGCGCTGGCGGCAAACGCGCTGGCGCTGGAATACGCCGCCGCCATCCGCGCGCTGCTCGTACAGACGCAGGCAGCGGCGGCGGACATTGTTGCCGTGGGCTGTCACGGCCAGACCGTGCGCCATCGCCCCGACGCCGGCTACACGCTGCAACTGGTCAACGGCGCGCTGCTGGCCGAATTGTCGGGCATCCGCGTGGTCTGCGATTTTCGCAGCCGCGACATCGCCGCCGGCGGCCAGGGCGCGCCGCTGGTGCCGGCGTTTCATCACGCCGTGTTCGCCGATCCGCGGCAGGCGCGGGCGATTGTCAACATCGGCGGCATCGCCAATATCACCAGCCTGCCGGTACGGGGCGACGTCATCGGCTTCGATTGCGGCCCCGGCAATGTACTGCTGGACGGCTGGATACGCCGACATCGCGGTCTCGACTACGACGCCGGCGGCGCCTGGGCAAAAGAAGGCAAGGTGCTGCCCGGGATGCTCAAGCGTCTGCTGGACGACGCCTACTTCAGTCGGCCGCCGCCGAAGAGCACCGGCCGCGATCTGTTCAATCCCGAGTGGATTCAGCCGGCGCTGGCCGGCGATGAACGCCCCGCCGACGTGCAAGCCACGCTGCTGGAACTGACGGCGGCAACGATTGCCCGCGCCATCGACGCACATTGCGCCGACGCTGCGGAGATTTATTTGTGCGGCGGCGGCGCACGCAACACGGCGTTGCGTGAGCGCATCGCGGCGCTGCCGCCCGGCCGCCGCGTTGCCACTACCGATCAACTGGGCATCGCCGCCGAGTCGGTCGAAGCCGCCGCGTTCGCCTGGCTCGCCGCGCGCGCACTGGCGCGCGAACCGGGGAACCTGCCCGCGGTCACCGGCGCCCGCGGCCCGCGGGTGCTCGGTGCGATTTATCCGGCCTGAAAAACAAAACGGGGGCCGCAGCCCCCGTCAGTAATTCCGCATGCGGTTTCCGGTCAGGCGGAAAACGACGATCCGCAGCCGCAGGTGGAAGTGGCGGTCGGATTCTTGATGACAAACTGCGCGCCCTCGACGTTTTCCTGGTAGTCGATCTCGGCGCCGGTCAGATACTGCAGGCTCATCGGGTCGATCAGCAGCGTGACCCCGCCTTTTTGCAGCGCGGTGTCATCGTCATTCACGGCCTCGTCGAACGTAAAACCGTACTGAAAACCGGAGCAACCGCCGCCGGTCACGAACACGCGCAGTTTCAGCTCGGCATTGCCTTCTTCCTCGATCAGTTGCCGCACCTTGGCCGCGGCGTTCTCGGTAAACACCAGCGGATCGGGCAAACGTTCGGTAACTGCATTCATCGCATACTCCTGATTCGATACTGCAAACGGGGTGTCATTATCGTCGCCCCCCGGCCAGCCGGTCAATCGGCGGAAGAAGGCTTGAATTTGACGACTTTGTCGGTCTTGGCCTCATCCTGATAGACCAGACGCCCCTGAACCACGGCGCCCAACTGGATTTCCAGAGTCCGGTAATAGACATCTCCTGTGACATTGGCCTTGCTCTGCAGTTCAACATAGTCCGTGGCATGCACCGGGCCGACGACCGTGCCGTTGATAACCACATGGGAGACGTGGATTTCACCTTCGATGCGGGCAGCTTCGGACAGCACCAGTGCGCCGGGTTTGCCCTCGGCGGAAAGCACATTGCCATGCACGCGTCCATCGACGCGCAGACCCCCCTCAAACGTCAGATCGCCCTTGATCGCCGTGCCGGCCCCGATCAGGCAATCAATGCGATTTTGCGGTTTGCTGGGTTTGTCGCCGAACATGAAATTCTCCTGCGGTTAAAGAGTAACGTTATGCGTCAGTTTCGGTGCGTCGGAGTTGCCTTCAAACACGCGCACCTGCAGGCCCTTCACGACGGCCCCGGGCGGAATCCTGAACATGCCCTCGACGCGCTGGAACAGTTTGAAATTGACCTGGTATTCCCTGGCATTCGCCGCCCGCCCGGAATCGGGCGGCAGCATCAACGCCACTTTACGGCCATCCTGCTCCAAATTCAACACCAGCTGCAACCGTCCGCTGAATTCCTTGGCCCGCGCACCGGTCTGCACCAGCAACAATTGATAACGGTATTCGCCGGGCACCGTCTCCGGCATCATGCGAAAACGGTTGACGCTGATCGCGCCATCCTTGCCAGTGGCCGTCAGCGACTGAAAAAATGCCAGATCCTCTTTCAGCGTCGCGTTCTCCTGCGCCAGCGCCTTGACCTGCCGCGCAAGATCGCCATAGGTTGCGCGTTCAATCTGCAACTGGCGTTCGGCAGAGGCTGTTTTGGCATTCAGCGCGGCCAGTTCCGCCTGCCGGCGCTGCACGATCTCGTCGAGTTCCGCGCGCACGCGCGCCGCTTCGGTTTTGCGGAAACCGGCGAGCTCCAGTCCGTAATCGTAGGTGATCCAGGCCACCCCGGCGACAACGGCTACCAACACCGTGTAGCCCAGCCATCGCCAGTACCAGGGCACATGCGGTTGCACCGACAGGCGCGGCGCATCGATGCCGAAGCGCCGGCCGAAAATTTTCAGCGTGCGCCGCATGCCGTTCATGGCAGCAAGGCGACCTGCGTCAACCCGGTGTCTTCCGCGACGCCGAACATGATGTTCATGTTCTGCACGGCCTGGCCGGCGGCACCTTTCACCAGATTGTCGATGACCGACAGCACAACGACGGTATCGCCGCCCTGCGGCTGATGCACGGCAATCCGGCAATCATTGGCGCCGCGTACCGAGCGGGTATCCGGATGGCTGCCGGCGGGCAGCACATCGACAAACTTCTCCTGCGCGTAGCGTTTTTCGTACAACGCCTGCAAATCCACTGTCCTGGTCAAGCGCGCATACAGCGTCGCATGAATGCCGCGGATCATCGGCGTCAGGTGCGGCACAAACACCAGGCCGACCGGACCTCCGGCGGCGCGCGCCAGTCCCTGCGCGATTTCCGGCTGGTGGCGATGCCCTGTGACGCCGTAGGCCTTGAAATTGTCGGCCGCTTCGGCATGCAGAATATGCGTCTCCGCCTTGCGACCCGCCCCCGACACGCCGGATTTGGCATCGGCGATCAGGTGCCCGGCATCGACGCAGCCGGCTTCCAGCAACGGCAGAAACCCGAGTTGCACCGCCGTCGGATAGCAGCCGGGGTTGGCAATGACGCGCGCCTTCCTGACCTGGTCACGGGCGACCTCGGGCAGCCCGTACACCGCCTCCGCGACGAGTTCGGGACAGGCGTGCTTCATTTTGTACCACTGCTCCCACAGCGCGACGTCGCGGATGCGGAAGTCGGCGGCAAGATCAATCACCCGCACGCCGGCATCCACCAGCGCGCGCGCTTCCTGCATCGCCACGCCGTTGGGCGTGGCAAAAAACACCACATCGCACTGTTCAAGCCCTGCGGCAGCCGGCTCGGTGAAGCGCAGATCGACACGCCCGCGCAGATTGGGGAACATGTCCGCCACCGGCATGCCGGCTTCCTTGCGCGAAGTAATCGCCCGCAGGTCGCAATGCGGATGCTGACAAAGCAAACGCAGCAGTTCGACGCCGGTATATCCGGTGCCGCCGACGATACCGGCCTTGATGGTCTTTGCAGTCATGTCTGTCTTCACTCCCTATGCACCTGCCGATTAGCCTCTGCCGATGTCGGCATACCACGACACTTGCGCCAGAGACGACAAAGCCGCCCTGAGGCGGCTTTATCCGGACTGCTGTTCTTCCAAATGACGTTAACGCTTGGAGAACTGTTTGCGCCGCCGCGCCTTGCGCAAACCGACTTTCTTGCGCTCGACTTCGCGCGCATCGCGCGTGACGAGCCCGGCCTTGCGCAGCGCCGGCTTCAGCGTTGCATCATAATCGATCAGCGCCCGGGTGATGCCGTGGCGCACCGCGCCGGCCTGGCCGGATTCGCCGCCACCGTCCACGTTGACGCTGATGTCGAAGTCCTGCAGTTTTTCGACCAGCACCAGCGGCTGGCGCACGACCATGCGGCCGGTTTCACGCGAGAAAAACTCGTCCACCGGCTTGCCGTTGACGACGATGTTGCCTTTGCCGGGCTGCAGGTAAACGCGGGCTACTGCGCTCTTGCGCCGGCCGGTGCCATAATTCTTTTGAACTGCTGCCATGGTCTGTAATCCTGGATTTCGAGATTATATTTCGAGGGTCTTGGGCTGCTGCGCGACATGCGGATGATCCGTGCCGGCGTAAGCCTTCATTTTTTTCAGCATCGCGTAGCCGAGCGGACCTTTGGGCAGCATGCCCTTGACGGCTTTTTCCAGCGCGCGCGTCGGATGCTTGGCCTGCATCTTTTCAAAATTGGTCGTGTACAGGCCGCCCGGGTATGTCGAGTGGCGATGGTAGAGCTTGTCCTGAGCCTTGTTGCCGGTCACGCGCAGCTTTTCAGTATTGATGACGACGATAAAATCGCCGGTGTCGATGTGGCGGGTGAACTCGGGCTTGTGCTTGCCGCGCAGGCGATGCGCGATCCCTGCGGCGAGCCGGCCCAGCACCTTGTCGGCGGCATCGACCACATACCATTCGCGTTTGATATCGTCCGGCTTGGCGGAATAAGTTTTCATGCTTGATCCTGCGTGTTCGTCATGATTCAGGGAAACCGCGAATTTTATGGGAAATCAAGCACGTGTGTCAAACTGGCGGACCGCGGACAAGGTCTGGCCCGGGATGCCGACTATACCAATAAAATACTTTACAAACAACAAGTTACAATACAAATGCTGTCCTGGCAACTGACCAATGCGCTGACTGCTCTGCTGCTGCCTCCGGGCCTGTTATTGCTGGTTCTTGCCGCCGGCTACGCATTGCGCCATACGCGCCCGCGCGCTGCCGCCCTGCTGACCGGCGCCGGACTGGTCGCCTTGTACGCGCTGTCGATGCCGCTGACCGCGCGCCTGCTGCTGGAACAATGGGAAGGCCCGGCAGCGCCGCTGCCGGCCGCGGCAGACGCCCGCGCCATCATCGTACTGGGCGGCGGCAAGAATTACGGCGCACCCGAATACGGCGGCGACACCGTGCTGGGCGCAACACTGGTACGGCTGCGTTACGCGGCGCATCTGCACCGGCAAACGCGCCTGCCGGTGCTGGTCAGCGGCGGCAGCCCCGAAGGCAGCGCGGTCACCGAGGCGCAAGCCATGCGGCAGGTACTGGAGCGCGAGTTCGGCGTTCCGGTGCGCTGGGCCGAACATGGTTCGGCCAATACTCTGGACAACGCGCGCCTCAGTTATCAGGTGCTGGCCGCGGAAAAAATCCGTACGGTGTACCTCGTCACCCACGCCTGGCACATGCCGCGCGCCAAGCTCGCTTTTGAACGCGCCGGATTCCAGGTGATTGCGGCGCCCACGGCATTCACCACCGGCTACCGGATCACGGTACTTGATGTGCTGCCCGACGCCCGCGCCCTGCGCGATTCCGCGCTGTTTTTCCACGAGGTGCTCGGGATGCTCTGGTATCGTGTGCGCCTGCTTGCATCCGGCTGACAGCCTATTGGAATCTGGAGACCCCATGAAAGCACGTATCAAATGGATGGAAAACGTCACCTTCGTCGCCGAATCCGGCAGCGGCCATGCGCTGGTGATGGATGGCGCGCCCGAAGGCGGCGGCCGCAATCTAGGCCCGCGCCCCATGGAAGTGGTGCTGATGGGCACCGGCGGCTGCACGGCTTATGACGTGATGCACATCCTGCGCAAATCGCGCGCGCCGGTCACCGACTGCGTGCTCGAAATCGAATCCGAACGCGCCACTGACGACCCCAAGGTGTTTACCAAAATCCATTTTCACTTCATCGTGACGGGCAAAGACCTGAAGCCGGCGCAGGTCGAGCGGGCCGTGCAGTTGTCAGCGGAAAAATACTGCTCGGCGTCGATCATGCTGGGCAAGACCGCGGCGATCACCCACGACTTCGAAGTCCGCGAAGCCGGCGTCTGAGCGCGCGCCTCGCGCGCGCAGTACGGCTTTACCCTAAAACGGCAATTCAGCCATAGAGGTCACAGAGGAACACAGAGAAACCCATGAGTTGCACCGGATACTTCCATGCGCCCACGTGGCGAGATGGTGAAGCCGCTCATGTTGTTGATTTTTCTCTGTGAACTCTGTGTTCTCTGTGGCTAATTGATTTTTATAGGTTTACAGGAAAAAAGTCGTTCCGGTCATCACCTTGGACGACAACTGCATCGCCGCCCTGACCGGCGCCGGCAGTTCCGCGCCGCCGTGCTGCAGCGCGCTGGTGGCGTGCCGCGCTTCGTCGTCGCGCATCTGCCCGACAATGGCGCGGCTTTTCCGGTCAGCCGCCGGCAACCGCTGCAGATGGCCTTCGAGATGGCGCACGACCTGATGCTCGGTTTCCGCGAGGAATCCGAGATTCCATTTGTCGCCCAGCAGCCCGGCCGTGGCGCCGATGGCGAATGAGCCGGCATACCATAACGGATTGAGCAGGCTTTTGCGCCCGCCGAGTTCGGTGATGCGCCGCTCGGTCCACGCCAGATGTTCGGTCTCCTCCTGCGCCGCATGCTCCAGCGCGGCGCGTGCCGCCGAATCGCGGGCCGTCAGCGCCTGCCCCTGATACAGCGCCTGTGCGCAGATTTCTCCGCTGTGATTGACCCGCATCAGCGCGGCAGCGAGGCTGCGCTGCGTCTCGTCCATGTCGGCGTCCGGCAAGGCGTCGCCAGGCGTGGCCCGCACACTGCGTGCCGGTGCAAACACCGTGCGCAGCCCCTGGTCAAAGGCGATGATCAGGTCGTCGATGCGGGGCAGTGTCATGCTGCCTTGCCGAACAGGCGTTCGAGTTCCATGCCGGGATCCGCGGCGCGCATGAACGCCTCGCCGACCAGAAAACCGTGCACCGCATGGCTGCGCATGCGGGAAACATCCTCGGTTCCCAGTATCCCGCTTTCGGTAATCACCAGCCGGTTGGCGGGAATTTTTCCGAGCAGGCCCAGCGTGGTATCCAGCGTGGTCTCGAAGGTGCGCAGGTTGCGGTTGTTGATGCCGATCAGCGGCGTTTTCAGCGCCAGCGCAGCGTCGAGTTCCGTGCCGTCATGCACTTCCACCAGCACCGCCATGCCCAGATCGTGCGCCACGGACTCCAGTTCGCGCATGCGCGCCATCTCCAGCGCGGCGACGATCAGCAGTATGCAGTCGGCGCCGGCGGCACGCGCCTCGTACACCTGATAGGGATCGATCATGAAATCCTTGCGCAGTACCGGCAATGCGCAGGCGCCGCGCGCCGCCTTCAGATCATCGAGTTTGCCCTGGAAGAACTGGCTGTCGGTCAGCACCGACAGGCAGGCCGCGCCATGGCGCTCGTAGCTCGCGGCAATCGCCGCCGGATCAAAGCGTTCACGCAGCACGCCTTTGCTGGGACTGGCCTTCTTGACCTCGGCGATCACCGCGGGCCTGCCTGCCGCGATTTTCGCGCGCAGGGCGCCGGCGAAATCGCGTGCCGGTGATGCCGCTTGCGCTGCAGCCTGCACCGCGGCCGGCGATATACGCGCCTGCGCGGCGCTGATTTCCTGCGCTTTCACCGCGAGTATGCGCTGCAGGATGTCAGCCATGGCTTTTCGTGAACGCCACAAACTGGTCGAGCTTCTGCCGCGCGGCACCGCTGTCGATCACGGCCAGCGCCCGCCTGACGCCATCGGCCAACGTGGCGGCCAGTCCGGCGACATAAATACTCGCGCCGGCATTCAACGCGACGATATCGCGCGCCGCGCCCGGCTTGTTGTCCAGCGCGCCCAGCAGCATGTCCTTCGACTGCCCGACGCCCTCGACGCGGATACCGTTATTGCTGTGGCTTTTCAGGCCGACATCGGCCGGCGTCACCATGTATTCGCGGATCTGCCCGTCCTTCAGTTCGCCGACCATGGTCGGGCCACTGATCGACAGTTCGTCGAGCCCTTCGAGTCCGTGGACGATCATCACGCGGCGGCTGCCCAGACGCTGCAGCACCCGCGCCTGGATGCCGACGAGATCCGGGTGAAACACGCCCATCACCTGCTGCCTGGCGCCGGCCGGATTGGTCAGGGGCCCAAGGATGTTGAATATGGTCTTGACGCCGAGCTCACGCCGCACCGGTGCGGCGTG
>CAZAOZ010000081.1:0-10508 GCA_964486865.1 uncultured Bordetella sp.
GCGGCCGACCGCGTCGATTTCGTCGATGAAGATGATGCAGGGCGCGTTCTTCTTGGCGTTCTCGAACATGTCGCGCACGCGGGCCGCGCCCACGCCGACGAACATCTCGACGAAATCGGAACCGGAGATCGAGAAAAACGGCACCTTGGCTTCGCCGGCAATGGCGCGCGCGAGCAGCGTCTTGCCGGTGCCGGGATTGCCGACCATCAGCACGCCGCGGGGAATGCGTCCGCCGAGCTTCTGGAATTTCGACGGGTCGCGCAGGAACTCGACCAGTTCGGAGACTTCTTCCTTGGCCTCTTCGCAGCCCGCAACATCGGCGAATGTCACCGTGTTGTTGTTTTCATCGAGCATGCGCGCGCGGCTCTTGCCGAACGAGAACGCACCGCCGCGACCGCCGCCCTGCATCTGGCGCATGAAAAACACCCATACGCCGATCAGCAGCAGCATCGGGAACCACGACACGAAAATGTTCATCAGCAGCGAGGGTTCTTCCTCGGGCTTGGCTTCGACGATGACGCCGTTCTTCAGCAGATCGGTCACCATCCAGATGTCGGAGGGCGCGTAGGTGGTGAATTTCTCGCCGGTGGATTTGACGCCCTTGACGACACGGCCTTCGATCGTAACCTTGGCGATCTTGCCCTGCTTCACCTCGTCGATGAACTGGGAATATTCCATGGCCTTTTGCGTGGCCTGCCGCACGTTGAACTGGTTGAACACCGTCATCAGCACCAGCGCGATGACCAGCCAGATCGCCATGTTTTTCATCAGATTGTTCAAAATCGCTCCTTGTGGCACAGCCCCTCGGCCGTACCGCATTCAGTGAGTCAAGCTAAGTAGTTCAATTCTAGACGTTTTTCCACCGCACCGCAGCATCACCACCCCGCAGGCCCTGCAGCGGCCCGCCTTCAACCCGACCTCTTCAGACCCTTGGCTACCACATAGACCTCATTCGACCGGCTGCGGGAGGCTTCCGGCTTGCGGATCAGCGTCTGCGCGAACTTCCCGCGGATATCCTTGACCAGCCCGTCAAAACCCGAACCCTGGAATACCTTGACCAGGAAATTCCCCTGCGGCTTCAGGTGGTTGACGGCAAAATCGAGCGCAAGTTCAGCCAATCCGACGCTTCTCGCCTGATCCACGCTGGCCACCCCTGAGATATTGGGGGCCATATCCGACAACACAAGGTCAGCCCCCTGGCCTTCCAGCGCCTGTTCGACCGCCGCCAGCACGGCAGCGTCGCCGAAGTCGCCGTGGATGAAGCGCACCCCGGCGACCGGCGCCATCTCCAGCAGATCGACGGCCACCACCCGGCCGGTGTCGCCCACCGCGCGGCGCGCCACCTGCGACCAGCCGCCGGGTGCGGCGCCCAGATCGACCACCAGCATGCCGGGCTTCAGCAGCTTGTCGCGCTCGGCCAACTGCTGCAGCTTGTAGGCCGCGCGCGAACGCATGCCCTCCGCCTGCGCGCGCCGCACGTAGGGATCGGTGACGTGTTCCTGCATCCACGCTTTGCTGGATTTGTTCTTGGCCATTCCTTGAAAACCGGTGAATGGTGAATGGTAATTGGTGATGGGTGATGGGTGATGGGTGAATCGTGAATGGATGCAGCGCAGCCTGCCGTCCGGGGTTACCATTCACCCATTACCATTTACCATTCACCAATTACCAGTCACCAGTCATCCATGAAAACACTGACCTCTGCCGAACGCCGCGCCCTGAAGGCCCGCGCCCATCACCTGCATCCCGTGGTCATGGTCGGCGACGCCGGCCTGACGCCGTCCGTGGCGCAGGAAATTGAAATTGCCCTGAAAAGCCACGAACTGATCAAGATCCGCGTGTTCGGCGATGACCGCGCTGTACGCGCAGAGCTGATCAAGGCCATCTGCACGCAGTTCGACGCCGCACCCGTGCAGCATATCGGAAAAATTCTGGTGATCTACAGGCCGCGTCCGGAAGACGCCGGCGCCGCGCCGCGCGGCGCCGACGCCAAAGCCGGCACCAAACCCGCAGGCAGGTCGCATCGCCCGCGGGTCAAAAAAGGCCCGCGCCGGACCAAGCGCAGCTATCAGGGGTGAATGCAGTGAACGGGTAACCCAAACATCCCCCCTTCACCCCTTACGCCTTCACCGCAGTTCACACGTACTTGATATCGATGATCTCGTATTCGCGCACGCCGCCCGGCGCCTGCACCTCGGCAATGTCGCCGGCGTATTTGCCGATCAATGCACGCGCAATCGGTGAACTGATGGAAATCTTGCCCAGCTTGATGTCGGCCTCGTCGTCGCCGACGATCTGGTAGGTTACTGCCCCGCCGCCGTTGACCTCCTCCAGATCGACCGTGGCGCCGAACACGCAGCGCCCGTCGGTGTCGATGGTTGCCGGATCGATGATCTGCGCGTTCGCGATTTTCGATTCCAGTTCGGCGATGCGACCTTCGATGAAACTCTGCCGCTCCTTCGCCGCCGCGTATTCGGCATTCTCCGACAAGTCGCCGTGCGAACGCGCCTCGGCAATCGCCGTGATGATGGACGGGCGCTGCACGGTCTTGAGTTCGTGCAGCTCTGCGCGCATCAGTGCTGCGCCCTTGACGGTCAGCGGGACTTTGACACCCATGATGATGTGATCCTAAGTTAACTCGCAGTGTCGTAGTGTATATGACCCGGCAAACAACAACTGCCGGACGGGGAAGCCCGGCAGGAGCCGTTACACCGGGATCGTCTGCGCAACCAGCCGCTTGTGCAGATCCTGCAGGGCATATACCTGCAGTTCGCGGGCCTGCGCCATGCCGTTGGCCGCGGCACGCGCACCGGCCAGCGTCGTATACAGCGTCACCCGCCGCTGCAATGCCGCACGGCGGATCGAATAGGAGTCGCGGATCGCCGTGCGCTTTTCCTCGACGGTATTGATGATGAACACAATTTCGCCGTTCTTGATCATATCGACGATATGCGGGCGGCCTTCGGCGACCTTGTTGACGCGCGTGACCGTGAGGCCCGCCGCCTCCATCGCCTTCGCCGTGCCGTGCGTCGCCACCAGCGTGAAGCCCATGCCGGTCAGCACGCGCGCGGTGTCGATGACGCGCAGCTTGTCGTCGTCGCGCAGGCTGATGAACACCTTGCCCGACTTGGGCAGCCGCTCGCCGGAACCCAGTTGCGATTTGACGAACGCCTCGGCAAACGTTTCGCCCACGCCCATCACTTCGCCGGTCGATTTCATTTCCGGACCGAGGATGGTGTCCGCGCCCGGGAACTTGATGAACGGGAACACCGCTTCCTTGACCGAATAATACGGCGGCACGATCTCGCGGGTGACGCCCTGCGCCGCCAGCGTGATTCCCGCCATGCAACGCGCCGCGATCTTGGCCAGCGGCAGGCCGGTGGCTTTCGACACAAAGGGCACGGTGCGCGAGGCGCGCGGGTTCACTTCGAGCACATAGACGACCTCTTCGCCGTTTTTCTGCGCATCTTTCTGAATCGCGAACTGCACGTTCATCAGGCCGATGACTTTCAGCGCCTTGGCCATGGCCACGGTCTGCACGCGCAATTCCTCCTGCAGCTCCGCAGACAGCGAAAACGGCGGCAGCGAACATGCCGAGTCGCCGGAATGCACGCCCGCCTGCTCGATGTGCTCCATCACGCCGCCGATGATCACGTCCTTGCCGTCGCTGACGGCATCGACATCGACTTCGGTGGCATCGTTGAGGAAGCGGTCGAGCAGCACCGGCGAATCGTTCGAGACCTTGATCGCTTCGCGCATGTAGCGCTCGAGTTCGCTCTGCTCGTGGACGATCTCCATGGCACGGCCGCCCAGCACGTACGACGGGCGCACCACCAGCGGATAACCGATCTCCGCTGCAGCCGCCAGCGCCTTCGCCGCGCTGCGCGCGGTACGGTTGGGCGGCTGCCTGAGCTTCAGCTTGACCAGCAGTTTCTGGAACCGCTCGCGGTCTTCGGCAATATCTATCGAGTCGGGTGTAGTCCCGATGATGGGCACTCCATTCGCCTCGAGGTCGCGCGCGAGTTTCAGCGGCGTCTGCCCGCCGAACTGCACGATGACGCCGAACGGCTTCTCGATGGCGACAATCTCCAGCACGTCTTCCAGCGTCAGCGGCTCGAAATACAGACGGTCGGAAGTATCGTAGTCGGTGGAAACAGTTTCCGGATTGCAGTTGACCATGATGGTCTCGAACCCGTCCTCGCGCAGCGCCAGCGCGGCGTGCACGCAGCAATAGTCGAACTCGATGCCCTGGCCGATGCGGTTCGGTCCGCCGCCCAGCACCATGATCTTGCGGCGGTCGGTCGGCTTCGCCTCGCAATCCTCCTCATAGGTCGAATACATGTAGGCGGTGCTGGTGGAAAATTCGGCGGCGCAGGTATCAACGCGCTTGTACACCGGACGCACGTCCAGCGCATGGCGGCGCGCGCGCACCGCATCCTGATCCGTCGCCAGCAGCTTCGCCAGCCGCCGGTCGGAAAACCCGGCGCGCTTCAGCTGCCGCAGCGCCGCCGCGTCGAGCTTGTCGATGGCGCGGCCGGCCAGCGCCTGCTCCTGGCGCACGATGTCCTCGATCTGCGCCAGGAACCACGGATCGATGCGCGAAAAACCATGCACCTGATCGAGCGTCATACCGACGCGGAAAGCATCGGCGACATAAAAAATGCGCTCCGGCCCCGGATCGCCGAGTTCATTTTCGATCACATCCGGATCCGTGGATTTCTCATCGAAACCATCGGCGCCGGTTTCCAGCCCGCGCAATGCCTTCTGCAGCGACTCCTGAATGGTGCGGCCGATGGCCATCACCTCGCCCACCGATTTCATCTGCGTGGTCAGCCGGTCGTTGGCCTGCGGGAATTTCTCGAAGGCGAAACGCGGAATCTTGGTCACCACGTAATCGATACTGGGTTCGAACGAAGCCGGCGTTGCGCCGCCGGTGATCTCGTTGCGCAGTTCGTCCAGCGTGTAACCGACTGCGAGCTTGGCCGCAACCTTGGCAATCGGAAAGCCCGTGGCTTTCGATGCCAGCGCCGAAGACCGCGACACGCGCGGGTTCATTTCGATGATCACCATGCGCCCGTCTTCGGGATTGATGCCGAATTGCACGTTCGACCCGCCGGTTTCAACGCCAATCTCGCGCAGGCACGCGATCGAGGCGTTGCGCATGATCTGGTATTCCTTGTCGGTCAGTGTCTGCGCCGGCGCCACCGTGATCGAGTCACCCGTATGCACGCCCATCGGATCGAAATTTTCGATGGAACAGATGATGATGCAGTTGTCGGCGCGGTCGCGCACGACCTCCATCTCGTATTCCTTCCAGCCGATGACCGACTCTTCGACCAGTACTTCCCTGGTCGGGCTGGCCTCGAGACCGCGCTCGATGATGGCGACGAATTCCTCGTGGTTGTAGGCAATGCCGCCGCCGGTGCCGCCCATCGTGAACGACGGCCGGATGATGGTCGGAAAACCCACCACCGTCTGCACCTGCAGCGCCTCTTCGAGACTGTGCGCCAGCGCCGAACGCGGACTGTCCAGCCCGATCTTCGCCATCGCCTTCTTGAATTTCTCGCGGTCCTCGGCCTTGTCGATGGCCTCCTTGGAGGCGCCGATCATTTCCACGCCGTGTTTCTCCAGCACGCCGTGTTTGGCGAGATCCAGCGCGCAATTGAGCGCCGTCTGCCCGCCCATCGTCGGCAGCAGTGCGTCGGGTTTCTCGATCGCAATGATTTTCTCGACCACCTGCCAGGTCAGGGGCTCGATGTACGTCGCGTCCGCCATTTCCGGATCGGTCATGATGGTTGCCGGATTGGAGTTGACCAGAATGACGCGATAACCCTCTTCGCGCAGCGCCTTGCACGCCTGCGCGCCGGAATAGTCGAACTCGCACGCCTGGCCGATGATGATCGGGCCGGCGCCGATGATCAGGATGCTCTTGATGTCGGTTCTTTTAGGCATGTTTTATTTAACAGGATTGACAGGATTCAGCAGGATGAATTCAAAGACTGTGCTTTTATATCCTGAAAATCCTGTTAATCCTGTCTATTGTTTTTGTTCCATTAACTTCACAAACCGGTCAAACAGATAATCAACATCATGCGGCCCCGGACTCGCTTCCGGATGCCCCTGGAAGCAGAACGCCGGTTTGTCGGTCAGTGCAAAACCCTGCAGGCTGCCGTCGAACAGCGACACGTGGGTCACCCGGGCATTGGCCGGCAATGTTGCGGCATCCACCGCAAAGCCGTGGTTCTGGCTGGTGATCATCACGCGCTTCGAGTCGAGATCCTGCACCGGATGATTGGCGCCGTGATGACCGAATTTCATTTTCAGCGTTTTCGCGCCGCAGGCCAGCGCCAGCAACTGGTGGCCGAGGCAGATGCCGAACAGCGGCACGCCGGCGGCAAGAATGTCGCGGATCGCGCGGATGGCGTAATCGCAGGGTCCGGGATCGCCGGGACCGTTCGACAGGAACACGCCGTCGGGCTTTAGCTTCAGCACTTCCGCCGCCGTCGTCTGCGCCGGCACCACGGTCAGCCGGCAGCCGCGCGCGGCGAGCATGCGCAGGATGTTGCGCTTGACGCCAAAGTCATAGGCAACGACATGGAACCGCGCATCCGTGCGCTGGCCGTAACCCGCGCCCAGCTTCCATGCCGTTTCGTCCGTGGCATAGGACTCGGGGCAGGACACGACTTTCGCCAGGTCCATGCCGACCAGTCCCGGAAATTCGCGCGCCGCCTTGAGCGCCGCTTTTTCATCGATTTTCCCGGCCATGATGCAGCCGTCCTGCGCGCCCTGGTCGCGCAGCAGGCGGGTTAGCTTGCGGGTGTCGATATCGGCAATGGCGACGATGTTCTCGCGCTGGAGGTAATCGCCCAGTGTCCAGTTTTCGCGGAAATTCGAGGAACGCAGCGGCAGATCGCGGATCACTAGTCCGGCCGCATGCACTTTGGCGGACTCGACGTCCTCGGCATTGGCGCCGGTGTTGCCGATGTGGGGATAAGTCAGCGTGACGATCTGCCGGCAGTACGACGGGTCAGTGAGGATTTCCTGATACCCGGTCATCGCCGTGTTGAACACCACTTCGCCGGCGGTCATGCCTGCAACCCCGATCGAAGAGCCGCGAAATACCGTGCCATCCTTCAGTACAAGAATGGCAGGCGTACGCGAGGACACGGCAAGCTCCTGATTTTATTGGATTTGATGCGACAAGCGGGACGGGTTGCGCCCGTCCCGCTGTTCTTGAGGTCGGAATTATACGCGAGAGGCCGTGCTGTCACAAACCGTGGCCTGCGCCGGTCCCCAACATCAACGCGCCAGCACGCCCTTGATGAACGCCGCCGCACGGTTTGCCGCATCCTCGGTCGCCAGTTTCTCTTCTTCGCGCTGATCCTGGCGAAAATCGAAGGCGCGGCGCGCATGCGGATACATCAGCATTTCCACCGGCACACCGCGCTTGAGCAAGGCGTAATAGGCGCGGCGGATGCTGGTGCGGCGGATTTCCATTTCTTCTTCACCGACGATGAACATCGCCGGTACGTTGATTTTTTCGATCTCCGGCGCATAGCGATACACCTGCACCGGCTCCGGCGCATTCGGGTTCACCATATGCCCGTAGTACGTGACGATGCAGGCCACCTCCCGGCGCCGCGCCGCCAGCAGCACCGCATGATAGCCGCCCCGCGAAAAACCGACCACGCAGATGCGATCCGCACGCACTTCCGGAATTTTTTTCAGCGCGTCGATCGCCAGTTCCACATCCTTTTCGGTTTCCGGATCGTGCTCGATGGGCCATGCCGGAATAAACCGCGGACTGTGATAGTCCGGCGCGATGACGGCGATGCCCCGCGACGCGACGCGCCGCACCTGCGCATCGGCTTCCGCGTCCCAGCCGCGCCGGGCATGCACATACAGCACCGCCGGATGTGGCGCTTTGCCCTCGGGCAGATACAGCTTTGCGCCGACTTCAACAGTACCGTTGCGGTAATTGACATCGCGCACGGTGATGCCCGCCGCCGCAGCGCTGAACGTAGCGGCGGCCAGCAGCACAGCGCATCCGGCGCGCAGGCAGCTGAAATTACATGACATATTGATTTTATTACGTATTTATTTCAGACCCAGCACATCCCACATGTCGTAAAGGCCATGGGGTTGGATCTGCAGAAAATGGGCTGCGCGCAGCGCGCCCTGCGCATAAGTGGCGCGGCTGCTGGAGCGATGGGTGATTTCCACACGCTCGCCGGTACCGGCAAACAGGGCGGTGTGATCGCCGACAATATCGCCGCCGCGGATGGTCGCAAAACCGATGGTTTCGCGCTTGCGCTCACCGGTGACGCCCTCGCGCCCGTACACCGCGCAATCCTTGAGGTTGCGACCCAGCGCGCCGGCGATGACTTCGCCCATTTTCAGCGCGGTGCCCGACGGCGCATCGACCTTGTGGCGATGATGTGCTTCGATGATCTCGATATCGTGATCCGGACCCAGCGCCCGCGCCGCCATGTCCAGCAGTTTCAGCGTGACATTGACGCCGACGCTCATGTTCGGCGCAAACACGATGCCGATGTCGCGCGCGGCGTCGGCAATCGCCTTCTTGCCGGCGTCATCAAAGCCGGTGGTGCCGATGACCATGCGCACCTTCAGCTTGCGGCAGATGGCGACATGCCGCAGCGTGCCTTCGGGGCGCGTGAAATCGATCAGCACGTCGCAGCCGGCCAGCACCTGCTCCGGGTTGTCGCTGATCAGCACGCCGCGCGGCGCGCCGATCAGCTCGCCGGCATCGCGGCCCACGTCCGGGCAGCCGGCGATTTCCAGCGCCGCGGCGAGCGTCGCTTGCGCGTCCTGCGCCACCGCTTCCAGCAACATGCGACCCATGCGGCCGCTGCTGCCGGCAACGGCGATGCGCGTGCGTTGGGGAGCGGTGCTCATTTTTTCTCCGCTGCGGGCGCCGCGGCCGCAGGCTTTGCCGCCACCACGTCGCCTTCAATGCGGTCGAGCTGCTCGCCGCGAAAGATCACGGTCACCGTGCGCTGCTCGGTCAGTTCACCCTGCTTCTGGTAGGTATAGACATAATCCCAGCGATCGGTGCGAAACGGATCGACCAGCAGCGGCGTGCCCAGCGCAAAGCGCACCTGGCTGCGCGACATGCCGGGCTTCAGCCTGGCGATCATGTCCTGCGTGACATAGTTGCCCTGCTGGATGTCGATCTTGTAGGGCTGCAGCGGCTGCAACGACGGCATGCTGCCGCAACCCGCGAGCAGCAGCGTGATGATCAGGATTTTTTTCATAAAGGATTCACAAAAACGCGGCGGTATGCACCATAAATTTTGTTGGTATCATAGCCGAGATTCCCACTCATGAGCGCCCGGAGGAAGTCCTCTTGGGAAACGCCCCGCCCGGCAGGAAAAACGATGAGCTCTCCGGATGACCTGAAGACCATCGGCCTCAAGGCCACGCTGCCGCGGCTGCGCATCCTCGAACTGTTCGAGAAAAGCGACGTCCGCCATCTGTCGGCCGAGGATGTTTACAAAAAACTGGTCGAAGAAGGCGCCGACACCGGACTGGCCACCGTCTATCGCGTACTGACGCAGTTCGAGCAGGCCGGCCTGCTGACCCGCCACCATTTCGAATCCGGCAAGGCCGTCTTCGAACTCAACCAGGGCGGACATCACGACCACCTTGTATGCCTGCAGTGCGGACATGTCGAGGAATTCTACGACGCTGAAATCGAAAAACGGCAGGAAAAAGTCGCGCAGGAACGCGGCTTCCGCATCCATGACCATTCGCTGCACATTTACGCCGACTGCACGCGCAAGAACTGCCCACGCGCCCCGAAGGAAGTCCCCTTGGGGGGCGCCCCGAAGGAAGTCCTCTTGGGGGACGCCCCGAAGGAAGTCCCCTTGGGGGACTGAACGCCAGCGCAAAGTGCAGAGCGAAAAAACCTGTGGCCCGGATAAAGGCCGCAGGCCCGACCTCCAAGGGGACGCTGCCACCCAAGGTGACTTCTTTCGGTGCCCACTCCTTCCGCGTTCCACGATTGTATTGCAACCTTTTGATTTAAAACATGTTCTAAAGGACAATCATGAACTTTTACACCGGCAAAAACGCCGTGAGCGAGCCGCGCAGCATAAAACCGTACGGCATGACATGGTGCATCGTGGCTGCGCTCGTTCTCGCGCCGGGTCTGGCGGCGGCGTTTCAGCCGCTGGTTACCGACGACACCGGCACGCAGGGCACGGGCGGCAACCAGCTCGAAGGCAGCTATGCGCGTGCAACCGAAAAACTGGCGGGCGGCAAGGACAAATCACGCGAGGTGGCGGCGGTCTATACGCGCGGCGTGACCGACGCACTCGATTTGTTCGCCGGATTGTCCCATCAAGCGCTGGAACCTGCGGGCGGAACGAAAGAAAGCGGCACTGGCAACACGGTGCTCGGCGCGAAGTGGCGTTTCCATGACGATGACAAGAGCAAGTTGAGCTTTGCCCTGCGACCCGAAGTGCAGATGCCCGTATCCGGCGCCA
>CAZAOZ010000082.1:0-10215 GCA_964486865.1 uncultured Bordetella sp.
ACAAAAAATTCTGGCTCCCCGACCTGGGCTCGAACCAGGGACAACCTGATTAACAGTCAGGTGCTCTACCGACTGAGCTATCGGGGAATAAATCGGCAAAACCCGGTAAAAACGGGGTGTTGCAAATGCGGGCAGGGGCGTATTCTATCCGTCGTTCAATACCCGGTCAACGCAGGAAAACACGCAAAATGAAGTGGTTAAAACGTCTCGCAGCACTGCTGGCAGTTTTGATCGCAGCGCTTGGCGTCATTCCGTTTTTTGTCTCCCTTGACGATTATCGTCCGGAAATCGAGCAAAAAGCGTCGGCAGCGCTGAAGGAGCCGGTGCGGCTGAAAAGCCTGAAACTGGCCGGCCTGCCGCTGCCGCATGTCATCGTGAGCGGCATTGAAGTCGGCAAGGGCGGCGACATCAAGGTGGGCAGCGTGTCGGTCACGCCGGACCTGTGGTCATTGCTGACCGATACCAAGATCATCCGCAGCATTGATGTGGATGGCCTGGTCATCAACCAGAAAGCCATCGATAAAATACCGGCGTGGACCAAAACAGACCCCAAGGCCAAGCCCGCGGAGTTCACCGTGCGTGTGCAGTCGATCCGCCTGAACAACGCGCTGCTGCAATTGCAGAAGGCCAGCTTCGGGCCATTCGATGCACATATCACCCTGACTGATGCCGGCGCGCCGGAACTGGCGGATATCAGCACGCGTGACGGCAAGCTGAAAGCAGCACTCAAGCCATCAGGCAAAAACTTCAGTCTCGATGTGCAGGCCAAGGGCTGGCGCCCGCCTGCCGGGCCGCCGATCCTGTTTGATGAATTGCTGATCAAGGGCACGGCCACGCTGAATGATGCCAACCTGTCCGACATCAAGGCCAAAATGTACGGAGGTACAGTCACCGGAAAATCCACCGTCGGCTGGCAAAAAGGCCTGCAGATGAAAGGCGACTATACGGTCACCGCTATCGAATTGCGCGACCTGGTACCGCTGTTTTCGCCAGAAACAAAACTGAGCGGGCGATTGACGGCAAAACCGGTGTTCTCGGCGAATGCGCCTGATGCGGATCAGTTGGTGAAAGTATTGAAGCTGGATACGCCGTTCGATATCCGCGACGGCGTACTGCACGGCATCGACATCCAGAAAGCCGCAACCAGCCTGATCAGCAAAGACAGCAGCGGCCAGACGCGCTTTGACACCTTGTCGGGGCATTTTGCGATGGAACGCGGCACTCAGCGCATCACCGATCTGAAAGTGGCATCCGGCTCACTGGCGGCAGACGGCAACGTGACCATTGCGCCGGACAAGGCACTGTCGGGACGCATCAACGCGCAGGTCAAGGCGGGGTCGCTGGCCGCAGCCACGGTACCTCTGAACATCAGCGGCACGCTCGATGAGCCACGGGCGTTGCCGACCGGGGCATCGATGGCCGGTGCCGCGGTGGGCACCGCAATCCTAGGGCCGGCCGGCACTGCGGTAGGCGCCAAGGTCGGCAACTGGGCCGAGGGACTGTTCGGCGGCGGCAAGGACAACGCCAAAGACAAAAAGAAATAGCCGGCCGCGCAGGCCGGCTATTTCAGGGATGACGGCGAGGCGCGGTCAGACCAGAACCTTGGCGATGGCCTGCGCCACGTAATCGATGTTTTTGGTGTTCAGTGCCGCCACACAAATGCGGCCGCTGTCGATCGCATAGATGGAGTATTCCTCGCGCAGGCGCCGCACCTGCTCCTTGGTCAGCCCGGAGTAGGAAAACATGCCGCGCTGTTCGACGATGAAGCTGAAGTCAAAGTCGGCGCGGAGGGCGCGGATTTTCTCCACCAGCTGTTTACGCATGACCTTGATGCGCTCGCGCATCTGGCCCAGTTCCTGGTTCCACATCTGCCGCAGTTCCGGCGTGGTCAGCACCATCGCCACCGCCTGGCCGCCCAGCGTCGGCGGACTGGAATAGTTGGTGCGGATGACGCGTTTCAGCTGGCTCAGCGTGCGCGCGGCTTCTTCCTTGCCTGCAGTGACGATGCTCAGTGCGCCGACACGTTCGCCGTACAGTGACAGCGATTTCGAAAACGAGCTCGACACGAACACCGCCGGACACTCGGCGGTGAAACGGCGAATGGTCGCAGCATCCTCCTCCAGACCGTCGGCAAAGCCCTGATAGGCGATATCGAGGAAAGGCACCAGCTTGCGTTTGTTGAGCACGGCAATGACTTTGTTCCATTGCGCAGCGGATAAATCGACGCCGGTCGGGTTGTGACAGCAGGCATGCAGCAGTACGACGGCACCGGCCGGCAACTGGTCCAGCGCCGCCAGCATGGCATCGAATTTCAGGCCGTTGGTCGCCGGATCGTAGTAGGGATAGGTTTTGACCGTGTAGCCGGCGTATTCAAAGATTGCGCGGTGGTTTTCCCAGCTCGGGTCGCTGATGTAAATATCGGCGCCGGGGTTTACACGGCGCAGGAAGTCGCCGCCGACCTTCAGGCCGCCGGTGCCGCCCAGCGTCTGTACGGTGACAATGCGTCCATCCCTGACAGCCGGATTGTCGGCGCCGAACAGGGTTTCCTGCACTGCACGGTCGTACACCGCGAGGCCGTCGATCGGCAGGTAGTTGCGGGGCAGCGGGGCTTCAGCCAGCTTCTGCTCGGCGCGGCGCACGCACTGCAGCACCGGCACTTTGCCGTTGTCGTCGGTATAGACACCGACGCCGAGGTTCACCTTTTTGGGATTCTGGTCGGCGTTATAGGCTTCGGTCACGCCCAGGATGGGATCCTTGGGCGCCATTTCTATTTTTTCGAGTATGGATGGGCTCATTTGCGGCGCGAAATCGCGTGTCGGTTGCGAAAAGGTTGCGGAAAACCGCCATTCTATCCGCGTTTTTGCAGTGCAACCAAACTCCCGTTCATGGCGCCACTGCAAGGCGCATCGCCTGAGGGCAGCGAAACCGGTAACATGGGCGTTTTTGCCCGATTTTCATGGAAATCATCACTTTCCCCGACAGCCCGTACCGGCTGCATCAGCCGTTTTCACCGGCCGGGGACCAGCCTGAAGCCATTGCCAAACTGACGGCAGGGGTGCGCGACGGACTCGTCTTTCAGACGCTGCTGGGCGTCACCGGGTCGGGCAAAACCTACACCATGGCGCATGTCATTGCGCGCCTCGGCGTGCCGGCGCTGATCATGGCGCCCAACAAGACGCTGGCGGCACAGCTGTACTCCGAAATGCGCGAATTCTTTCCGGAAAACGCCATCGAGTATTTCGTCTCGTATTACGACTATTACCAGCCCGAAGCCTACGTGCCGTCGAAGGATCTGTTCATCGAAAAAGACTCGAACATCAACGAGCATATCGAGCAGATGCGCCTGTCGGCGACCAAGGCGCTGCTGGAGCGGCGCGACACCATCATAGTCGCCACGGTGTCGGCCATCTACGGCATCGGCGATCCGGTCGATTATCACGGCATGATCCTGCATCTGAATGAGAACGAGAAACTCAGCCAGCGCGATGCCATCGAGCGCCTGATCTCGATGCAGTACGAGCGCAACGACATCGAGTTCAAGCGCGGCGTATTCCGCGTGCGCGGCGACGTGCTCGACATCTTTCCCGCGGAAAGCCCGGAAACCGCGGTACGGGTCTCGCTGTTCGACGACGCAGTCGAAAGCATCCAGATTTTCGATCCGCTGACCGGACATATCCTGCAGCGCGTGTCGCGTTTCACGGTGTACCCGTCCAGCCACTATGTGACGCCGCGCGCGACGACAGTGCGCGCCATCGAGGCGATCAAAATCGAACTGCGCGAGCGCATAGCCTGGTTCCAGAAGGAGCACAAGCTGGTCGAAGCGCAGCGCATCGAGCAGCGCACGCGTTTTGACCTGGAAATGCTCAATGAAATGGGCTTTTGCAAAGGCATCGAGAATTACTCGCGGCATCTGTCCGGCCGCCAGCCCGGCGAGCCGCCGCCGACGCTGATCGATTACCTGCCGCGCGATGCGCTGATGATCATCGACGAAAGCCACGTCACCATCCCGCAGGCGGGCGGCATGTACCGCGGTGACCGCGCGCGCAAGGAAAACCTGGTCGGCTACGGCTTCCGGCTGCCTTCGGCGCTGGACAACCGGCCGCTGCGCTTCGACGAATTCGAGAAATTCATGCGCCGGGTGGTGTTTGTATCCGCGACCCCGGCTGAATATGAACGCGAGCATCAGCAGCAGGTGGTCGAACAGGTGGTGCGTCCGACCGGACTGGTCGATCCGCAACTCGAAGTGCGGCCCGCAACGACCCAGGTGGACGATCTGCTGTCGGAAATCAATGCGCGGGTCGCGGCAGGCGAGCGCGTGCTGGTCACCACGCTGACCAAGCGCATGTCCGAGGACCTGACCGATTACCTCGCCGAGCACGGCATCAAGGTGCGCTATCTGCACTCCGACATCGAAACGGTCGAGCGCGTGGAAATCCTCCGTGACCTGCGTCTGGGTGAATTTGATGTGCTGGTCGGCATCAATCTGCTGCGCGAGGGGCTGGATCTGCCGGAAGTGTCACTGGTCGCCATTCTGGATGCGGACAAGGAGGGTTTCCTGCGCTCCGAACGCTCGCTGATCCAGACCATCGGCCGCGCCGCGCGCCACATCAACGGCAAGGCCATACTCTACGCCGACCGCATCACCGACTCCATGCGTCGCGCCATCGGCGAAACCGAGCGCCGCCGCGCCAAGCAGCTTGCGCACAACACCGCGGAAGGCATCACGCCGATCGGCGTGACCAAGCGCATCAAGGACATCATCGACGGCGCCTACGACTACGACTCCGCGCGGCAGGAACTGAAGGCGGCGCAGAATCAGGCGCGCTACGACCTGATGAGCGACAAGGACATGACCCGGGAAATCAAGCGCGTCGAGAAGGAAATGCTGGCCGCCGCGCGAAACCTTGAATTCGAGCGCGCGGCGCAACTGCGCGACGAACTGCACATGCTGAAAAAACGGTTTTTTATCGACGCGGCGTAGCGGCCATGCGATTGCGGCATGCCCGCCACAGCAGCAGCGCGGCGAACAGCGCCGCCAGTGCCGCCATCGATTGCTGCGGATAGGCCACCGCAAGCACCACAGGGGTCAACAGGCCCCGCACCATTGCGCGCAGGCTCTCGTTGCGCGCAATGACCTGTGCCAGTTGCGGCGAGTGCCGGTAATAAAACTCCGCCAATGCACTACCCGGCGCATTGGTCAGCAGGTAGCGGTCGCGAAATCGGCGCAATTCAACCACATGCGGGTCGAGCGCCGAGCCGTAGGCAGCGGTGGCGATGAAGCAGTCGCCGCCCCCTCTCGGTGTGGCGAGCAAGCCGCCGGGGCGGGAGACAGGGGCGGGCGCCGGCGCTACCTGTGTCATTGATTCCCATTGATATACCTTGTCCTGCGCAGCGCGCGCATTGAGTGCGTTGGGCTCGAGCTGAAGATACTTGTTCATCGCAATGACGGCATCGTGATAACGGTTTCTCTCCGCCAGAAACAATGCGCGATTAAAATGGCCTTGCGCCCACCACGGCGCCAGCTTGATGCCTTCGCCGTAAAAGCGTACTGCGTCGTC
This sequence comes from uncultured Bordetella sp., assembly GCA_964486865.1. GTDB lineage: Bacteria > Pseudomonadota > Gammaproteobacteria > Burkholderiales > SG8-41. The sequence continues at coordinate 5,559 of CAZAOZ010000082.1, forward strand.
ATAACGTTTTTGCTCAACCGCAAACTCGGCCTGCACGCGGTATTTGCGTACTTCCTCAGGCAGCGCCGGTTTGACCGCAAGAGCCCGGTATTGCGCTGCGATTTCGTGAAATTTTTCGTCAAAAGATGCTTCTTCAATCCGATAATGGCGCAGCGCGTAGATTGCATCGGCAAGACGCATGGTGCCGTTCTTGCGAGTTTCGCTCGACAGGCCGCCGTCAATGAAATAGATCGCGGTAGTCTTGTCCAGCGGCACGCCAAATTGCGACAGACCAAGCACCGTGTCATGGATCATGGCGACCGGAGGAATGTCGCGATAGGGAAAGTTTCTGACCGGTTGTTCGCGATCATCAACGCGCAATTCAATCCTGTCGTCGTGGAAAATCACGCCGAGCACCCAGATTGCCTTGACGCCAAAGCCGATTTCATGCGGCGCAATAATCGCGCCGCTGAAACCGCGCCGCGTCGTCAGATCGACAATCTGCTGGCGCGCCTGACCGTCGCTGAGTTGCTGCAGCACCGTAGCAGCGGGTACATACTCATGTTCATTCGCTTGCGTGTTCTGCGCCTGAACGAACGTTGCACCTGTAAAAACAAGGGTGAGCACTAGCGCGAATTGACGAATAAGTGCCATGAATGCCTTTCCGGATGGGGTTTTCAGGTGGGTGATGCTCAGGATCTTGCGGTGCATAATTGCGCAAGATCCTCGCGGGCATTGTTGACTTTTTCTTCAGCCTGGCTGTACTGCGAGCGCAGATGATCGTAGGTGGCGCGCGCCTGGGCGATTTCCTGCTCGTTGAGCATATGCTTGCCGGTAACGTAGGCCGAGTCGATGCCGAATTTAGCAACACGAAAAGTCAGCGCTCCGGCCGGGCCGAAGCCGTAGGTGGCCAGTTCTTCGCCGACGGATTCAGCCAGGCCGCTGTCCACCACCAGTTTGTTCAGGCGCAGCGCACGCTCCTGCAGTGTTTTACCCAGTGCCGGCAAGTCTTCTCCGTATTGCACGCCGGCCATATAAGCCGTGGGCAGCTTGTCGATCTGATCGGATAAGTCGTCCCAATCCTTGAGAGAGCGCATCCACTCGGCGCGTTTTTCCGGCGAGACGCCGTCGAGTTTCATGGCTCCCAGGCGGGCACGCACTACGGCGGTTGATTTGGCGATATTGCGTGCCTCGGAATAAGCAGTCTGGACTGCAAGGTTGCGCGCTTCTTCACTGATCGCCGGGCGCTCGCGCGTGGCGTTACGGATCTGCTCCTCGTATTTGGCCAGTTGTTCGCGCTGCATCGGCAGTCCGGCGCTCATGCGCTCATAGATCTGACGTGTCTGTACGCAATCGACCACGCGGCCACCTCGCGCCAGATGTTCCGGGTCGCCCAGCATGGGCCTGAGTTCATTGTTGCCTGGAATTCCGGCGAAGCGGGCGCCATCCGGGAGCAACACCACATTGGGATCATTGTCGATCATGGGTTTGAGTTGAGGCGGGCGTCCCTCGGTCTGCATCTCAGCCAGCAAAGCACGGTGTCTGCGCTCGGCGGCTTCAGCGGCTTCGCGCGCGATACGTGCCCGCTCCTGGCGCGCCTGCTCTTCCTGCATCTGGCGCTGGCGGATCTGTTCGGGCGAAGGGCCCCGCATCATTTCAGCGATGCCTGCAGAGAGTATGCCGGTGGCAATGGAGGCGCCGGCGGCGAGACCGATCTGTGAAGGTGTTTGCGGATTGAGGCGTGAAAACATATCGCCGGCGATGCGTGCGGCGTTGGTGCCGGGATCGTCGCTTGCAGGCGCCGATAAAGAGGAGCCGGCAGTTTTGCCCCAGTTGGGACCGGGCCGGCAACCACCGCCAGTATTGTCCTGATAAGGCGTGCCGCCGCATTGACTGCACCATGCCGAATAGGTACGCCACCAGGCACCGCTGACACGCCCCCCCGGAAGGTTGAGGCGCGCTGGAAGGGGAGCAGGATTGCGCCAGCGCTATGCTGGTATCAAGCAAAAATATCGCTACGATAGCAGCGGCAATTGCATTCGATAGTGCAACTGATCGTTTCATCGCGGCCCCTGGGTGGTGGTTCCACCTGCGCCGCGCGCCGGTTCATTCCCCGATCTCCGCATGCGCTCCCTAAAGTATCAGCCTACGGTAAAAAAATGCAAGCGACTGGCGCAAAGCCACATTCAGTCCAGCTTGATATTCGCCGCCTTGATGACCCTTTTCCATTCGTCATATTCGGCGCGCATGAATTTGGCCAGCCCCTCCGGAGTGCCAGGCGCCGGTTCAGCGCCCTGACTGGCAAAACGCTGCACCATGTCCGGCTGCGACAGCACCTTGACCGCATCGGCATTGATTTTGGTAATGACATCCCTGGGGGTTGCCGCCGGCGCCAGCAGGGCGTACCAGGTCACGTACTGAAATCCTTTCAGGCCAGCCTCGGCCACCGTGGGAATGTCCGGTGTAGCCGGTGAGCGGTTGGCACTGCCGACGGCGATGCCGCGCAGGCGGCCAGTGGCCACGTGCGGCAACACCGAAGGCATGCTGTTGAACATGGCGGATATCTGCCCGCCAATCAGGTCGGTCATGGCCGGAGCGGTGCCCTTGTACGGGATATGCACCATGTCGATCCTAGCCATCGATTTCAGCAATTCCATACCCATGTGCTGCGGGCTGCCGGGACCTACCGAGCCATAGTTGATCTGGCCGGGTCTGGACTTGGCTAATCTGATCAGGTCACGCACCGTATGCACCGGCAGCGAGGGATGCACCACCAGAATCTGCGGATTGATCACGACCAGCGTGATCGGCGCGAGATCGGTGAACACGTTGTAGGGCAGCTTGGGCGTCAGCGCGGGTGCCAGTGCCAGCGCGCCGGAAGTGCCGAACAGCAGCGTGTGACCGTCGGGTGGAGCACGCAATACGGTTTCAATGCCGATAACACCGCCGGCGCCGGGACGATTTTCGACAATGATCTGCTGTTTCCAGATCTCGGTCAGTTTTTGCGCCATGGCGCGGCCGACCAGATCGGTAGGCCCGCCGGGCGGAAAATGGATCACCATGCGCAGTGATTTGACCGGGAAATTCTGTGCAGCGGCCCATGATGCGGACAGCGCCAGCAGCACTGCCATGCTGTATTGAATGATTTTTTTCATGACGCCTCCTCGCGGTAAACAGGATGCAGACGACAATCTAGCACGACTGCGGTTTGACCCGCATCGCCCCAGCCGCTATCGTGCCCGCAGGTTTCCGTCCAGGCGAGTCCAGTAAATGAACGATGCCGTACAGGCTTTGCTGCATCCCCAATCGATTGCTGTCATCGGCGCTTCCGCCGACTTCAACAAGATCAACGGCCGTACGCTGAAAGCGCTGGTCGATAAAGGCTATGCCGGACGGATATACCCGGTCAATCCGAAATATCAGACGCTGCTCGATCTGCTGTGTTATCCCGATGTGGCATCCATACCGGGAACTGTTGATCTCGCAGTGGTCGCAGTTCCCGCGAAGCAGGTGCCGGATACGCTGCGCGAGCTGGGCCGCAAAAAAGTCAAAGCCGCGGTCGTCTTCAGCTCCGGATTCAGCGAAGTCGGCGGCGACGGCGTGCATCTCGAAGCTGAATTGAAAAAGGCCATCGCGGAAAGCGGGGTGCGCATCCTGGGTCCGAACTGCCTCGGTCTGGTCAATGTATTCGAGAACGTGATGGCCACGTTCAGCCAGTTTTCTCTGGGGCCGACGCCGGAAGGTCCGGTGGCATTCGTCACCCAATCCGGCGCGCTGGGCACGGCCACTGCCGGCACCGCGCGCAAGCGCGGGCTCAACTTCGGTTACTTCGTCAACACCGGCAATGAAACCGATATCCAGTTTGTCGATGTCATGCGCGCCATCATCGCCGAAGACACCGTCAGGGTGGGGGCCGGCTATATCGAAGGCCTGAAAAACGGGGCAGGCCTGCTGGAAGTGGCCGAAGACGCGCTGCAGCGCGCCAAGCCGCTGGTGCTGACCAAGGTCGGACGTACGCGCGCCGGTGCTCGCGCCATTGCTTCGCACACCGGCTCGCTCGCCGGAGAGGATGCCGTGTTTGACGGCGTGATCCGGCCGCGAGGCATTATCCGCGCCCGCAGTGATGAGCAACTCCTTGATTTTGTTGATATTTTTTCACAATGCGGATTACCGGCCGGCAAGGGCATTGGTTTCATCACGCGCTCCGGCGGCGCCGGAGCGCTGATGGCGGACCGTGCGGAAGAACTGGGACTGCATGTGGCGGCGCTGAGCGCAGACACCACCGCAGCTTTGCGCAAAGTCGTGCCGGCATTCGGCTCCATCAGCAACCCGGTGGATATCACGGCGCAAGGCCTGGTCAATCCGGCGCTGATGCGCGACAGTCTGAAAATCCTGTTATCCGATCCGCAGGTCGATGTCGCCGTCGTCTGGCTGTCGTTCACGGACAAATACGCCGAAATCACCGTGCAGAGTTTCGCCGAAGCCAAAGCGCAGATCAGCAAACCCTTCGTGGTGTGCTGGATGGGCATGCCGGACATCGCAGCGCAGTTGATGCGGAAAGCCGGCATACCCTTTTTGCGCAGCGCGGAACCAGCGGTGGATGCGGTGGCGGCTCTGGTGCGTTATGCCGAGGCGCGGCGCAACTGGCTGAGCGACCAGCCCGCGCGTAACGCATTGC
>CAZAOZ010000083.1:0-9830 GCA_964486865.1 uncultured Bordetella sp.
CGTCCCCCAGGGGGACTTCCTCTGGGCGTAGCGTGCCCACGCGGAAACAGTTTAGTATTTTTGCCCAAGAACATTCCGGGCTTTGTTCGTTGCGGGAGATATACGGTGGGCACGCTGCGCTTTGCCCACCCTCGCTCGAGAATTTCAGCGGGTGATATGGCGGTGGGCACGGTGTCGCTATTACGACATTTTCCACCCCAGCCACTCGCACACCCCGCGGCCGAGTATCCATTCCTTGTCTGCCTCTTTTACCCACGGTGCATCTTTCAGCCACATGTCGATGTGCTGGCGATACGGCACCGGCGAGCGCGACCAGTCGCTGCCCCAGAACAGGCGCTTGGGGCCGAACGCCTCGTAGGCGCGCTTGGCGTAGGTCTGCACCTTGGTGAAGGGATACGGCTCCTTCAGATAGCAGGGCAGCGCGCTGGCCTTGACCGCGACATTGGGGCGTTTGGCGATGGGCAGCAGTTTGTCGAAATCGCGGAAAGTGTCTTCTTCGGGTTTGCCGCTCGACAGTGACAGGTGGTCCATGATGATTTTGAGGTTCGGATGGCGCGCGGCGACGCCGTCGATCACATGCACGAAGTTCTGCGGCACCAGGATCATCAGCTTGATGCCGAGTCGCTCGGCCTCGCTCCACACCCAGTCGAACTTGCCTTCGACCAGCGGCTGCTGCAGCACGGGAATGTGAAACGAAAAACGCATGCCCAGCATGCCGGGCTGATGCAGCCAGGTCTTGACCGTCTCGCGCGCGTCCGGCGCTTCCGGATTGAAGCGGCCCATGATGGCGAAACGGGCGGGATACGCCTTGACGGCGGCGATGGCGAGATCGTTGCGGTCGCCTTCCCACGACGGCGGCACGATGATCACACGGTCCACGCCGGCGGCGTCCATGTCGCCCAGCAGTTCCTCGTGGCCCAGCGGAATGTCGCGCTGCGCATGCGCGCGCGCCGGCCACGGCCGCTCCGGCGTGTCGGCGCCCCAGATGTGTACTTGCGAATCAACGATCAGCATGAAGTCCTCAGGGTTAGAGGTGATTTTTCCGCCTGCATCATACGCCGCGTCGCCTGCTACACTCGGCGGCGTGGCTGTTCGCACATGCATTTTTTCCGTAGGCAGTGCCCGGCACAGCAGGCGGGCAGCGTATTGTAAATAATTGTTTTAAAAGGATAATTATCAGTCATGAACGGCGCTGAGAGTCTGGTGCGCACGTTGCTCAACGGCGACGTCAATGTCTGTTTTGCCAATCCCGGCACTTCCGAAATGCATTTTGTTTCCGCGCTCGACCGCGTCGAAGGCGTGCGCTGCATACTGGGTTTGTTTGAAGGCGTGGTCACCGGCGCGGCCGATGGTTATTACCGCATCGCGGGCAAACCGGCGGCGACATTGCTGCATCTCGGGCCCGGCCTCGGCAACGGGCTGGCCAATCTGCACAATGCGAAAAAAGCGCGCTCCGGCATCGTCAACGTCGTCGGCGAACACGCGAGTTACCACATCAAGCACGATGCGCCGCTGACTGCCGACATCGAAGGCGTGGCGCGGCCGATGTCGGACTGGGTAAAGACCTCGCGCTCATCGAAATCCATCGCCGCCGACGGCGCGCTGGCGGTGGAAGCCGCGCGCAAGGCGCCGGGACAAATCGCCACGCTGATCCTGCCCGCCGACACGGCGTGGGGTGAAGCCGACGGGCCGGCTACCGTCAACGAACCGGCGCCGCGCCAGCGCGTACCGGACAGCGCCATTGCCGACGGCGTGCGCGCGCTGACCCGCGGTGAGCCGGCGGCGTTGCTGTTGGGCGGCGCGGCGTTGCGCGGGCGCGCGCTGGAATGGGCGGCGCGCATTGCCGCGAAAACCGGCTGCGCGCTGATTTCCGAATTCAACAACGCGCGCTGGGAGCGCGGCGCGGGGCGCGCCGTGGTGAAGCAGTTGCCGTTCGTCGTTGATCTCGCGCTGGCGATGCTGAAGGACACGCGGCAACTGGTGATCGTCGGCGCGAAACTGCCGGTGTCGTTTTTCGCCTATCCCGGCAAGCCCAGCGTGCTGGTGCCCGAAAGCTGCGCGGTGACGACGGTGGCGGGTGCCGAGGCCGATCTCGAAGGTGCGCTCGAAGCGCTGGCCGATGCGCTGGGCGCGCGCGATACGCCGCCGTTGATCAATGCGCCGACCTACGATGGCGCGCTGCCCACCGGCAACATCACGCTCGAAGGCCTGGGCGCCCTGTTCAACGTGCTGATTCCGGAAAACGCCATCGTGCTCGACGAGGCCGTCACCAGCGGTCGCGCGTTTCCCGGCGCGAGCCTGGGGGCGCGTCCGCATGACTGGATGAACATCATGGGCGGTTCCATCGGCTGGGGGCTCGCCGCGGCCACGGGCGCGGCAATCGCAGCGCCGGACCGCAAAGTCATCGCACTGGAAGGCGACGGCAGCGCGATGTACACGCAGCAGGCGCTGTGGACCATGGCCCGCGAGAATCTCGACGTGACCGTGGTGATTTTTGCCAACCGCGCCTACAAAATTCTGGTGACGGAACTCGCCAACGTCGGCGGCGGCACACCGGGCGCCAATGCCCGGGCCATGCTCACGCTGGACCGTCCGGATCTCGACTGGGTGACGATTGCCAAGGGCTATGGCATTGCCGCGGGCAGGGCGACGACGCTGGATGAACTGGCGGTGCAGTTCAGGCGCGGGCTGGCCACGCCGGGGCCGTATCTGGTTGAGCTGGTGATGTAGGGGCGGCAGTCATGCCGCAGACTCGAGTGGAACCTCCCAGCCCGGGAATACGATGACTGCCGGGTGGCATTTGAGCGCATGCGGGAGTACCTTGGCGTGTCCCGCCACTGGCGGAAAAAATGGGCTCCGCCCCTCTGGGTTATTGTAAAAACATAAATAAAACAAACAATTATTGATGTATGCCTACCTGGGTTCACTCTGTCCTCAATTCCACCCCGCGCCCCTTTTGACAAGCAGACCAGACCAGACCAGACTATGGGAAGTCAAAAGGATCATCAATCATGCATATCACCAATATCTCGGAAGCGAAAAGCAGCCTTTCCGCGCTGATCACGCAGGTGGAGAAGGGGCATAAAGTCATCATCGGCAAAGCGGGCAAACCGGTCGCCATGCTCATCCCTTATCGCGTCGATACGACGCCGCGCAAACTCGGCGGAACGTGGGCCGGCAAGGTCAAAATGGCGGACGATTTCGACAGCCTGCCGCCCGCATTGGCCGAGGCGTTTTACGGGAAATCAGTGCCGTGAATTTATTGCTGGATACCCATACCCTCATTTGGGCGCTTGAGGATCATCCGGCCCTGGCCGTCGCCGCCCGCGAGGCCATTATCGACGGCAATAACACCGTCTTCGTCAGCGCGGTTTCAGTATGGGAAATTTCCATCAAAAAAACGCTGGGCAAACTCGACGCGCCCGACACGCTGCTCGAAGAAATTGAACGCCACCGGTTTACACCGCTGGAAATCACCCTGGAACATGGCGACCGGGCCGGCAAATTGCCGCCGATACACCTCGACCCCTTCGACCGCATGCTGATCGCGCAGGCCCAATCGGAACAACTCACGCTGGTGACGCGCGACGTCGAAATTCAGAAATATCAAGTGCATTGCCTGATGGCGTAGGTGGAGGCGTAACAACCAACAGGAGCGCCTAATTTCGCTGCTCCACGCCCCGCAATCCTGCTGCTCACAAAACACTCCGTAGTATCACCGCCCGTCAGACAAGGCGAGCAAACAAATCACCGGATTCGCTGCGGCTACGGAGCGTCAATATCCCAGCTTCGGATCAACACGCCGCTGCAGTGTTTTACCGTCGCGGAACCGCGCCAGATTTTCGAACCACAGGTCCAGCGAAATATCGATGTAGTGTTCGCCGTCGTCGCAGGAAATGTGCGGGGTGATGATCAGGTTGGGCGTGGTCCACAGCGACGAGTCGGCGGGCAGCGGTTCAGGATCGACCACGTCGAGCACGGCGCCGCCGAGTTTGCCGTCGCGCAGTCTTTGTTCCAGCGCGCGGTAATCTGCTACCGGTCCACGGCCGATGTTGATGACGCCGGCGGTGGGCTTGAGCAGTGCGATGCGTTTGGCGTTGAGCAGTCCGCGCGTCTCTGCGGTCAGCGGCACGGCCAGCACCACAAAATCCGCCAGCGGCAGCACGCGGTCTAGCTGTTTGTAGGTCACGACTTTATCGGCATGGCGGTTTTTCTGCGCGCTGCGCCGCACGCCGATGACCCTGAGGCCGAGTTTTTTGGCGGCGCGCGCCGCACCTTCGCCGAGATCGCCGATGCCGACGATCATCGCGGTCTTGCCGATGATGTTGGGCGAGAACAGCGGTTCCCATTTGTGGTGGTGCTGGTTGGTCATGATCGCCGCCATGCGCGTGTTGAGCAGGACGTAGGCCATGATCATGTACTGCTCGGCTTTGACGCCGTGCGCACCGCTGTTGTTGGTGAACACCACGCCGCGCGGCAGCCAGTCGAGCGGCAGCACGCCATCGACGCCGGCGGAAGTCGCGTGCAGCCAGCGCAGCTTCGGTGCGCGGGCGGCAAGATTCCCGCGTTGCGCCGGCACGCCGATCACCAAGTCGGCGTCGGCGAGGGCGGCTTCCAGTCCGTCGCCGTCCCAGCCGAATGTCACTTCCAGGCCTCGCGCCAGCGCGCGATGGCGGGCGCAGGCGATGTTCCAGCGTTCCGGCGTGACGTGGAATATGTCGGCCTTCTTGCGCGTGTTCTCGATATGCAGGCGCAGTTTTTTCGCGGCCATCGCGAGTCCCGGCTTGAGCGGCTTACTTAATCGCTTTGGAGCGCTGGTACGGCCCGGTGAGGAATGCCGCTTCCGGCGGATCGGTCTTGGCGGCGCCCGCGGCCTTGCGGATGTCATGCATGCGTTTCAGTGAGGCGACATCGCCGGCTTCAAAACTGGCCATGTAGGCGCCGTCCCATTGCGAGGCGTAGGCTTTGGCATCGTCGGGTTTCATGTTGGCCGCTTTTTGCAGCAGTTCGGCGACGCGATCCTTGTTCTTCGAACCGTATTCCAGCGCCTTGCGCGTCGCGGCGATGAATTTTGCGACGGCTTCCGGATTCTTGGCGACATAGTCGCTGTGGACGATGGTCACGGCGAGGATGGGCGCGGTGTTGCTCCTGGTCAGTTTTTTCCACTCATCGACCACGCTGGCGATGGTGGTCATCTTGATCTCGTCGCTCATCTGGGCGATGGTCACCGAGCGGATCGAGGCGGCATCGACTTCCTTCTGCTGCAGGAACTGGGCAAGACGGCCTTCGTTGCCCGGCACCACGCTGTAATCCGCGGGCTTCATGCCGTAATTGACTTCAAGCACCGAGCTGACGATGGCATGGGTGGCGCTGCCCGGCGGCGACATGCCGATTTTTTTGCCTTTGAGATCGGCCAGGCTTTTGATCGGGGATCCGGCGGGCACCACGATCTGTGCTTCGGCGATCTGCGTGGCGAGCACGATTTTGATCGGCACGCCGTCGGCGGCGATGCTCATCGACGCGGTGGACGGCGCGGCAAAGGCCAGGTCGATGGTCTGCGGCACGATGGCGCGCGTCGGGCCGTTGACTTCGGAGAACTTGACCCATTCGACGTCGAGGCCTTCCTTCTCGGCGAATTTCAGTTGTTCCATGACCACGCCGAAACCGAGGCTGAAGCCGCTGGTCCAGTAACCGACTTTGATTTTTTGCGCGTGCGCGGTGCCGGCAGCGAGCAGGGTGGCGATGAGCAGGGCTGGAATAAGGCGCAGTGGTTTCATGGGATCCTCGTTAAAAAAATATAATTAAATCAATGACTTGAGTTCATGGATCTGGCGCGCGGTGGCCGCTTCGGTGGCGTCGCGCGGACGCGGCAGCGCAATCGGCGTCTGGTCGCGGATGCGGCCGGGGCGCGGCGCCATCACCACCACGCGATCGGCCAGCACCACGGCTTCCTCGACATCGTGGGTGACGAACACGATGGTCATGCGCTTCAGCTGCTGGATGCGCAGCAGTTCTTCGTGCATTTGCGCGCGCGTCAGCGCGTCGAGCCGCGAGAACGGTTCGTCCATCAGCAATATGCACGGTTCCTGCACCAGGCTGCGGGCCAGCGCCACGCGGCTACGCATGCCGCCGGAGAGCTGATAGGGGAAGGCGTCGGCAAAGGTCTCCAGGCCGACCAGCGTCAGCGCATCGCGGGCGCGGGCGGCGCGCTCGGTGCGCGGCATGCCGCCGGCTTCCAGCGCGAATTCGACATTGCGTTGCGCGGTGCGCCACGGCAGCAGCCGGTCTTCCTGGAACATGTAGCTGACGCTGCGCCAGTCGGTGAAGTCGCGCGCGGCAATGCCGTTGATGCGGATGTCGCCGCGCTCTGCCGTGACCAGTCCTGAAATGATGTTGAGCAGCGTCGATTTGCCGCAGCCCGAGGCGCCGAGGATGGCGACGATGGAATGCGCGGCGATGGTCAGATCGATATGGTCAAGCACCTGCAGCGGCGTGCCGTCGGCGCTCTTGAACCATTTGGAAATGCCGCGCACGTCGATGGCGCCGGCGTCGGTGGCCACGGCTGTTGCGGCTGCGGTGGCATCCATTTCAGTCGCCCTTCACCGGCGGCTTGGCGGCGAACGGCGAATCGCGCAGGCACAGGCGGCCGCGCGGATCCTGCCATAGCTTGCCGTCTTCATGCAGCTTGCCCAGCGCGCGCGCCACGGTCTGGAAATTGTGATCGGCAAATTGCTCAGTGAGCTCGGAATGGTATTTAGGCGTTTTTTCGACGACGGCGGCGATTTTCAGTGCGAGTTCGGCAACCGCCTGGTCGCTGGTGGCCAGTTGCGGCGCGGTATCGGCCTTGCCGGCGTAGTAATCGGCGATTTTGGCGCGGTCGGTATAGGCGTAGGCAATGCGCTCAAAGCGCTCGCGCGGTATGCCCTCGCCAATCGTGGCGTCGATGCCGACCTTGGCGCCGGTGGGCACCACCCCCGGCGGCGTCACGGCGAGACTGGGATCCAGCGGCTTGGCGCGCGCTCCCGGGATGATGATGACGTCCTGGTCGCCCTGCACGCGGGTGGCGATGGCCCATTCGACATCCGTCGCGTTGAACACGTCGATGTCGTCATCAACCACCACCACATGCTTCAGATCCATCACCGACAGCGCGGCGAGCAGCGCGTTTTTGCCTTCGCCGGCCTGTTTTTTGATCGACACGATGGCATGCCAGAAGCCGCAGCCGCCCAGCGTGACGTTGATGTCCTTGATCTGGATGCCCGCGGTTTTCAGCGCGCGGCGGATCTGGGTGTAGCGCGTCGGCGCCATCAGCCAGGTGTTCTCCCACGGCATGTGCAGCGCGTAGTAGATCGCGTCCTTGCGCATGGTGACGGCGTTGATGCGCACCACCGGGTTCCAGTGCAATCCACCCATCAGCCGCGTGAATTCACCGAAGCGGCCCTCGGGCTGGGTCCAGCCGGTCGGCAGGATTTCGCCCTCGAGCACGATTTCGGAATCGGCGATGCAAGGCAGGTCGATGGTTTCGCATTGCGCGAGTTCAATGGCCGAACCGCGGATGCCGCCGGCAATGCCCATTTCATCGGTGCCCAGCGGCGCGCGGAAGCCGGAGCCGAGGTTCTCGAACGGATGATTGCCGATGGAAATCGAAATCGGGCAGGGGCGGCCCGCCTCGTAGGCGCGCTGCGCGAACAGCCGCATGTTGTTGGGGGTGACGATGTCGATGCCGGTGAGATTTTTTTCTTTCACCATGAAGCGGTAAATGCCGGAGTTCAGTCCGAACTCGGGATCGCGGGCGATGGTGATGCCGGCGGTGATCATCGGGCCGCCGTCGTAAATCGAAAACATGGGAATCGGCAGGCTGAACAGGTCCACGTCCTTGCCGGTCTTGATGACCTGCTTGACCGGCGTGGATTCGACGTATTTGGGCGGTATCGGATGATCGATGCCCTGCTGCAGGCGCGTCTCGATCTCCGGGTACGTGGTGCAGCCCATGGACATGATGGCGCGCTTTTGAGAACGGATGATGCCCGACACCACCGGCATGTCGTAGCCGATGACCTTGTGGAACAGCAGCGCCTTGTCGGATTGATCGACCAGCGTGGCGATGTGGCGGCTGTCCACCGGCTGCCGGATATCGACCAGTTCCTTTTCGGCGCGCAGGCGTTCGAGGAAGCCGCGGAAGGTTTCGTCGGCGTAGGGCGGTTTTTTCATTGCGTTATTTTTTCTTTCTGGTTTTCCCGGCAGGGCCGGTGATGCCGTCCCAGCGCTTGATGGTGTCATGCTGTACGTCGAACAGGTCGAGCACGCGGCCGACGGTGTGGTTGACCAGATCGTCGATGGTTTTGCCGCCGCTGTAGAACGCCGGCACCGGCGGGAAAATCACGCCGCCCATCAGCGTCACCGACTCCATGTTGCGGATATGGGCGAGGTTCAGCGGCGCTTCGCGGGTGATCAGCACCAGCCGCCGGCGTTCCTTCAGCACCACGTCGGCGGCGCGGGTGATCAGGTTGTCGGCGAAGGCGTGGGCGACGCTGGCCAGCGTTTTCATCGAACACGGCGCGATCACCATGCCGGCGGTGAGAAAGGAGCCGCTGGCGATGGTGGCGCCGACATCGCGCACGTTGTGCGTTACGTCGGCGAGTCTGTGCAATGCGTTGCGGTCCATGCCGTATTCCTGAAACGCATTGAGCACGCCGGCATCGGAGACGATCAGGTGCGTTTCCCAGCCGCCGATGGCGCGCAGGCGTTCGAGGATGCGGATGCCGTAAATGGATCCGGTGGCGCCGGTCATGGCGACGATCAGGCGGCGCTTGCGCTCGCCGCTTGTGCGCGTGGCTTTCATTGGTTCTCGGCCTCTTTTTTCCAGCGGAACAGGTAATTTTCCAGCGGTCGCAGCAGCCCCATTTCGATGGCTGCCATCATCACCACCAGCGTCAGCGTCCACGCGAACACCTGGTCGGTCTGGATCAGGTCGGCGGCTTGGCGCAGCCGGTATCCTACACCGCTGGACGAGCCCAGCGTTTCCGCGACCAGCGATACCCGCCAGCCGAAACCGAACGCGAGCCGCGCGCCGGAGAAAAAGTAGGGCAGGATGGTCGGCAGGTAGATTTTCACCATCACCTTGTGCGCGGGCATGCGCAGCACGTGGGCGAGTTCGATGAAATCCGCGCTGACGGTGCGCGTGCCCTGCCAGACGTTGGTGATGATCAGCGGCATCGCGGTCATGAACACCACGAACACCGTGGTGGCGTTGGACACGCCGAACCAGATGATGGCGAAAGTCGCCCAGATCGCCGAGGACACGGTGTTCATCACCGGGATCACCGGCTCGAAAAAGTCGCCGAGCTTGCGGTTGGCGCCGAACACAATGCCCAGCGGCAGTCCGATCAGCGTCGCCAGCACGAAGCCCGTGGTGACGCGGCCGAGCGTGATGCCGAGGTCCTGCCACAGCGTGCCGCTGGCGGAAATCTGCGACAGCGCCTCCCACACCCGCAGCGGACCCGGCAGCACGTAGTGCGGCACACGCAGCGAGAGCAGCCACCACACGCCGATGATGACGCCGATCAGCGCCAGGCGCTGCAGCAGCAGGCCGGTGCGCAGGCGGGGCGCCGGCGCGTTGGCGTGAATCCGGCTTTCGAGTACGTCAGGCATGGATGGTGAATGGTAATGGGTAATGGGTGATGTGTGACTGGTGACTGGTCATTGGTAAATTCTGAGGCAAGCAGTTTTCTTCGGCACGCGCCGCATCATCTCATCACTCATTACCCATCACCCATCAGTAGTGTCCCAACGTTTTCACGAGAGACGGTTATAAGTTGATGATTGAACTG
>CAZAOZ010000084.1:0-9518 GCA_964486865.1 uncultured Bordetella sp.
CACCACCACCACCACCACCACCCGGGCCTTTGTTCTGCTGGCGACCGCCGCCGCAGCAACCGCAGTAACCGGTTTACCCGACCGCATTACCCGATCGCGTTAAACCTGTCGTGCATCCCGCGCGGCGGCTTTAGGCGCTCTCAACATCCGGAAGCAACCCCATGGCCCTGACTCCCTCCGAGCTGCAAAAGCTCAACGCAATGAAACTCGTCAATCACATGAAAAATGCCGGCGCTCACGGCCGTCCCGGCGGCACGGTCGCGCCGGTGGATCGTCGCGAACAGCGGCGCATTGACCAGGCCGCGGGCCTGGTGCCCTTCGCCGTCAAGCTGAACAGCGACCTGGTCAAACAGATTCATGCGCTGGCTGCCGAACGCAAAACCGGCGTCAACGAAACGGTCGCCGAGCTGCTGCAAAAAGCGCTGAAGAAGTAGCGTTGCCGCGGTCAGGGCCGTGACCGGCGTGCAGTTACGGATGACCGCCGATCGCGTGATGTCCGGCGCCGGCCGGCAGTTCGGCCAGTTCGATCAGGCAATTCTCCGTCGCTGACGGATCCAGAAAGGCAATGCGGCAGCCGGCGTGTCCGATGCGCGGCACCTGGTCGAGCAGCGGAATGCCTTTGGCTTTCAGCTCCACAAGCGCCTCGTCGATGTTTTCGACTTCGAGGCAGATGTGATTCAGTCCGCCTCTGTCCTCGGCAACCATCTGCGCCTGCTTGCTGTCGGGCGTGATGCCGGCGAGCAGTTCCACCATCGAATCGCCGACCGGGTACAGCGCCAGCCGGCGCGTGGCGTTTTCCTCGACGCCGCCCAATTTGATTCCGAAGCAGCCTTCCCACAGCTTGCGGCTCGCTTCCACATCGCGAACCACGATGCCGACATGCTCGATGCGTTTGACTTTCACGGATGCCTCCCCAGTCGTATCCGGCCGGATCATGCCCGTGTCCCGGCGTGGACTCAAGCCTGCAACGACAGAGGTGCACGGTGTAATATGCCTTGAATTTCCGTTTCCTGTGCGTGTCTGCACACGGCATTGATCAATCGACGATCCGCCGTCGTGCCGGAATACAGGGGTTCGCAAAACAGAGAGGCAGACTCGTGAGCGCATTCGACATCCATGCCGGCGGCAAAGAAACTCATGTGCCCGACGGTTTCCGCTGGCCCGGCGGCAAACGCATCGCGGTATTTTTTCGCGTGTCGTTCGAGTGGTGGTCCGACGGCAAATGGCCGGGCATCGGGCCGATGGGCAATCCGCTGAAGGCGGGCGTGCCCGATTTGAATGCCGTGGGCTGGGCCGAGTACGGCCATCGCCGCGGCATCCACCGCATCCTCGACGTGCTGGCGCGGCAGAACATCAAAGCCACCATCAACGTCAGCGGCATCATGGCCGAACGTTATCCGGAGATCGTGCGCAAAATTTCTGATGCCGGCCACTAAATCGTCGCGCATTCGTACACCATGGACATGATGCCGTGCTACCTGACCGAAGCAAAGGAACGCGCCAACATCGTTCACACCACCGAACTGATCGAACGCGCCACCGGTGTCCGCCCCAAAGGCTGGATCAGCCCGCGCAGCACGCCGGGCCTGCGTACGCCGCGGCTGCTCGCCGAGGCGGGTTATGAATGGCACGGCGACACCTTGAACGACGATCTGCCGTACCGGGTCGATTTCGGCGATCGTTCGATCATCGCATTTCCGAACAACACCGAAGTCAATGACTTGCCGCTGTACATGCGCCACGGCAACGCGCCGAAAGTCATGCTGGAAATCTTCGAGCACTGGCTGGATTGCGCGCGCCATCGCGAAACCGGCCCGGTGCGCATGGATCCGGCGATCCATGCCCATGTCTTCGGCCGCTCGCCGGGATTGTTTGTGTATGAGGACATCATCAAAGTCGCCAAGGCCGCGGATGATGTCTGGATCGGCACGCGCTCTGCGGCGGTCGCGCATTTCAGGCGTGCCATCGGCGGCTGACGACACGAGGAGAAAAAATGACAAAAAACATGATCTGCATGATCCGCCACATGATCGCCATGACCATCGGCGCCATGATGGTTGTCGCGGCGCCGCCCGCCGCCGCGCAGCGTGATGCCGCCGCCGGTTTCCCGGAGCGGCCGCTGCGCCTGATCGTGCCGTTCGCGCCGCAGGGCCCGAACGATGTGCTGGCGCGGCTGGTCGGCGTGAAGCTCACCGAGCTCTGGGGTCAGCAGGTGGTCATCGACAACCGCGCTGGCGCGGGCACCATCATCGGCACCGAACTGCTGGTGCGTGCGCCGCCCGACGGCCACACGCTGCTGATGATCTCGGCGAGCACGGTGGTCAATCCGTCGCTGAAGAAAAAGCTGCCGTACGACACGCGCAAGGATCTGGTGCCGATCGTGCAACTGGCCTCATCGCCGACCGTGCTGGTGGTGCATCCGTCGGTGAAGGCTGCGAGCATTGCCGAACTGCTGGCGCTGGCCAAGGCGAATCCGGGGGCGCTCACCTACGCCTCCGGCGGCACCGGCACCACCACGCATCTCGCCGGCGAACTGCTCGCCATCACCGGCGGCATGAAATGGACGCACGTGCCGTACAAGGGCACGGGCCCGGCGAACATTGACCTGCTCGGTGGACGCGTATCGGGCATGTTCGGCACCTTCCTGCCCGTGATACCGCATATCAAGACCGGCAAGATGCGCGCGCTCGGCGTCACCTCGCTCAAGCGATCACCGGCGTTGCCGGACGTGCCGGCCGTGGCCGAGTCGCTGCCTGGATTCGAGGCCGTGTCGTTCTTCGGCGTTGCCACGCCGGCAGGAACACCCAAAGCCGTGCAGACGAAGCTCAACCGGGAACTGGCGCGCATCATCACCACGCCGGAGATGCGCGACAATCTGGCCCGGCAGGGCACCGACGCCGTGGGCGACACCCAGGCCGAGTTCATCGCGTTTTTCAACCGGGAGATGGCGAAATGGGCCAAGGTAATCAAGAGCGCGGGCATCGAGGCGGACTGAAAACATCATGAAAAAAATTCTCTGCATTGCCGCGGCATGTTTCATCGCAACACCCGCCTTCGCCGCCGAAGACGGCGCGAGATATCCGTCGAAGGCGATCCGTTTCATCGTGCCATTCCCGCCGGGCGGCGGCAACGACACCATTGCGCGCCTGGTCGGCCAGCAAATGGCGGCGAGCATGGGACAGCAGGTGATGATCGACAACCGGCCCGGTGCCGCCGGCGCGCTCGGCGCGCAGATCGCGGCGGCCGCGCCCGCCGACGGCTACACGATTTTTCTTGCCGGCGTCGGCAGCCATGGCCTCAATCCGAACCTGCGCAAGAAACCGCTGTATGACGCGGTGAAGGATTTCGAAGCGGTGAGCTTGATTGCGTCAGCGCCGTTGCTGGTGGTGGTGCATCCGTCGCTGCCGGTCAAGTCGGTGAAGGAATTGATTACGCTCGCCAAAGCCAAGCCCGGCGCGATCAACTACGCCTCCAACGGCGCGGGTGGCTCCTCGCACATGGCGGTGGAGCTGTTCGACATGATGGCCGGCACCCGCATGACCCACATCCCGTACAAAGGTCTCGCTCCCGCGCTGACCGAACTGATGGCCGGAGAAGTGCAGGTGATGTTCTCCAGCGCGGTGGCGATGCTGCCGCAGGTGAAGGCGGGGCGGTTGCGCGCGATTGCCATGAGCGGCGCCAAGCGCTCGGCGGCAATCCCCGACATCCCGACGGTGGCCGAGGCTGGACTCAAAAATTATGAGACCGGCTCCTGGTACGGCGTGGTCGCGCCCGCCGGCACGCCCAGATATGCAATCGACAAACTGAACAGCGAGATCGTCCGCATCACCAAATCGCCACAGGTGACCAACAAGCTGGTGGAAGAAGCGGTGATTCCGGTGGGCAGCACGCCGGCGGAATTCGCGGCCTACATCAAGGCGGAGATCGCGCGTTGGGGCAAGGTGATCAAGGCAGCGGGGATCACGCTGGAGTAACGCCGGCAGGCCGATACTGCGCCCCCGGCATGGTCGGTCAGGTGAAATCCAGGCGCGTATCGCGCAGCACGCCGAACAACCGGATCGGTTCGCGGCGCGGAATCACCAGGGGTGGCAGCGCCTCGGTGTCCAGCGAAAAATTGGCCGCAGTGAGCCCGTCCATGACCGATTCGGACAACACGATCTCACCGGCGCGTGCGCGGTGCAGCAGGCGCTCGGCGATGCTGACGCTGTCACTGATGATGAGCAGTTGATCCGGCACCGGCTTGCCTATGGTGCCGATGACGGCTTCACCGGCGTGCAACCCGATGGCGACGGCAGCGCGGATGCCGTAGTCGCGCTCCCATGATTCCTCGAAGACGGCGAATTCGCTCTGGATGGTCTGCGCTGCCTTCACGGCCTGTTGCGCGTTGGCTTTTCCCGCGAAGGACGCCACCAGATTGTCGTTCAACACGTTGCGCACGACGCCGCCGTTTTGTTCGACCGCGGCCTGGACCAGCGCAAAGAATTCGGAGATGCGCGCCAGCACCACGGCCGGTTCGAGCATGTCCGAGGTGCGCGTGAAGCCGCGCGTCTCGGCAAACAGGATCACGACCGGAATGCGTGCCGGCCCTGCTGCTGTGGATTTCGTTGTTGCCATTCAAGGGTCTCCGTTGTTCCTGCGGTGCGGCAGGCCGGGGTGATTTCCGGGAATTATAACTGCGGCCGGCATGCGCCGAGTCCGGTTACTATTGCACGGAACGGATCACTGTACCGCATTACATGCCGGCGCTGTCATTTCACCAGCGGCGGCAGCGGCAACGGCGTGCCCTCCGGCAGCGGCGTCTGGTCCACGTTCAGGCACATCGACACCAGTCCGTAGAATCCGTTGACCGTGATCAGGTCCACCACGCCGCGCTCGCCGAAACGTTCCAGCGCGGTTTTGTAGGTTGCGTCACTGACGCCCTGCGTCTCGTGCAGCTCACGCGAGAATTCATAAACAATGGTTTCGTCGGCATCCATCCGCGCCGGCCGCCGGCCCTGCGCGATGGCCTGCGCGATGGCCGGATCGAGCCCGCCTTCCAGCGCGAGCTTGTGATGGGCGAACCATTCGTACTGCGAAGTCCAGTGGCGCGCGGTGATCAGGATGGCGAGTTCATTGAGCTTGCCCGCCAGCGAACTGCGGAAACGGATTTCCTCGCCGAGCTGCTGCACCAGATTGCCGATGCCCGGGCTGCGCAGCCAGACATTGAACGGCCCGCCCAGCGGCCCCGGCTTGGAAGCGCCTGAACTGGCAAGTTTGGCGCGCGGCCCGGATTTGATCGCATCGGTGAGCGCGCGCTGCTCGGGCGTCAGTTGATCCAGCGGAATCAGCTTGAAGCGGCGCGGATCGGCGGTTTTGTTTTCAGGAGCGGTCATGGTTGTGCCTGCGGTGGGAAAAGCCGGAACTAGGGCCTGTTAACAGTCATTTCGTGAGATGCGTTGTGTCCAAAATCTCGTCAGTGGCAAGGCGCCTGCCGCAGCCTATATCGGGGATATGGGCAAGGCAAGCAACGCAGTCGGTGGCGATTTTGGCCACAACCCGCAGGGACGGCGACGATTGGGCCCCAGTGCGTTGTCGCGCCTTCGCTTATTTGCCAACGGGCAAACCGCGCTCGACGCTCCTCGCCCTGCGGCCCAATCGTCGCCGTCGCACTCATGAAATGACTGTTAACAGGCCCTGACACGGCGTGATCCGCGGGCGGGGTGTGCTGGCATTGCGACAGGCGGGCGATCGTTGCCCGATGCGGATGTCACGCAAGGCTTCGCGAACAGCGTGCATCGATCAATGCGCTACAGGATTGCCGGCAGTTGTCTGGAAAACCGTGTGCGGTACGGGCGTTCGATCCGCAAACCAAAATATATTTTTACGAGCGTGACAAAAGTCACGAATACTCACTTTAAAAATATCCTGTAACCCGTTGTTTATAAACACGCGAATTAAAAATCTTCCATTTTGGAAGATTTGACCACCCCTTGATTTGCCCGCACTGTTCAAAGAAACAAGCGAGCCACGGCGCAAGGCTGTGGCCCGAACAGTGAGGTGTTTATGCGGCAGGGGATGGCGGTACAGCAGCAAACACAACGCGAGCGTCCGGGTTTGCGCGTTCGTTGTGTTCATCGTGCGTGCCGTACTGACGAGCTGAATCTGCCCTGCGCAGAAAAGAAATCGAACCCGGTACTTTGGGCGGTAATCAATCGCGGGCGGCCGCTGGGTGCAGAGCGTTTCCGGGAGCAGATGGAAGCGGCGGTGGGGCGACGCGTGCTCGTGCACAAGCAGGGAAGCACGAGAGCGATTGTGGATGCGCCGCTACCGGGGCAGATGGGGTTGGATTTATAGGGGGAAATGCAAATGCAAAAAAAGAAATCTTCTCCGGTACCTTTGATGTTTATGCAGAGCACTGCTGGGAGGGCGACAGCATGATCGGACTCATCATTCTGATTGTTGGCGTCATCTACCTCACTGTGCTGGTGGTGGTTACGCGCGCGGCGTATCGGTGGGCAAAGAGCAAAGGGCTATCGAAGGCGAAGTGCCGGCTTGCGGCAGCAGGCGGGTTCCTCACCGTGTATCTGCCCGTGTTCTGGGATCACATTCCGACGGTGATCACGCATCAGTACTACTGCAAAACGGAGGCGGGGTTCTGGGTCTATAAGACTGTGGATCAATGGAAGGCTGAGAACCCGGGGGTGATGGAGACGTTGGTGGAGGATAAACATGCGCCTTTTAAGCGAGTTGGTGATAATAAAAATTATATCGACACCAAAACACTTAATCAGCGGTTTCGCTGGGAAGCTGGAAAATATCGCCCCCTTTTCTTACTGCCTGTTTATAGCTGGAAAAGCGAAATAGTGGATAGCAAGAATGGCAAGGTAGTCGCACGCTATGTTGATTTATCCAGTGGCGAGGGGCGGGATTACCTCAAGTTTTGGATGAATATCTCAAATTGCAGCGATGGAATTAGTAATAGAAACGCCTTGTATCAATTCGTGGGAGCTGTTGTGGATATTAATAAGGGAGAAGCGAAATGAGCGCGATTCAAGTCCTATTTCAACAAGCTCAGTTAGCGGAAGCTGCATATGCCAATTTTAGTGGAATGAGTGCCTCTACACCAACAGGAGCAATCGAAAATGCCCTCATTGCCGAAAAATTCTCCCCCGCCCAAGCCGCCACCTTCGTCTCGCAATGGCGAGTGGTCGATCAATACACCGCGCCGTTCACGCTGGGCGTGATCGGGACTGGATTTTCAGGGACCCTTTTTCAGCGACCCAAAGGTACCGGAGTGGATTTCTTTTTGAACAATTGACCTGATCCCGCTCATGCCTCGCCGTCCCCGCCTCTATCTTTCCGGTCATCCGCAGCACATCGTGCAGCGCGGGCACAACCGTGCGGCCTGCTTTTTTGCGGACGAGGATTACCGGTTCTATCTGCACTGGCTCAAGCTGGGCGCCGAGAAATGCGGGTGCGCGATTCACGCCTACGTGCTGATGACCAACCACGTGCATCTGCTGTTGACGCCACGGCGGCCGGATGCGGTATCCCGGCTGATGCAGTCACTCGGGCGGCGTTATGCCCAGTACGTCAACCGGTTCTACAAACGCAGCGGCAGTGTGTGGGAAGGCCGTTTCAAGGCAAGCCTCGTTCAGGCCGAGGAATACCTGCTGACCTGCTATCGCTACATCGAATTGAATCCCGTGCGCGCAGACATGGTGCGCGACCCCGGCGACTACGCCTGGTCGAGCTATCGGCACAACGGGCTGGGAAAGGCCGATGCATTAATGACGGAGCATCCGCTCTATGCAACGATGGGGGCAAGTGAGCGAGAGCGCCAATCGGCCTACCGCGCGCTGTTCCAGGCGCACTTGGATGAACCCGCACTCACTAAGATCCGTGAAGCCATCCACCGTGGACAACCGTTGGGAAGCGAACGTTTCCGGGAGCAGGTGGCTGCGGCGCTTGGGCGACGCGTACTCGTGCGCAAGCAGGGGCGCCAGCGAGATGTCGCGGACACGTCGCTGCCTGGGCAAATGGGATTGGATTTATAGGAGGAAATGCAGATGCGAAGAAAAGAAATCTACTCCGGTACCTTTCGTCTTCATCTGCTGCATCTGCCGGGCGAAGAAAAGAAATCCATCCCGTTACCCATCGCATTTCAGATCGCATCTAAACGTCGTCAAGTAGATCGCAATTCAAGACAACCCTGCTGGGGGCAGCCATGAAAATCCTGATTACTTTGGTCGCGCTGGTGATAGCTGTGCTTGGTGGCTTGGCTGCTTTGGGCTATGTGCCGGGCCGTCAGTCGTACTGGGACGCGCAGGTGCGGGAGATGTGTGAGAAGGATGGGGGGGTACAAATTTTTGAGCAAATTGCTATTTCCTCTGAGCAAGCAACTGCTTTGCAAAAAGTAGGTTCTCATTTTTCCATTCCACCAAGAGCAACCGCTAAACCAGATGCTCCAGCGTATTGGGATGAATTGGTAACGATTTTTCAAGATGCAAATCCACGTGTTTGGCGGTCAGAGCAGGTCATTCGGCGTCGTGGCGATGAAAAAGTTGTTGCACGTGTTGTTCGATACATTCGTGTTGGCGGAGATATCCCGTCACCCGCACATTCCAGCAGTTTTTCTTGTCCAGATGAAGCAGGTGTGCTTGCTAAACGTGAAAATATTTTTTCCATTAAAGGAAAATAACGACCCAAAGGTACCGGAGTGGATTTCTTTTTGAACAATTGACCTGATCCCGCTCATGCCTCGCCGTCCCCGCCTCTATCTTTCCGGTCATCCGCAGCACATCGTGCAGCGCGGGCACAACCGTGCGGCCTGCTTTTTTGCGGACGAGGATTACCGGTTCTATCTGCACTGGCTCAAGCTGGGCGCCGAGAAATGCGGGTGCGCGATTCACGCCTACGTGCTGATGACCAACCACGTGCATCTGCTGTTGACGCCACGGCGGCCGGATGCGGTATCCCGGCTGATGCAGTCACTCGGGCGGCGTTATGCCCAGTACGTCAACCGGTTCTACAAACGCAGCGGCAGTGTGTGGGAAGGCCGTTTCAAGGCAAGCCTCGTTCAGGCCGAGGAATACCTGCTGACCTGCTATCGCTACATCGAATTGAATCCCGTGCGCGCAGACATGGTGCGCGACCCCGGCGACTACGCCTGGTCGAGCTATCGGCACAACGGGCTGGGAAAGGCCGATGCATTAATGACGGAGCATCCGCTCTATGCAACGATGGGGGCAAGTGAGCGAGAGCGCCAATCGGCCTACCGCGCGCTGTTCCAGGCGCACTTGGATGAACCCGCACTCACTAAGATCCGTGAAGCCATCCACCGTGGACAACCGTTGGGAAGCGAACGTTTCCGGGAGCAGGTGGCTGCGGCGCTTGGGCGACGCGTACTCGTGCGCAAGCAGGGGCGCCAGCGAGATGTCGCGGACACGTCGCTGCCTGGGCAAATGGGATTGGATTTATAGGAGGGCGGTTTCAAATACCAAGTGCAACGATAGGTTCCAGTGTAATGCCCTTGTTGA
>CAZAOZ010000085.1:0-9508 GCA_964486865.1 uncultured Bordetella sp.
CTTCGAGAAGGCGCAATTAGCTTAGGTGAGTGTCCACGGAACCAGCAGCAGCCCAAGGAGAGATTTCAGGAGACTAAAAATTGGGTAAAGGGCCCAAAAATATTCGCAGGCTCTTCATATTCAAAACTGACCAAGAACCAGAATGATTGGTGGGTTGGATGGGGCCTAATAATTGAAAGTGGCGATTTGGATGGTTTCCCGCTGGATGTTAACCAGCCAACGGCGTTTAGCATCGTTGGGAACGATTCTGGAACTGAAAAGCAACGGCTCCCTATACGACAATTACAAACGAAAGAAGACTTTCCGGATTGGAAATTTGAAATAGATCCAAAGGAAAGGCCAGGTTATGACTACGCTATAAAGAAGATTACTGTGGCAGAACTGCTGGGCAAAGATCCCAATTTCGAAAAGGAATATCGGGATTGGACTGACAAGAGATTAAAGGAGGCGGCGAAGATGCTTGAAGTTTTTGCCAAATCGTTAAACGGTTAATCAGGACAAGTTTTAGAGCTATCAACAATGTCCTCAGATAACTTAACCCTTCTTCGTCAGTGGCAGATGCTTCGCCGCTTGCCGCGTTACCCGAAGAAAATCAGCGCGCGGGAACTGCTGGAAGTGCTTGCTGAATTGGGTTTTTCGGCAACAAAACGGACTATCGAGCGTGATTTACAGACGCTCTCCGAGATATTTCCGCTGACCTGCGATGATCGTGAAAAACCATTTGGCTGGAGCTGGCAGAAGGACGCTCCCAGCTTTGATCTTCCGGGACTATCCCCAGAGGAAGCCTTGGCGATCAAGCTCATTGATCTCTACGTTTCTCCCTTGATGCCAAGCGCAGTGATTAGCCACTTGCGCCCGCACTTCAAAGGGGCTGATGCGGTGTTAAAGCGGGAGGCGAAGCCCAACTACGCATCTTGGGTAAACAAGGTTCGCGTTATTCCAGCTACGCAGCCGCTCGTGCCACCTGTCATCAAATTGGAGGCCCAAGGCGCCATTTACGAAGCACTATTAAACGACCGTCAAATCAAGACGACATACCAGAAACGCAGTGATCCGGAGCCCGTTGTATACACGATCAGTCCGCTCGCACTGGTTCAGCGCGGCCCAGTAACTTATCTGATTGCTACGATTTTCAATTATTCGGATATCTGCATGTTTGACGTCCATCGATTTCGTAAGGTCGAAATCCTCACCGAGCCGGTAAAGCGACCTGCTGATTTTGACTTGGATCGCTATATCGCATCCGGGGCCATGGGTTTTGGTAATGGGAAGAAGATTAAGCTTGAAGCGCTATTCGCCCGTGAAGCGGCCGCCCATTTGCATGAAACGCCTCTATCCGAAGATCAGGTATTGCGTCCCCAGAACAAGACGCATACCAAGGTTATTGCCACGGTCGCTAATACGCCGCAACTGGTGTGGTGGCTATTGGGTTTTGGGGATGCGGTAGAGGTCCTGGGGCCGACGAAATTACGGGCCAGCATGGCTTCAACGGCTTTAAGTATGAGCAGAAACTACTACCGTTCCGATTCTTTACTGATTGCAACCGAGCATGCGGTTATTACGTAGAAAACTTTTCAAATTACTTTAGATGCTAAATAGTGGAACACGCGGACCTCATGGAAATGCAGACAATCAAGCACTTGGAATTATGTAATGCCGCATGGAAGGCGACTCGGATGCCGTTCGTCGTTGCGGATTTGGAAACGACGGGGCTATGGCCTAACCAGGATGAGATTTTGGAGTTTGCGGCCGTTCATGTTGATCCTGCGGGAGTGATCGAGTCTGAGTTTTCCATGCTTGTGCGCTCCAGTCAGCCAGTCCCGAATTTCATCACGCAATTAACGGGAATCACCCAGGATGAAGTGGACCGTAAGGGGCGACCATTGGTTGTGGCGATGACGAAATTCTTGGCTTTTATCGGATCGCGCCCCGTGTTTTTTCATAACGCTTCGTTTGACGAATCTTTTATTAAACAAAACGTGGAGCGGACAGGGCAACGATTCATCAATCCTGTGCATGACACTCTTCAGATTACCCGTTTTGTGTGGCCTAAACGAAAGACATACAAGCTGGATGCATTAGCGGAGCTCGTCGGAGTTTCCACCCCACCTCATAGGGCCTTGGCAGATGCTAAAGCGGCTTTATCGGTTTTGCTGGCGGCCCGAACAAAAGCTAAGGTGTGCAATATCGCTGGGTATTACGATTGAATTATCAATCTGTCAAAAAATGCCAGATTTCTGGCGCAGGCTCGAACCAATAGACCAATTTCGGCGTACGGGAGCGTTCGCTTTGGGTCGAAAGCGCCATCTGAGAGTTTTCGGGAGCGGACGCCCA
Source organism: uncultured Bordetella sp. (assembly GCA_964486865.1). Lineage (GTDB taxonomy): Bacteria > Pseudomonadota > Gammaproteobacteria > Burkholderiales > SG8-41. The sequence continues at coordinate 2,335 of CAZAOZ010000085.1, forward strand.
AGTCGATAATCCCGATTTCAGCGGCCACCGATTCCTCAGCGGCTGGATTGGCCGACGAGCGGACCTTCATGACGACGTGATTGACCAGCTGAATCGGGTTAACAACGGTCTCTGGCAAAAATCTCGCGTCGACGTCTGCTTGGGGAAGATGAAGACGGTTAGTCCGGCCCAAGCCAAGCCAAGCTGACTGGCACCCTGCTGTACATAATTGAAAGTCAACCACGCAGTACGGATACTTTTTGTCAGCTACGTGTAGGTGGCAGTGTAGGTCGTCGATTCATACGTCAGAAAATCCAATGAATTCGAAGGCTTTACTCCGTTGCATCATCGGCGTGTGGGCGGAGAACGGAGTTTCCGGTTTCATGGCGTGGTATTTTACGAGAAGCAGAGCGGTGCGCCCCGGATTGCCGCGGTATTTTTGCCACGACACATTGCTGAATGAAAACAATGTGCTGGCCTGGCACGCGCACCCGCGACCCGGTTGCGGACATGCGCCATTGGCCTTAATCTGCCCGTATCCATGAACCTCCATGCCAAATTGCGCCAGCGTGCAGCCGCGGGCCGGCCGGTGCGCATCGGCCTGATCGGCGCCGGCAAGTTCGGCGCCATGTATCTGGCGCAACTACCCAAAACGCCGGGCGTGCATCTGGTGGGCATTGCCGATCTGTCGCCGGAAAATGCATGCGCCAATCTGGCGCGGGTGGGCTGGCCGGTGGAGCGTTATGCCGCGGCTACGCTGGACGCGGCCTTTGCCTCCGGCACCACCCACGTCGGTGATGACTGGCAGGCGCTGGTGGCGCATCCGCAGATCGAAGTGATCATCGAATGCACCGGCCATCCGGTTGCAGCGGTCGAGCATGTCCTCGCGGCATTCCGCCACGGCAAGCACGTGGTCAACGTGACGGTGGAGGCCGATGCTTTCTGCGGACCGCTGCTGGCACGCAAGGCGGCGGAGGCCGGCGTGGTTTACAGCCTCGCTTACGGCGACCAGCCGGCACTGATCTGTGATCTGGTGGACTGGGCGCGCGCGGCGGGATTTCCGGTGGTGGCGGCGGGCCGCGGCCACAAGTGGCTGCCGCATTTTGCGCAATCGACGCCGGAGACGGTGTGGGGTTACTACGGGCTGACGCCGGAGATCGCGCACATCGGCGGCCTGAATCCGAAAATGTTCAATTCCTTTCTCGACGGCTCCAAGCCGTCGATTGAATGCACCGCCGTGTGCAATGCCACCGGTCTGGTGGCGCCGCCGGACGGGCTGACCTATCCGCCGGCCTCGGTCGATGACATTCCGTTCGTGTGCCGTCCGATCGCCGAGGGCGGGGTGCTGCACCGGAAGGGCCAGGTCGAAGTGATTTCATCGCTGGAAAAGGACGGGCGGGTCATACCGTACGACATCCGCTTCGGCGTGTTCGTGGTGTTCGAAGGCGACACCGAATATATCCGCAACTGTTTTCGCGAATACATGGTGCGCACCGATCCTTCCGGACGCTACGCCTGTCTCTACAAGCGCTGGCACCTGATCGGGCTGGAACTGGGCATCTCGGTGGCGTCGGTCGCGCTGCGCGGCGAAGCCACGGGTGCCGCGGTCTGCTGGAACGCGGATGTGGTCGCAACCGCCAAGCGCGATCTCAAGGCTGGCGAATTGCTCGACGGCGAAGGCGGTTATACGGTGTGGGGCAAGCTTTGCCCTGCAAACAAATCGCTGGCGATGGGCGGCCTGCCGCTGGGCCTGGCGCATGATGTGCGCGTGGTGCGCGCCGTGGCGCAGGGGCAGATGCTGACCTGGGCCGATGTGGCGATGGATGGTGCGCTGCCAGCGGTGCGGGTCCGCCGCGAAATGGAAGCGCTGTTCGGCCCGACTGCCTGCACCTGATGCGACGGGCGTCCCCGGCGGTGACCGCTTGGTATGATCCGCCGATGACCTGCCGTTTCCCTGCGGCGATGGCGCGGCGCCTGCTGGCGTGTGTCTTCGCCGTGCTCAGTGTGGGCTGCACGCCGCAGCAGGCGCTGATGTCGGCGCTGGTGCCGGACGGCGCCGCGTCGATGCTGCTCTCCCATCTGCAGGGCGTGGAAGACGGCAACCGCCGGCGCATCATCGAGCTGGAACAGCAGGGCGACTGGCAGGGCCTGGCGCAGTTTGCCGAGACCAACATTGCCAGGGATCCGTATAGCACGGAGTGGCAGATGATCGGCGGCTACGCGCATTTGCAGTTGCGCAATTATCCGCGCGCGATCGCGTATTTCAGTGAAATGGTGAGGCTGTCGCCGGATGAGGCTTCCGGGTACCACTTTCTCGCCGAAGCGCAGCGCGCGGCAGGCCAGCCGCAGCGCGCGGTGACGACGCTGGAGCGTGCGCTGCTGGTGGTACGCGAGTCGCCGCAGACTCATCAGTTGCTCGGGGATGTCTATGCCGACCTCGCGCAGCATCGCGCGGCGCTGGAAGCCTATCGTCGCGCGCTGGCGATTGATCCACGATTGGCCGAGGCGTGGTTCGGCCTGGGGCGGGCGGCGTTGCGGCTGGGTCGTGCGGAGGATGCGCAGGAAGCGCTGCGTACGCTGGAGCAGATGCAGTCGCCGCGTGGTGCGGAGTTGCGGGGGCTGGTGGAGGGGAAGCGGTAGGGCGGCTGACAGAATAGAAGCTTTCCCTCATCCCCACCCTTCTCCCGAGGGGAGAAGGGCTTGTCTTCCCTCTCCCTCCGGGAGAGGGATTGAGGGTGAGGGGGTTACCGCGGCGGAATCACCGGCAGCAGCACAGCCGACGGCTGTGCCGGGCCACAATGCAGCGTGACTTTGCCGCCGAAGACTGCCGGCGGCCGGTCGGTTTCATCGTCGTGTTCGAACGGCCCGCAGCCGCGCATCGGGTTTTTCATGTTTGACAGCGTGGTGGCCGCGCCGTCCCAGACGTAATCCTTGCCGCGGATGGTCAGTGCCACGCGATAGCCTTTGGGCACGACGATGCAGGTCGGCCAGATTTCGATGTCCAGCGGATAAGCGATGCCCGGCGTGAGCGGCTGTTTTTCATCATGCGTATGCCACGGCCGGTACGGCAGCGAGCGCGCCGGGTCGGTTTTGCGGTGCGAGGCGCGCAGCCAACCCTGGCCGATGGGGGTGTGCGGATCGAGCGCGCCTTGGAATACCACTTCCTTTCCGGCGGCATCGAACACGCGCAGCACCACGAACAGGTCGGCATCGGCGGTTGTTGACGAAATGAACAGCCGCAGTGCCGAAGGGCCGGTGAACTCGGTGTCCTCGGTCAGCGGCGGCGTGCTGAAGGTGACGCCGTCGCCCAGGGCATCGTAAGTCACGGTTTGCGCTGCAGTCACCGGCGCCGGCGACAGCAGCATGCCGCGCGGATCGAGGTGCATCTGCGTCCAGCGCGTGCGCGCCAGCGGCCATTCGTATTCGTGGCGCTCGACAAAGCGCTCGCGGCCGTTGCTGTCCGGCACGTGGCGCACCTGCAGCAGCACCTTCGGCTGTTTGTCCCAGCCGGTCTTTTCGCCTTTGAGAAAATGGCCGAAGAATTTTTTCTGCAGGCTGACGCCGTAATCGGTATAAAACGGCGCCCAGTGCGAACCGCCGTGCGCTTCCAGCCATTTGTCGCACGAGGCGGCGCGCGTGTAACCCTCGAAATTGCCGCGGGTATGCAGGCCCTGGCCGCCCCAGTTGGCTGCCGACAGCAGCGGCACGGTGACGCGGGCTAGATCCGCCGTGCGCTCGAGGTAATAAGCATCCTGCATTTCGCGCGCCAGCAGGTTGCGCCACATGTCTTCGCGGTTGGCGGCGAGTTCTGCTTCGCTCAGCGTTTCCGGGCCGCAGGCCAGCTCGCCGGTGATGCGGCTTTTCGCGCCGCGCTCGCCGACGCCGTGCTGCACCGTCTTCACCTGCATGTCCTGCCAGTTTTTGCGGAACACGCAGATGATGCCGCCGTGGCGGTTGCCGTCGCGGTAGGCGTCGGACCAGCCTTCCCACACGCAGATCGCGGCGAGATGCGGCGGCTGCGCGGCGGCTGCGCGCCACTGGTTGGAAGCGTAGTAGGAAATGCCGTTCATGCCGACCTTGCCGCTGCACCACGGCTGCGCGGCGGCCCATTCGATGCAGTGGTAGATGTCCTGCGTTTCGCGGGCGTTGTTGTGGCACAAAAATCCGGGCGAGCGGCCGGCGCCGCGTGAATCGACGCGGATCACCGCGTAGCCGTCGGGTGTCCATTTCTCCGGATCGACGACTTCCCAGTTGGCGTAACGGTTGCTGGTGCCGGCGACCGCGTCCGGATTCTCGCGGCACATGATGTCCCACGCGGTCTTGTAGCCGTCCTGGAAGGCGAGTCCCTTGCCGTACGGTCCGTAGGAAAGGATGGCAGGGTAGCGGCCCTCGGCCAGCGGCAGGAACACGTCGGCGCGCAGCACCAGGCCGTCGTCCATGGTGACGGGCACATCCCAGGCTATGCGCATGCCGTCGCGCGTTTCAGTTTTCAGATTCTGCACGGCGTGCGCCTCCCTCAAAGTGCTGCTCGGTGGATCAGATTTTGGTTTTGAGCGCCGGCGTCAGGTGCGGCGCCAGGGTCTGCAGCAGTTGCGCGAACACCTTGGGATTGCCGGCGACCACATTGCCGCTGTCGAGATAGCCGTCATTGCCCTGCAGATCGCCGATCATGCCGCCGGCTTCGGTAATCATCAGTGCGCCGGCGGCGATGTCCCACTTGCCCAGGCCCAGTTCCCAGAAACCGTCAATCCGGCCGCAGGCGACGTAAGCGAGATCCAGCGCCGCCGAACCCGGCCGGCGGATGCCTGCCGTGTGCTTGACGACGTCGCGCATCATGTTGAGATAGGCCTCGAGGTGTTCGAGCTGGCGGTACGGAAAGCCGGTGCCGATCAGGCTGGGCTGCAGGTGGATGCGTTTGCTGACGCGGATGCGCGAGTCGTTGAGAAAGGCACCGCCGCCCCGGGTGGCCGTGAACAGGTCATTGCGCGTGGGGTCGTAAACCACGGACTGGGTGATGATGCCCTTGTGCGCCAGCGCGATCGACACGCAGTACTGCGGAAAGCCGTGCAGGAAATTGGTGGTGCCGTCGAGCGGATCGATGATCCACTGGTAGTCGGAAGTGCCGGAGGCGCCGGACTCCTCTGCTAAAATCGCATGCTTGGGATAGGATTCGCGCAATGTGCGGATGATTTCCCGTTCCGCTTCACGATCCACTTCCGACACGAAATCATTCGCGGCTTTTTCCTTGACCGCAATCACGTCGAGATTCCGGCCCGCGCGGTTGATGATGCCGCCGGCGCGGCGCGCGGCCTTGACCGCGATGGTGAGCATGGGATGCATTTTTTTAAGGCCGTGAAGGGTGAATGGTAAATGGTGATTGGCGGTCAGTGATTCTTAAAGAACAGGATAAAAGGACATCGCCTGGCGACGGGCCGTATTTTACGTGAACGCGACTGACCCGCTCAAAAATATTCGCATCGTGCTGTGCGCGACCGCGCACCCGGGCAACATCGGCGCCGCGGCGCGCGCGATGCGCACCATGGGCATCACCGATCTCGCGCTGGTGAATCCGCAGCGTTATCCCGATCCGCAGGCGCTGTGGCTGGCCGTGGGGGCAACGGACGTGCTGGAGGCTGCGCAGGTCTGCACCAGTCTGGCCGAGGCCCTGTCGGGGGTGACGTTCGCGGTGGCCTGCTCGGCGCGGGTGCGCGAGCGTGCGGTGCCCATGGTCGATGCGCGCGAGGCGGCGCGGCAGATAATGACCGTCGCTCCCGCGCAAAAGGTCGCGCTGGTGTTCGGTAATGAAATGTACGGTCTCAGCAACGAAGAGGTCGGGCACTGCTCACTGCTGGCGAGCATACCCGCCGATCCGGAATTTTCATCGCTCAATCTCGCCGCGGCAGTGCAGGTGTGCTGCTATGAATTGCGCATGGCGGCGGGCGGCGCGTTGCCGCCGGAGCCGCAGCACGCGCTCGCCGGCGGTGCAGAGGTCGAGGCGTTTTATGTCGCGCTGGAACATGATCTGGTCCACAGCGGCTTTCTCAATGCCGAATACCCGAAAAGGCTGATGCCGCGATTGCGGCGCCTGTTTGGACGGACGCGGCTGGAGGTGGAGGAGGTCAATATTCTGCGCGGCATTCTGAGCGCGTTATCGCGATCAAGAAAAGATAATAATTCTCAATAACCAATTGTTTTTTATAAGTTTTATTGGCCGCCCTATAGTTGATGAAATCAGTTGGTTATTGTATGCTGGCGGCCCCTGAAATCATCGTCTGCTAATACTCATTCAGAGGCTGGCCCGGATGTTCAGTCACATCAAAGAAGAAATCGCGGTGGTCTTCGAACGCGATCCGGCTGCCCGCGGCACGTGGGAAGTCGTGACCTGCTATCCGGGTTTTCATGCGCTGCTGGCGCATCGTCTGGCGCACGGCCTGTGGGCCTGCGGCCTCAAATGGCTGGCGCGCTGGATTGCGCACTGGGCGCGCTGGCTGACCGGCATCGAGATTCATCCGGGAGCGCGCATCGGCCGGCGTTTTTTCATCGATCACGGCATGGGCGTGGTGATCGGCGAAACCGCGGAAATCGGCGACGATTGCACGCTGTACCACGGCGTCACGCTGGGCGGCACCACCTGGAACAAGGGCAAGCGCCATCCGACGCTGAAAAACGGCGTGGTCATCGGCGCCGGCGCGAAAGTGCTGGGCCCGATCACCATCGGCGAGAACGCAAAAATCGGTTCGAATGCGGTGGTGGTGAAAGATGTGCCGGACCACGCGACGGCGATCGGCATACCGGCGCGCATCGTTGAAACGCATGAGGCCGGCGGGCAATTCGCGGCCTACGGCATCGCGCGCGATGCCAACGATCCGGTGGCGCGGGCGCTGCACGCCCTGATCGATCACAGCGTCGATACCGACCAGCGCATCGACCATATCCTCGCCGAACTCAAGCGTCTGGGCCTGACGATCGAGGGGGCCGAAACCGGAAAATTCGATGCCAACCGGTTGAACAAGGAAGTGGATTGAGCGGTCAGAATTGGTTATACTTGAGCAGTTTAGTAAGGATTAGTTTGGCGCTGGATTGCCCAAGGGTAATTTTTATTAAGCCATTGTTTTTATTGAAGTTATTGATTATTCGAGGTCAGTAGTGTCCCAACGTTTTTCAGAGGAGAACGCCCTGGATCGGCATGATTGGC
>CAZAOZ010000086.1:0-9342 GCA_964486865.1 uncultured Bordetella sp.
CTATGACCTTCGGGTTATGAGCCCGACGAGCTGCCAGACTGCTCCACCCCGCGCCCGATCAAGACCTGAGAGTATGCGGCCTGCGACATTTTCTGTCAACCAACCGCATCCGATTCCCAAGCTTCTTCGCTACACTTTCACGCCCTGGCAGACGTCAAAGTCCTGATGCAGCGAAGCCAGTGATTATGAAGCAGTTTTCCGGGGAATGCAACACTTGAACCAAAGAAACCGTATCTACTGACCGGCCACAGGCACAGGCCGCGCGCGTCGACGGAAATAAGCCGCAGCGCGATCCATACTGACGTAAAAAGTCGGCGTCACATAGAGCGTCAGCATCTGCGAAAACACCAGTCCGCCGACCACGGCAATACCCAGCGGCTGGCGCATTTCAGAACCTGTGCCGGTGCCCAGCGCCAGGGGCAATGTTGCGCATATCGCAGCCGCGGTGGTCATCATGATCGGACGGAAGCGGATGATCGACGCCTCAACAATCGCATCTGCCGCCGACAGTCCCTTTTCCCTCTGCAACTGGATCGCAAAATCAACCATCATGATGCCGTTTTTCTTGACCAGACCGACCAGCAGAATGATCCCGACAAAACTGAATACATTCAGTTCCTGCCCGGCGATCAGCAGCATCAGCAATGCGCCGAAGCCCGCAAACGGCAGTGCCGTGAGAATGGTTATCGGATGTCCGTAGTGCTCATACAGGATCGCCAGCACCATGTAGATCACCAGCACGGTGATCAACAACAGGACGGGCAGTGTGCGGAAAGCCTCCTCGAAGGCTTGCGCATTGCCGGCGACCGTGTAAGTCACGCCCGCAGGCAACACTTCTGCGGCGACTTCCTTGACATGCTTGACGGCGTCGCCGACCGACAATCCCGGTGCGAGATTGAATGACACTACCACCGACAGCAACTGTCCGTAGTGGCTCACTGAAACCGGGCCGACGCCCATCTTGATATCGGCCACTGCCTGCACGGGCACCATCTGCCCTGATGATGACTGCACAAAAAGAGAACGCAAGGCATTGATATCACGCTGGAATTTAGGATCGAGCTCGAGTAGCACGTTGTACTGATCGGTAGATCCATAGAGGGTGCTGATGCGCCGCCCGCCATAAGCGTTGTACAGCGCCGATTCCACCTGCTGCGGCGATACCCCCAGCACGGCCGCGCGGTCGCGCTGAATATCGATCTGGATTTCCGGATTGCTGACCTCCAGGCTGGAGTTCACATCCTGCAGCTGGCGTGACTCCCGCAAGCGCGCTTCCAGTGCCTGACTGGCTGCGTAGAGTTGCTGCTGGTTAGAGCCCTGCAGCACCAACTGATAGTCGCTGGTACTGATCAGGCCGCCAATCCGGATCGAAGGCGGATTATTCATGAACACGCGCAGTCCCTGCGCGCCGCCCGCAAAATTCCGGCGCAGATCCTGGATGATCTGATCGGCCCCTACCGTGCGTTCCTCGCGCGGTTTCAACCGGACTATGATCCTGCCAATGTTGCTGCCAACGACGCCACCAATGCCCTGCCCTGCGGTTGACATGACCGATTCGACATTGGGATTTTTTTCGATGATCGCCGCAACCAGCGCCTGCCGCCGCTCCAGTTCACTGAAAGGCACACCCTCGGGTGCGCGGGTGTTACCGAAAAACACGCCGGTATCCTGCCGCGGAATGAAACCCTGCGGTACAGCGTAGTACAACAGCACGGTCAACACCAGAAACACCACGGAGCCCACGATCATCAGGCCGCCGCGACGTATGGTCCAGCGCAGACTGGCGCCATACGCATCGCGCGCCCAGTCAAACACGCGCTCGAAACTCTGATACACGCGACCGTGCTGTTCGTGGGGCTTCAGCATCAGGCTGCACATCATCGGCGTCATCGACAGGGACACCGCGCCCGATACCAGCACGGCCACGCCGACGCTCACCGCAAATTCGCGGAACAGGCGCCCGAGCATGCCTTCCATGAACAGAATCGGTATGAATACGGCAGCCAGCGAGATCGTCATCGACAATACCGTGAACGCAATCTCCTGCGACCCTTCGAGCGCCGCTGTCATGCGATCCTTGCCCATCTCCATGTGGCGCGTGATGTTCTCCAGCACCACGATGGCATCGTCCACGACAAATCCGACGGCAAGAATGATGGCCATCAGCGAAAGATTGTTCAGGCTGTAACCGAGCAAGGCCATGGCGCCGAACGTGCCGATGATGGATGTCGGCAAAATCAACGCGGTAATCAGCGTCGAGCGCACATTGCGCAGGAACACCAGGATCACCAGCACGACGAGAACGATCGACAATCCCAAGTGGAATTCAACCTCCCTGATCGAATTCTGGATGAACTCCGATCGGTCATTGATGATGTGGATCCGCACCCCGGGCGGCGCGCTGGCTTCGATTTCAGGAAACAGCGCGCGCAGGTTGTTTGCGACTTCCACCGTATTGGCGCCGGGCTGACGGTAAATAGCCAGCAAAATGGACCTCTCGCCGTTCAGCCAGCTCTTCACCTTGGCGTTATCCACGCCGTCATTGGCCCGCCCCACGTCGGACAGCCGCACCGGCATGCCGTCCTTGTAGGCCACAATCAGATTGTTGAAATTCTCCGCGCGCTGCAGCCTGCCGGAAGATTTCACGGTGAAATCGCGCGCGGTGCCCTGTAACACGCCGGACGGCAGATTGCTGTTGGCGTTCTGAATTGAACTGACCACCCGATCGAGGCCCAGTCCGCGCTTGGACAGCGCCTCCGGATCGAGCAGCACGCGTACTGCGTAGCGTTGTGATCCGAAAATCTGCACCTGCGCAACGCCGGCGATCATCGAGAAACGCTGAGCGATGTGCGTGTCGGCAAATTCATCGAGCGCCGGCAGCGGCAGCGTGCGCGCGGTCAGGGCGAGAAACAGGATCGGCGCATCCGCCGGATTGACCTTGCGCAGGGTCGGCGGATCCATGCCTTCGGGCAGGCGTCGCAGGGTCTGCGAAATCGCGGTCTGCACGTCCTGCGCGGCAGCGTCGATATCGCGGTTAAGATTGAACTGCAGCGTGACCCTGGTGCGACCCGTGCTGCTGACCGAGCTCATCGTGTCCACGCCGGAAATCTGGCTGAACTGACGCTCCAGCGGCGTCGCCACTGTCGTGGCCATGATGTCCGGATTCGCTCCGGGCAAATCAGCAGTCACCGAAATCGTCGGAAAATCAACGTTCGGCAATTCATTGACCGGCAGCGTGCGAAAAGCAATCAGCCCGAAAATAATGACCGCGGTAACGAGTACCGTCGTCGCTACCGGACGAACAATGAAAATGCGCGAAATGTTCATGGCTGAATCCTCACTGCCGGTGATTACTGCTTCGCTGCTTCGGCGCCCTTGTTACCCTTGCCTTTGCCTTCGCCTTTCTTGCCACCCTTGCCTTTACCCTTCTCACCGCTATCGGCAGCGTCATCCGCAACCCGCACCGTTGCACCGGGTCGCAGCGCCTGCGGAATCTCGGTAATCACCAGATCGCCGCCCTTGATTCCCGATGCAATCACCACCTCATTGCCGATCTGCCGGGAAATTTTGACCGGGCGGACTTCGACCTTGTCTTCGGCGCCGATGAGATAGACAAATGAACCGTCCTGCCCCGGCTGCACGGCCACTTCCGGCACGACTACTGCTTCCGGCTCGACGGTCAGCACCACGCGCACGTTGACGAATTGTCCCGGCCAGATCAGCTCTTTGGCATTTTCGACGCGGGTTTTCAACAGCACCGTGCCGGTTTGCGGTGTCACCGTGTTATCAATGAATACCAGTTTGCCGGCGGCAACCGGCGATCCGGCGCGATCCGACAGGATCTCGATGCGCATCTCCTTCTCTGCCTGGTAGCGCTGGACTGCCTCAAGCTGGCGCTCCGGAATGCTGAAGCCCACCAGAATCGGATCCGTACTGTTGATGGTGACCAGCGGCACGCCGCCGCCGGAGGCCACCACCAGATTGCCCGACTTGACTGTCAACTGCCCGGTGCGCCCGCTGATCGGCGCCACAATGCGCGAGAACTCCAGTTGGATCCTTGCCTGCTCGACCGCCGCCTGTCCCGCCTGCACGGTGGCTTCCAGCGATTTCGCTGAAGTCACAGCCACATCATATTCCTGCCGGGTGATGAACTCGCGCTGCAGCAACGGCTGCATCCGTTGCTCCTGCGCCTTGGCATTCTCCAGTTGCGCCCGGTCGCGCGCCAACGCCGCCAGCGCCTGGTTGTATTGCGCCTGGAAGGTGCGCGGATCGACCTGAAACAGGGTCTGCCCGGCCTTGACCTTGTCGCCCTCCTTGAACAGCACCGACTGCAACACACCACTGACCTGCGCCCGCACCTGCACGCTCTGCTCGGGCTCAACCGTACCCACGGCTTCGATCAGCACCGGCATGGGCTTGGCTACCGCACGCACGGCTTTGACAGTCAACGGCCCGCCGCGACCGCCCTTGGTCGCGCCTTTGCTCTTGCCCTTCTCCGCGCTTTTGGCGCCGTCGGCCGCAGCCTGCTGTGATTGCTGCCAATACCAGTAACCGCCGGCCGCCGCAGCCCCGATCGCGACAAAAACCAGCACCATGATCAGTCGTTTCATTTTGCTCCGCCCGCCGCCTTGATTAAATCGCTGGCGCCGACTGCGGATTGCAGCCGCGCCAATGTAGTAAACCAGTCAAGATACGATTGTATGCGCTGCACCCGTGCATTGGATTCCTCCTGCTGCGCGGTGATCAGATCAAGAATGCTGCCGAACCCGGCGCGGTAACGTGCGAGCGTGGCCTGTGCCGTCTGCTCCGCCGAACGCACCTGCGCCTCCGTGCTGGAAATGCTGCTGGTCACCGTGGTCAGGTCATAGTAACCCTGCCACACCTCGACCTCGGCCTGCTTGACCAGGGCATCGCGGCCGGCTTCGGCAACCTCCGCCTGCAGCTGCGCCTGACGGGTGGTATACGTATCACGAAACCCGGAAAAAATCGGAATACGCACATTCAACCCCAGAGCGTAGTTGCTGACGGTCGGTCGGTTGTCGTTGAATGAATTGCGCCCGCCGCCGCCGCTGATTTCGATCGAAGGCAGTCCGGCACGCGACACGGCATTCGCACTGGCGCGCGCCGCGCGCACCTGCGCTTCGGCCGCCACCAGATCCGGCCGCGATGCTTTGGCCCGCGCCAGAAGATCCGCAATCGACGTCACCACTGTCGTAGTCTGCGGCGGCGCCTCCAGAGAACGCACGCTGATCACCGCATTGACCGGCAGCCCGACGGCAAAGGCAAGCTGTCCGCGGGATTTTTCGAGCTCGCCGCGGCTGCGCGTCAGATTGAGGCGCGCCTGCGCCACCAGCGTTTCCGAGCGATACACATCGGCCACCGTCGCCAGCCCCGATTCGCGGCGTTTTTGTGCGGCTTCCAGCGCCGTTTCCGCGTTTTTCAGCGACTCTTCATTGACCCGGACCAGCGCATCATTGCCGATCAGCCGGTAATACGCCTGCTCGACCTGGAAAACCACGTCCTGCAGCGCGCGATTATGCGAAAGGTTGGCCGCAAGCAAACGGTACTCCGCAGCCTCGATCTGGTAACCGCCCACGCCGAAGTCATACAACACGTAACTCAGGCTGACCGACGGCCCGTAACGCGTTTGCCAGGGCACGATAGCGCCCTGGTTGGATACCTGCTGGGTGCGATTAACCGCGTAAACACCGGTGATCGTCGGCAACCGGTCCGCTTGTTCGATGCCCACGCCGGCGGCGGCAGCCCGCGCCGCCAGCCACGTCTGCCGGGTTCGCGGGTTGTTGCGCAATGCGAACTCGGTTACCTCGGGCAGCGTCACGTTACGCGCGAGACTGCCGCTGACAGGCGCCGGTACGGCAACTTCGGGCAACGGCAAAGACCATTCCCAGCGCAGAAACGGCGCCGGCGCCACCTTCTCGTCAGCGCCGAACGGATCGCGCAGCAGCGACTGCGCCGACAAGGGGCTCGCCGCAAATAAAAAAAGCGCCCCAAAGAGCGCTGAGTTCAATCGGCCGTATCGGTGCATGCCGCGGCTTTTCTATTCAAGTTGAACGAATTAAACAGGCAAACGCGGGGCATGGTAGCACTAATTCCCTGAATGATCAGGCAAACCATCGGTGCCCGCATGGCGCCGGGCAGGACTTGGGGTTTCCATAATATGGAAATAGCTTCCTGTGCACAGCCCGACCCTTATCAATACATAAAATAAATGGATGGGTTGCCATAAACCCGCATGTTAGCCTCCCCCGTTTCCCACATATCAATAAACCGTGCAGCATAAAATCCCTGTGTCGAATCTGGTAAAACCCCACGGAGGGGGCCCACTCAAACCGCTGCTCCTGACCGGCCCCGCGCTTGAAGCAGAACGGTCACGTGCGCGCGGACTGCCGCAGGTCCGCGTCAGTTCCAGGGAAAAAGGCGATCTGCTGATGCTGGGCATCGGCGGCTTTACCCCGCTGGATGGCTTCATGAACCATGCCGACTGGCGCGGCGTCTGTGACCACTACACCCTCGCCTCCGGCATTTTCTGGCCGATCCCGATCACGCTGTCCGCCCCGAAATCCGTTGCCGACCCGCTAAAACTCAACAGCGAGGTTGCGCTGACCGATCCCGACAACGGCGACATCCTCGCCACCATGCGGATCACGGAAAAATACGCCATCGACAAGGCGCACGAATGCAAGACCGTGTTCCGCACCACCGACCCCGAACATCCGGGTGTCAGCATGGTGATGGCACAAGCTGACGTGAATCTTTCAGGGCCGGTCAAAGTGCTGTCGCAGGGCGGATTTCCGGAAAAATACGGCGCAATGTACATGACACCGGCACAGACGCGTGCCATGTTCGACGCCAACGGCTGGACCACCGTCGCTGCCTTCCAGACCCGCAACCCGATGCACCGCTCGCATGAGTATCTGGCCAAGGTCGCCATTGAAGTCTGTGACGGCGTACTGGTGCATTCGCTGCTCGGCAATCTGAAGCCGGGTGACATACCGGCCGAAGTACGCACCGAAGCCATCGCGGTGCTGATCGAAAAATATTTTGTGCAAAAAACCGTCGTGCAATCCGGTTATCCGCTGGACATGCGCTATGCCGGTCCGCGCGAAGCGCTGCTGCACGCCCTGTTCCGCCAGAACTACGGCTGCTCGCACCAGATCGTCGGGCGCGACCACGCCGGCGTGGGCAGTTATTACGGCCCGTTCGACGCACATCACATTTTTGATGAAATTCCGCGCGGCGCGCTCGAGACGCAGCCGCTGAAAATCGACTGGACGTTCTGGTGCTATCAATGCGGCGGCATGGCTTCCGCGAAAACCTGCCCCCACGGCGAGCAAGACCGGCTGCTGGTGTCCGGCACCAAGCTGCGCAAATGGCTGTCCGAGGGCGACGCAGTGCCCGCTGAATTCAGCCGGCCTGAAGTGCTTGAAATCCTCCGTGCCTACTACGCGACCATCGACGCCAAAGACAAGGTCGAGGTCAAGCTCTCCGGGCACTCCGCGCGCTGACGGCTTCGCCTTCCGAACCGCCCCCCCGCCCATGAAAAAGCCGCCCGTCAGGGCGGCTTTTTTGCAGGCTGCATATCGCCGATATCAGTCGATGATGTGAGACCGCCCCGGCAGTAACAACCAGGCTGCCGCGTTTCCATGCGGAACAGCCCATGCCACGGCATGGCGCCTACGGCCGTTTCGGCGTCTTGTATTCGACTTCCTTCTGTAACGGTTTCCAGACGGTTTCGTAACCGACAAACCCCTTTTCGTTGGGTGCCATCTGACGCGTTGTGTAATAAGGCGTGTGGCCGTCAGGAACCGGGGTGGTATTGGGTTTTTGCTCGCTCATAAATAAGTCACCTTTTTTCGTGAAGTCAGGATTGCAAGTAACAAAGCCGGAAGTTGTCCGGCCATTCTACCCCGCGCTCAAACAGGTCTCATCAGCGCCGGGTCGACATCCGCGCCCGCGACGACCGCCTGGCCCGCCCTTGTCTCTTCATCTGTGGCGTCGCGCACAGTCAGTATCTCGAGCTTGAACACAACCGCTCTGCCGCAAAGCGGATTATTGCCATCGACGGTCAGTGTTTCATCGTCCACCCGCGTCACGAGAAAACTGCGGGTCTGGCCTTTGTCATTTTCCATGAGGATGGAAGTGCCGATCTGCCGATACTCCTCAGGGACATTCTCGATACGATCGGTAAAGACCAGCGACTCGTCTCTGAGGCCGAAGATCTGGTTGCCGTCGATTGGCACTTCAATGACATCGCCTGTGGACTTGCCCGCCAGCGCCATATGGACTGAAGGCGCCAGAATTTCATTGTGTCCGTGTACATAGCTCAACGGGAATTCGACCCGGGTGATGACGTGCCCCGTCTTGCTGTCGGTCACCTTGTAGGTGAGTTCTACAAACTTGCCGTCCTGGATGGTTTCACGCATATCAAATGTGGGAGAGTCGCTCAGAAAATGGATGCGCCAAAAATCCTGACCGCACCATCTTCGTAACCGAGGACAAGCCTGCCCAGCCACTCGCCCGGCTTTTTGGTACTCCGCTGCCGGTAAAGGATCGTCACGTGTTCGCCCCGGCGAATCATGCCGAGCGAGTCGAAGTCCTCGGACAGACTTCTCGCCAGTTCGCTGTTTGCGAACTGGTGTCCCGCCACGACTTGATCCATCGCGCGCGCCAGTGAAATGGAGAAATTCCTGGTGAATTCCCCGTACTTGCCCTCGTTCGAGTGTTTCACGAGGTCGCGCCAGAGAGGATTGGCCATGGCCATGATTTCCTCGTCGGTCTTTTCAATGATGTTCATGCGACCCTCGGGACGATCGGAGGAGACCGGCTTTACCGGACTGTCAACACTCGACATGTCGGCCTCTCACGCCCCAGGCAGAAGCGCTGCGCGGGCTTCTGCCTGGGGAATCGTTACTCGCCTTCCGAAACCAGGTGATAACAAGGTGCCTTCTCCATGGTGTATTCGCCGGTTTTCGGATCGCGACGCGAAACAGTCAGCACATGCCAGTTTTCGTCGTCCACCTTCATGGCGTCGCCACGGTAGTAGTAACCAGGCCAACGGGTTTCCTTGCGGAACAGCGTGTGCTGCGTGACGCACTCTGCAGCACGATGACGGTGCATCAATTCCCACGCACGCAGCAGCTCGTGAATATCCTTCGCAGCCAGACTCTGAAGGTCTTCCTCCATGATCTTGAGTTTCTTGAGGCCGATATTCAGGAGCTTCTCGTTGGTCATGTAGTTGACGGTCACCCCGCCGCAATACTCGTCCATCAGCTTCTGCAGGCGGTCCAGGCCCTGCTTGGGATTGATGTAGTGCGGGTTGAC
>CAZAOZ010000087.1:0-8932 GCA_964486865.1 uncultured Bordetella sp.
TCGTGGTGCCGATGAACGCGCTGCTGCAGCATCGCGGCCACATCCTGATGGGCGCGGGCCATTCCATTGCGGTGCAGAATTTCAACGAAAATCTGTCGATCCTGGCGATGATCGGGCTGTATGCGCTGCTGATCTGGCTGGATCTCTCAATTTTCTGGGTGATCGCCATGTTCGGCCTGTTCGTATCGCTGTCGATGATGCTGGTGCGCAACCGGCATTTGCGCAACCTCGCCACCGGCCCGATGCCGATCATCCCTGCCGACGTGCATCATTGACAATCACCACCAAAACAAAAAAGGCTGCCCGCGGGCAGCCTTTTTCATGTGCAGCTATTTCCCTCAGACCTGCTCGTATTTGAAGCGCTGCACCTTGGCCATGTTCGTGCCTTCAATGCGGATCAGGCTGGTCGGCCCCGTGCGTTTCGGCGAATGCAGATCACCCTCGTTGTAAACATGCGCGACACCCGGCGTCAGCTTGTAGGTGCGGGTGTGCTTGACCTTGCCCGGCTTGTCGGCGCTGCCCGGCTCCAACAACTGGTAGTCGCGCATTTCGGTTTCCCCGCGGGCCTGGCCGTAAATCGCCCATGAATGCGCGTGATCGTGCGGCGGACTGGTCTTGGCATCCTTGTAGTCATGTGCCAGGATGCAAAAGCCGAACTCGGGATCTTCGTAGATGATTTTCCGCTCACCGACGCTGGCATCGACATGCTGGTCGATGAACTGTTTGTCCTTCAGCACTTCCTGCAGCAGGGCGGCCACCTTCCTGCGCCCGGCCGGGCCCGGCTCCGCCTTGATGGCGTCGTGGCATCGGGCGGCAAACTGTTCCAGCGTGTAACCCATGTGATCTCTCCCCTGAAATGATCATGTAAGTACCCCATTCTGCCGCAACCGGCGATCGTCCGGAAGACGGCAACCCTGTCGCGGCTCGCCGGCACCTCCTGCAAGCAATGCCCTCAGCGCCGCAGCCTGAGGTAAATCTCCGGCAGCTTGTTGGGCAGGCTGTTGATGTGATCGAGCACCAGGTAATGCCCGGGCCCGAAAATCTGCGGCAGATACTGGTTGGCCATGGTATCGACGGTGATGCAGAACGGATGCACGCCCTTGGCCACGGCCTCCTTCACCGCCATACGCGTGTCTTCGTGCAGATAGCGCCGGTCGCCGCCGTCGTCGTAATCCTCGGGACGTCCGTCGGAGAGCAGCAGCAGCAGCCGGCGGCGGCTCTCGACGCCTTCGAAGCGCGCGGTAGCATGACGGATCGCCGCGCCCATGCGCGTCGCCAGGCGTCCCGACATGCCGCCGATCTGGGCGCGAATGTCCTCCGACATGTTCTCGTCGAAATCCTTCAGCATGTAATAGCTGACGTTGTCGCGGTATTTGGAGCAGAAACCGGCAATCGAATACGCGTCGCCGACCTCCTCCATGCTCTCCGCGAACAGCAGCACGCCGGCGCGCACACGATCGACCAGCCGCCCGCCGCCTTCCGGCAGATGCTGCATGATCGAAGTGGACATGTCGGCGAGCAGCGTCACCGCGACTTCGCGCTGGCGGATTTCGCGCCGCTTGTAGATGTTCGGCCGCGGCGAGCGCCCGGCGCGTTTTTCGGCGACGTAGGCCACGACTGCGTTGAGATCCATGTCGTCGCCGTCGAGCTGCTGCGTCAGGGGCGCGGCACGCGTCGGCTTCTGTGACTGGATGGCTTTTTTCAGACGCTTGAGCGCATTCGCGTACTGCTTCATCAGCCGGTTGGTCTCGCCCATGTTCGATTCGGCGAGCCGCTTCTCCTGCACCCAGCTCCAGTTGCGCTTGTAGCGCGACTCGCGGTAATCCCACTCCGGATACGGGATGCCCTTGTCGCTGCTGCCCTGGCCGGGCTGCTCCTTGTCGCTCTGGCCCGAGGCGCGCGCCGACTGACCGGACGAATCGCCGTAGCTCGGCATTTCCTGCTTCTCGCCGTCGTCGCGCTGGTCGCCCGACTCGGCGTTCTGCGGCTGCTCGGATTGCTCCTCGCCGTCTTCCTGCTGCTGGCTTTGCTGCTCGGCGCCGGCCTGCGTCTGCTGCTCGCTGTCGTCGCGCTCCTGCGGATGCGCCATGCGCGTCGCATTCGGGCCGCGTCCCGGCAGATAAGCCGCGTGAAAAGCCTCGAGGTCGGTCACCGGCGGCAGTGTCGTCGCACTGTAAATTTTTACCGCCGCGCGATACGCGTCGGCCACCGTGGCACGGTCGTCAAACAAGGGGGCGAACCGCGCATCCACCGCACCGTTGTCATGGTACGCCAGCGCGCTCTCCAGGCTGGCTACTGCAAGATCGTAATAGGCCTGAGTTTCGGGATGGCTGCGGATCAGTCCATGCGCCGCGCGCAGCATGCGCCTCAGGTAATTGGGCACGTCGCGCTGCACGCGAAAATCCACGCGCAGGTCTTCGCACAAATCGAAAATCAGCTGAAAGCGCAGCGCATCGTCGCCGAAACGCATGAACAGCGGCGCCCACGACACCGCGCCCGTCGCCGGGAAATCCGCTTTCGCCTCGGCGAACATGTCCCGCATCGCCGCGCGGTCAAAGGTGCGGTAGCGCATGTGCGCCGCGGTATGCAGCACGGCGAGGATCGCCTCTTCCCGATCCGCCATCACCGCCGGGAAATAAATGCTCTTGCCGTCGGTCTCGATGAACGGCCGCCCCTGCTCCGGCGACCAGGTACTTTCCTTCAGATCGAATGCGCCGCCGAACCAGACATCGAGCAGCATCGCCAGCAGCCGGTTGCGGTCGGTCAGCCGGTAACCCGGCAGATGTTCCAGCAGCAGCGACAGGCTTTCTTCGGATTCCAGCCGGAAATAGGCTTCACCCCGCGCGCGCCCCGACTGCATGATGTCGGCGCCGCGCGCAGCCCACGGCAGAATGGCCTGCGCGCCGAGCAGGTTGCGCACGCGGATCGCGCCCGGCAGATAGGTGGACAGCATCAGCTTGCGTGTTTCGAACAGTTCCTCGGCCGGCACCGCCAGTTGTTCGATGGCGGTGATACCGCCGTGCCGCCCCGCCAGATCCAGCACCGGCGTCGAGAAATACGCCGCGCCGCTTTCGATCTGGCGTGCACACCAGCAGAAACCGATATCGGCCCAGCGCTGCTCGCCAGCATGACCGAGCGAACCATAGGCACGCGCGACATTGGCCATGAAGCCCTCGAGCGCGCGCCATGACGCGCGCCACTGCATGAACGCCAGCGCCTGCGCGGTCCACGGCAACACGGTTTCGGAGACCTGCTCTGCCTCGAGGCTGCCGCGGATGAAGGCGCGGCCGGCGTCGCGCTCAAAACCGGACAGCGCGGCACAGGCGGCGAGCCACTGCAGCGCAATGTCCTCGCCGTGGCGCGCAATCACCGGCAGCACCGCCTCGGCTTCGCGGTGCGCGACAGCGCTGAGTTCCTTCAGCTGGTTGACCGCCTGTTCGACGGCCGGAGTGTATGTCATTTCAGAAATACCCCCCGGCAAGAACCCCCTCTCCCCCAATTGGGGGAGAGGGTCGGGGAGAGGGGGAAAGAGGCGGCGCGCAGAATTTCAGAAAATCAGAAAATATTAAAGCCGCACTTCAGGAAAAATGCGCCTGCACGATTTCCATCAGCGCATCCGCCAGCTCGACGTCATCGGTAATCGGATTGACCATCGCCACCTGGCAGGACGCGACCGGATCGAGTCCCGCGCCCATCATGCTCGCCGCATAGACCAGCGCGCGCGTTGAAGTCGACTCCTCGAGCCCGTGATCCTTGAGCAGCCGCGCCTTGTGGCCGATGGCCACCAGTTTCTGCGCGATCTCCGGCCTGGTACCCGGCACTTCCCTGACCAGAATCTTGCGCTCGACTTCTTCCGGCGGAAAATCGAAATTGATCGCAATGAAACGCTGCTTGGTCGAAGGTTTCAGATCCTTCAGCACCGTCTGGTAACCGGGATTGTAGGAAATCACCAGCATGAAATCCTCATGCGCATCGACTTCCTGGCCTTTTTTCTCGATGGTCAGTTTGCGGCGGTGGTCGGTCAGCGAATGAATGACCACGGTCGAGTCGGTGCGCGCCTCGACGATTTCATCGAGATAGCAGATCGCGCCGACTTTCACCGCGCGCGTCAGCGGGCCGTCATGCCACACCGTGTCCGAGCCTTCGAGCAGAAAGCGGCCGACCAGATCGGAACTCGTCAGATCCTCGTGGCAGGACACCGTCACCAGCGGGCGCTTCAACTGGAAGGCCATATATTCGAGAAACCGCGTCTTGCCGCAGCCCGTCGGGCCCTTCAGCATCACCGGCAGCCGGCGCTTGTACGCCGCCTCGAATATCGCCACTTCATTAGCCTGCGGCTCGTAGTACGGCGCCTGGTCGCCGGCCTGCGGCATCTGCACGATGTCGTGTTCCACACCGCGCACGCGGCTTGTTGCAGTCTTCATTAACGCTCCAGATTCAGATTCAACAAAGTCAGATTGAACAATCCCGGCAACACGTCCCTGTGCCCCATATTAATACACTTGCGGTTGCCGATAAATAACGGCGGCGCCGGCGCCCCCGTGTTCCCGGTGTTTGCCCCGGGAGATTGACACCGGCCGCGGGCATTGTTAGCGTGCGCCAGCACCGGATCATACGCAGAGAATCCACAGGGAGATCGCCATGAATCAGATGCCCCGCAAGACCAGCAAGTTTCTGGGCGCCGTTTGCTGCGCCGCTGTCGCCGCAGCGGTATCCGGATCGCCGGGCGCCATGGCGCAGAATTTCCCGACCAAGCCGCTGCGCATCGTCGTGCCGTTCCCCGCCGGCGGCACCACCGACATCGTGGCGCGCATCGTGGGCCAGCGCATGAGTGAATCCATGGGGCAACCGGTGCTGATCGACAACCGGGGCGGCGCCGGCGGCGCGCTCGGCGCCGACATCGTGGCCAAGTCCAACCCCGACGGCTACACCCTGCTGATGCACAACATCACCTTCCCGGTATCCTCGGTCGCGCAGACGCTGGCCAAGCGCTCGCCGTTCAACGCCGAAACCGATTTCGCGGGCGTCTCCATCGCGGTGTACGTGCCGTTCATACTGACCGCCCATCCGTCGGTGCCGGCGAAGGATCTGCGCGAACTGGCCACGCTGCTCCAGACCAGGCGCGACCTGAAATACAACTACGGCTCGACCGGCCCCGGCTCGATCATGAACGTGCTCGGCGAGACTTTCAAGCGCGATGCCAGGGTGGACATGCTGCACGTGGGATTCAAGGGCGCTGCGCCGCTGAAGCAGGAATTGCTGAGCGGACGCCTGCACGTCGCCGGCGACCAGTTGTCTTCCTCGCTGGCCGAGGTCCGCGCCGGCACGCTGCGCGCGCTCGCCACCACCGCATCCAAGCGCATCGCGGTGCTGCCGAATGTGCCGACCGTACGTGAGCTGGGCTACCCCACGCTGGAAGTCGAGGGCTGGAATGGCGTGTTTGCGCCTGCAAAAACGCCCAAGGCGGTCATTGAACGGCTCAATCGCGAAATTGTCGCGGCGGTGCGCCACCCCGACACCGTGAAGCGCTTCACCGATCTCGCCGCGGAGCCGGTCGGCTCCACGCCGGAAGCACAAATGGCGATGCTGATCCAGCAGATGAAGCAGTTCACGCCGGTGATCAGGGAGATGAAGCTCGATTAACCGGGGACGGACGGCCTGCGCTCCCACGACTCAACCGGCCCACGCCTGATGCTGAACAAGGGGTGGGATTCCGGCGAGGCCACACTGCGCCACCTTCGATAGAGTGCCGGGCTGCGTGCGCTCAGCTTGCGCATCAGATGCTGCCACTCGTAGTGGAGCTGGCCTGCGGTGCTTTCAATCCGGGCGTTCGTCCGCACCGGCCCGATTTTCCGGCGGTCGAAGGCGTATCCACGTGACTCCGCCTCCTCGAATATGGCACCGAGGTAGGCGTTGATCGCGGACCGTGGCGCGGCGTGCGCCTGGAACCGGATCAGTTGGGGATGATGGCGATAGCCCGAGGTCTGGCCGCGAAGAACTGCACGAGCCAGAAGTGCTTCGCGCCATAGAGCGACCAGGCCCTGCGGATCCAGGTATTTGGGGTGGAGCGTCCAGAGGCGCATGCGCAGGATGTCTGAACCAGACAAGAATGGAAGGCAATATTGTATTTCGCAGACCCGGACCACCGGCGCCAGAGCACAACATATGGACCAGGCCGCACCTCTGCCGGCATGTCCTCTGCCGCAGTCGGGTAAACTGCGCGCATTCCGGAGGAAAACCGCCCATGAATGACGACCGCCGCGCCGTGGCTGCGCCGACCCGCGAAATCGCCGCGTGGATCAGCAGCCTGAAGTACGAAGACATCCCCGCGCGCACGCGCGAAGTGGTGCGCATCGCCATACTCGACACGCTGGGCTGCGGCGTCTATGGCTACCGCACGCCGTGGGCGGACATGCTGCTGAAATGGGCGCGCAGCGGCGGCGCCGGCCAGGGCTGCGCCACGGTATGGGGCGAGAAAACCGCCACAATGCGGGTCGCCGACGCGGCGCTGGTCAACGGCACCGCCGCGCACGCCTTTGAACTCGATGATTATCACAACGCCAAGCTGCACGCCGGCGCGGTGGCCGTGCCCGCGGCGCTGGCCATGGCGGAAAAGCTGGGCAGCGATGGCAAGGCGCTCATCACCGCCATCGCCGCCGGTTATGAAACCATGATCCGCTCCAGCCTCGCCTCGAACCCGTCGGCGACGCGGCTGCGCGGCTGGCATATCACCGGCATCTACGGCCCGTTCGCCGCCGCGGCGGCGTGTGCCTCGCTGCTGAAACTGAATCCCGAACAGACGGCGTGGGCGCTGGGCCTCGCCGGCACCCAGGGCGCCGGCACCTGGGCCTTCAACGCCGACGGCACCATGAGCAAGCGGCTGCATGCCGGCAAGGCCGCGCATTCCGGCGTGCTTGCCGCGGAACTCGCCGCGATGGGCTTCACCGGGCCGCTGCAGATTTACGAATTTGAAGACGGCGGCGTGCTGAAGGCGCATTCCGATGGCAGCGACGTCACGCTGCTCACCCGCGACCTGGGCCGCGTCTGGCATACCGACACCAATTCCATCAAGCCCTACTCCTGCTGCGGCAGCACGCACGCCTACATCGACGCCGCGCTGGCGGTGCGCCGCAAAATCGGCGCGCCGTGGGACTTGAAACGCCGCGTCAAGGTCGGCCTGTCGAAGGTGGTCGATGTGCAGTGCGGTTTTGCCTATGCGCCGGGCAGCGCGCTGAATGCGCAAATGAGCCTGCGCTACACCATCGCCGCGGCGCTGGTAGATGGCAAAGTGTTGCCGCCGCAATTCACCGACGAGCGCATGCGCGACCCGGCGCTGGTCAGACTCGCCGCGCAGCTCGATTGCGAACACGATCCGAAACTCGACGCGCTGTATCCGGCGCATTTCGCCGGCTGGGTTGCCGCCGAACACAACGGCCAGTGGGTGCGCGAGGATATCCTGAATCCCACCGGTTCCATCGACAATCCGGTGGATGCCCAGGGCGTCACCGAAAAATTCCGCGGCATCAATCCGCGGTTGCCGGTTGATGCCATCGCCAAGGTGGCGCTGGATATCGAAAATCACAGTGTGCGTGAACTGCTGGCGCTGGCGGCGCAGCGTGGTAAAGCCTGATTCTCTGCGTTGCGCTGTCTTTTGCGTTCTGTAACGACCCCTCACCCTAACCCTCTCCCCGCATGCGGGGAGAGGGGATTGTATTTTTGCTGTGCTTCCACTGAAGTGTGCGCCCCATGAACCGCAAAATCGCAGTCCTCGGCACCGGCGCCATCGGCAGCAGCATCGGCGCCGATCTGACGCAGGCGGGTCTTGATGTCACGCTGATCGACCAGTGGCCGGCGCATGTCACGGCCATGCAGGCCGGCGGCCTGCAGGTAAATTTCAAGGACTCGCAGTTTCAGGTGCCGGTGCAGGCGCTGCACCTGTGCGACCTGGCCGCAACGAACCTGATGTTCGACATCGTGTTTCTCGCCGCCAAGTCCAACGACACGCGCTGGCTGGCGGAATTCATCAAGCCATACCTGAAACCGGACGGCGTGCTGGTCGGCACCCAGAACGGCATGAACGACGATGCCATCGCCGCCATCATCGGCCGCGAGCGGGTGATCGGCTGCGTGGTCGAACTGCAGGCGGAACTGTTCACGCCGGGACAGATCCAGCGCAACACCACGCGCGAGGGTTCCTGGTTCACCGTCGGCGAGCTCGACGGCAGCTACACGCCGCGGGTGCAGGAAATCGCCGCGATCATGGGCAAAGTCGGCCGCTGTGATGTCACCAGCAACATCTACGGCGCGAAATGGACCAAGCTGATCGCCAACACCATGACCATGGGCCCGTTCAGCCTGCTCGGACTGCGCAATTTCGAGGCAGCGGCGCTGCCCGGCATGTTCGACATTTCGGTGAAGCTCGGGCGCGAATCGATGGCGGTCGGCGCCGCGCTGGGCTACCGCATGGAGCCGGTTTTCGGGCTGCGCGCCGACGAATTCGCCGGTTCCAGCGATGAAAACCTGGTCACCACCATGAAAACGCTGCTCTCGCATGTCGGCGGCGGCCGCACCGCGCCGATCCACGACCACCTGAAAGGACGCGCCAGCGAAATCGAATTCATCAGCGGCGTGGTGTCGCGCAGGGGGCGCGAACTGGGCATCGCCACGCCGGCCAACGATATGGTGGTCGCGATAGACCGGCGCATCAACAGCGGCGAGATCAAAATGGATGCGGCAAACTATGCCCTGCTCCAGGCGCAGGCCGGTGCCACAGCCTGAACGAAAAACAATGCGCCAGAGGAAAAATCATGAATGACATGTCAATACGTGCAATTGCGTTTATCGGCCTGGCCGCTGCCTGCACCGCTGCTGGCGCCGCTGCATTTCCCGAACGCCCGGTACGCATGATTGCCGCCTCCGCCGCCGGCGGCGG
>CAZAOZ010000088.1:0-8871 GCA_964486865.1 uncultured Bordetella sp.
CGCTGATTCAGCCCATCGCGATGGAAGAGGGGCTGCGCTTCGCCATCCGCGAGGGCGGCAAAACAGTCGGCGCCGGCGTCGTCGCAAAGGTTATTGAGTAAGGCTGCAGGCCAGTAGCTCAATTGGCAGAGCGTCGGTCTCCAAAACCGAAGGTTGGGGGTTCGATTCCCTCCTGGCCTGCCAAAGACAGGCGGCGTTGACAATCCGATGACCCGGGCAAGGTTGCCCGGGTCACCCATGCAGGCACAAGGCGGTTGCGATAGTGGACAAGATCAAGATAGCGCTGGCGGTGTTGCTCGTTGTCGCGGGTGTAAGCGGGTTTTACTACCTGCAGGAGAGCGCGACGGTCATCCGTCTGGCGGTGTTTCTGGCCGGGCTGGCGGCAGGTGCCGCCGTGCTGTGGACGACTGCGGCGGGACAGATTTTCTTCGCCTTTGCGCAGGAGTCGGCGGCGGAGACGCGCAAGGTGGTGTGGCCGACACGCAATGAAACGCTGCAGGCGACGGCGATTGTTTTTGTTTTTGTGCTGGTGATGGCGCTGTTCCTGTGGATGGTGGACGGCATCCTGTTGTGGGTCGTGAAAAAGCTGATCGGCGGGGAATGATGAGCAAGAAATGGTATGTCGTGCATGCGTATTCGGGCTTCGAGAAAAGCGTGCAGCGCGCATTGCTTGACCGCATCCGCCGTGCCGGCATGGAAGAGCAGTTCGGCCAGATTCTGGTGCCGGTCGAGGAAGTGGTCGAGATGAAGGGCGGCCAGAAGAGCATCAGCGAGCGGAAATTTTTCCCGGGCTATGTGCTGGTCGAAATGGACATGACCGACGAGTCCTGGCACCTAGTGAAAAGCACCGCGAAGGTGACCGGGTTTATCGGCGGCACATCAACCAAGCCGACGCCGATATCGGACAAGGAAGTGCAGAACATCCTGAACCAGATTCAGGAAGGGGTGGAGAAGCCACGGCCCAAGGTGCTGTTCGAGGTGGGCGAAGCGGTGCGCGTCAAGGATGGTCCGTTTGCCGATTTTCACGGCAACGTGGAAGACGTCAACTACGACAAGAGCAAGCTGCGCGTATCGGTGACGATTTTTGGCCGCTCGACTCCGGTCGAGCTGGATTTTGGTCAGGTCGAAAAGGCCTGAGTGTTAAACCCGCGGGGAGGGTGCCGCATCTTTTGATCGGCATCCGTTTGCACCCGCAAGGAGAACGTAAATGGCAAAGAAAGTAGTCGGCTTCATCAAGCTGCAAGTGCCGGCGGGCAAGGCAAATCCGTCGCCGCCCATCGGTCCTGCGCTCGGTCAGCGTGGCCTGAACATCATGGAATTCTGCAAGGCGTTCAATGCCGCCACGCAGAAAATGGAGCCCGGCTTGCCGGTGCCCGTGGTGATCACCGCGTACCAGGACAAGAGCTTCACCTTCATCATGAAGACGCCTCCGGCGTCGATCCTGATCAAGAAGGCGGCCAAAATCGAAAGCGGCAGCGCCCGCCCGAATTCCGACAAGGTCGGCAGGATCACGCGTGCGCAGGTCGAGGAAATCGCCAAGGCGAAGATGCCCGATCTGACCGCGGCCGATCTTGAAGCGGCCGTGCGTACCATTGCCGGCAGTGCCCGCAGCATGGGCGTCGAAGTGGAGGGTGTCTGAGATGGCTGCTATTTCCAAACGCTACAAGGCGGTTCGCGCCAAGGTCAACCGCGACAAGCTGTATCCGCTGAAAGACGCGCTGCAGTTGGTCAAGGAAAGCGCGACGGCGAAATTCAATGAGTCGGTCGATGTCGCGATCAACCTCGGTATCGACGCCAAGAAGTCCGATCAGACAGTGCGCGGTTCCGTGGTCCTGCCGAAAGGTACGGGCAAGACGGTGCGTGTCGCGGTGTTCGCGCAGGGTGACAAGGCCCAGCAGGCCAGGGACGCCGGCGCCGATCTCGTCGGTTTCGACGATCTCGCTGCCGAAATCAAGGGTGGCAAGATGGATTTCGACGTGGTGATTGCCACTCCGGACGCGATGCGCGTGGTCGGCCAGTTGGGCCAGGTGCTTGGTCCGCGCGGGCTGATGCCGAATCCGAAAGTGGGTACGGTTACCCAGGACGTGACGCTGGCGGTGAAAAACGCCAAGGCCGGGCAGGTGCAGTACCGTGCCGACAAGTCGGGCATCGTGCAGTGCACGATCGGCCGCGCGTCGTTCACCGTCGATGCGCTGGAGGAAAACCTCCGCACGCTGGTCGATGCCGTGAATAAATCGCGCCCTGCGGGAATCAAAGGCATCTATCTGAGGAAGATCGCGGTGTCGAGCACGATGGGCCCCGGCGTACGCGTCGACCAGTCGAGCTTCGCGCAGCAGCAACAGTAATTAAAGGCCCCGCGCATGGCGCGCGGGGCAGGAACTTTGGGCCGCCGGCAACGCATCGCCGGCGGGGTGTCAAAGACCGTAGGTACCAAGATGTCTGATTGGTTTAATTTTTGGAAGACAGTCGTCGGCAGGATTGATGGCTGAACGCTGAAGTCCTACGCAGACGGTGTGCCCGAAACAGGTCAAACATGTTCATGTCTGGCTCCTGAATCCATGGTCGCCGTGCAACAAGAGGTGGGTACAGGGCAGTAACCCGGGGTGTAGAGCCGGTTTTCGGCGATTTGTCCCGGTGCATTGTCCGGTATTCATTGGTTAACGTTTAACGGAGAACGACTTTGAGTCTCAATCTGGAGCAGAAGCAAGCGGTGGTGGCCGAAGTGAGCGCGCAGGTTGCGCAAGCCCAGACCATCGTACTCGCAGAGTACCGCAGCCTGCCCGTGGGGCACATGACCGCGTTGCGCAAGAAAGCGCGCGACTCGGGCGTGTATTTCCGCGTTCTGAAAAACACCTTGGCGCGCCGTGCGGTCGCCGATACACCGTTCAAGGCTCTGGCCGATCAGATGATCGGACCTCTGGCTTACGGTATTTCGCGCGATCCCGTTGCTGCCGCCAAGTTGCTGCACGAATTCTCCAAGGAGAACGAGCGTCTCGTGATCAAGGGCGGCGCCATGCCGAATGTCCTGATGAGTGCCAAGGAAATTGCGGTACTCGCCAAGATGCCCAGCCGTCAGGAGTTGCTTACGACCCTGTTGGGAACGATGCAGGCGCCGATTGCCAAATTTGTCCGTACCCTCAACGAGGTGCCGAGCAAGTTTGTGCGAGGGCTGGCTGCCGTGCGGGATCAGAAGGAAAAGCAGGCCGCGTGAGTTCGCGGCCTTTGGGCTGCGATCACCGGAAACAATTAACTTGTTGTTTTAATTAACTTTTCAGGATTCAGGAGAACGACATGGCTGTTGCCAAAGCAGAAATCCTCGACGCTATCGCGAACATGACGGTGCTCGAGTTGTCACAAATGATCAAGGATATGGAAGAGAAGTTCGGCGTGTCGGCCGCTGCTGCTGTTGCTGCTGCGGCGCCTGCCGCCGCGACCGCCGCTGCTGCCGAGGAAAAAACCGAGTTCACCGTCAACCTGACCAACGCCGGCCCCAACAAGGTGAACGTCATCAAGGTGGTGCGCGCGGTGACCGGCCTCGGCCTGAAGGAAGCCAAGGATCTGGTGGACGGTGCGCCGAAAGCTGTGAAAGAAGGCGTATCGAAAGCCGATGCTGATGCCATCCTCAAGCAGATCATTGAGGCGGGTGGCGCAGGCGAAATCAAGTAATTGCTGGACCTCGCGCCGGACGGCGGTTATCCGCCAACCGGCGCCTTTTGACTGTTTTACTGAAGGTCGGAAGTGGCAGGTCATACCGCGTAACCCGCGATTGTGACCTGCAACGTTTGACTTTCTGACTCTGCTCCGGAGTGGACATGGCCTATTCATTCACCGAAAAGAAGCGCATTCGTAAAAGTTTCGCCAAACGCGAGAGCGTGCTGCAGGTACCGTACCTGCTGACGACACAGCTTGAGTCGTTTGCGGCGTTCCTGCAGGAATTCGCGCCCGCCAACACACGCAAGAATGAAGGCCTGCAGGCGGCGTTCACCAGCATTTTCCCGATCGAGAGCCATTCCAAGAATGCGCGGCTGGAATTCGTCAGCTACGTGCTGGGCGTGCCGCCATTTGACGTCAAGGAATGCCAGCAGCGCGGGCTGACCTTCGCAGCGCCGCTGCGCGCCAAAGTGCGCCTGACGATCATGGACAAGGAAGCGTCCAAGCCGACGGTGAAAGAGGTCAAGGAGCAGGAAGTCTATATGGGCGAAATTCCGCTCATGACCACGACCGGTTCATTCGTCATCAACGGCACCGAGCGCGTCATTGTTTCGCAACTGCACCGTTCGCCCGGCGTGTTCTTCGAGCATGACCGCGGCAAGACGCATTCCTCGGGCAAACTGCTGTTTTCAGCGCGGATCATTCCCTACCGCGGTTCGTGGCTGGACTTTGAGTATGACCCCAAGGATTACCTGTATTTCCGCGTCGATCGCCGCCGCAAGATGCCGGTGACGATCCTGCTGAAAGCGCTCGGCCTGTCCGCGGAGCAGATACTCAAGGAATTCTTCGCATTCGACACCTTCCATATCGGGAAGGGCGGCATCGAGTTTGAATTGAAGCCGGAGCGCATGCGTGGTGAGACCGCGCGCTTCGACATTACCACCAAGGGCGGCAAGCTGATCGTCGCCAAGGACAAGCGGATCACCGTCAAGCATGTGCGCGACATGGAAGCCGCCAACCTGAAGCGTCTCGACGTGCCGGAAGATTTTCTGATCGGCCGCGCGCTTGCGCTCAACGTCATCGACAAGTCCACTGGCGAACTGGTTGCCAGCGCCAACGACGAGATTACCGAAGAAGTGCTCGCCAAGCTGCGCGAGGCGGGTGTTGCCAGCATCGAGACGATTTACACCAATGATCTCGACCAGGGCCCGTATATTTCGCAGACCCTGCGCATCGACGAAACCGCCGACCAGCTGGCAGCGCAGGTGGCGATTTACCGGATGATGCGTCCCGGCGAGCCGCCGACGGAAGATGCAGTGAAAACCCTGTTCAACGGCCTGTTTTTCTCGTCGGATCGTTACGATCTGTCGGCAGTGGGCCGCATGAAGTTCAACCGTCGCGTCGGTCGCACGGAACTCGTGGGCACAAACACGCTGTCCCCGGAAGATATCGTTGCCGTTATCAGGATTTTGGTGGAATTGCGCAACGGCAGGGGCGAAATCGACGATATCGATCACCTCGGCAATCGCCGCGTGCGGTCGGTGGGCGAACTGGCGGAGAACCAGTTCCGCGCCGGGCTGGTGCGCGTCGAGCGCGCCGTGCGCGAGCGCCTGTCGCAGGCGGAATCGGAAAACCTGATGCCGCACGACCTGATCAACGCCAAGCCGGTGTCGGCAGCCATCCGCGAATTCTTCGGTTCTTCGCAGCTGTCGCAGTTCATGGACCAGACCAACCCGCTGTCGGAGATCACCCACAAGCGCCGCGTCTCGGCGCTGGGACCTGGCGGACTGACGCGCGAGCGCGCGGGCTTCGAGGTGCGCGACGTGCATCCGACGCACTACGGTCGCGTATGCCCGATTGAAACGCCGGAAGGCCCGAATATCGGCCTGATCAATTCGCTGGCGATCTACGCCCGCACCAACAATTACGGCTTCCTCGAAACCCCGTACCGCAAGGTCAAGGACGGCAAGGTCAGCGACCAGATCGATTACCTGTCGGCAATCGAAGAAGGCAAGTTTGTCATTGCGCAGGCGAATGCCGCGCTGGACAAGCACGGCAAGTTTACCGATGAACTGGTGTCCTGCCGTCATCACAACGAATTTGCGCTGTCGGGGCCGGATCGAATCGAGTACATGGACGTTGCGCCGGCGCAGGCCGTTTCGGTGGCGGCATCGCTGATCCCGTTCCTGGAGCACGACGACGCCAACCGCGCGCTGATGGGTTCGAACATGCAGCGCCAGGCGGTGCCTTGCCTGCGCGCCGAGAAGCCGCTGGTCGGCACCGGGCTGGAGCGCACCGTGGCGGTGGACTCCGGTACTGCGGTGCAGGCGCGCCGTGGCGGCATTGTTGATTATGTCGATGCCGGCCGGATCGTGGTGCGGGTGAACGACGATGAAACATCGGCGGGCGACGTCGGTGTCGATATCTACAATCTCGTCAAATATCAGCGTTCCAACCAGAACACCAACATCAACCAGCGTCCGCTGGTGAGGGTGGGCGACCATATCGCCCGCGGCGACGTTGTTGCCGACGGTGCGTCCACCGACATGGGTGAACTGGCGCTCGGCCAGAACATGCTGGTCGCGTTCATGCCCTGGAACGGCTACAACTTCGAAGACTCGATCCTGATCTCGGAGCGCGTGGTTGCTGATGACCGGTTCACTTCGATCCATATCGAGGAACTGTCGGTCGTGGCGCGCGACACCAAGCTCGGACCGGAAGAGATTACCCGCGACATTTCCAACCTGTCGGAGTCGCAGCTCGGGCATCTCGATGAATCCGGCATCATCCACATCGGCGCTGAAGTCGAAGCCGGCGACGTGCTGGTCGGCAAGGTGACGCCCAAGGGCGAAACCCAGCTCACGCCGGAAGAGAAGCTGCTGCGCGCGATTTTCGGCGAAAAGGCATCTGACGTGAAAGACACCAGCCTGCGCGTGCCTTCGGGCATGTCGGGTACGGTGATCGATGTGCAGGTCTTTACCCGTGAGGGCATCGAGCGCGACAAGCGCGCCCAGCAGATCATTGACGACGAGCTGAAGCGGTACAAGAAAGACCTCGGCGACCAGTTGCGCATCGTGGAGAACGACGCATTCGAGCGTCTGGAGCGCCTGCTCACCGGCAAGACGGCCAATGGCGGTCCGAAAAAGCTTACCAAGGGCTCGAAGATCACCAAGACTTACCTTGCCGAAGTTGAGCGGCACAGCTGGTTTGACATCCGGCTCGCGAATGAAGATTCGGCCGCGCAGATGGAGCAGATCAAGGAGAGCCTGGCGCAGACCAAGCTGCAGTTCGACAAGAACTATGACGAGAAAAAGAAAAAGCTCACCAGCGGCGATGAACTGCCGCCGGGCGTGCAGAAAATGGTCAAGGTCTATCTGGCGGTCAAGCGCCAGTTGCAGCCGGGCGACAAGATGGCCGGCCGGCACGGCAACAAGGGCGTGATTTCCAAGATCACGCCGGTCGAGGACATGCCGCACATGGCGGACGGCACACCGGTGGACATCGTGCTCAATCCGCTGGGCGTGCCCTCGCGGATGAACGTCGGCCAGATTCTGGAAACCCATCTGGGCTGGGCAGCGAAAGGCCTCGGCCTGCGCATCGGTGAGCTGGTGGCAGCGCAGGCGAAGGTTGCCGAAGTGCGCAAGATGCTGGACAAGATCTACAACACCAATGGCAAGCCGGTGGACCTGGATTCGCTGAAGGACAACGAGGTTATCGAACTTGCGACCAATCTGCGCAACGGCGTGCCGTTTGCCACGCCGGTGTTCGACGGCGCAACGGAAGTTGAAATCCGGCAGATGCTTGATCTGGCTTATCCCTCAGGGGATGCGCGGACCAAGAAACTGGGGTTCACGCCCGGCAAGACGCAGGTGACCCTGTATGACGGCCGTACCGGCGATGCGTTTGAGCGTCCGGTAACCGTGGGCTACATGCACATGCTGAAGCTGCACCACCTGGTCGATGACAAGATGCACGCGCGTTCCACCGGGCCGTACAGCCTGGTCACACAGCAGCCGCTGGGCGGCAAAGCCCAGTTCGGCGGCCAGCGTTTCGGCGAGATGGAAGTGTGGGCGCTGGAGGCCTATGGCGCCGCCTATGTGCTGCAGGAAATGCTCACGGTCAAGTCGGACGACACCGAGGGCCGGCGCAAGGTCTATGAGTCCATCGTCAAGGGCGACCATCGCATCGAGGCCGGCATGCCGGAATCGTTCAACGTGCTGGTCAAGGAAATCCGCTCGCTGGCGATCGACATCGACCTCGATCACAACCGTTATTGATCTGTAACAGAGAGACTGCAGGGAAGGCGCACGGCGTTTTCCCTGCGGAAGCACCTCACCGATTACGTAGGAGTTTGCGATGAAAGCACTGCTTGATTTGTTCAAACAGGTTACGCAGGAAGAGGAATTTGACGCGATCAAGATCGGGCTGGCTTCGCCCGAGAAGATCCGTTCATGGTCGTACGGAGAGGTCAAAAAGCCGGAGACCATCAATTACCGCACGTTCAAGCCCGAACGCGACGGCCTCTTCTGCGCCAAGATTTTCGGTCCGACCAAGGACTACGAATGCCTGTGCGGCAAGTACAAGCGGCTTAAACACCGCGGCGTAATCTGCGAGAAGTGCGGCGTCGAAGTGACGTTGTCCAAGGTGCGCCGCGAGCGCATGGGCCACATCGAGCTGGCGAGCCCGGTCGCGCACATCTGGTTCCTGAAGTCGCTGCCGTCACGCCTGGGCATGGTGCTCGACATGACGCTGCGCGACATCGAGCGCGTGCTGTATTTCGAGGCCTATGTCGTGACCGATCCCGGCCTCACGCCGCTCAAGCGCTGCCAGCTGCTCACCGAGGACGACTATCTCGCCAAGGTTGAAGAGTACGGCGATGATTTTTCCGCAAGTATGGGTGCCGAGGGCGTGCGTTCGCTGCTGCGCGCGATCGACCTCAAGCGCGAAATCGAGACCCTGAGGAAGGACCTCGAGGAAACCTCCTCGGACGCCAAGATCAAGAAGCTCGCCAAGCGACTGAAGGTGCTCGAAGGCTTCAAGAATTCGAACATCAAACCCGACTGGATGGTCATGGAGGTGCTGCCGGTGCTGCCGCCGGAACTGCGCCCGCTGGTGCCGCTGGATGGCGGCCGCTTCGCGACCTCGGACCTGAACGACCTCTACCGGCGTGTCATCAACCGCAACAACCGTCTCAAGCGCCTCCTCGCCATCAAGGCACCA
>CAZAOZ010000089.1:0-8807 GCA_964486865.1 uncultured Bordetella sp.
TGGTAGGAGGTGCGAGATTCGAACTCGCGACCAACGGATTAAAAGTCCGCTGCTCTACCAGCTGAGCTAACCTCCCTCAAAAAGGGGCGAATTTTAACACGCTGGCCCTGAGGGTCAAACAGGTTCGCCACTGTGCCGCGCTCAGGCCTCCCGCATCATGCGCCAATACTGGTATTTCATCGTGCCCGCGGCGCCGATGACGATGGCAAAGAAGGTCAGGATCGACCCGATGGCCACGGTGGACACGCCGGTGATCGCCTGCCCGACCGTGCAGCCCATGGACAGCACGCCGCCCACGCCCATCAGCACGCCGCCGACCGCGTGATTGGCAAAATCCTTAACCGAAACAAACCACTCGACGCGAAAGCTTCTGGTGACCAGCGCGTAAATGAACGAACCGCAGATGATGCCGGCCAGCGCAACGACGCCGAAATTGATCAGCGTGGTCGTTCCCGGGCTCAGCAGATAACGCACGCTGTCGCCCATCGGGCTGATGAAGGTGTACGACTGCACCAGGACGCGGCTCGGCGCCTGGGTGGCGAATTCCGCGTGTTCCTTCCACGCCTGGCCCAGCGGTCCGCCGGTGAGATACCAGCCGGCCAGCACCGCCAGCCCGGCCACGGCGCCGCCGAGCAGGTGGTCAAAATTGCCGCGGAATTCGGCTGAGCGGAACACGTGCACGAACAACCCCAGCGCCACCACGCCGCCGACTGTCGCATTGAATGCGCGCGAGGGCTGCAGGCCGAACATGCCGGAGAGCACCGTGCCGAGTTCCTGCGTGTTCATGCCGTGCCGCGCGAGGTCGATGGTTGTTGCCGACACCCAGGGATGGAACAGTTTTTCGTAGAACGGCGTCCACAGCATCAGGTAGGCCATGATCGCAACAATCGCCAGCACCACCAGTGATTTCAGATTGCCTGAGCCGACGCGCACCAGCGTCTTGTTGCCGCAGCCGCTGGCGAGCGTCATGCCGATGCCGAACAGCACGCCGCCGGCCAGATAACGCAGCCAGCCGAAGTTCGCGGTGCGGTACGGCGGAAAGGTTTCGCCGGAAAGGTTGACCATGCCCGCCGCTTCCATCGCCGCCACGCCGGTGATCGCAACCGCCATCGCCAGCAACCACGCGCGCATGCGCCCGCCGTCGCCCATGTTGACCAGGTCGGAGACCGCGCCCATGGTGCAGAAGTTGGTTTTGTTGACGATGGCGCCAAGCACCACGGCAATGGCAAACACCGCGGTCAGCACTTGAACATGTACGTTGAACTCCATGAACTCCTCCTCTGCAGGCTGCGTATCCCGGACGCCGCATCTGCCCCGGCAGTGTACTGCTCGCCGGGAAGTTATCAGTAATTAATTGTATTTATTGATCTATTTGTAGCGTGTTGGATCAGCAACCGCCGCCTGCTCGAAACCCGCGCAGCGCAACCGGCAGGAATCGCACACGCCGCAGGCGCGGCCCTCGTCATCGGCCTGATAACACGACACCGTCAGCGCATAATCCACGCCAAGCGCCACGCCGCGGCGGATGATGTCGGCCTTGGACAGTTCAATGATCGGCGTGTGCAGTTGCAGTGGATGCCCTTCGACGGCAGCCTTGGTGGCGAGATTCGCCAGCGCTTCAAACGCACGCATGTATTCCGGGCGGCAGTCCGGATAGCCGGAGTAATCGACGGCATTGGCGCCGAAGTAGATGTGCTGCGCGCCGCTGACCTCGGCATGCGCCAGCGCCAGTGCCAGCATGATGGTGTTGCGCGCCGGCACATAAGTCACGGGTATGCCCGGCTGCACGCCGCTCACCGGCACTGCAATCGCGCGATCCGTCAATGCCGAGCCGCCGATGGCACCGAGATCGATGCGCACCGTTTTATGTGCCGCCGCGCCCAGCGCCTGCGCCACGCGCACTGCCGCAACCAGTTCGGAGCGGTGCCGCTGGCCGTAGTCAATGGACAGGCAGTGGCATTCATGGCCTGCGCTGCGCGCGATGGCCAGCGTGGTGGCGGAATCGAGTCCGCCGGAAAGCAGCACTACGGCTTTATTCATGAAATTCCAAAATCCGTGATTAGGTAATTCGGTGATTGAGTGATTGGATGCCAAGCGTCCAAGCGAACCAATCACTCAATCACCTAATCACTTAATCGCTTAATCACCCAATCATCGACTCACTTGCCGCGCGCTTCACCCCACAGCAACTTGTGCAACTGCACCTGCATGCGCACCGGCAGTTTGTCGCGCAGGATCCAGTCGGCCAGCCGGCACGGCTCGAGCCGGCCATGCACCGGCGAGAACAGCA
The DNA here is from genome assembly GCA_964486865.1 of uncultured Bordetella sp. Taxonomy (GTDB): domain Bacteria; phylum Pseudomonadota; class Gammaproteobacteria; order Burkholderiales; family SG8-41. The sequence continues at coordinate 2,291 of CAZAOZ010000089.1, forward strand.
CGGGGCACAGCGCATCGAGCCGGCGCGCCTGCAGCTGTTCCCGCGCCCAGGCATAGTCGTTTTCGTCGCAGATGACGAACTTGATTTCGTCATGCGCCGTCAGGTGCGCAAGATTCGACCACAGATTGCGCGCGCACTCGCCGGAACCCGGAGTTTTAAGGTCGAGGATTTTCGAGATGCGGATATCCACTTCGGACACATCGAGCGCGCCGCTGGTTTCCAGCGACACCGAGTAGCCGGCATCGGCCAGCCGCCGGAGCAAAGCCGGCGCGTGTTTCTGCGCCAGCGGCTCGCCGCCGGTCAGCGTCACGTAATGCGCGCCGTGCGCGGCGACGCGCTGCAGGATTTCATCGAGCGTCAGCGATTCGCCGCCGTGAAAGGCATACGCGGTATCGCAATAGCCGCAGCGCAGCGGGCAGCCGGTCAGACGCACAAACACCGTCGGCAGGCCGACGCGGCTGGTTTCGCCCTGCAACGAGAAAAAAATCTCGGTGACGCGCAGCGCGGGCCCGGTCAGCACGGCGGCGGCTTCAGATAGGGATGGATTCACGGTGTAAATTCCTGCCGGTACGGCGCGGACGCCGCCGCTTTATCCTCAACGCGGGCTGGCGAGACGCCGGCGCGCCTTCTCGGCTGCATCCGAGGACGGATACCTGGCGACCAGCCCGTCCATGGTCTTGCGCGCCGTCGCGCCATCGCCGGATTCGAGCTGTGAACTCGCCATGTTGAGCAGCGCATCCGGCACCGACGCGCTGTCGGGCCAGGTGGCAACCAGTTTTTGCTGATTGGCAATGGCGCTCTTGAAATCGCGCAGATTGAAATACGAATCCCCGATCCAGTACTGGGCGCGCGGCGCCAGTGTGCTTTTCGGATACTTTTTGATGAATTCCTGGAATGCGGCAATCGCACCCTGATAGTTGCCGATGCGGCGCTGGGCCTGCGCGCGTTCATAAGTGTCGTTCTCATCGGCATTGACCGGCGCGGCAGCGGCCCTGGGCGGCTCGGTGCCGCCGGCCGCGGGTGCGCCGGGAGCCGGCGTCGGCGCAATCGCCGCGCCCGGCTGCTCGAAGCGGCGCAGCCGCAGGTCGAGATCGACATACATGTCACGCTGCCGCTTGGATACGTTCTCGATGTTGTTGCCGAGGACTTCGATCTGGCCGCGCAGCGCGCGGATTTCCTCGCGCAGTTTTTCGATTTCAGCGGCAATCGCCAGCACCGGCTGCGCTTTCGCGTCTTCTTCCATTTTTGTCAGGCGCACGCCGATGCCGTCGGTATGCTGGCGCAACTCATCGACACGCTTCTGCTGCTCGGCGATCTGCTTGCGCGCTACCTCGTCGTCAAACAGGCCCGCTGCCGCCGGGCCTGCTGCCAGCAGGCCGGCGCACAGCGCCATCATGCCGGCCATGCGCAAACGGCATTGCATCATGATGCCGCGTCAGTCGTTGGGATAAACAATGTCGGCGCGGCGGTTCTCGGCCCAGCTCGCCTCATCGTGGCCGGTGGCTTTCGGTTTTTCTTCGCCGAAGCTGACCGTCTCGATCTGGCCCGCCTGCGCGCCGAGCAGTTGCATGGCCTGGCTGACCGCATCGGCGCGGCGCTGGCCGAGAGCAATGTTGTACTCGCGGCTGCCGCGCTCGTCGGCATTGCCCTGCACGGTCACTTTTGCAGCGCGGTTCTGCTGCAGGTAGCGCGCATGCGCCGATACCAGCGGCTTGAATTCGTCCTTGACGATATTGCTGTCGAGATCGAAATAAACGCTGCGCTTGGACAGGATGTTGGAGGGATCTTTCAGCGGATTGCCCGAAACACCCTTGGGCGCGAGCGGTGTCGTCGTCGGACCCGTCGCCGCGGGCTTCTGCGGCTGCCCCGCGGCCACTCCGCCGCGATCTTCGACTGCAGCGCCGTCCTGTTCCCTGGTGGGCGTGCTGCTGCAGGCCGCCAGTATCGCCAATGCCATCACTGCCGTCAGTAATCGTTTCATGAGTCAGCTCCTTGTCGAATGGGTATGGTTTGCTGAGTAATTATTATGATCGCCTACTTGTTGACCACGGGACTCCACGCGGGTTCACGCGCATCCCCGACATCGGCGGTGAAACGCTGCTTGATGCGGCCGTCACTCGAAACGGCGGCCAATATACCACGCCCCCCCACCTCGGTCGCATAGAGGATGAGCCTGCTGTTCGGCGCGAAGCTCGGCGATTCATCGACGCCGCCGTCGGTCAGCACCTGCACCTGGCGTGTCGCAAAATCCTGCACAGCGACATTGAAGCGGCTGCCGTTGCGCTGGATGAAGGTGAAGCTCTTGCCGTCGGGGCTGTGCCGCGGCGACACGTTGTAACTGCCTTCGAAAGTCATGCGCTGCGCGGCGCCGCCGCTGACCGCGATGCGGTAGATCTGCGGACCGCCGCCGCGATCGGACGTGAACAGGATGAACTGGCCGTCGGGCGCGAAATTGGCCTCGGTGTCGATCGCCGTGCTGGTGGTCAGGCGCACCGGCGCGCCGCTGCCGTCGGCGTTGATCAGAAAGAGCTGCGAGCCGCCGTCGCGCGTCAGCGTCACCGCCAGTCGCTTGCCGTCGGGCGACCAGGCCGGCGCGCTGTTGCTGCCGCGAAACGCCGCCACCGCCTGACGGCTGCCGGTAGTCAGCGATTGCACATATACCACCGGTTTTTTCTGCTCAAAGGACACGTAGGCCAGGCGCATGCCGTCGGGCGACCACGCCGGCGAAATGATCGGCTCGTTCGAGCTCAGCACGCTTTGCGCGCCGTATCCGTCGGAATCCGCGACATGCAGTTCATAACGCGTACCGCGCTTGACGATATAACTGATGCGCGTAGCGAACACGCCGGTGTCACCGGTGAGTTTTTCGTAAATGACGTCGGCAATCTTGTGCGCAGTCAGCCGCAACTGGCTTTCGGTGGCGAAATAGACAAAGCCGGCGATCTGCGTCTCCTTGACGGCATCCATCACCCGGAAACGGATGTCGTAGCGTCCGTCCGGCGCCTTGCTCACCGCACCGATCACCACCGCCTCGGCGCCGCGGGCGCGCCACTGCGCGTAGTTGATCTGCTCCGGTTCATGGGGTACCGGGTTCATGCCGCCCGGATCGACGGTCCTGAACAGGCCGCTGCGCGCCAGATCGGCGGCCACCACCGGCGTGATGCGCTGGGCCAGCCCCTCCTCGGCGCGGAACGGCACAATCGCCACCGGAATCTGTTTGGCGCCGGCGCCGGTGATTTCGATGGTGAGCACCGCGCCGGCGGGCGCGGCCACGAACCACAGGCCGACAGCCAGCGCGCGCAGCACGGTGATCATCGAAGCAAATATTCCTTCACGGATTCTTTTGCGGCCATATTGCATTGCTGTGTTTTTCTTTCTTGTGCTCATTCTTTGGGGCGGAATACCAGATTTAGTTCCCGGAACTGGCGCATCAATGCCGGATCCGACGGCAGCGGCAGCGGCTGCGCCTTGAGTATGGCGCGTTCCACCGCACTGTCGTAGGCGGGAATGCTGTTGGCGGAGCGTTTCAGTTTCGCCCCCAGCACCTCGCCGCCCGGCAATACGACAATTTCGAATTCGACCTGGGCGGCATCGCTGACGTTGGGCGGCAGCACGATGAAACGCCGTACTTTTTCGCTGATGCGCCGCTTGTATTCATCAACGATTTTTGCCTGCGCGGCGGCCTGCTGCGCGGCCAGCGCGTCACGCGCCTTCTGTTGCTCGGCGGCGACACGCCGGGTTTCGGCTTCGGCGACCTGTTTCTGTTTCAGCACTTCGGCCTCACGCGCTTTTTCCGCCGCGATCTTTTTCGCCTCGGCCGCCTGCTGCGCTTTCAGCTTGCGCTCTTTTTCCTGTTTTTCCTTCAGCGCAATATCCGGCTTCGGCGCGGCTTCCGGTTTCGGCGGCGGTTTGGCCTCCACTTTCGGCGCAGGAAGCGGCGGCGCCGGCTTGATCTCCGGTGGCGGCGGAACCTCGGCCCTGGGCGGCGCCACCGAAGGCAGGTCGCGCCAGAGATCAACGACGACTGCGGTATCAATCTGCTTCTGCTGCCAGCTCACGCCGAACACCAGCAGTACCAGCAACAGCACATGCATCGCGAAGGCCAGCGCACCGGCCAGCGCCTGTTCGCGGGAATGGATCGCGGCGGCGCTCATCAGTTCCTGGGGCGCGCGAGCAGTCCCACTTTCTGCACCTGGTTCTGCTGCAACATGTCCATCACTTCGAGTACCGACTCGTAACGCACTTCCTTGTCGGCTGCGATGACCACGGCCTGTTCTGGATTGCGCTTCTGCTTTTCCCGGATCGCCGCCAGCAATTCGTCGCGCGTGACCTTGCGCTCGGCCGCGCCCTTGTCCCGGTCACGCAAAGACAAATTGCCGTTCTTGTCCACGGCAACTTCCAGCGGCTGCACCGGCGGCGCCGAGGTTTTACTGATCGACGGCAATTCAACCTGGCCAGGATTGATCAGCGGCGCGGTGACCATGAAGATCACCAGCAGCACCAGCATCACGTCGATGTACGGCACGACGTTGATCTGGTTCATCAGTCGCCTGCCGCTGCGTTTTTCGATCAGCATATTGGAGCGCCTGCCTAATGCACCTGGCGCTGCAGGATGTTGGAGAACTCTTCGGTGAACGATTCAAAGCGGATCGCCAGCCGGTTCACGTCGCCGGCGAAGCGGTTGTAGGCGACCACCGCGGGAATCGCCGCGAACAGGCCGATGGCGGTGGCAATCAGCGCCTCGGCGATGCCCGGCGCGACATGGCCCAGCGTCGCCTGCGCGACGTTGGCCAGCCCGCGAAAGGAATTCATGATGCCCCACACGGTGCCGAGCAGGCCGACGTACGGGCTGACCGAACCCACCGAGGCGAGGAACGACAGCGAGGACTCGAGCTTGTCCATTTCACGCTGGTAGGTGGCGCGCATCGCGCGCCGGGTGCTGTCCATCAGCGCGCCGACGTCGGTGCCGGGCTGGCGGCGATGCTTGGTAAATTCACTGAAACCCGATTCAAAAATGCGCTCGAGGCTGCCGGCATCGCGCGCATTGGTCGCGCGCTGGAACAGCACATTGAGATCGGAGCCGCTCCAGAACTGGCGCTCGAATTCGGCGGTTTGCCGTGCTGCACGCCGCAAAACGAAGATTTTGAGAAAAATGTAATACCAGGAAAACAGCGACGACAGCATCAGAATGGCCATCACCAACTGCACCGGCACACTCGCGCCGGTGATCAGGCTGAGCACCGACATGTCATGGGTAAGTGTCGCGTTCACTCTGGGCTTCCCGTTATTTTATTTCCCGTTGTCATGCGCATTTCCGCGGGCACGCGCACCGGCTTGAAGGTGTCGGTACTGACGCACACCACATCAACCACTGCCCGCACGATCTCCTCGTTCCCGCGCAGCACGCGCTGCAAAAACCGGATGCGGCTGCCGCCGACGTTATCCACTTCCACCGTCACCTGCAAGCTGTCGTTGAACCGCGACGGCTGCAGGTAATCGATCTGCACCGCCCGCACCACGAACAACACGCGCTGCTGCTCCGCCAGCAGCGGCTGCTCGAAGCCCTGGTCGCGCAGCCACTCGGTGCGAGCGCGCTCCATGAAGCGCAGGTAATTGGCGTAATACACCACGCCGCCCGCATCGGTGTCTTCGTAATAAACGCGTACCGGCCACGAAAAGGGTTGCGTCGCGGCCTCCGCGCTGCCGCGGTGTCCTGCAGCAGCCGCCATTACGCGCGGCTTGTTTGATAATTTATTCAATTAAATCAATATGTTAAACAATATTACGCGGTGGGCGCAGCGTCGTTCCACAAATCGCGCGCGCCGTCGCCGCGCGGTTCGGCCAGCCCGAAATGGCGGTAGGCCGCCGCCGTGGCGACGCGTCCGCGCGGCGTGCGCTGCAGGTAGCCCTGCTGTATGAGATAGGGCTCGAGCACGTCCTCGATGGTGTCGCGCTCCTCGCCGATCGCCGCCGCCAGATTGTCGATGCCGACCGGCCCGCCGCCGAACTTGTCGATGACGGCGCGCAGCAGCTTGCGATCCATGACATCGAGGCCGACCGGATCGACGTCGAGCATTTTCAGCGCGTCGTCCGCCACCGCCCGTGTGATCCGGCCTTCAGCGCGCACCTCGGCGAAATCGCGGACCCGGCGCAGCAGGCGGTTGGAGATGCGCGGCGTGCCGCGGGCGCGGCCCGCCAGTTCACCGGCGCCTTCGCCGTCGATCTCCACTTCCAGCAGCCGCGCCGAACGCCTGACGATCCGGGTCAACTCATCCGTCGAATAAAACTCCAGCCGCGCGACAATGCCGAAGCGGTCGCGCAGCGGATTGGTGAGCATGCCGGCGCGCGTGGTGGCGCCGATCAGCGTGAACGGCGGCAGGTCGAGCTTGACCGAGCGCGCCGCCGGCCCCTCGCCGATCATGATGTCGATCTGGTAATCCTCGAGCGCGGGATAGAGGATTTCCTCGACCACCGGCGACAGGCGGTGGATTTCGTCGATGAACAGCACGTCGTTCGG
>CAZAOZ010000090.1:0-7929 GCA_964486865.1 uncultured Bordetella sp.
GGGAGTGATGTCGTCGGGGAAGTGACACCACACGATTTCACCGGCGGTGGGCTCACCCCACGCTTTCATTTCGCAGCCGGTTCGATGTCGAACAGGCTGGAGCGCACCGAGCGCTTTTTACCCTGCGGCACGCGTTTTTTGATTTGTCGCAGTTGCGCCGCGCTCAGCGGGCCGTCATCTGCTTCGTATTGCGGCAATATCTTCACGGCCAACTCATGCAGGGCCTGATGTATTGCCTGTGTCTCATCGACGCCCAAACGCTCGGCGATGCGCTTCGCGGTTTCGCGGGTCACGCCGCTTGCGCTGTCGGTGACGCGATAGCGGAAGGCAATCTGGTGGGCAGTTAAACGGGTAGCCATGATTTTCCCCATTTCTGGATATCTATAAGATATCCAATTGACTCTCGACCGTCAATGGGGAAAGGGGTGTTCCATTGGCCGCAGGATGTCGGGCAGGTTGCACAATGCATGGTCATGATACATTATAACTATTTGTTTTTATTATGTTATTTTAGTATGGGTAGGGTGGGCAAAGCGTAGCGTGCCCCCCCTGGTTGTCGATGGTGCGACCACGGGAAGTAGCGCGGCTCAGTAGCGCCGAATCAGCGTCAGCGACTGGCTGTCGCGTTTCATGTCGGTGCGATTGAGAAAGCTCATGCCGAGCAGGGCGATTTTCAGGCCGTCGCCTTCCAGTACCACGGCTTCCACGGCATGCAGCGTAATGTCGCCGACCCTCACCGTATCGAGCGTGATTCGGTAGGCGGCCGCGTGGCCGTTGGCGGTCTGGGTGTAGCCGCGCTGTCCGTTGAGGTAATTGATGCCCAGCTGCCGGGCCTGGCTGCTGGAAATGGCAATTGAGGTGGCGCCGGTATCGACCAGGAACTGCACGGTGTTGCCGTTGATCTGGCCGAGCGTCTGGTAATGGCCGCGCGCATCCGCAGTCAGCGTCACGGAAGAACCGGCGCCTGTGCTGGTGCCCGATCCGCCGCCGTAGCGGGCGCTTGAACCCGGCGCCAGCGTCTGGCGCTTGCCCTGGTATTCGATGACTGCGGCGTTGCTGTCGGCGCTGATCAGCTTGACGCCTTCGGGCGTCGCCTGGCCGGCGGACAGCGTGCGTGGCTTGCCGCCGTCGATGACCACCACGGCCCTGCCGCTGAACAGCCCGACGACGCTGATGTCCGCGGCGCGGGCGGGCGCGGCGCACAGCAGGAGCAGGCACAGGATTGCTTTAACATAGCCATGTCGCATCGAGAATGTTTCCATGACGCCTCCCATGAAACCCGTCGCCATTTTTCGCCATACGCCCACCGAGGGGCCAGCCTATTTTGCCACGTACCTTGAACGCCGCAATATCCCGTATCAGGTGATCGGCATAGATATCGGAGACCCGGTGCCGGCGGATGCGACCGCCTGGTCCGGTCTGTGTTTCATGGGTGGTCCGATGAGTGTCAATGACAATCTGCCGTGGATCGCGCCGGTGCTGGCGCTGATCCGCGATGCGGTGGCGCGCGACGTGCCGGTGATCGGGCACTGCCTGGGCGGGCAATTGCTGGCGAAGGCGCTGGGCGCGCCGGTGACCCGGAATCCGGTCAAGGAAATCGGCTGGGGGGCGGTGGAGGCGCTGGATCATCCGGAGGTGCAGCGCTGGCTGGGCGTTGACCTGCGTTCATTTCTGTCGTTTCACTGGCATGGCGAGACCTTTGCGATTCCTGATGGCGCGACGCGGATTCTGTCGAGCGCGTGGTGCCCCAATCAGGCGTTTGCACTGGGCAGGCATTTCGGCATGCAATGCCATGTCGAGATGACCGAAGACCTGATTCGCACCTGGTGCCGCGACTGGGCGAAAGAGGTGGAGGCGCTGGCGGGGCGCGTGGCCTCGGTGCAGACGCCCGTGCAAATGGAGAACGGCATTAGCGCAAAAGTGCGCGCGCTCAACGCCGTGGCTGACCGGATTTACGATCGTTGGGTCAGCGGCCTCGCCAGCCAGGATTGATCTGGACAGTACTTTCTTAACTGCTCCAGGGTGCTCCGGTGATCAGTCGCCACGCATTGCCATAGGCGACCAGTTGACGGGCGGGCTCGCCCAACGCTTCGAGTATCAACTGGCGCTGGCGGGAAATCTGATCCGGATATTGACTGGCTACGGCCGGACGGTAATCGCTCGATGCCAGAAAACGCTGTGGATGCATCTCGATCAGTTTTTTCCAGTCGGTATTCAGTTGTCCGTTGGTGAAGAGAGTTGAGTGGCGCGCTCCCGATGGTCTGTAAATGGAATCCGGTGGCGGTACGGCAAGATCGAAGTGGAGGCCGGGGAAGCGTTCGATCAATCCGCGGACATATTCCGGGGTGTAGCGCCTGGAACGCTCCGGGTAACGGATCATGGCGAGATGACACCAGATCACTTTCGCTTTGGGATGGCGTTCGAGCATGGATTCGAGCGGCCCCAGCAGGCGATCCTCGATCTCATAGTGAATCTGGAACGCAACACCGAATTCAGCGCTGAGAGCGAACAGGGTCTGTCCCGCCGGCCCGGTAATGTCGATTGCGATGTCGCGATCGCTCCGCCCGGCGCTCACCTGCTCGGGCGAGGGGTAGTGCCTGAATTCATGCTCGCCCATGAAGAAATATTTTTCGCTCTCAAGATCCTTTCGTGCTACAGCCAGGAATGCGAGCGGATCACGCCACCAGCGCGGAAACTCCCCGCTGTTGGTTGTGGGAATGAAGTGCCCAGGGTGCTCGCGGTGCAGGTCGAGCGATGGCGAGCCGGTCTGCGCATTTGCAGGGGCGAACGCGATCTGCGCGACATTGAGTTCATCCATGTACTCGATCATGCGGGATACATTGGTCATGCCTGCGATGTAGGTTGCCTGCAAATCGATGATCGGCAGGCGGCCTTTTTCCAGGATGGAGTGAACTCTCCGCCTCCAGGCGCCAATCGCTTCGTTCCGGAGGGTCGGGTCTTTGGCCTGTGCGGAAGCGGTGCCGGGTGTTAACAGTGCGGGGAGGGCGCAGGCGAGCCCGGTTGCGCCAAGCAGGAACTGGCGTCGATCAGTCATTTTCATTTCCCGATATGGTTGCTTAAGCACGAGGCCCTGGTTGGAGGGCGAGTGAATCAATCTTGCCTTGCCAAGCAGGTTTCAGAACAGCAGCGTCCATGCCACACCGATGGCGGCACAGACGCCGATCACCGGCATGATGCCGATCTTGTAGCGCCACAGCGCAATGAATGCGGCGATGCCGATCAGCGCCGACAGCGCATCGAAGCGGCCCTGCATGCCGTCCGGCCACAGCACGTGATACGCAAAAAACACCGCGAGGTTGAGAATCACGCCGACCACGGCCGCGGTGATGCCGGTCAGCGGCGCGGTGAATTTCAGGTCGCCGTGCGTGGTTTCAACCAGCGGGCCGCCGAGAAAAATGAATATGAAGCTCGGCAGGAACGTGAAATACGTAACCACGGCGGCGGCCAGCGCAGCGGCCGTGAACAGGCTGTCCGGGCCGAGGAATTGCGTGGTCCAGCCGCCGACAAAGCCGACGAAGGCGACCACCATGATCAGCGGGCCGGGAGTGGTTTCCCCCAGTGCCAGGCCGTCGATCATCTGCAGCGGCGTGACCCAGTGATAGTGTTCGACGGCAGCCTGGTAGACATAGGGCAGCACCGCGTAGGCGCCGCCGAAGGTGAGCAGCGCCGCCTTGGTGAAAAACCAGCCCATTTGCGTCAGCGTGCCTGACCAGCCGAATTGGGCGACGATCAGCGCCATCACGACGCCCCACAACAGCAGGCCGGCGGCCAGCACCGCGGCAAAACGCCCCCAACTGAACAGGGCATGCGCGGGAGTCGGCGTGTCATCGTCGATTACCGCGGCGCCGTAATCCTTGTCGGCCGCGGCGCCGTGGCCGCCGCCGGTGGCAAACAGCGCCGGTGACACGCGCCCGCCGATGTAGCCGATGAGGCCGGCGCCGATGACGATCAGCGGAAACGGCAGATTCAGCGCAAACAGCGCAATGAATGCGGCGGCGGCGACGCCCCACAGCACGCCGTTTTTCAGCGCACGCGAACCGATGCGCATCGCGGCGAATACCACGATGGCCGTCACCGCCGGCTTGATGCCGTAGAGCATACCGGCGATGGCCGGCACGCTGCCCCAGGCGATGTAAATCCACGACAGCGCGATCAGGATGAACAGCGAAGGCAGCACAAACAGCCCGCCGGCGACGATGCCGCCCCGGGTGCGGTGCATCAGCCAGCCGATGTAAGTGGCAAGCTGCTGCGCTTCCGGGCCGGGCAGCACCATGCAGTAATTGAGCGCGTGCAGAAAGCGGCGCTCGGAGATCCAGCGTTTTCGCACGACCAGTTCGTCATGCATGATCGCAATCTGGCCTGCCGGACCGCCGAAGCTGATGAAGCCGAGCTTCAGCCAGAAGCGGAAGGCTTCAGCGAAGGATATGGCCGGCGGGGGCGCGGCCGGGGTGGTGTCAGACACCGTGTTGCTCATGTCGTGGCGTTTTTCAGGTTAACGATAGGTTTCCGGGTTCCAGGTGTGCTTTTCATCCTGCCCTTCCTTGCACCAGAGATAGAGCGCGTCGTACATCACCATGCCCTGCCTGAGTTGGTCGTGATCATCGGCGATGAGTCGTGACAGTCCCAACGACAGGGCCACCAGCCCGGCGGATTGTGGCGTAATTTCCGGATGCCCGGTATCGGCGCCGCGCACGATGTCCGCCAGCAGCAGCAGCGCGGGATCGGTGAGCCGGAAAATCCGGATAAAGGCGTCGAAACTGCAGCGCGCGCCGTCATGCGAGAACAGCACGTCGGGCACATCGTACGGGATGGCATCTTTTTCGGAGGCTGTTTTTTTCACCTCCGCCGACGGCACGTACAGAAATTCGGCATCGCGGTCGAGAAAGCGCGAGATCAGCCAGGGGCAGGCGATGCGGTCAACCTTCGGCCGCTCACGGGTGACCCAGCGCGTCGCGGCACCCGTGGGCTTGCGCATGAGTGCGCTGCCCGTCGCGCGCATGGCATCGAGGCCGCCCTCGACAAAACTGGCGTTCAGCCCGCGGTCGCGCAGTGCCTTGGCGGCGTTCTGGCTGACTTCGTGGCCATGCACGCAATAAACGGCAATGGCGGTGGCTGGCGGCAGTTCATCCGCCCATTTTTCGACAGCAGACGGGTCGCGCCGCAACGCGCCCTGCAGCATGTCGGGCGCCGCACGAAACGCGGTGTCGCGGCGCACGTCGATGAGCAGCGGCGGGTGTGTTCCGGTGGACAGTGATTGCAGTGCTGCAGGAGTAATGCCAGCGTCCATGATGACTCCCTCGCGGTGACTTGGTTAAAAAAACATCACACGAAGGCAGCGCTTGGACGCCGTGCGTCTGGAAACGGGGAGTCTGCCAACGCCCCCGCGACAACGCCGGTGATTCTGCGAGAACGACCGCGCGATGTCAACGCAGGCCGCATTGGTGTTCCCTGATTCACGAGGGTGAATCAGAGCCGTTCTCACCCTCTCCCTTCGGGACAAGGGAACACTTGAGGCAGAGCAGAGGGATGGGGAGAGGGATGGAGTGACCTCAATCCCGAAAGTTCTTGAACTGCAAGGGAAATTCGGTAATCGACTTGCGGATCAGGGCGATGGCGTCCTGCAGCAGGTCTTTTTTGGCGCCGGAGACGCGCACCACGTCGCCCTGGATGCTGCCCTGAAGCTTCATCTTGCTGTCCTTGATCAGCTTGACAATTTTCTTGGCGAGTTCCTGTTCGATTCCCTCGCGCACGGTGATCGGCTGCTTCATCTTGTTGCCGCTGATGGGTTCGGAGTCGCCGAGTTTCAGGCAGCGGGTATCAACGCCTCGCTTGGCGAGCTTGGCGGTGAGCACATCGCGGACCTGGCTGACCTTGAAATCGTCGTCGCCGAATACCGTCAGCGTTTTCTCCTTGTCATTGATTTCGACGCGGGCGTCGGAGCCCTTGAAATCAAAACGCGTGGAGACTTCCTTGTTGGTCTGGTCGACGGCATTGCGCACTTCGACCTGGTTGACTTCGGAAACAATGTCGAATGAAGGCATGGGTGCCTCTTTTTTTGTAAAGTCAGCCGGCTATTATACGCGCCGGCCCGGGTGTGACAGCGTCAGCGCGACGGCTTGCGTGCGGGTTGCAGCCGGACGGCATGCGTATGGATCGGCAGTCCGGTGGCGTCGTCGAATTCCGCGGCGGCTTCGACCGCGCGCCGGGCCAGCGTCCCGGCGTCGAGATCGCGTTGTCCGTACAGCGCATGCAGCGCGCCCATCGCATAGTTGCTGCCGCTGCCGAACGCATAGAAGCGCGAGAACTCCTGCACGGTACGGTGGGCGACGACGCCGAAAATCCCGTGACGGTTGGCGATCAGCGCATCGAAGCGCGTCGATTCCAGCGGATCGTCGTCGCCGGATCCCGGCAGCAGGTGATAGTCGCTTTTCAGCGCGGCGTGCAGCGCCTGCCAGGTATTGAAAATGGCCAGCGGCGTATCAAAGCGCGCCATAACCTTGGGGCGCGAGAAGTAATCCTTGAGGATGGTCTTGAAGGTGGCGTTGCCGGTGAGTCCCAGCCAGGTGTCGCCGACCTGCAGCAGCTTGCCGTGATTGGCGATGTAGTCCGCGGTTTCCTTGCCCGATCCCCATTTGGTCATGGTGTCGGCGGCGATGGCGGCTTCGCGATCCTTGCGCACGACAACGAGCGTGGTCATGGCTCAGCCGAAATGGCAGACGTAGTGCAGCGTTTCCAGCGGCTCAATGTCGAAACTCGCATTGGCAGGCACGTTGAAGCTGTCCCCGGCATGCATCGTGCGCCAGTCGCGGTCGCCCGGCAGCTTGACGCGGCAAGTGCCGGCGATGATTTCCATGCGTTCGGGTTCGCTGGTTTTGAAGGTCAGCGTGCTCGGGAAAATCACGCCGACCGACTTGCGGCCGCCGTCGGGCAGATAAACGGTATGGCTGACGCACTTGCCGTCGAAATAGACGTTGGCTTTCTTGACGACGGAGACGTTGTCGAACTGCATGGTGGTGTTTCCTTGATTGCTTATTTGCGTTTGTTACGCAGGTTGGCGGCGATGCGCAGCCTGAGTGCGTTCAACTTGATGAAGCCGCCGGCATCGGCCTGGTCGTAGGCGCCCTTGTCGTCCTCGAACGTGGAGATCGCCGGGTCGAACAGAGAATCGGTTTTCGAGGCGCGGCCCACGGTGGTTACCGTGCCTTTGTAGAGCTTGACGCGCACCGTGCCGTTGACCGTTTTCTGCGATTCGTCGATCAGTTGCTGCAGCAGCAGGCGCTCCGGGCTGAACCAGTAGCCGTTGTAGATCAGCCGTGCGTAGCGGGGCATCAGATCGTCCTTCAGCGCCAGCACTTCGCGGTCGAGCGTGATCGATTCCATCGCGCGGTGCGCGCGCAGCATGATGGTGCCGCCCGGTGTTTCGTAGCAGCCGCGGGATTTCATGCCGACATAGCGGTTTTCCACCAGGTCGAGGCGGCCGATGCCGTGTTTGCCGCCCAGCTGGTTGAGCCTGGTCAATACCTGCGCGGCGCTCATTTTTTTGCCGTTGATGGCGACAATGTCGCCCCTGGCGTAGGTGAGTTCCACGTATTCGGGACGGTTGGGCGCTTTTTCCGGGGACACCGTGATGCGCCACATCGAATCTTCCGGCTCGAAGGACGGATCCTCGAGAATGCCGCCTTCGTATGAAATATGCAGCAGGTTGGCGTCCATCGAGTACGGCGCGCCGCCCTTGCGCTTCTGGTAATCGACGGGAATGCCGTGCCGGTCGGCGTAGGCCAGCAGTTTTTCGCGCGACAGCAGATCCCATTCGCGCCACGGCGCGATGATCTTGACGTCGGGCATCAGCGCATAGGCGCCGAGTTCGAAGCGCACCTGGTCGTTGCCCTTGCCGGTGGCGCCGTGCGA
>CAZAOZ010000091.1:0-7916 GCA_964486865.1 uncultured Bordetella sp.
TATCCCCTCGCCCCGCTTGCGGGGAGAGGGTTAGGGAGAGGGGAATTGTGAAATAACATCATAATTATGTTTAAAAATCTACTCACAATCCCACCCTCTCCCCAGCCCTCTCCCGCCCTGCGGGAGAGGGGGCATGTTACTTTTGAATTAGAAATAAAATTACGCGACGGGTTCGCGCGGGAACGCCACCAAGTGATCGAGTTCGAGGCGGATGCCGATTTTCTCGCCGATGGCGTGGTTGTGGTGGCTGGGTACCAGCGAATACACCTGACCGCCGTCCGGCAACTGCAGCGTGTAGAGAAACGCCGCGCCGCGGAAAGCCTTGTGCAGCACCTTGGCCTGCAGCGGGCTGGCGTCGTCGTGCAGCACGTCGTCGGGCCGCAGCAGCACATCGACCACGGTGCCCGCGGGCCAGCCCGGCGCATGATCCGGCAGGAAGGTGCCGAGTTCGACGCGGATCTGCCCGTCGGCAAGCACCGTTCCCGGCAGGAACAGTCCGGCGCCGATGAAATTGGCGGCATAACGCGTCCGCGGTTCATGGTACAGGCGGTAAGGAGTATCCCATTGCTCGATGCGGCCGTCTTTCATGATGCCGACCATGTCGGCAATGTTGAAGGCTTCGTTCTGGTCGTGCGTGACCAGCACCGCGGTAATTTTCTCGTGCTTGAGAATATCGCGCACCTCGACGCTCAGCCGCTCGCGCATCTCGACGTCCAGATTGGAGAAGGGCTCATCCAGCAGCAGCAGTTGCGGACGCGGCGCCAGCGCGCGGGCCAGCGCCACGCGCTGCTGCTGGCCGCCCGACAATTCCTGGGGATACTGGGCGCCGAGATCGGCGAGGCCGATCATGTTGAGTAATTCATGCACGCGCGCGTCGCGTTCGGCGGGCGTCGCATGGCGCAGGCCGAAGGCAATGTTGCCGGCGACGGTCAGGTGCGGAAACAGCGCGTAGTCCTGAAACACCACGCCGATGCGCCGCTGTTCCGGCGGCACTGACACGCCTTTGGCGCTCATCACAACGCCGTCCAGCGCCACGGTGCCGCTGAGCACGGGTTCAAAGCCGGCAATGCAGCGCAGCACGGTGGTCTTGCCGCAGCCGCTGGCGCCCAGCAGGCAGGCGATCATGCCGGGCTCGACGGCAAAGCTGACGCCCTGCAGCACGGCGGTGTGCTCATAGGCGTGGGAGATGCCGGTAAAGTCGAGGCGGGCAGGCATGCCGAAATTATAGCCGTTTTGCAACTGATAATGATTCTTGTTAGAATTATTTCCTCAGTAATTTCCGTAACTTACGCCTACTGCGACGCGCCTCCCGCCGGCCCACATTGACCACCGCTACTCTGCCACAGTCCCCCGCAGCCATCGCCACCATGGCGCGTCCGGGGGCATCGCGCGTGCTGACCCTGTTTGCTGCAGGGTTGGCCGCGGTACTGGCGTTGCCGGTCGTGGTCGTGCTGTTCAACCTGCTGGTGCCGGCATCGGACACCTGGCGGCATCTGGCCTCGACAGTACTCGGCGACTACATCCGCAACTCGCTGTTGCTGATGCTGGGCGTCGCCTTTGGCGTCATCATCGGCGGCGTCACCACGGCATGGATCACCACCATGTGCCGTTTTCCGGGACGGCGCATATTCGAGTGGGCGTTGCTGCTGCCGATGGCCGTGCCGGCGTACGTGATGGCCTACGCCTACACCGACTTGCTGCAGTTTGCCGGGCCGGTGCAATCGGCACTGCGTGAACTGACCGGATGGGGCGCGCAGGATTACTGGTTTCCCGACGTGCGCTCGCTGGGCGGCGCCATCATCATGCTGTCGCTGGTGCTGTATCCGTACGTCTATCTGCTGGCGCGCGCCGCGTTCCTCGAACAATCCGACAGCATGCTCGAAGTCGCGCGGGTGTCCGGCTACGGGCCGTGGGGCACGTTCCGCAAGGTGGCGCTGCCGCTGGCGCGGCCGGGCATCGTCGCCGGCACTGCGCTGGCGCTGATGGAAACGCTGGCCGATTACGGCACGGTCGCGTACTTCGGCGTGCAGACCTTTACCACGGGCATCTTCCGCGCGTGGTTTTCACTGGGCGACCATGCCGCGGCGGCGCAGCTGTCGGCGATCCTGCTCGGTTTCGTGTTTCTGGTGCTGCTGATCGAGCGCGTGAGCCGGCGGGGGGCCGGGTTCCATTCGGCTTCGCACCGCAAGCGCCTGCGCAATGTCTATCGCCTGCGCGGCTGGCGCTCCGGCGCCGCCGTACTGTTCTGCGTGATGCCGCTGGTGTTCGGCTTTTTGCTGCCGGTGGGCATCATGCTCTACATGGCGCTGACTTCGGGCGATGCGCAATTCGGCGCGCGGTATCTGGCGCTGACGGGAAACACCGTGACGCTGGCGGCGGTGACGGCAACATTGGCGGTGTTGCTGGCGCTGGTCGTCGGTTACGCCGGGCGCGCATCGCCGACGCCGCTGGTAAGGGCGTCGAACCGGATTGCCGGGCTGGGTTACGCCGTGCCGGGCGCGGTGATCGCGGTGGGGGTATTGATTCCGGTGACGCGGCTCGATCATGTGCTGGCGGCGTGGATCGAGGCGGCGACCGGCGTGGCGCCGGGATTGATTCTCACCGGCGGCATCGCCGCGCTGGTCTATGCCTATCTGGTACGCTTTTTTGCGGTGTCGCTGCAGGCCGTCGATGCCGGTCTGGCCAAGATCACGCCGTCGATGGACGACGCGGCGCGCTCGCTGGGCTGCGGGCCTGGCGAGACGCTCACCCGCGTCCACGCGCCGCTGCTGTGGCGCAGCGCGCTGTCGGCGGGGTTGCTGGTGTTTGTCGATGTGATGAAGGAACTGCCGGCGACTTTTGTGATGCGGCCGTTCAATTTCGATACGCTGGCGGTGCAGGCCTACAACCTGGCGTCCGACGAGCGCCTCACCGAAGCATCAACGGCAGCGCTGACCATCGTCGTGGTCGGTCTGCTGCCGCTGATTGTGCTGTCGCGGATGATCCTGCGGCCGGAACGCGGGCGCGCCCCGGATCAGGATTGAACGTCGGGCGCCTTAAGAGGGCTTAGCCCGGAACTGCGCCGGGCGGCTTTAAAGAGGGCTTAGCCCGGAAACGCGCCGGGCGGCTTATTTGAAACCGGCGCGGTCGAAAATTTTCTGCGCCAGCGGCTGGTTCTTTCCGAGCGCGCTGATGTTCAGCGTATCCATCTTGAAAGTGCCCAGCGAGGCCAGCGCCTTGTTGTTCAGCGGCGCGCTCCTGGCCACCGGCCATTCGTTGTTGCCGTCGGCAAAATAACCCTGCGCCTGATCACCGGCCAGGTATTCCAGGAACTGGATCGCCGCGTCGCGATTCCTGGCGTGCCTGACAACGCCGGCGCCCGAAACATTCATGTGGGTGCCGAAGCTTTTCTGGTTGGGCCAGACCAGGCCGATGGCGGCGATGATCTTGCGATCTTCGGGTTTGTCGGAGGCCAGCAGCCGCACATAATAGTAAGTGTTGGCGATGGCCACGCCGCATTCGCCGGCGGCCACGGCCTTGATCTGGTCGGTGTCGCCGCCCTTGGGGGCGCGCGCGAAATTGGCGACGACGCCGTGCGCCCATTGCTCGGCCTTCGCTTCGCCCCAGTGTTCGATCAGCGCGCTCATCAGCGACAGGTTGTACACATGACTGCCCGAGCGTGTGCAGACTTTGCCTTTTAATCTGGGATCGGCGAGGTCTTCGTAATTCTGCACATCGGCCGCTTTCATGGCGGCCTTGTTATAGACGATCACGCGCGCGCGCGCGGAGAAGCCGAACCACTGGTTGTTCGGCGCACGCATGTGTTCGGGCAGGCGCGCGGCGAGTATTTTCGATTCGATCGGCTGGAACAGGCCCAGTTGCTCGGCGCGCCACAACCGTCCGGCATCGACGGTCACCAGCACATCGGCGGGGGAGGCGGCGCCTTCATTGCGGAGACGCTCGATCAGCGGGTCCTCGCCGGCTTCGATGCGATTCAGCCTGATGCCGGTGGTTTTGGTGAAATTGTGGTACAGCGCCTCGTCAGTCTGGTAATGACGGGATGAGTACAAATTAAGCAGTTTGTCCTGGGCGAGAGCCGGTAGGGCGAGCAGCAGTACGATCAGCGGCAGTGTGGCGATTTTCATAATATATGTTTAAAAACAATAAATTAATGTTGATCATCGCGCCGGAAATGGCGTCTGGGTAAGCATATTAACAAGAATGGTTCTCAATATCAATGAGAATCATTATTATCTGAAAACCACGGATTCCCGCATCAGCACAGGCCGGATGCGCAGGGTAGCGCGCGTGCGAGGGGGTGCTGTTGATCAGGCGCAAATCCGGACGGATGAGCGCGCCGGACGATGGTCCAGCGCGAACAGCGGTGCAGTCAGATCGGCAGGCGCCGCGCGCCGTTGTAGCGCGCTTGCCAGTAACTGTTCGTCATATCGACGATTTCAACCTGGCCGCCGCGGGCAGGCGCATGCACAAAACGCGATTCGCCGAGATAGATCCCGACGTGGGAGAACGGCCGGCGCAGCGTGTTGAAAAACACCAGGTCGCCGGGCTGCAGTTCGGATTTTTCGACGGTGGTGCCGGCGTGGCTGAACTGGCGCGCGTTGTAGGGCAGCAATTGCCCCGTGACCTGCGCATAGACATAGCGGATCAGGCCGCTGCAGTCGAAGCCTGATTCGGGCGAGGAGCCGCCCCAGCGGTAACGCACGCCGATGAAACTCAGCGCGCGCAACACGATTTCCTGTGCCTGGCCGAGCATGGTATCGGTGGCTGCCGGCGCGGCTTCCGCCTGCGCCGGTGGCTGCCCGGGCTCGTTCGCCAGGGCGGGCAGCGGCAGCAAGGCCAGCATCAGGATGATGATCAGGCTTCGTCGCATGCGCGGACTGTAATCAATAACAGTATGATTGTAAAGGATAAATATCAGTGTTTGTGCGGTCTGCGCCATGCCGGTGAGCGGGGTAAACTGAACCCCTGAACCTGCCGTTACAGGCTTTATGAAAATAACTCTCATGCATTGCGGTCTGCGCGCCGTGGCGGCGCTGCTGCTCTGTGCGCAGGTCAGCCTCGCGCTGGCGCAGCTCACCGTCGAAATCATTCCGCTGAAATACCGCAACGGCGAGCAGGTGATCCCGGTGCTGCAGCCGCTGCTCGGGCGCGAATCCAGCATCAGCAACTTCCAGAACCAGCTGGTGATCCGCGCCACGCCCGCCGAACTGGCGCAGGTCAAGCGCGTGCTGGCGGGCATCGACACCGCGCCCAAGCGCCTGCTGATCACCGTACGCCAGGATGCCGATCTTGAGCGCGACCGGCGCGAGGTGGAAGTATCGGGAAGTATCGGCAACGACCACGCGCGGGTCACCATCCCGGGCAGCGGCTCGCGCAGCGGTGGCAACGTCGTGTTGCGCGACGGCGATGACCGGCTGCGTGCGCGCGTCATCGACAGCCAGCAGATCACCCGCGACCGCACCGCGCAGACCATCCAGGTGCTCGAAGGCCACAGCGCCTACATCCGCACCGGCGAATCGCGCCCGGTGCCCAACCGGCAGGTGGTGCGCACGGTAATCAACGGCCAGATCGTCGATCGCGTCGTGGACCGCACCGAATACCGCGACGCGAACACCGGCTTTCACGTGCTGCCGCGGGTGCAGGGCGACCGCGTGACGCTGGACATCAATCCGCAGCGCGAGAGTTTCGACGAGCAGCGCCGCGGCGCGGTCAACACGCAGCGCGTGGCAACGACAGTATCGGGGCGGCTCGGTGAATGGATCGACCTGGGCGGCATCGGGGATGCGCGCAGCGATGAACGCTCGGTGTTGCTCGGCCGCAGCACGGGCCGCGTCGACGACCGGCGCGGGGTGCAGGTCAAGGTTGAAGAAATGCCCTAGCTGCTGCCTGTGATTGCGCGGCAGGCTTCATCCTGCAAAATCAACCGCGCCGCTGATTGTCCATGGCAACGTGAAGTGATGCGGTTCGCCAGGCGCCGTGCATCACAATCCCAACTCCTCATCAGTCGCGCTATGGTCGTATTTATTCTTCGGTGGCCACGGACGCATGCGCCAATCGGGCTCGAAGGCAAAGGACGACCGCCGGCGATCCGGAAGCAATGCTCCGTTTCCGGCGCCCTTGGCATAGTCGTAGTAGAGCTTCACGATCTCTTCTTTCGTGACTTGCTGCGCAGCAGGATGTGATATGCAGGCATCGCGCCACTGTTGCACGCGCGCAAACTGTTCATCAGCGGGTAACTGGAAGTCTTCGTAGTATTCGAGAAACCAGAAGCGCATGAAGAATGGCGTGAACACGGTTTCAGCCCATCCGAATTCCTCCCAGAGAAACGGGCCGGACGGGGCGTGCTCCATGAGGAAGTCATTCAGCCGCGCATATTGTTTCAGCATGCGCTCCTTGAAGTCGTCGCGCCGTTCGGGGTTTTGGTTCATCACATACCCGTAACCCTGGGCGGAAAACTCGCCTTCCATTCCTGTCAGCATGCGCTCTACGGCGCGCCGGTACGGGTCGCGCTGCGCGACTGCGCGCTCAGGGAAAATTTCCTCGAGATACTGCAGGATAACCAGACTTTCCCTGATGATGTGACCCTCGGCGGTTTCCAGGATGGGCAGTGCCGTAGTGCCGCGGGTCTTTTTCAGCAGCCAGTCAGGTCGTGGCCGGGTGACGTCGATGGCGCGGAAATCGACGTCGCTGCGACGGCCTTTCAGCGACAGCAGGATTTCCAGTCGCTGACAGAAGGGACAGACCGGAATGTGATGCACGGTCAGCTTGGCCGTGGCCGTCATGTTGCGGGCGTATCACTCGTGTTTTGTTCCGGAGCTGCACGTCATGTTCTGGCCGCGTTTGACTTGAGCACCATGATCAGCATCAACAAGGCGCCGGCCAGCACAGTGAGCGATGCGATGGCGAGAACCGGGTCGATCTGCGCCAAGGGAACGACATTGCCGTACAACAGCAACAAGCCCACAGAGATCACCGCGGCGCCCGCCTGATGCACCATGAACTGCGCTTTGGCCAGGCCGGGCGTGCTGTCGCCGAGCCAGAGCTTGTGTATGACGCCATAAACGAGCGAAACAATGAAGCCGATCAGGAGAATGTGCGCATGGGTAACGTGTTGCGTGTGATTGTGTGATGCCGCCATGAATATTCCCAGGCACATTCCGGCAACCGCATAACACAAGGACCAGACGAGGAACTTTCGGTCAAACCCCATTTTTTTCTCCTTTGTTGGCATGGGTAAAACATGATTTTGATCGGGAGCGGAGATTCTGCCTGATGATCCGGCACGGTGTCATCGGCAATTCAATCGGGCCGGCGTTTTTTGCGGACCATGCCCAGCATCAGCCAGATCGCCGTGCCGGCCAGCCCGCTGACAAAGCAGGCCTGGTACAGCGCGTCGATGGATATCAGGCTCAACAATGCGTTATCCGCCGACCACGGCCGCAGCGGCAGCAGGTCGGCGTGCATGATGCTGTCGAACAAGACGTGGCTGTACGTGCCGATAAAGGCGCCGGTCGCGGCAGCAGTGCGGATGACGGGTTCCGGCGAGCGCAGCCAGTGCAGCTTGTGGAATTCGAGTTCCTGATTCCAGCGCCGCAGTATCCGGTTGCACAACGGCGGCGCGAGCAGGAACACGGCTATGCCGATCAGCGTTGCCCCCAGGTAGGTATGCGTCCAGCCGTGCAGCACATCCGCGCCGCGCATGATGCCGACCAGCGGCTCGATGTCCATCGCCACCTGCGCGATGCCGAACACCAGCACGCTGAAGTGGCGGCCGCCGGCGGCCTTGATGACCAGCGCGGGACCCATGTGGAGGGGGGTGAAGGGCATGGTGGTTGTGCGAGTTTATGTAGGGTGGGCAAAGCGTCCCCCAGGGGGACTTCCTCTGGGCGTAGCGTGCCCACGCGGAAACAGTTTAG
>CAZAOZ010000092.1:0-7377 GCA_964486865.1 uncultured Bordetella sp.
ATGATGCGCTGGTCGAAGTCCTCGC
Organism: uncultured Bordetella sp.; assembly: GCA_964486865.1. GTDB lineage: Bacteria > Pseudomonadota > Gammaproteobacteria > Burkholderiales > SG8-41. Next base: position 26 of record CAZAOZ010000092.1, read on the forward strand.
CGCCGAGGAAGGTGTCGCCGTTGGTGGACAGCACCTCGAACTGGTGCTCGCCCTCGATTTCGGCGATCTCGATGATCGACACGTCGAAGGTGCCGCCGCCCAGGTCGTACACCGCGATCTTGCGGTCGCCTTTTTTCTTGTCCATGCCGAAGGCGAGTGCCGCCGCGGTCGGCTCGTTGATGATGCGCTTGACGTCGAGGCCGGCGATGCGGCCGGCGTCCTTGGTAGCCTGGCGCTGCGAGTCGTTGAAATACGCGGGCACCGTGATCACCGCTTCGGTGACCGGCTCGCCCAGGTAGTCTTCGGCGGTCTTTTTCATCTTGATCAGCACCTGCGCGGAGACTTCCTGCGAGGCAATTTTCTTGCCGCGTACTTCCACCCAGGCGTCGCCGTTGTCGGCCTTGACGATCCTGTAGGGCATCAGATCGATGTCCTTCTGTACTTCTTTTTCCTCGAAGCGCCGGCCGATCAGCCGCTTCACGGCATACAGCGTGTTCTTCGGGTTGGTCACCGCCTGGCGTTTGCCCGGTGCGCCGGTGAGGATCTCGCCGTCGTCCATGTAGGCGACGATCGACGGCGTGGTGCGCGCGCCCTCGGAATTCTCGATGACTTTCGGCTGGCCGTTTTCCATCACGGCCACGCATGAATTCGTGGTGCCCAGGTCGATACCTATGATCTTGCCCATGTTCTACCTCGTTGCTTTAAAAATGGTTGTGCCGGAGTTATGTATAAGTTATTGATTTCATTCAATAATTTATAAACGTCTCAGCGGCTGTCTCGGTGCAGTAAGTGGGGTTGCCGGCGTGGTTTTCAAGCGTCGGGCGCTTTCGACACCATGACCAATGCCGGGCGCACCACGCGGTCGTGCAGCGCATAACCTTTCTGCAGCACCTGCACCACGGTATTCGGCGCGGCGTCGGAGACCACCATGCTGATCGCTTGATGGCGGTGCGGATCGAATTTCTCGCCGACGGGGTTCATTTCGACGAGATTGAATTTGGCGAAGGCTGCGCTGAGCTGCCGCAACGTCAGTTCGGCGCCGCTTTTCAGTGTTTCGACGGTCGCGGTTTCCGCGCCCAGCGCGGCCTCAAGGCTGTCTTTGACCGCCAGCAGCTCGGTCGCAAAATTTTCCACCGCATACTTGTGCGCGTTGGCGACGTCGGTTACCGCGCGCTTGCGCATGTTCTCGGTCTCGGCCTTGGCGCGCAGCCACGCATCGTGATGCTCCTGCGCAGCGAGTTCGGCCTGGCGCAGCAATTCCTCCGTTGACGGCATGACCTCCGGCGCCGGCTTGGCGTCGGCAGTCGCGGCGGCGGGGGTGTTCTCGGGTTTCTGATCCAGCGATTCCTGCGACATGGGATTTTTGGCGGTGAGTTGATGAATGAACCGTTTGCAGCTTGGGGCGGCCCTGCGGAATTCAAGGGCGCGGAGTGCTTTTTCAACGCATTGTTTACATTGATATTTTATAAATTTTCCGGCGAGCATCCACAATCTGCGCGATGAGCGCACAGGCCATGTTATCGGTGCGATGCTTGATCGGGTTAAATCCGACGACTCCTGACCAGGCTGTGTGTGGCTCGGGCGCTCGGGGGTAACGCGATGGCTCAGTTCTTGGCCCCGAGCTGCAGCGCGCGGTCGCGCGAGGCTTTCAGGTTTTCCGGCGTGGCGGCGGCGCTCCAGCCCAGCACGTTCTTCAGCACGATGTCGGTCAGCGCGTGCAGCCAGTCGTCGCGTTCGTTGAGGCAGGGGATGTAATGCAGCTCCCTGCCGCCGGCCTTGAGGAAGTCTGCTTTGGCCTCGATGCCGATTTCTTCCAGCGTTTCCAGGCAGTCGCTGACAAAGCCCGGGCAGGCGACATCGACGCGCCCCGTTTTTTTCCTGGCCAGTTCCTTCAGCACGTCCGCGGTGTACGGCTGAAGCCATGCGGCGCGGCCGAAGCGCGACTGGAAGGCGATGGTGTAGAAACCGGGCTTGAGGCCAATCTGCTCGGCGATCAGGCGGCCGGTTTTCAGGCATTCGCAGTGATAGGGGTCGCCGAGTTCCAGCGTGCGACGCGGGACACCATGGAAACTCAGTACCAGATGGTCGCCGCGATGATTGCTCATCCAGTAGTCATTGATGCTTTGCGCGGCGGCCTTGATGTAACCCTCGTGATCGTGGAAATGCTTCACGGTGCGCACCGCCGGCTGGTTGCGCATGCGGCCCAGGACTTCGAACGCGGCGTTGAATGCGGTGGCGGTGGTGCTCGCCGAATACTGCGGATACAGCGGCAGCAGCAGGATGCGGTCGCAACCCTGAGCCTTGAGCGCATCCAGTTTGCTGCGGATGGACGGCCGGCCATAACGCATGGCGTATTCGACGACATGCGGCTGCTTCAGGCGTTCGCCGAGGTAGCCGCGCAGCATCGTCGTCTGGCGTTCGGTGTGTACCTGCAGCGGCGAACCTTCCGGAGTCCACACCTGGGCATAACGCCTGGCCGAGGCGCCGGGGCGCGTGGTCAGCACAAACAGGTTGAGGATCAGCCACCACACCGGGCGCGGAATCTCGACCACGTACGGGTCGGACAGGAATTCGCGCAGCCAGGTGCGCACCGCGCCGGGCGTCGTTGCGTCGGGCGAGCCGAGGTTGATTAATAACACCCCGATTTTTGCCGGGGTGCCGTGGTGGTGTGGGGGTTCTTTGGTGAAGAGGGGCATTTTTGGGGGGGGCGGTAAGCGGTGAGGCGCAAGCGGTAAGCGGTGAGCGGTGAGGCGTAAGCGGTAAGCGGTGGGCAGTAAGCGGTGAGTTGCGCGGTCTTTGCGGCTCGCGATTTGCCGCTTACTGCTCACCGCTTACGATTTTCTTCAGCGCTGCGTCAGTGCGCTGCTCAGCAGTTTTGCGGTGATATCGACAATGGGGATCACCCGCTCGTAGGCCATGCGCGTCGGGCCGATGACGCCAACGGTGCCGACGATCTTGCCATCGACTTCATAAGGCGCGGTGACTACGCTGCATTCGTCGAGCGGCTGCAGTCCTGCCTCGCCGCCGATGAAAATCTGCACGCCCTGCGCGCGGCTGGAAACATCCAGCAGTTGCAGCAGCGTGGTGCGGTGCTCGAACAGGTTGAACAGGTCGCGCAGCTTGTTCATGTTCGACGACAGGTCGTTGATGCCCAGCAGGTTGATCTCGCCGGAGATCACCACGTCCTCGGCCGAATCGCTGACAGCCTGATCGCCGGCGGCGAGCGCGGCGGTCATCAGCTGCGTCATGTCTTCGCGCAGCTGTTTGAGTTCGGTATGGATGCGGCGGCGGATGTCGTCAAAGCTGCAGCCGGCGTAGTTCTGGTTGAGTATGTTGGCGGCCTCGACCAGCTCGGAGGGTGTATACGCTTTATCGGTCTGGATGATGCGGTTCTGCACATCGCCTTCGGCAGTGACGAGTATCAGCAGCAGGCGTTTTTCGGCGAGCCTGAGAAATTCAATATGACGGAACCCGGCGCTGCGCCGCGGCGTGACGACGATGCCGGCGAAGTGCGTCAGATCCGACAGCATGTGCGACGCCGAGGCCACCAGCTTCTGCGTGTTCTCGACCTGCAGCTGGCCTTCGAGCTGGTTGATCTCGATGCGGTCCAGCGGTTTGACGGTGAGCAGGGTATCGACGAAAAAACGGTAACCGCGCGCAGTCGGGATGCGTCCGGCGGAGGTGTGCGGACTGGAGATAAAGCCCATCTCTTCGAGATCGGCCATCACGTTACGGATGCTGGCCGGCGACAGATCGAGGCCGGAGAGTTTGGACAGCGCGCGGGAGCCGACCGGCTGCCCGTCGGCGATGTAGCGCTCGACCAGGGTTTTCAGCAACAGTTGTGCGCGTTCGTTCAGCGCCTGCGGTTCACGAGCCATGAAATTCATTTTACACAAAAAGCGCAGAACACCAGCACTCCCTGCTTCGGGGCGCCAATGCATTGTTTTTAATGGGTTTGCGCGACTGCGACTGCGGGGGAATTATGGTTTAATGAGCGTCGAACAAATGAGTGAGTGACGCTCATCCCTCACCCCCGCCCCTCTCCCAAAGGGAGAGGGGAGACAAGAGATGAGCATGCACCACACGCATGCTCATAAATTGAAAACGGCTGCCATGCCCAATGCATTTAATACCGTCGCACTGATCGGCAAATACAACTCCCCCGAGATTGCCGGGCCGGTCATGCAGCTCGCCCGCTTTCTTGAAAAACGAGGCGTCAAGGTGCTGATTGACCGGCTGACGGCCACCCACATCCCGGATTGCCCGTATGCCGTGCTGGTGCTGGACGAACTGGGCCGCGAAGCCGATCTCGCCATCGTCATCGGCGGCGACGGCACCATGCTCAACATTGCGCGCACTTTTGCGCCCAGCGACGTGGCGCTGGTCGGCGTCAACCAGGGGCGGCTCGGTTTCCTGACCGACATTTCGCTCGACACCATGTTCGAGACCATTACCGCGATACTCGACGGCCAGTACGTGACCGAGGAGCGCATGCTGCTTGAATCCGCGGTGTGGAGCGGAGCGGACGGCAGGCAGAAACAGGTGTTTGACGTGCTGGCGTTCAACGATGTGGTGGTGGCCAAGGGGCATACGGGCGGGCTGATCGAGATCGAGGTGCGCATCGACGGCCAGTTCATCTACAACCAGCGCTCCGACGGCCTGATTGTCGCCACGCCGACCGGATCCACGGCGTATGCGCTGTCCGCCGGCGGCCCCATCGTGCATCCGTCGCTGTCGGTGATGGCGCTGGTGCCGGTGTCGCCGCACACCTTGTCCAACCGGCCGATCGTCATCAGCGGTGCCTGCACCGTGGAAATCATCGTGCGCAGCAACGGCGATCCGCGCGCCCACTTCGACAGCCATTCGCATTTCGACCTGCGCGAAGGCGACCGCATCGTCGTGCGCCGTTACGCCCATACCATCAAGCTGCTGCACCCGGTGGGCCACAGCTATTACGCGATGCTGCGCGAGAAGTTGAGCTGGAACAGGGGGTAAGGGGTGGGGCGTGAGCGGTGAGCCGTAAGCGGTAAACCGTAAGCGGTAAACCGTAAGCAGTAAAAACGAACTAACGGCTGGATTGGGATCACAAACTCACCGCTCACCGCTCACCGCTCACCGCTCACCGTTTACCGCCTAATAGCAAGCATGCTGCGCAACCTCTCCATCCGCGACTTCGTCATCGTCGAACGCCTCGAACTCGAGTTCGGCGCGGGCTTCACCGTGCTTACCGGCGAGACCGGCGCCGGCAAATCCATATTGATCGACGCACTGGCGCTGGCGCTGGGCGAGCGGGCGGACGCCATTGCCGTGCGCGAAGGCGCAGCGCGCGCCGATGTCACTGCGGAATTCGACATCACCGGCAACAAGCCGCTGACGGCATGGCTGGCCGACAACGATCTGGCGGGCGATGAAGGGGTGTGCCTGCTGCGCCGTGTGGTCGAGGCCGGCGGGCGTTCCCGTGGCTTCATCAACGGCCATCCCGCGACGGCGGCGCAATTGCGCGAAGCCGGCGATTTTCTGGTCGATATTCATGGACAGCATCAGCATCAATCGCTGAGCCGCCCGGCGGCGCAGCGTGCGCTGACCGATGCCTACGGCGGACTGGAGGCGCAGGCCGCGCAGGTGACCGAGACGTGGCGTGCCTGGCAGCGGCGGCGCGAGGAACGGCTGGCGTTTGAAGGCAATGCCGCAGCGATCAGCGCCGAGCGCGAACGGCTCGAATGGCAGGCGCAGGAACTCGATGCGCTCAAACTCATGCCCGGCGAATGGGTGGCGGTCGGCGCCGAGCATGCGCGGCTGGCGCACGCGGCGAGCCTGATCGAGGCGGCGCAGGCCGGTGTGGAAATCCTGGCCGAAGGCGAGGGCGCGGCGCTGACGCAGTTGAACAGTGTGATCGCCCGGTTGAAGCCGCTGCTGCAGCACGACCCGCGGCTGAAAGACATACTCGATGCGCTGGAGCCGGCGCAGATTCAGTTGCAGGAGGGCGCCGGCGCGCTGCGGCGGTACGGCGAACGCGCCGATCTTGACCCCAGGCGGCTGCGCGAAGTCGAGCAGCGCCTCGATGCGCTGCATACCGTCGCGCGCAAATACCGTGTTGACCCCGATGCTCTGCCGGAACTGGCGGCGCATACCCGCGAGCGACTGACGGAACTGGGCGCCGGCGGCGATCCTGAAACCCTGCGCAGGCGCGAAGCCGAAGCCGAGACCGCCTATCGCGGTGCCGCAAAAAAACTCACTGCGGGACGGAAGCAGGCCGCGAAAAAACTCAGCGCAGCCGTCACCGCGGGCATGCAGGAACTCGCCATGCAGGGCGGCGTGTTCGAAGTGGCGCTGGAGCCGCTGGAGTCGCCCGCCGCGCACGGCTTGGAACAAATCGAATTCCGCGTGGCGCCGCACCAGGGCGCGACGCCGCAGCCGATTGCAAAAACCGCTTCCGGCGGCGAATTGTCGCGGTTGTCACTGGCCATCCAGACCGTGCTGAGCCGCGTGGCGCGGGTGCCGACACTGATTTTTGATGAAGTGGATGCCGGCATCGGCGGACGCGTCGCCGAAATCGTCGGCCGCATGCTGCATGCGCTGGGGGCGAAGCATCAGGTGATGTGCATCACCCATCTGCCGCAGGTCGCGGCGGCGGCCGATCAGCAGTGGCAGGTCAGCAAGGCCGGTGCGCGTGGCAAGGTGATCTCATCGGTGGTGCCGCTCAACACGGCGGGGCGCGTCGAGGAAATCGCCCGCATGCTGGGTGGCGTCAAAATCACCGACACCGCGCGTAAACACGCCGCGGAAATGCTCGGCAGGAAGTAGATCGATTTTCATCCCCCGGATGGCGGCCTGCGGCCTTATCCGGGCTACGGGTCTGCGGATTTTCCGCTCCGCACTTCGCACTCATCACTCCGCACTGCCTATTTGAACCGCCAGGTCACGCCCGCCGTCAACTGGGTTGAACTGACCGGCCCATCGCTGGTGTTGCGGATCACGCCCAGCGCGAAATCGAGATCTTTCGAGGGTGAATAGATCGCGCCCAGTTCAACATAACCCATGTGTTTTTTCTGCGAGCGGTCGGGGTTGGTCATGACGCCGGTGTCGAAGGCGAGTTTCCATTGCTCGGTGACATCCCATACCGGCGCCACGGACAGGCGATACTGTGAGCGTCGTGTGGCATCGTTCAGCGCATTGTCCTCGAAATTGACTTTGGTCGATGCCAGGTTTGCGTGTATCGCACCGAACCCGGTTTCCTGTGTCATCAGCAGATCAAGCCGCCATGAGGTCTTTGCAGTGCCCAGACCGCGCATCTCCTTGGCGCCGGATACGGGCATCTGCACTTCGGGTCGCAGGGCAAAGCTCAACTTGCT
>CAZAOZ010000093.1:0-7276 GCA_964486865.1 uncultured Bordetella sp.
TCAACAAGGGCATTACACTGGAACCTATCGTTGCACTTGGTATTTGAAACCGCCCAGTGTTTTTCATGGCAGCACCCAAATAACCGTGAAGCCAATCATGCTTGATGGCGTTCCCTTCAGTGCAGGGCTGAAAAAACTTTACAGGCGCCACGGGCCCCACATCAGCGTCACGCTGATTTGCCTGCTGTTCATCGCGAGCCTGTGGGGCGGCCTCTTCATGCAGCTCGACACCGAGCGCGAGCGCATTATCCAGAGCAAGATTCAGGAAAATGACAATCTCGCCCGGGTATTCGGGGAGCACGTTGCAAGAACCATCCGCGCGGCCGAAATCACCCTCAGGGAAATCGCCTCCGAATACCAGCGATATGGCAGGAAATTCGACCTGGTCCAGTACGCGAAGAACCGCAGTATTTACCTTGACCCCTATATCGGGCTGAGCATTATCGACGAAAAAGGCGACCGGATCCTGGGGGGCACTCCACTGCCGCCAGAGACCGTGAACCTGAGCAAGACCCCGGACTATCACCATCACGCCCAGCACGATGCCGCGGGGCTCTTCATCAGCGCCCCGCGCCGCGGAGCCATCACGGGGAAATGGACCATCTTCTTTTCGATTCGCATCAATAATGCGAATGGGGCTTTTGCCGGATACGCGAATGTCGGCATGGATCCCTCCTACTTTTCCAGGATTTATTCGGAACTTGACCTCGGCAAGGATTCGGTCGTCGCCTTGGTTGGGCGCGACGGCATCATCCGCGTACGCAGCGTCGGCACGGACGTGACTGCCGGACAGAACGTGTCGGGTGCCGAATTGTTCCGTCAGCTTGCAGCCGCTGACCGCGGCAGTTACATCTCACCTGCCGTGATAGATCAGGTCATCCGCCTATTCAGCTACCGGGCCCTCAAGGACTATCCGCTGGCTGTAGTGGTTGGACAGTCGCAGGCCGTCGCCTTGGCGGACTATGAGAGGCGTCGATCCGCCCACCAGTTGGCAGCGGGCGCAATAACCGCGGTCATCCTGTGCCTGGGCCTGTTCGCCCTGCTCCAGATCGCGAGGGCGGCGCGGGAGAGCGAGGCGCGGCGCCGCAGCGAGCTTCAGCTCAACGAGGCCCAGCGCATTGCGCAGATCGGCAGTTGGGAACTCGACCTGGCAACCAACAAGTTCACCTGGTCCGACGAAATCTTCCGGATTTTCGAGATCGACCAGTCAAAATTCGGCGCCACTTACGAAGCGTTTCTCAACGCCATCCATCCGGAAGACCGGGAGGCCGTCAACAACGCTTATACCGGCTCGCTGAAAACCCGCGAGCCCTACCAGATCACGCACCGGCTACTGATGACCGACGGGCGGATCAAGTACGTGCACGAGCGCTGCGAGTCGGAGTTCGACGCCGAAGGCAAGCCGCTCAAATCCATGGGCACGGTTCAGGATATCACCGACCTCAAGCATGCAGAGCAACAAGCGCGGCGCCTCTCGAACATTGTGGAAGGCTCGCTGAACGAGATTTATGTTTTCGACGCGAACTCGCTGAATTTCATAATGGTGAACCAGGGGGCGCGCACGAATCTCGGCTACACGACGGAGGAACTCCGGAAGCTCACGCCGGTGGACCTGAAACCGGAACACACGCCCGAGTCGTTCGCGACGCTCGTGGCGCCTCTCCGTACTGGAGCGCAACACCTGATCCAGTTCTCGACCGTGCATCGACGCAAGGACGGATCCATCTATCCCGTGGAAGTCCATCTCCAGATGTTCTCCGATGAATCGCCCCCCGTCTTCGTTGCCGTCATCATTGACATCACCGAGCGCAGACGTGCCGAGATCGCACTGAACGAGCTCAATCGCGATCTGGAGCAACGCGTGCGGGAGCGCACAGCCGCGCTGGAGTCCGCGAACAAGGAACTGGAGGCCTTCAACTACTCGGTGGCGCATGACCTGCGGTCGCCACTGCGCGCCATCGACGGCTACAGCCAGCTGCTGCTGACAGAACAGGCGTCCCGGCTTGACGACGAAGGCCGCGGTTTCCTGCAGAACATCATGCACGCCACGCGGCACATGGGCCAGTTGATCGACGATCTGCTCGCCTACTCGCGGCTGGAGCGGCGTGACATGCAGATCAAGCCCGTCGATCCGCGGGCGCTGATCGAGTCGTTGCTGGCGGAGCGTGATGACGAGATCAAGGCGCGCGGCATGGCGGTAACCGTGACTGTGCCGTCCTCGCCGGTAACCGCCGACCGCGAGGGGCTGGCGATGGCGCTGCGCAATCTGCTGGAGAATGCGCTCAAGTTTACCCGCGACGTGCCGCAACCCGTGATCGAGATCGGCGGGCGCGATACTGCCACCACCCGCATTCTGTCGGTGCGCGACAACGGCATCGGATTCGACATGGAGTACCGCGACAAGATATTCGGCATTTTCCAGCGCCTGCACCGCAGCGAAGACTACCCCGGCACCGGCGTCGGACTGGCCATCGTGAAAAAAGCGATGGAGCGCATGGGCGGACGCGTCTGGGCCGAAAGCGCACCGGGCAAGGGCGCCACTTTTTATCTGGAGATACCCAAATGACCACGAGACCGATACTGCTTGTCGAAGACAATCCGATGGACGTCGATCTGACCCTGCGCGCTTTCAGGCAACACAAGCTGGCCAACCCGATCGAAGTCGCCCGTGACGGCAAAGAGGCGCTGGACTGGATCCCGCGCTGGGAGGCCGGCGAGCCGAAACCGCTGGTCATCCTGCTCGATGTCAACATGCCCAAAGTGGGCGGGCTTGAAGTGCTGCAGAAACTCAAGTCGCACCCGACCCTGCGCACCATTCCGGTGGTGATGCTGACCACGTCGTCGGTGGGCAGCGACGTGCAGACCGCATACGAACACGGCGCCAATTCCTATATCGTCAAGCCGGTCGATTTCAACAAATTCATGGACGTCGCCATGCAGATCGAACTGTACTGGGCCGTCATGAATCAGCCGCCCCAATAAATGATTGTGATCGCACCCGGAAAACCGCCATTCAGCTGCGGAATACGAAAATATCCATATAAACCAACATATTAGATAAACCTGCTGCACGAACCCGGTGGGCGAGGCATGAAATGCCCTTTATTTGCCGGTTCTGATATTTGCCGGTTTTTAATATATTATCCGCGACCTTCGCAATCAGGCTTTTCCAGGTTCATCCCGCATCCCGCCGCGCAAGACCACTCTCCGTTGAATACTCCATCAAGCCCCGGGCACGATTCCGTCCCCGCATCCAGCCTTCGCGGAAAACTGGTTGCGCTGCTGGGCATTGCCCTGCTTACGGTGATCGCGCTGATGGGTTACCTGATCTGGTCAGGCTACCGGGAGGCCATACAGTCCGCCGAAATCACCTCCCGCAACTATGCGGCAACCATCGAAGCGCGGCTGGATGCCACGCTGCGCCGCGCCGATGCCCACCTGTCGGAACTGACGCGCAACCTGCCCGTTGCGGCGCTGAGCAAGCAGGCCATGCCCCGTCATGCCCGCGAACTCGATGCCGGGCTGGATTTGCGCCTGCTCAACTTTCCGGAACTGGCCGGCCTGCGCGTATTCGATGCCGACGGCGACCAGCTCTATTCCTCGGACAGGGCAAACACGCCGCGCTCCAATATCGAAGATCGCGGCTACTTTCGCCAGTTGCGCGACGAGCCGCAAGCCGGCCCGGCGTTCGAGGTCAACATTGCCCGCACCACGGGGCGGCCAACCCTGGTTGTCGCCAGACCGGTGCGGGACAAACAGGGCGTTTTCCACGGCATCGTGATCGCATCCGTCGAACTCGAATATTTCCAGAAACTGTTTCAGTCGCTGAATATCGGTGCCCGTGGCAACATCTCGGTCTACCGGACCGACGATTTCAGGCTGGTCGTGCGCTGGCCCCAGAGTGACCTCATGCGCAACAGGCAGATTCCGTCGGGCCATCCGACCCGCGCGGCATTGGCTCACGGCAACAAGACCGCAACGATCGAGTTTTTATCCAACACCGATGGCATTACGCGCATTTACAGTCTGCACGCGTTGAGTCGTTACCCCTTCTTTGTGTCGACTGGTCTTGCGCGCGAGGATGTGCTCGCGGGCTGGAAAACGCGCTCGCTGGCGGTTGGCCTGTCGGGTCTGTTGCTGCTGGCGCTGCTGGCGGGCCTGCTCTATCGCCTGTGGCGCGCCGAATCCCGGCAGATGCAGACAGCGGGCGACCTGATCCAGAGCGAGCACCGCCTCCGCGACCTGATGGCCGCCATGCCCGGCGCGATGTACGAATTTCGCATCGATGCCGCCGGCCGCCGTTCCATGCCCTTCATCAGCGATGGCGTCACCGCACTGACCGGACTGTCGCCGGCCGCAATCATGGCCGATGTCGAAGTGGCTTTCCGGCAGGTTCCCGCCGCCGCCCTGCCGGCGCTGGAACAATCCATACGCGATTCCCTGGAAAACCTCACGCCGTGGCTGCATGAATTTCCATATCGAACGACTACCGGAGAGGACAAATGGCTGCGCGGCCATTCGATCCCGCGCCGCGAAGCGGACGGCACGATTCGCAAGCGCGGCGTGTTCATCGATATCACCGACCGCAAACGCGCTGAAGAATCCCGCGCGCGGCTGGCGGCCATCGTGGAACATGCCAGCGATGCGATCATCAGCCGCGCGCTCGACGGCACCATCACCTCGTGGAACGCGGCCGCGGAGCGCCTGTTCGGCTATACCGCCCGGGAGGCCATCGGCCGGCCGATCAGCATGCTGCGGGCTCCCGGCCTGTCTCCGCTGCGCAGCCTCCCATACAACAATGAGCAGTTGCTGCGCGGAGAATATCTCCCGCCGACCGAAACAAAGCGCATCACCAAGGACGGGCAGATCATCGATGTCACGTCAAGCATTTCGCCGATCAAGAACGAAGCCGGCGATGTCATCGGCGCCGCCGTCATCGTTCGCGATATCGGCGAACGCAAGCGGGCGGAACAGGTGCTGCGCGAAAGCGAAGACCGTTACCGCGATCTGGTTGAAAACAGCCGGGACCTGATTTGCACGCACGACCTGGAAGGCCAGCTGCTGTCGGTCAACACCGTGGCATGCCGGACACTGGGATACACGCGCGATGCGCTGATAGGCGCGAATCTCGGCAATCTGCTCACGCCCGGCACGCGCGCGCAATTCCCGGCGCACCTCGCGGAGATCAGCCGGCAGGGCCACGCCGAAGGGGTGATGGCGCTGCAGACCGCCGGCGGCGAAATCCGCTACTGGGAATTCCGCAACACGCTGCGTAAAACCGGCGTGACCGCCCCCATCGTGCGCGGCATGGCGCGCGACATCACGGAACGCAGGCAAGCCGAACGCGCGCTGGCCGCGAGCGAGCAGCGCCTGGCGTATGCGCTCGATGCGACCGCCGAAGGCGTGTGGGACTGGAACATCAGGACCGGCGTCATCCTGTTCAGCGACCAGTGGATCGCCGCCCTCGGTTACTCGCCGCAGGAAGTGCCGCAAAGCGTGGAATTCTGGAAAAGCGTCGTTCATCCGGATGACCTGCCGGCGACGATGGCGGCCCTGCAGGCCCATTTTGAACGGCGCACGCCGGTCTATGCGTGCGAAAACCGCCTGCGCATGAAGTCAGGCCGCTACCGCCACAACCTGGATCGCGGCAAGGTCGTCGAATGGGACGCGGATGGAAACCCGCTGCGCATGGTGGGCGCGGACTCCGATATCAGTGAACGCAAAACCACGGAAATCGCATTGCGGCTGCTGTCCGGAGGCACGGCGCAACTGACCGGCGAAGCTTTTTTCAATGAGATCGCGAACCAGGCGGCCCGGCTGCTGGAAGTGGAAATCGGCTTCGTCGGCAGGCTGCTGAAGCCGCGCAATGCGCGTATCCGCACGCTCGGCTTGTGCATCGACGGGCAGATCCTGCCGGCAGTGGAATACGATCTCGCGCAGACGCCATGCGAAGCCGTGATCGGCAAGAAGACGGCCATTTTCCCGCGGGACATCCAGCAGCTGTTCCCCGCGGACCGGATGCTCGTGGATCTCGGCGTCGCGGGTTACGCCGCCGTTCCCCTGTTCGACATGAAAGGCCTGCCGCTGGGCCACATCGGCGTGATGAGCCGCGCTCCGCTGGACAATCCGGAACGCATCGAAGCGCTGTTGCGGCTGTTCGCCGTGCGCGTTGCCGCCGAGATCGAGCGCCATGCGCTGGAAGAGCAGTTGCGCCAGTCGCACAAGATGGAAGCCATCGGCACGCTCGCCGGCGGCATCGCCCATGATTTCAACAATATCCTCGCCTCGATCATCGGCAACACCGAACTGGCGCGCCAGGACGTGGGCGCCGGGCACCCCGCACTGGAAAGCCTGACCGAAATCGGCAAGGCCAGCGCCCGCGCCCGGGATCTGGTGCAGCAAATCCTGACCTTCAGCCGCAAGCAGGCGCCCGTGATGCGTGCGCTCACGCTGCCCCCCGTCATCGAGGAGGCCGTGAAACTGATCCGCGCCGCCCTGCCCGCCGGCATTCATCTGACCGCCGTCATCAGCCCCGGAGCCGCAGGCGTCGGGATCCAGGCCGACCCGACCCTGCTGCTGCAGGTGATGATCAACCTGTGCGCCAACGCCGCGCACGCCATGGAAGGCAAGCTGGGCCGCATCGATATCAGACTGGAGCGGATCGACCGGGACGACCGGGAGGCGCAGATTGCCGGTCTGGCCTCCGGCCGGTATCTTCATCTGTCGGTGCGTGATACCGGATGCGGCATGGATGCGGCCACGCTGGAGCACCTCTTCGATCCCTTTTTCACCACCAAGGCCGCGGGGGAAGGCACCGGTCTCGGCCTGTCGGTGGTGCATGGCATCATGCAGGCGCACGAGGGCGCAATCCGCGTGGACAGCCGGCCGGGCGAGGGCTCGACCTTTCATCTTTACTTCCCTGTTGCGGACGCTGCGGTCGCGGACGAGAAGCCCGCAGCGGAACCGCCGTTGCCCGCCACGACAGCGGGACGCGGCCGGCATGTGCTGTATGTGGACGACGATGGCGCGCTGGTGTTCATGCTGACCCGCCTGCTGGAACGGCAAGGCTACCGGGTCAGCGGCCACACCTCGGCCCGGAAAGCGCTGGGCGCGCTGCGCGCGGATCCGCGCAGTTTCGATCTGGTCGTGACCGACTACAACATGCCGGAGATGTCGGGACTCGACCTGGCGCGCGAGATTCACGCCATCCGGCCGGATCTGCCGGTGGCGTTGACTTCGGGTTACATCACTGACGAACTGCGCCGGAAATCCGCCG
>CAZAOZ010000094.1:0-7225 GCA_964486865.1 uncultured Bordetella sp.
GCGGGTGGGCTCGGCGGGTTCATGGGCGGCAAGGATGCATTTCCATTGAGCGTCAAACGGTGGCTGCTGCAGCATGAAGGCATCATCAGCGAACAACATTGACGGGTTTTGCGACGCGCTGTGGCTGGAGGACGGCCTCTCGCGCAACACGCTCGACAGTTATCGCCGCGACCTGCAGCAGTTCGCGGCGTGGCTGCAGGCGCACGGCGGTCATGACCTGCTCGCGGCTGATCAGGCGCTGATCCAGGAATATCTCGCGCACAAGTTCCGCACCAGGGCGCGCGCGTCCAGCGCCGCGCGGCTGCTCTCCAGCCTGAAGCGTTTTTATCGCCATGCCATCCGCCAGAACACCATCAAGGCGGATCCGACGCTGCGCATCGATACGCCCAAGCTGCCGCGCGCGCTGCCCAAGACGCTGACCGAAGCCGACGTGGAATCATTGCTGGCCGCGCCGGCGCTCGATCAGTCGCTGGGCCTGCGCGATCGCGCGATGCTCGAGGTGCTGTATGCCAGCGGCCTGCGCGTGTCGGAGCTGGTGACGCTGAATGTGTCGCAGGTCAGCCGCGACATGGGCGTGGTACGGGTGCTGGGCAAGGGCTCCAAGGAGCGGCTGGTGCCGCTCGGCGAAGAAGCACTGGCATGGATCGAGCGCTATCTGCGCGAAGCGCGGCCGAAACTGCTGAAGGGCAAGGCGAGCGACGCGCTGTTCGTCACCGCGCGCGCCGCGGCGATGACGC
Organism: uncultured Bordetella sp.; assembly: GCA_964486865.1. Taxonomy (GTDB): domain Bacteria; phylum Pseudomonadota; class Gammaproteobacteria; order Burkholderiales; family SG8-41. Next base: position 738 of record CAZAOZ010000094.1, read on the forward strand.
GCCAGTCATTCTGGCATCTGCTCAAGCGTTACGCCGCGCAGGCCGGACTGGGTAAACCGATTTCGCCGCACACGCTGCGTCATGCGTTCGCAACGCATTTGCTCAATCACGGTGCCGATCTGCGCGTGGTGCAGCTGCTGCTGGGCCATTCGGATATTTCGACGACGCAGATTTACACCCACGTCGCGCAGGAGCGCATGAAGCAGTTGCATGCGAAGCATCATCCGCGGGGGTGAGCCCCGTCTGCTATTTCAAGTTCGCCGGGGGCGGCCCGGCGGCCGGTTACTTTCTCTTGCTTCGCCAAGAGAAAGTAACCAAAGAGAAGGCGACCCAGGCTCGCCGCCCTGCGGGTTCCCTGCGCTGCTCGCCAGGTCAGGCGGCTGCGGAACTCGCCCTTGCCGCTAAGCGGCAAGGACTCAGACAGTCCTCGCCGACGACCCCTGACCTGGCTGTGCTGCTCGGCGGCTCACATGGGGATTTTGTTTCGCGTTGCGCCGTAAGTCGCTGCATTACTGAAGTGGAGTACGCCAACCACCCCATTCCCCTTATGAGCCGCCGAGCAGCGGAGTCGTTCCGGGGGAAGTCGGCGAGCACTGTCTGAGCCCTCGCGTTGTTTGCGAGGGCGAGTTGCGCAGCCGCCTGGAACGATGAGCAGCACAGGGGAGTCCGAAGGACCGGCGAATCAGGGGCCGCCTTCTTTTGATTACTTTTCTTGGCGGAGCAAGAAAAGTAATCAGCCGCCGGGCTGCCCCCGGCGAAGTTGCATTGCTCGGCGGATCACAAAGGGTGCAGATTTCGCAGGGGAAATGCTGTCTTAAGAACGCTTGCCGCGCTCGATGGTGACGCCGAGTTTTTTGACGCCGGCGAGCGGCGCCAGTTTGGCGATGCTCACCCGCAGCCACGGCGCCTTGAAATCCCGGATGATCAGTTGCGCGATGGATTCGGCGGCGTGTTCGAGCAGCGCGAAGTGCTGTTGCTCGAACAATTTTTTTATTTCATTGACTACCGTGGCGTAATCGATGGTGTCTTCGATGCGGTCGCTCTGCGCCGCATGCGCTCCGCGCAGGCCGATTTCCAGGTCGAGCTGGATGGTCTGCGCCACCTGCTGTTCCCACGCATAGATGCCGATGCGGGTTTCGATGCGCAGTTCGTTGATGAATATGATGTCCATGGAGTGCGTGGCGGGTGACTTGCGCTAGAATCGCGCAGGTCATTTTAGGGGATATTGCGTTGACCATACTAATCATCGTCATTACCGCGTACCTGATCGGATCGGTTTCGTTCGCCGTCGTGGTGAGCCGCGCATGGCGCCTGCCCGATCCCCGCGAGTACGGCTCGGGCAATCCGGGCGCCACCAATGTGCTGCGTACCGGCCACAAATCCGCGGCGGTGCTGACATTGCTCGGCGACTGCCTCAAGGGCTGGCTGGCGGTATTTGTCGCCGGACAGTCGATCACCCATGGTGCGGAGCCGGTCATGGCGCTGGCTGCCGTGGCCGTGATCCTCGGCCACATGTACCCGGTGTTTCACGGTTTCCACGGCGGCAAGGGCGTGGCGACGTCGCTGGGCGTGCTGCTCGCATTGAACTGGATACTGGCGCTGGCGACGCTGACGACCTGGATCACCATCGCGGTGTTCTTCCGCTACTCGTCGCTGGCGGCGCTGATTGCCGCGCTGTTCGCGGCGTTCTTCACGCTGATCCTGTACCACTACGCGCACCCGTTTGTCGCGGCAGTCGCGGTAGTCGCCACATTGCTGATCTGGCGGCATCGCGCCAACATACGCAATCTGCTGGCCGGCAAGGAAGGCCGGATCGGCGCCAAGGCCGGGTCCTAAGAAAGACTGGCCAGATCCCAGCGCGGCCGCACGGCGTAGCCCCGCGTAGCTGGCGCAGCCTGCGGATTTTTCTGCAGCCGCAGCGCGCCGGCAAAAGCAATCATCGCGCCGTTGTCGGTGCAGAATTCCAGCGGCGGATAAAACACCGTGCAGCCGACCCGCTGTGCGGCAGCCGTCAGTTGAGTGCGCAACCGGCGGTTGGCGCCGACGCCGCCGGCCACCACCAGCCTGTCGAGCCCGGTCTGATCAACGGCTGCCAATGCTTTGGCGACCAGCACATCAACGATGGCCGCCTGCAGTTCCGCGGCAAGGTCGGCGCGGCCCTGGGCGTCGAGCGCCGTCTGGCGCACCACGGTCAGCACCGCGGTTTTCAGGCCGCTGAAACTGAAATCGAGGTTGTCACTGCGCAGCATCGGCCGCGGCAGCGGATATTTGCCGGCGTGGCCGGATTCGGCGAGCGCGGCCAGCGCCGGACCGCCCGGATAACCGAGGCCCAGCAGTTTCGCCGATTTGTCGAAGGCTTCGCCGGCGGCATCGTCCAGTGTTTCGCCGAGCAGCGTGTAATCGCCGACGCCGCCCACGCGCATCAACTGGGTGTGGCCGCCGGAGACCAGCAATGCGATGAACGGGAATGCCGGTGCGGGATCGGCCAGCAGCGGAGACAGCAGGTGGCCTTCGAGGTGATGCACGGCGAGGGCCGGAATGCGCAGCGCGTGGGCAAGGCTGGCACCGATGCCGGCGCCGACCAGCAGGGCGCCGGCCAGGCCGGGGCCTGCGGTATAGGCGATGGCATCCAGTTCGGCCAGGGTCGCGCCGGCCCGGCGCAGCACTTCCCGGGTCAGCGGCAAAACCCGGCGGATATGGTCGCGGGAGGCCAGTTCCGGCACCACCCCGCCGTAATCGGCGTGCAGGGCGACCTGGGAGTGCAGGGCGTGGGCCAGCAGGCCGCGCCCGGTGTCATAGAGGGCGATGCCGGTTTCGTCGCAGGAGGTTTCGATGCCGAGTACGAGCACGGGAGGGTGGCCGGGGCGGCGCGGGCGGGGTGCCCGATACCTGTAAATTCTGGCTGAATCTGGTTATAATACCGCGCTTTGCCACATTACCGACCCTGCTTCGAGGTTTCATGACTACAGTACGCGTGAAAGAAAACGAGCCGTTTGAAGTCGCCCTGCGCCGCTTCAAGCGCACCGTGGAAAAAACGGGCCTGCTGACCGAACTGCGCGCCCGCGAGTTCTATGAAAAGCCGACTTCGGAGCGCAAGCGCAAGCTCGCCGCCGCAGTCAAGCGCACGCACAAGCGTCTGCGCTCGCAGTTGCTGCCGCCGAAGATGTACTAGAAGAAGCGCGCCGCAATTTTGTCGTAAAAGGGTGCAGGGGCAACGCCTCGCACCCTTTTGTCATTTGCAAGACCAGGCTGGAGCAATCCCATGGCACTGCGCGAACAAATCAATGATGACCTCAAGGCCGCGATGCGCGGCGGCGATGCCGCGCGCCGCGACACCATCCGGCTGCTGTTGGCTGCGCTGAAACAGCGCGAAGTCGATGAGCGCAAGGCGCTGACCGATGCCGATGTGCTCGGCATCATCGAGAAAATGATCAAGCAGCGCCGCGACTCCATCGCCCAGTTCGAACAGGGCGGTCGCCAGGATCTTGCCGACAAGGAAAAGCAGGAGCTGGCGTTGCTGCAGGCCTATATGCCGCAGGCGCTGGGCGAGGGCGAAATCACCGCGGCGGTGGCGGCGGCGATCGCCGAAACCGGCGCTGCCGGGCCGGCCGACATGGGCAAGGTCATGGCCGTGCTGAAGCCGAAACTGGCCGGCCGCGCCGACATGTCGAAAGTATCGGCCACCGTGAAGGCGCAGTTGACGAAAACGTAGCGCGTTGTAAAACGTAGCGCGTTGTCAAACGTAGCCCGTTGTTTTTGTTGGCGTTTCAGAACGCCGCGCAACACATGCATCGCAACCGGTGGTGCGCGGCTCTCTACCCTATAATCTGCCGGTACTTTTGGGCCGCATCCCGCAGCCCGTTCTGACGTGGGGCACTCGGCAGCGCGCATGATTCCGCAGTCGTTCATCCAGGATCTGTTGAGCCGCGTCGATATCGTCGAAGTCGTCGATCGTCACGTCAAGCTCAAGCGCAGCGGCGCCAACTACTCGGCGTGCTGCCCGTTCCATACCGAAAAATCCCCGTCATTCACCGTCAGTCCGACCAAGCAGTTCTATCACTGCTTCGGCTGCGGCGCGCACGGCACCGCCATCGGCTTCATGATGGAATACGGCGGCATGGGGTTTGTCGATGCGGTGAAGGATCTCGCGCAGAACGTCGGCATGACGGTGCCCGAGGAGGCGCGCTCGCCGGACGCGCAGCGTCGTGTGGAGGAAGGCCCCGACCTGTATGGCGCGCTGCTGCAGGCCGCGCAGTACTACCGCAATCAACTGAAAGATACGCCGCGGGCGATTGAATATCTGAAGCGCCGCGGCCTGTCGGGCGAAATCGCCAAACGCTTCGGCGTCGGCTATGCGCCCGACGGCTGGCAAAACCTCGAGCAGGTGTTTCCGGATTACCAGGACAAGGCGCTCACCACCGCCGGCCTCGTCAAGCAGACCGACGAAGGCAAACGCTACGATGTGTTCCGCGACCGCATCATGTTTCCGATTGTCGATGTGCGCGGCAACATTATCGGTTTCGGCGGACGGGTATTGGGCGATGGCGAACCGAAATATCTGAATTCGCCGGAAACGCCGGTGTTCGAGAAAGGCCGCGAACTCTACGGCCTGTTCCAGGCGCGCCGCGCCATCCGCGACGCCGGCTGCGTGATTGTGGTCGAAGGCTACATGGACGTGGTGGCGCTGGCGCAGGCGGGCATCGAGTATGCGGTGGCCACATTGGGCACGGCGACCACGCCGATCCACGTGCAGAAGCTGCTGCGCCAGTCCGACGAAGTCGTATTCTGTTTTGACGGCGATGCCGCCGGGCGCCGCGCCGCGTGGCGCGCGCTGGAGAACAGCCTCGCGCACCTGGCTGACGGCAAGCAGGTGCGCTTTCTGTTCCTGCCGGATGGCGAGGACCCCGATACTTATGTGCGCAGCCACGGCAAAGCCGCGTTCGAGGCGCTGCTGGCGAAGGCGGATCCGCTGTCGCAGTTCCTGATCGATGAACTGCGTTCCCAGGTCAATATCCAGTCGTCCGAAGGCCGCGCCAAACTGCTGCAGCAGGCGAAACCGCTGGTGAAGCAGATCGCGGCGCCGATGCTGTCGCTGCTGATCCGCAAGGATCTTGCGCAACTGGCCGGCGTGTCGCAGCAGGAGCTCGACGCGCAGTTTGAAATCAAAAACCAGGCCGCTGCAGCGCCGGCGCGGCGCCCGGCGCCGGCAACGATGTCGATCCTGCGCACGGTGCTGGAACTGGTGGTGTGCGAGCCGCGCCTGGGGGCGCGGGTGGATCGCGGCGAACTGGTGCATGGGGCGGACGTCGCGGGTATCGAGCAGACGGAACTGCAGACGCTGGCCGCGGTGCTGGAACTGATTGGTGCGGGCAGCGCCGCGATCAATCTGGGCGAAGCGTTCCGCGGCACGCCGCATGAGACGGCAGTGCGCGCGGCAGAGGCCGGCGCCTTGCGCTGGCAGGATCGGTCGCTCGCCCCGGACGAGCTGGAGGCTGAATTTATTGGCGCCTGGCAGCAGGCCATGGACCGCATCCGCCGGGCGCGAATTGCGGCGCTGCTGGAAAAATCCCGCCGCCAGGAATTGAACGCCGAGGATCAGGCCCAATATCGCCTTTTGCAACAAGCGGTTAGCGTAAGCTCCAGCAAGTGAAGTCTGGGGCTGTTTAAGGTATAATTTCCGGCTTTTTCACCGATACGTCGCCCGGCGGAACCCATTATGGCCAAGCAATCCAAAGCAGCAAAATCCAAAGCAAAAACCGCCAAAGCGAAACCCGCCAATGCGAAGGGCGCGGCGCGCGTGAAAAAGAGTGCAACCAAAGCCGCGGCGCGGCCGAAAGTGCGCGTGGCCGCCAAGGCCAAGGCGAAAGTCGTCAAAGCCAAGGCGCCGGTCCGCGGACAGGCCAAGCCCAAGAGCGCGGCGAAAACAAAAACCGCGGCCAAACCGGCGGCCAAATCCAAGGCAACCCTGAAGCAGGAACAGCGGCTGGCCAATTTCAAGGCGGTCGCCAAGCAGGCGCTCGCCAAGGTCAAGGCAGCGGCGCAAAAACTCGACAAGGCTGCGCCAGGTGCGGCGCCGGCCCCGGTCAAGCCCGGCGGCAAGCAGCGCCCGACCCGCGGCCTGACTGCGCGCGAGCGCGCATTGGTCAAGGAGTTCGAGCGGCGCGAACTGTCGCCCGAAGCCGCAGAAGCACGGCGCCTGCGCCTGAAAAACCTGATCGTGCTCGGCAAGGAGCGCGGTTTTCTGACTTACGCCGAGATCAACGACCACCTGCCGGATGACATGCTCGACGCCGAGGCGATCGAGAATATCATCGGCATGATCAACGACATGGGCATCCAGGTGTACGACGAAGCGCCGGATGCCGAAACGCTGCTGATGTCGGAGTCCACGCCCGCCGTGGCCGACGAAGATGCGGTTGAGGAAGCGGAAGCCGCGCTGTCCACGGTGGATTCCGAGTTCGGCCGCACCACGGACCCGGTGCGCATGT
>CAZAOZ010000095.1:0-7101 GCA_964486865.1 uncultured Bordetella sp.
GGCCTATGTGGTCACCGATCCCGGCATGACCCCGCTCAAGCGCTGCCAGTTGATGACCGAAGAGGATTATCTGGCAAAGGTCGAGGAATTCGGCGACGACTTCAGTGCCGCAATGGGCGCCGAAGGCGTGCGTGCACTGCTGCGCAGCCTCGACCTGAACAACGTCATCGAAACGCTGCGCGTGGACCTCAAGGCAACCAGCTCCGAAACCAAGATCAAGAAAATATCCAAGCGCCTGAAGGTGCTGGAGGGGTTCCAGAAATCAGGCATCAAGCCTGACTGGATGGTCATGGAGGTGCTGCCGGTGCTGCCGCCGGAACTGCGGCCGCTGGTGCCGCTCGACGGCGGGCGGTTTGCCACCTCGGATCTGAACGACCTGTACCGCCGCGTGATCAACCGCAATAACCGCCTCAAGCGCCTGCTCGAGCTGAAGGCGCCGGAAATCATCGTGCGCAACGAGAAGCGCATGCTGCAGGAGGCGGTGGATTCGCTGCTCGACAACGGCCGTCGCGGCAAGGCAATGACCGGCGCCAACAAGCGTCCGCTGAAGTCGCTCGCCGACATGATCAAGGGCAAGGGCGGCCGTTTCCGCCAGAACCTGCTGGGCAAGCGCGTCGATTACTCCGGCCGCTCGGTCATCGTGGTCGGTCCGCAGCTGAAGCTGCACCAGTGCGGTCTGCCCAAGAAAATGGCGCTTGAGCTGTTCAAGCCCTACATCTTCAACAAGCTCGAAGTCATGGGGCTGGCCACCACCATCAAGGCCGCCAAGCGCATGGTCGAGAGCGAAGAGCCCATCGTGTGGGACATCCTCGAAGAGGTGATCCGCGAGCATCCGGTGATGCTCAACCGCGCGCCGACGCTGCATCGTCTGGGCATCCAGGCGTTTGAGCCGGTGCTGATCGAAGGCAAGGCGATCCAGTTGCATCCGCTGGTTTGCGCGGCGTTCAACGCCGACTTCGACGGCGACCAGATGGCCGTCCACGTGCCGCTGTCGCTGGAAGCGCAGATGGAAGCGCGCACGCTGATGCTGTCGTCAAACAACATCCTGTCGCCCGCGAACGGTGAGCCGATCATCGTGCCGTCGCAGGACATCGTGCTCGGTTTGTATTACACCACGCGTGAAAAGCAGGGGGCGCGTGGCGAAGATTCGAGATTCATCAATGTGGCTGAAGTGTCGCGTGCCTACGAGACGGGACAGGTCGAGATCAGCGCCCGCATCCAGGTGCGCATCAAGGAGACCGAGGTCAACGAGGACGGTACCAAGCGCGAGAAATTGACGCGTTACCAGACCACGGTCGGCCGCGCCCTGCTGTCGGAAATTCTGCCGCACGGACTGCCGTTTGAGTTCATCAATAAGGCATTGAAAAAGAAGGAGATTTCAAAAATCATCAATGCCAGCTTCCGGCGTTGCGGACTGCGCGAAACGGTGATTTTCGCCGACAAGCTGATGTACAACGGGTTTTCGATGGCGACGCGCGCGGGACTCTCCATTTGTGTCGACGACATGCTGGTGCCGAAGCAGAAGAACGACATCATCGGCGAGGCGGAAAAGGAAGTTCAGGAAATCGAAAAGCAGTACACCTCCGGCCTGGTTACGCAGGGCGAGCGTTACAACAAGGTGGTTGATATCTGGGGCCGCGCCGGCGATTTCGTCGCCAAGGCCATGATGGAGCAGCTTGGCGTCGAGCCGGTCAGCGAGTGGAATCCGAAGTCACGGGAATGGCAGCCGCGCCTCGACAAGAAGGGCAACCCGGTGATGCAGGAATCCTTCAATTCCATCTACATGATGGCGGATTCAGGCGCGCGCGGATCTGCGGCGCAGATTCGCCAGTTGGCCGGCATGCGCGGCCTGATGGCCAAACCCGATGGCTCGATCATCGAGACGCCGATCACCGCGAATTTCCGCGAAGGTCTGAACGTGCTGCAGTACTTCATCTCGACGCACGGCGCGCGCAAAGGTCTGGCTGATACTGCGTTGAAGACCGCGAACTCGGGCTACCTGACCCGCCGGCTGGTGGACGTGACGCAGGATCTGGTGGTGACCGAGGACGATTGCGGCACCGAGCAGGGGGTGGTCATGAAGGCCCTCGTGGAAGGCGGCGAAGTCGTGGAAAGCCTGCGCGAGCGCATCCTCGGCCGTGTTGCCGTGGCTGATGTGGTCAACCCCGAGTCGGGCGCCACTTTGTATCCATCCAATACGCTGCTTGACGAGGAAGTCGTCGATGCCATTGAAGCGGCAGGCGTTGATGAGGTAAAGGTGCGCACGCCTCTGACCTGTGAGACGCGTTATGGCCTGTGCACCCGTTGTTATGGGCGCGACCTCGGCCGTGGCGCAATGGTCAACATCGGCGAGGCGGTGGGCGTCATCGCGGCGCAATCCATCGGCGAGCCCGGTACGCAGTTGACGATGCGCACGTTCCACATCGGCGGCGCCGCTTCGCGTACCGCGGTAGTAAGTCAGGTGGAAGGCAAGTCGGCGGGTGTGGTGCGTTATGCGGCAGGCATGCGCTACGTTTCGAACACGCGCGGCGAACTGGTCGCAATTTCGCGTAACGGCGAGATCATGATTCATGACGACGCCAATCGCGAGCGTGAGCGGCACAAGGTTCCGTACGGCGCGCTGCTGTCCGCGCGCGATGGTCAGACCGTAAAACCGGGTCAGGTGCTTGCCACCTGGGATCCGCATACGCGCCCCATCATTACCGAGTACGCCGGTCGCATCAAATTCGAGAACGTCAATGAAGGCGAGACTGTTGCGAAACAGGTCGATGAAGTCACCGGGCTGTCCACGCTGGTGGTTGTCGATCCGAAGCGCCGCGGCAGCGCCCAGGCGAAAGGTCTGCGGCCGCAGGTCAAGCTGCTCGATGCGAACAGCCAGGAAATCAAGCTGGCCGGTTCCGACCAGTCGGTCAACATCACCTTCCAGATCGGCTGCATTATCACCGTGCGTGACGGGCAGGAAGTCGGCGTGGGCGAGGTGCTGGCGCGGATTCCGCAGGAGACTTCGAAAACGCGTGACATTACCGGCGGTCTGCCGCGGGTTGCGGAGCTTTTCGAGGCGCGTTCCCCGAAGGATGCCGGCATGCTGGCCGAGGTTACCGGGACGGTATCGTTTGGCAAGGACACCAAGGGCAAACAGCGCCTGGTCATTACCGACCTCGATGGCGTTGCCAACGAGTTCCTGATCGCCAAGGACAAGCATGTGATGGCGCACGACGGGCAGGTGGTCAATCGAGGCGAAAGTATCGTTGACGGCCCAGCCGATCCGCATGACATCCTGCGCTTGCTGGGCGTAGGTGCCCTTGCGCGCTACATCTGCAACGAGGTGCAGGACGTTTACCGGCTGCAGGGCGTGAAAATCAACGACAAGCACATCGAAGTCATCGTGCGTCAGATGCTGCGCCGCGTGCTTATTGTCGAGCCGGGCGACACCCGCTTCATTACCGGCGAGCAGGTCGAGCGTGCCGAGTTGCTGCTGGAAAACGAGCGCATCGAGGCTGCAGGCAAGAAGCCGGCGCAGTTCGAGCATGTGCTGCTCGGCATCACCAAGGCGTCGCTGTCCACGGATTCGTTCATCTCGGCAGCTTCCTTCCAGGAAACTACCAGGGTGCTGACCGAGGCGGCCATCATGGGCAAGCGCGACGAACTGCGCGGTCTGAAGGAGAACGTCATTGTCGGCCGGCTGATTCCTGCAGGCACCGGCCTGGCCTACCATCGCGTGCGCCGCAGGCAAGTGGAGCAGGCGGAGCGTGAACAGGCCGCCGCTGCCGCAGAATCGGCGGTCGCCAGTGCGGAGGGAGAGGAGCAGGTTGCTTGACAGTAGTAGGCTGACCCCATAAAATCGACGGTCTTTGTTGGGCCAGATGCGACTACAGCCTTCGCACTGTGCCTCAGCGGTAAAAAGCCGGGACGGTGGAAACGCCGTCCCCGCGTTTTTTGGGGCCGTCCCCAGCATTCCTGAAGTGTGGTGGCATGGGGCCAGCCCGATCCGTGACGAGATTATGTAACTTATTGAGAAACAAGGAAAAATGCCGACCGTTAACCAATTAGTGCGCAAGCCCCGGCAGGCGCCCCGCAGCAAGAGCAAGGTGCCGGCGCTGGCGGGCAGCCCGCAGAAACGCGGGGTATGCACCCGTGTTTACACGACGACGCCCAAGAAGCCGAATTCGGCGCTGCGCAAAGTGGCCAAAGTGCGCCTGACCAACGGTTTCGAGGTCATTGGCTATATCGGCGGCGAAGGACACAACCTGCAGGAACACTCGGTGGTGCTGATTCGCGGTGGACGGGTGAAGGATTTGCCGGGCGTGCGCTACCACGTGGTGCGCGGAAGTCTGGATACGGCAGGTGTCAAGGATCGCAAGCAGTCGCGTTCCAAATACGGCGCCAAGCGCGCCAAAGCGGCTTGATAGGGGATCAGGGAAATGCCACGTCGCAGGGAAGTACCGAAACGCGAAGTTCTGCCGGATCCGAAATACGGCAGCCAGGACGTCGCGAAATTCATCAACGTGCTGATGACGCGCGGCAAGAAATCGGTTGCCGAGGGGATCATGTACAGCGCGCTGGAGCAGATTACGAAAAAGGCCAACAAGGACGCGCTCGAGGTTTTCAATCAGGCCGTCAACAATGTGAAGCCTATGGTTGAGGTGAAAAGCCGGCGTGTCGGCGGCGCCAACTACCAGGTGCCGGTCGAAGTCCGCTCGGTACGCCGTATGGCGCTGGCCATGCGCTGGTTGCGCGACGCGGCACGCAGCCGCGGGGAAAAATCAATGGGTGCGCGGTTAGCCGGGGAACTGGCGGAAGCGGCGGAAGGCCGCGGCGGCGCAATGAAGAAACGTGAAGAAGTGCATCGTATGGCGGAAGCCAACAAAGCCTTCTCGCATTACCGGTTTTGATGCCGGCTGCTGAAGGGTAACGAACGTGCCACGCAAGACTCCAATTGATCGCTATCGCAACATCGGGATATCTGCCCACATTGATGCGGGCAAGACCACGACGACCGAACGCGTGCTGTTCTACACCGGTGTGAACCACAAGATCGGCGAGGTGCATGACGGCGCCGCGACGATGGACTGGATGGAGCAGGAGCAGGAACGCGGTATTACCATCACTTCCGCTGCCACGACTTGCTACTGGCGCGGCATGGGTACGAATTATCCCGAGCACCGCGTCAACATCATCGATACCCCGGGCCACGTGGATTTCACGATCGAGGTCGAGCGTTCGATGCGCGTACTCGATGGCGCCTGCATGGTGTATTGCGCGGTGGGTGGCGTGCAGCCGCAGTCCGAAACAGTATGGCGGCAGGCCAACAAGTACCGCGTTCCGCGGCTGGCGTTCGTCAACAAGATGGACCGCACGGGTGCGAATTTTTTCCGCGTCTATGACCAGATGAAATCACGCCTCAAGGCCAATCCGGTGCCGATCCAGGTGCCGATCGGCAGTGAGGAGAATTTTATCGGCGTGGTCGATCTGGTCAAGATGAAGGCCGTGATCTGGGATGAGGCATCCCAGGGCATCAAGTTTGAATACAAGGATATTCCCGCTGAACTCCAGGAACTTGCTGACGAGTGGCGCGAGAAGATGGTCGAAGTGGCTGCCGAAGCCAACGAGGAACTGATGAACAAGTACCTCGAGGTCGGCGAACTCACGGAGCAGGAATTGAAAGACGGCCTGCGCCGGCGGACGATCGCGGGGGAGATCGTGCCGATGCTGTGCGGCTCGGCATTCAAGAACAAGGGCGTGCAGGCGATGCTGGATGCAGTAATCGATTACCTGCCGTCCCCGGTGGACATTCCCCCGGTCAAGGGCATACTGGACAACGAGCAGGAAGGTTCGCGCAAGGCGGACGACAGCGAGCCTTTCTCGGCGCTGGCTTTCAAGATCATGACCGACCCGTTTGTCGGCAATTTGACGTTTATCCGCGTGTACTCCGGTGTGCTGAATTCGGGCGACACGATTTACAACGCCATCAAGCAACGCAAGGAACGCATCGGCCGTATTCTGCTGATGCATGCCAACCAGCGCGAAGAGATCAAGGAAGTGTTCGCGGGCGATATCGTCGCAGCCGTCGGCCTCAAGGATGTAGTGACCGGCGACACGCTTTGTGACCCGTCGAAAATCATTACGCTCGAGCGGATGATATTCCCGGAGCCGGTGATTCACGTCGCGGTGGAGCCGAAAACCAAGGCTGACCAGGAAAAAATGGGCATCGCGCTCAACCGCCTGGCACAGGAGGATCCGTCATTTCGCGTGCGCTCCGATGAGGAATCCGGCCAAACCATTATTTCTGGTATGGGTGAACTCCATCTGGAAGTTCTTGTGGAGCGCATGAAACGCGAATTCAGCGTCGAGGCCAATGTGGGTGCACCGCAGGTGGCCTACCGCGAGACCATCCGCAAGTCGTGCGACAAGGTTGAAGGCAAGTTCGTCAAGCAGTCCGGCGGTCGTGGCCAATACGGTCACGTCTGGCTCAAGGTCGAGCCTAATGAAACCGGCAAGGGCTATGAGTTTGTCGATGCCATCAAGGGCGGCTCGGTGCCGCGCGAATACATTCCTGCGGTGCAAAAAGGCATTCTGGAGGCCATTCCGTCCGGCGTTCTGGCGGGGTTTCCGGTGGTTGATGTCAAGGTCACCTTGTTCGACGGTTCGTATCATGAGGTCGATTCGAACGAGAACGCTTTCAAGATGGCCGGTCTGATGGCTTTCAAGGAAGGTCTGCGTCGCGCCAGCCCCTCGCTGCTTGAGCCGATCATGGCGGTCGAAGTCGAGACTCCTGAAGACTTCATGGGCAATGTCGTCGGCGATCTGAACTCCCGGCGCGGCGTGATTCAGGGCATGGACGATATTCCCGGCGGCGGCAAGACGGTGAAGGCGGAAGTGCCACTGAAGGAAATGTTTGGTTATTCCACGACACTGCGCTCGTTGTCGCAGGGGCGCGCGACCTACACGATGGAATTCAAGCATTACTCGGAAGCACCACGCAACATCGCCGAAGAAATCATCAACAAGCAATCCGGTAAAGACGAGAAGAAATAAGGGACACCATCATGGCCAAAGGCAAATTTGAGCGGACGAAGCCGCACGTGAACGTGGGGACGATCG
>CAZAOZ010000096.1:0-6924 GCA_964486865.1 uncultured Bordetella sp.
CGGCTCGCCGGCGAGCCGCTGCTGGTGTTGCAGTTCACGGAAGCGGCGATAGGCGCCATGTGCCGCACCGGCCAGATCCTGTGCGATCAGGCCCAGGCCGGCGGCGGTTTTCAGCAGGGCGAGGTTGCCGGAATTGGCCGTGAGTTCCTGGTGCGCATGCGCATGGCCGAGAACCAGATACTGCACCATGAACTCGACATCGATGATGCCGCCGGGGTCGTGCTTGATGTCGAACAGGCTGCTGGCATTCGGATGGGCTTCCAGAATTTTGCGGCGCATGGCAAGGATTTCGTCGCGCAGGGCGGCCGGTTCGCGCGGCATGCACAGCACGCGGCGGCGCAGTTCCTCGAAAGCGCGTCCGATCCCGGGGTCACCTGCAACGCTGCGGGCGCGGGTGAGCGCCTGGTGTTCCCACAGCCAGGCCTGGTTCAGCTGGTAATGCTGCAGGCTCGCCAGCGGCGTGACCAGCAGGCCGCCGGCGCCGTCCGGGCGCAGGCGCAGGTCCGTTTCATACAGCACGCCGGCTGCGGTGACGCTGGTCAGCCAAAGGTTGATGCGTTGCGCTAGGCGCGCATAATTCTCGGCGGCTTCCGGCGCCGGGTCGTCATAGACGAAAACGATGTCGAGGTCGGACGCATAACCCAGTTCCTTGCCGCCCAGCTTGCCGTAGCCGACGACGGCAAAGCGCGGCGTGTCGCAGTGGCGCTGCCGCAGGCCCTGCCAGCACAGCCGCAGCACCTCCTCGAGGATGGTCGTGGCGAGATCCGACAAGTGGTCGCTCAACGTTTCCAGCAGCAATGTGCCGGCCAGATCCTGCGCCACAAAATGCAGGGTCTGCGTGTTCTTGAAATGGCGCAGCATGTCCATTTGCCGCTCGACGTCACCGGCAGCAGTGTCCAGATTCCTGCGCAGCGCCATGCGCAGCGCCGCCCAGTCCGGCGCCGCGAGCAGCGTGCGCGTGTCCAGCAGTTCGTCGAGCAGGATTGGGTGTTGCGTGATGTACTGGGCCACCCACGGGCTCGCGCTCATCAGGTCGCTGAGGCGCTCCAGTGCGTGCGGGTATTCGTGCAGCAGTGCGAGATAGGCTTCGCGGCGGCTGATGTGTTCGAACAGCGCCAGCAGGCGTTCCAGCGTGGCGTCGGGATTGCGGCGCGTGGCGGCTGTGGCGATTGCGGCAGGCACCAGGCGGTCCAGGCGCCGCTGGCTTGCGGCGGGCATCTGCCGGTAGCGGCTGCCGGCGCGCAGCAGCGACAGCCGCCGGCCGAGTTCGCCGCCGCCGGCGTAGCCCAGATCGGCAAGCTGCTGCGCTGCACGGTCCGGGTCGATCGGATCCTGCCACAAGCCGGCGAGCGGGTGCTGTTCAGCGTCGCTTTCGGCAAAAATGGTTTCGAATTGCGCGGACACCGTGTTGCGGTGCCGGGCCAGTTCCGCGTCGAATGCTGTCGTGTCCGGAAACCCCATGCTGGCCGCCAGCAGCGCGCGCTCGGCGGGATCAGCGGGCATGACCTGTGTCTGCTGGTCGTCGCGGTACTGTAGCCGGTGTTCCAGATTGCGCAAAAACACATAGGCGCTGCGCAAATCCGCGGCGGCTGCGGGCTCGATGATCCGGCGTTCGCCGAGGATGTGCAGCACCGGCAGCGTGGATTGCTGTTGCAGCACCGGTTCGCGTCCGCCGCGGATCAGCTGGAACACCTGCACGATGAACTCGATTTCGCGGATGCCGCCGGGACCGAGCTTGATGTCGTCACGGCGTTCCCGGCGCTCGACTTCGTGGCGCACCTGGCTGTGCAGGCTGCGCATGGAGGCGAAAGCGCCGTAATCGAGGTGGCGACGGAACACGAATGGCGTGACCACGGCCAGCAGCGCCGCGCGCTGGTCGCCGGTCAGCGGCCTGCCCTTGATCCAGGCATAACGTTCCCACGCCCGGCCCTGGGTAATCAGGTAGTTTTCCAGCATGTCGAAACTGACCACCAGCGGGCCGCTGTCGCCGTAGGGCCGCAGCCGGGTATCGACGCGGAACACAAATCCGTCTTCCGTCCATTCGTTGAGCGCCGTAATCAGGCGGCGCGCAAGACGGGTGAAAAACTCGTGATTGCTGAGCGGACGCGCCCCGTCGGTCTCGCCTTCTTCGGGGTAAACCAGCACCAGATCGATATCGGATGACGCATTGAGCTCTGCGCCGCCGAGTTTGCCCATGCCGACGACGTGCAGTTGCTGGGGCGCGTGCGCGGTTGCGCTGCGCGGTTCGCCGTGTACCGAGGCCAGATCCGCGTGCAGGCAGGCCAGCGCGGTCGCGATGCTTGCTTCGGCAAGATGAGTGACGGTGGTGACGACTTCATCCAGGGAGGCGCGTCCGCTGAGATCGCGCACGATCAGGCGGGCCATGACCCGCTGGCGCAGCCGGCGCAGCGCGCGGGCGAGGGCGGCGTCATCGCGCAGGTTTTCCGCGGCGAGGGCCGCGCGCATGTCCGCCGCCGTGAACGGATGTTCCACTTCCGCTGTCGGAAGGATAGCCGGATGCGCCGAGAGCAGACGCTGCAGATAGCGGCTGTAACGGGCGGCAGCGGCGATGGCGTCGGCTGCTGGCGGTTGCGCGTTATTCGATTCCATGGCCGGTTCGCGCTAGAATGTGTAACTGCATTTTACAGTTCTTTTTTTATAATTTTTCGGGCAAAAATGGCCTCTGAGGCAGCAAATCGCTGGATCCGTGACGGTTCACTGTGGATCTACCGGTTGCTGACCTGGCTTGTCCTCGCCGCCGGACTGGCATTTGCCGCGGCCATACTGGTGCTGCGCTACTGGATATTGCCTGACATTGCGGCGTATCGCGAAGACATTGCGCAACGGCTGAGCCAGGCGGCGCAGCAGCGCATCACCATCGGCAGCATCAGCGCCAACTGGGACGGCCTGCGGCCGCAACTGGGCCTCACGCAGGTGGTGGTGCATGACGCAGCGGGTCGTCCGGCGCTGGAGTTGCCGCAAGTGGATGCCACGCTGGCCTGGCGTTCCGTCGTGCTGCTGCAGGTCAATTTCCATGCGCTGGATATTTTCCGGCCGGTGCTGACGGTGCGCCGCGATCCCCAGGGCGGCATTACCGTGGCGGGCATCGCGATGAACATCAATCGCCAGGACAGCGGCGGTTTTTCGCGCTGGATCCTTGACCAGCGCGACATCGAAATTCACGATGCGCGTTTGATCTGGACCGACGAACTGCGCGGAGCACCGGAACTGGCGCTCGAACAATTGCAGTTGCGCATGGTCAACAGCGGCCGGCGGCACCGGGTCGGGCTGCGCGCGACGCCGCCGGCCGCGCTGGCTTCGCCGCTGGACATTCGCGGCGATCTGAGCGGTGAGGATTTCAGGGAATTGGCGGAGTCGCTGACCGGGCAATTGTTCGTGCAGCTGGATCATGTCGATATTGCCGCGTGGCGGCAATGGATTGATTTTCCGGTGCATTTCCCCCGCGGCACGGGTGCGCTGCGCGCGTGGTTCACTTTTGCCCGCAATGAGCTGAGCGCGATTACCGCGGATGTCCAGTTGCGCGACGTGCGCGCGAAGCTGGGCGCGGAGCTGCCGGAGCTCGACATGCCGCAGCTGGGCGGACGTTTTTCGTGGAAGCAGATGGGCGACGGTTTCGAGGTCGCCACGCGCAAACTCGCATTCACGACCGGGGACCACCTGACGCTGCAGCCGGTCGATATGACGGCGCGATTCTCTGCCGGCGGATCAGGCGCGTACACGCGTGGGGAAGTGCATGCCAATGCTCTTGAACTGGTGCCGCTGGCCAGGCTCGCTGACCGGTTGCCGTTCGATGCGGCCTTCCGCAAGCTGCTGGCCGATCATGAGCCCAGCGGCAGCCTGTACGATGTTTCGGTGCGCTGGTCCGATGCGGGAACGCCGGCGATGAGTTACGCAGTACGCGGCCGTTTCCAGGAACTGGCCATGCGGGCCCACGGCGCGCTACCGGGATTTTCGGGTTTCAGCGGCAGCATTGACGGCACCGAAAAAGGCGGCGCGCTGCACGTCACTACGCAAAAAGCCGAGCTCGGCATGCCGGGGCTGTTTCGCGAGCGTCTCAAATTCGACTCGCTGTCCGGCCAGATGGCGTGGACGCGGATTGCGGAACAGACGGAACTGCGGTTCAGCAATTTTGCATTCATGAACAGCGATCTCGCCGGTACCGTGTTTGGCAGTTACCGCATGACCGGAGCAGGCCCGGGAACAGCCGATCTGACAGGCCATCTGACGCGCGGCACCGCGCAGCGCGTATCGACTTATCTGCCGCTGACGGTTGCCGCGACCGCACGGAGCTGGCTTGACCGCGCCTTCATCGACGGGCGTTCCGGCGACGTGAAGTTCCGTCTCCGGGGTGATCTGCGGCATTTTCCGTTTGCCGATGAGCGTGAGGGTATTTTTGAGGTGACGGCCAAAGTGAACGGCGGGGTGCTGCATTACGGTGAAGGCTGGCCGCGGATCACCGATATCGAGGGGGACCTGCTGTTTCGCGGCAAGCGTATGGACATCCGGGCGCGCCAGGCGAGAATCGGCGATGCGCGACTGACCAATGTGCGCGCGCAGATTCCCGATCTGGCGGATGACAACCCGCTGCTGCAGGTTACCGGCGAGGCCGAAGGGGATACCTCGGCATTCCTCGGTTTCATTGCGCAAAGTCCCGTGAACAGGATGATCGACGGATTCACCGAAGGCATGCAGGCACAGGGACGCGGCAAGCTGGGTTTGCGGCTGACGCTCCCGCTGGGCGAGATGCACAGGAGCAAGGTCATCGGCAATTACCAGTTCATCAACAACCGGCTGGTGCCGGATGCGGCGATGCCGCCCCTCGAGAGCGTCAACGGACGGATGGAATTCACCGAGAGTGCGATTCGCGTGCCCAATGCAACCGCGGTGTTCCTCGGCGGTCCGCTCACGGTTTCGGCCGGCAGCCAGCGCGATGCGGCGGTCAGCATCCAGTTCAACGGCAGGATCAATGCCGATGCCGTGCGCCGTGCCGGCGGCGTGGAATGGATCCGGCATGTGCGCGGCGCCACCGACTGGCGCGGGTCGCTGACGCTGCGCCAGAAGCGCATCGACATCGTTGTGGATTCGTCGCTGCAGGGTCTCGCCGTCAGCCTGCCCGCGCCGTTCATGAAAACCGCCGGCGAATCCATGCCGCTGCGCGTTGAACGGCGATCCATCGGGGTGCAGCAGGAACGCATTGCCGTTACTGCCGGCAGCGTGGTCAACGCGGTGCTGTATCGCCGGAGCACGGCGCAGGGCAGCATCGTCGAGCGCGGCGCGATCCGTTTCGGCGAAGGGGCTGTGCCGGAGCCGGAGCGCCCCGGCATCGCCGTCAGCGGAGCTATGCGGAACCTGGATCTCGACGAGTGGCTGGCGTTGCTCGGCGGCGGCGAAGGTGCGGCGGGCGCCGGCGTGTCAGCCGTTGATCTGCGTATCGGCGAAGTGGAGCTGTTCGACCGCCGGTTCGCTGCGGTTGCGGTAAAGGCCGCGTTGCAGGGCGGGGTGCTGCAGGCGAATGTGCAGGGCCGCGATATCGACGGCGCAGTGACCTGGCGCGGGCAGGGCAAGGGGCGCCTGACCGCACGGCTGCGCAAGCTGGCGTTGCCGGCCAAGGATATGCGCGCATCGGCGCCGCAGCCGGCGGAGACCGCCGGCCCCGATCTGCCGGCGCTGGATATTGTCGTCGATGAATTCAGTCTGGTCGATCAACTGCTGGGCAAGCTGGAGCTGCAGGCGACGCCGCAGCAGCGCGACTGGCGCATCGAGCGCCTGCGGTTGATCACCGGGGAGGGTGTGCTCAATGTCGAGGGTCTCTGGCAGAGCTGGCTGACGCAGCCGCGTACCCAGGTCAATGTGCGGCTGGACGTCAACGATGTGGGCAAATTCCTGACCCGGTTCGGTTATCCCGAGGGCGTGCGCCGGGGCATTGCAAAACTGGAGGGCACGCTGGCGTGGTCGGGCAGCCCGCAGCGCATCGATTATCCGACGCTGAGCGGAAATTTCGTGCTCGACGCGGGCAAGGGACAGTTCCTGAAGCTGGAGCCGGGCATCGGCAAGCTGCTGGGCATACTCAGCCTGCAGTCGCTGCCGCGGCGGATTACGCTGGATTTTCGCGATATATTCAGCGAGGGCTTTGCATTCGATGAGATCGTGGCGGCAATCAAGGTAGCCAAGGGCGTGGCGACGACCGACAACCTGCGCATTACCGGGCCGGCTGCGCGCATCAACATGAGCGGGCAGGTCGATCTGGCGCGGGAAACGCAGGCGTTGCGGGTCAAGGTGAATCCGCAGATCTCCGACACGGTGTCGGTGGCCGGTGCGCTGATCGGCGGTCCCGTCGCGGGTCTGGCCGCGTTCATTGCGCAGAAACTGCTGAAGGATCCTTTGGATCAGATCGCGGCCTATGAATATGATGTGACGGGCACCTGGGCTGATCCGGTGGTGGTCAAGGTCGAGCGTCTGCAGGTTACGCCGCAGGAGGCGAAGCCGTGATGCGTGTATGGATCACTGCCGCCGTGCTGGGCACGGCAGCCCTGTCGGCAACCGCTGCCGATATCGCTGCTGAGTTGTGGGATCGTCCGCGATCCGCACAGACGGTGATGGCGCAGCCCGCGGTGCAGCAGGCGGTGACGACATACCTGGCGAAGGCTGGTGTGCGTATCCGTGTGGTGCATGGCCCACGGCAGGAAGCGCAATTGCAGGCCGAGGAATTGCGCGCCTGGCTGATCGCGCTGGCGGTCGAGGGGAGCAGGGTGCAGTTGCAGGCAAATCCCGCAGTCACCGGATTGCGGCTGGAACTGGTGGAATAATTATTGAGTGTTTCATAATTGAAGACAGTCAGAACGATCAATCCCTTGTATGTCGCAGAATAGAGTTGTTGTAGTTGTTGGGGAAGCATCAGATCGT
>CAZAOZ010000097.1:0-6917 GCA_964486865.1 uncultured Bordetella sp.
AGGTAGCGTGCCCGCTTCTCGAATAAATAACGTCTTGCAATCTCACAGCTAGGGCCTGTTAACAATCATTTCGTGAGATGCGTTGTGGCCAAAATCGTCAGTGGCAAGGCGCTTGCCGCAGCCCATATCGGGAATATGGGCAAGGCAAGCAACGCAGCCAGTGGCGATTTTGGCCACAACCCACAGGGACGGGACGATTGGGCCTCAGGGCGTTGTCGCGCCTTCGCTCATTTGCCACGGGGCAAACCGCGCTCGACGCTCCTAGCCCTGAGGCCCAATCGTCGCCGTCGCACTCATGAAATGATTGTTAACAGGCCCTAGTTCGCGGCGGTCAGGTTGACGCCTCTGGATTCATTGCGCTGAACCTTGTCAATGCATCTCACCACCAGCTTGTTCAAGGCATCCTGGTTGAAGGTGGTGATGTTGGACTTCTTGGAATGGTGCATCAGCGCCGACAAGGCGGCTCCCATTTCGGACGCGGCAAACGCGGCTAACAGCCCGTCCTTCATGACATCGACAAAGTAGGGGTAGAACAGATGGCCGGCAATGCGCGCATCCCCTCGTCCTACCTGGTACTTGCCGCCAAATGCGGGATCGACCTCCACGTCTTCGAAGGTTTCCGCGATCCGCGTCGAATCCTGTATGTCCAGCGGCAGGTGGATCAGGTACTGCTTGTTCTCATACTGGTAGCAAGTCAGCGATCCGCCGTTCGAGAAGCCCAGCGCAAAAGTCATGCTGGGGGCCATGTGCGGATTGTGGTTCTTGGTGAATCTCTCGGTGATGTTCAGCAGCACGTCGTCCGACATTTCATCCGGGAAGATCTGCGTGCCGAACTTCTCGATCAACTCGTCGTCATTAAGGCAGACGATGACGTCGTTGTTGCCAACGCGCGGCCTGATCGACTCGAAGCCGATGCCAGTGGGCACGATGACTTGCGGGCCCAGGTAGCTGTTCAGGTAGCCCGGCGTGATGATAGGGATGTCATCCGCACGCCTGAACCTCGTCTTGATTTCAGCATCCAGCGTGTCGATCGGCGGGTGCGGCGAGACCAGCATATAGGTTCGACCATGCGCATTGCCGTTGAAGCACTCGCGCGGGCCCCAGATGTGGGTGTGGACCTGGACGATGTTCACGTCATTGAAGATGTGGTTGCTGATCTCCTGCTGGGCGATCGATGATTGGTCATCGGGCAAGATGATCTTGAACTGGGCGTCCACCTGCATCGACGCATACAGCGCCACCAAGCCCAGGAAGACATTGGTCGTGTTGCCGCCCGAATTGGGGGGCGAAACATCGTTCCTCGCGATGAAATATTCCGGCCGATCCTTGACATCAAGCGTCAAGCGAAAACCGTCCTTGTCCTTGGTGACCGTCTCAAGGGGGATCTTGTTGTAGCGAAACTTCGGAATGTCGACAAAGTTCTCGACATAGTAGTCATTGACCGGCACGCCGATTGCGCGCACTTTTGGTGCTAGCATGCTCACAGTCATATCCTTCCCGCGTATTGAATCGTCCGATGGAATAAGTCGCTTACCGACTATCTTGCCAGAGATTCACTGACAAGCAGGCGCGCGACATCGCAAACTGGCTTTCGCGGGCAAACTGCGCGGCGATGCGGTCTTCGCTCAAATGGGTAGTCGGTTTAAACGCTGTTTTTTCACTGACCGGCACTCTATCGCCCCGGCTAGCGAACCGTCAACCGCGTGAAAACTCGCTCTCGCCCCGCGGTTCTCCCTGGAATCTTGCGCTTCGCAGCGTCCGAGCCCCCCCCCTGACCCATACCCGAACCACGGACACTGATACACGGCCCGCGGGAACAACCCTGATGCCGGCGTGCTACAGCGCCTTGTGCGTGCCGTCGCAGTACGGCGGATTTTTGGTGCGCTTGCAGCCGCACAGCCATTTCTTTTCGGCCGCGGCCACAGTGAATTTCACCGGCGTAAATGCCGTGTCCTTGTGCGAACCGTCGCAGAACGGCTGTTTTTTCGACTGGCCGCAGGCGCACCACCAGTAATCGCCGGGAGCGAGTTCCAGGGCATAAGGGGCTTTTTGCGCGCAGACGGGATCGGACATGGCGGCCTCCGGTGACGGGAATATCGCCGCAGCATCCTCGCCCGCGCATGGCGCGTCAAGTGCCGGCGTATGATGAAGTGTTGCGTGGATCACCGCGCCGTAACGCGCCGGATCACCACCGCGCCTCCGCTATAATCGCCGCTCTTTTTGCGGAATCTCCATGCATCTCGTCATCCAGGGCGCGGACATCGAAACGCGCGACCTCAAGGAACTCGCCAGACTCTCCGGCGCCGGCGCCATAGACCGGCTGTCGGACACCGCCTTCCGGCTGACCGGCGCACAGCCCGCCGCCGGTATTGCCGAGCTGTGCGCCGGTGCCAAACTCGATCACGGCTTTGTGCCTGAGGGGCGCCGTCTCGCCGATTTCCGCCTGCTGGTGATGGACATGGATTCGACGCTGATCACCATGGAAACCATCGACGAGCTGGCCGACATGGTCAACATCAAGGCCGAAGTCGCGGCGATCACCGCGCAGGCGATGCGCGGCGAAATCGAATACGACGAAAGCCTGCGGCGGCGGCTGGCGCTGCTGAAAGGCCTGGACGAATCCGCGCTGCAACGCGTCTATGACGAACGGCTGCGGTTTTCACCGGGCGCGGAACGCCTGCTGGAAAAAATCCGCGCCGCCGGCATCAAGACGCTGCTGGTGTCCGGCGGCTTCACGTACATCACCGACCGCCTGAAAACACGGATCAAACTCGACTACACGCATTCCAACGTGCTGGAAATGGCAAACGGGAAGCTGACCGGCGCGGTCGTCGGCAACATCGTGAACGCCGATGTGAAGCGCGCTGCGCTGCAGCGCGTCGCCGCTGAACTGGGAATTTCGCGCACGCAAATCGCCGGCGTCGGCGACGGCGCGAACGATCTGAAATTCCTCGCCGAATGCGGTGTCAGCGTTGCGTATTGCGCCAAACCCGTGGTGCGCGGCCAGACCACTTACGCGCTGAATCATTCGGGGCTGGATGCGATGCTCTGGCTGCTCTCCGCGGAGCAGAGCTAAAAATAAATAAAAACAAAAAGTTACTGTGTTTTTGCGGCGTGCAGTGCTTTGTCAGCGCGGAAATTTGTAGAAATCGCGGTTCAGCCAGGCGACGATATCCTCGATTTCCTGCTTGGTGAATTTCGGATTCATGCGGTCGTTCCAGCGCTCGGTTTCCTTTTTCAGCGCCGCCAGCGTTTTCACTTTCGCCCGCGGCGGCACGTAGAGTTCGGTGCCGTGGCAACCGAGGCAATCCTGGTGCAGCTTCCCGCCGCGCACCGGATCGCCCGCCGCCTGCGCCGCAGCCGCGCCGCCGAGCAGCGCGCCGCACAGCAGCGCCATCGCGATGCCGCGTTTCACTGCGCGCCCTTCGCCCGTGAATAGTCAATGACCTTCAGGCCGCGAACGCGCGCGCGCTCTTCCATCGCCTTGACGTGTTCGGCGCGCAGCCGTTCGCGCTCTTCGGGCGTACCGGCGCCGCGCAGCCGCAGGCGATACTGCTCACGCTCCTGCGTGGTCATCAGTTCGGAACCGGGAATGATTTCGCGCGCGACCGGCGCGGATTCCGCTGCAGCAGCCCATTGCGCCGGCAGCGCAGCGCAGATCAGGGCCGCCGCAATCGCGGCAGGAATGACCGATAAACGGAAATTACGCATGAGCAGCAGTCTGCCGGTACTGCGGTTTCATGGCTTGACGTGCATCAAACCAGCTTTAAAACACCGGATAACGGGCGCCGTTTTCCAGACCATATGACCGCAGCGGCCCTGCCCCCTCGCTGCACATGCCGTAGATGAACGGCAGCACGCCGCGCCCCGGCGTCACGAAACGCAGATCCTGAAACCAGATGCACAGGTGCGACGCGCCGATGTCGACCTGATGCAGCGCCGGATAGGCGGCAAACCAGCGGAAAAACGCGAAGTCGGGATGCTCGTATGCGGCGCGCACGGCGCTGCCCTGCGAACCGCCGCCATGGCGCACCGCCGTTTCCCACTGCGCCTGCGCCGGCGGCCGGTACGCCGCATCCAAGCGCGCAATCAGCCCGGCATTCGGCGCTGCGTGGAGGATTTCATTGCGTATCAGGTTGATGTGGCTGTACTGATAGCCCCCGGCATGCTCGACCACCACCATCCAGTTGAACGGTGACACCGGCCGCGGCAGCGCAGTGACGCGCGCCTGGGCGATGCCGGCGGATTTCGCGTAACGCTCGCCGAACCCGACGGCCTGCTGCAGCAGCACGTATTGCATGACCACATACGCGGCCAGCACCGCGAGACCGGCCACTGCCGGCGCGCGCGAACCGCGCCAGAGGAATGACAGCAGCAGACCGGCAATGATGATGCCGGAGAACCACAGGTCGATGATGAACGTGGTGCCCAGGCCGTGACGGAAATCGGACAGCGGCGCGAAAATCATGGTGCCGAAAGTGGTGATCCAGTCGCCGGCGATGTGTACCGCCAGCGACATCGCAACCACCGGTGCATAGGCTTTCCATCCCGGACCATTGCGCCAGATCAGCGTAAATATCCAGGCCAGCAGGATGGTCCACAGCGGCAGCATCACCAGCGAATGGGTGACGCCGCGGTGATGATAGAGATAGGACAGCGGCGAAATCCACGACGCGACGATATCGATATCGGGAAACGCCGCAATCAGCGCGCCGACCGCGACGCGGCGCCCCAGCGGCAGCGCCGGTTTTCCGGTGCCGGCCGTGGCGCGCGCCAGCAGCGCGCCGGAGAGGGCGTGGGTCAGGGTGTCCACTAAAAGGGCAGTGCGGAGTGATGAGTGAGGAGCGCGGAACTGAAAAGCCAGTTCACATCACGGGTTTTACGCTCATCACTCATCATTCATCACTCCGCACTGTCCTTCAGTCCCATCGGTCATCCCTGACCTGGATCACGCCGTTTTCGATGCGCACCGGAAACTTCGCGGTCGGCTCGTAGGCCGGCGCCGACAGCGCCTCGCCGGTGCGCACGCAAAAGCGCGCGCCGTGGCGCGGGCAGATGATCTGGTCGCCCTCCAGCACACCGCTCGCCAGTTCGCCGCCGTCGTGGGTGCAGACGTCTTCAATCGCAAAATACTCGCCGCCGATGTTGAATACGGCAATCAACGCGCCGTCGATATCAACCACCTTGCCGGCGCCCGGCGGCAAATCATCGACTGCTGCAACCACAACCCAGTTGGCCATATGACTAAGCGCGCGCAACAAAATGACAGCTTACTCCCTCATCCCCACCCTTCTCCCGGAGGGAGAAGGGCTTGTCATCCCTCTCCCTTCGGGAGAGGGACCGAGGGTGAGGGAAATTTCATTTTGTAATAGCACTAAACCGCGACGACTTCGAGGTCCGGCTCGATCTGCCGCACCAGGCTTTCAATCCCGGCCAGCGTGCCCGACAGCGAACTCGGGCAACTGCCGCAGGCGCCCTGGTAATGCACCGACAGCGTGTTGCCCTCGAGTCCCATCACGTGCAGGTCACCGCCGTCGTTCTGCAGGTACGGCCGTATCTGCTCATCGAGTACGGCGTTGATTTTTTCGAGCCGGGCGCGGTCCTCGGGGCTCAGTTTTTCCGGATCCATGGCCTCGCTCGACTGCTCGGCAAGCTGCGCCGAATTCGCCTCGGCCGAAGGCGCATCGCGGATCGGCACCGCCAGTTTACGCATCAGTTCCTGCCAGTCAGCGTTGCCGTCCTGCGTCACGGTCACCCAGTGATCCACATAAAACACGTTGGTGACATGCTCGACGTCGAACAGCGCCAGCGCCAGCGGATCGCCCACGGCCTGCGCGGGACTTTCATACGAGCGCGTCACGCCCCAGGTCAGCGGCTCGCGCAGGATGAATTTCATCGCGTTGGGATTCGGGGTCGGCTCGATTTCGGCAATTTTCGGCATGAATTAATGACGCAGTAGCGGTTGTGGATACGTTTGTTATTCAGTGGAAGCGGATTCAGCGCCGGTAAACGCCGCGTGCAGCGTATGCCAAGGCAGGATCGCGCATTTGACGCGGGTCGGCAGGTCGCGCACGCCCGCGAACACCGTCAGGCGGCCCAAGTGATGCGGCGCCGCCGGGTCGAGCTTGCCGGTGGTCATGTCGCGGAATTCCTGCACCATCTGCTCCGCATCGGCACGGCTCTTGCCCTTGACGATGGCGGTCATCATCGACGCCGAGGCCTTGCAGATCGCGCAGGCTTCGCCCTCAAACCCCAAAGCCTCGACGGTGTCGCCGTTCACCCGCAGCGACAGGTGGATATGGTCGCCGCACAGCGGGTTCAGGCCCTCGGCCTTGTGCGTGGCGTTCTCGAGCATGCCCCAGTTGCGGGGCTTCTTGTTGTGCTCGAGGATCATCTCCTGATAAAGCTGGCGACTGACCATTGCTAAGTCCAAACCTTAAAGCCAGCCACAGAGATCACAGAGGACACAGAGGGCACAGAGAACGGCAAACCCGGGTTTTCTCTGTGTCCTCTGTGATCTCTGTGGCTAATGGTTTTCATGTTTTTCATGCAAACAGTTTCTGCACCCTGGCAATCGATGCTGCCAGCGCATCGACTTCGGCCATGGTGTTGTAAAAGGCAAACGACGCACGGCAGGTCGCCGGCACTTTGAAGCGCTGCATCACCGGCTGCGCGCAATGATGCCCGGTGCGGATCGCCACGCCGTCGTCGTTGAGCAGCGAACCGACGTCGTGCGGATGCACGCCTTCCACCACGAACGACAGCACGGCCGCTTTTTTCTCCGCGGTGCCGATCAGGCGCACGCCGGGCAGGCGGTTCAACTGGTCGGTTGCGTAATCGAGCAGATCGGTTTCATGGGCGGCAATGCGGGCGATGCCGATGGCCGACAGGTAATCAATTGCCGCACCCAGCGTGAT
>CAZAOZ010000098.1:0-6842 GCA_964486865.1 uncultured Bordetella sp.
TCCCCAACAACTACAACAACTCTATTCTGCGACATACAAGGGTTAGGGAGAGGGGGTGGCGCCAAGTATCATCATTCCCAAATCAAACGGCTCCAAACAAAAAGGCACCACAATGAATAACCAACTGACCATCGATATCGTTTCCGACGTGGTTTGACCCTGGTGCTACATCGGCAAGCGCCGGCTGGAAGCCGCGCTGCGACAGTTCGCCAAACTGTATCCCGATGCAGCACCGCCGGCCGTGCGCTGGCTGCCGTTCCAGCTGAATCCCGATCTGCCGGCCTCCGGCATTTCGCGGGCTGATTACATCCTGCGCAAATTCGGCCCCGTCGGTAACGCGAAATACGACCGTGTGGCGATGGTGGGCAAAAGCGTGGGTCTCGACATGGCTTTCGCCAAAATCACCGTGCAGCCGAATACCGTGAATGCGCACCGGTTGCTGCATCATGCCGGCGAACTGGGCAAACAGGATGCGGTGGCCGAGGCGCTGTTCCGCGCCTATTTCATCGAAGGCGCGAATCTGACCGACAACGCCGTGCTCGCGGATTGCGCGGCAGAGGCCGGATTGCCGCGCGGGGACACGCTCGATTATCTCAACAGCGACGAGGATGCCGATGTGGTGCGCGGCGCCGATGCCGAGGCGCGCCAGGCTGGCGTCGAGGGCGTGCCGTTTTTCATTTTCAACCGCAGCATCGGCCTGTCCGGCGCGCAGGAGTCCGAGGTGTTGCTGCAGGCGATGCAGCAGGCACTGGCGGGCGCGCCCGCTGCCTGAGCGCTGAACGTATCCCGGCTGAAGGACGTTTGAGCGACGGCAGCCATGAGTGAGTTCCCCGTTTATCGCAATGCGCTGGAGCTGAATTCGACGCTCAACGAATATCGGTTGAAATCGGTGCTGGGCGTCGGCGGATTCGGCATGACTTATCTCGCCTGGGACGCCAATCTCGAGAAAAATGTAGCCATCAAGGAATACCTGCCCGGCGATCTTGCGGTGCGCGCGCTCGACGGCAGCGTGGTGCCGGTATCGACAGATCATCAGCACGATTACCAGTGGGGGCTGGACAGTTTTATCCGGGAGGCGCGCACGCTGGCGCGCTTCAGCCATCCGCATATCGTGCGCGTGAACCGCTATTTTGAGGCCAACGGCACCGGTTACATGGTGATGGACTATGAGGACGGCGAATCGCTGAATCAGTTGCTCAAACGCGCGCCGCAGCCGGATGAGGCGGAACTCAGGCGCATCGTGCTGCCATTGCTCGACGGACTGGCGGCGGTGCACGCCGGAAAATTCCTGCATCGCGACATCAAGCCGAGCAACATTTTCATGCGCGCCAACGGCACGCCGGTGCTGCTCGATTTCGGGGCGGCGCGCAACACCGGCGGGGCTACCCGCGCGCTGACTGCCGTGCTGACGCCGGGTTATGCGCCGCTTGAACAATATGCAACCGACGGCAGGCAGGGGCCGTGGTCCGATATTTATGCCATGGGCGGCGTGCTGTTCCGCGCAGTGGCCGATAAAAATCCGCCGGACGCGGTGAGCCGCCTGCAGAGCGATACCGTGGCGCAGGATCTGGCTGCCGCGCGCCACCGCTACAGCGAGCCTCTGTTGCACGCGATTGAATGGGCCATGATGGTGCAACCGGAGCTGCGCCCGCCAAGCATCGCGGAATGGAAGGCGGCATTTGAGGCGCAGGCGGCGTTGTCGTCCGGAACGCCAACAGCATCGCGCCCGCTGCGTGCCGCTCGCCCGTCGCGCGACCACGGGGCCGGCTGGCGCCAGGTGGGCTGGGGCGCGGTGCTGCTCGTCGCGCTGGCGATCGCGCTCGGTTGGTACAAGCGCCATCCGGAGCCGTCGCCGGCGACTGCCGCGCCGCCGACACCACAGGCTGCTCCGGCATTACAGGCTCCCGCACCGGCGGCACTGCCGGCACCGGTCATGGCCGCACCGGAATTCGTGCCGCCGCCACCGATCAGTGAGCCCGCTGGTTCGCGCGCGCTGGAGCCGCGGCCGGCACGTGAATTTGCACCAACCGCTGATCCGCGTGAACGTCCGCCGCGTCCCGATGATGAAAATTCCGGTCTGGATCGCGCGCGGGAGCGCGTGAGCGAGGAATTCCGCAGTGCCGACCGGGATGGCGACGGCTATCTGTCGCCGACCGAGGTCGAAGGGCGCTTTCCGGGCATCGCGCGCGAGTTTGACCGTGTCGATCGCAACGGCGACCGGAGGATTTCACTGGATGAGTTTGCCGAATTGCGGCGCATGCAGTTTGAGAAGCGGCGTCCGCCTCCGCGACCGTAGCGTGGTGCGCCGATCAGACGGTCAGCAGAAAATCCCGCACGGCGGCAATCTGATCTTCGGCCATCAGCATCGGCGCATGGCCGGTATCGGCAAATTCCACTAATTTGGGTTTGGGCCCGCGTTGCGTCATTTCCACTGCGGTATCGCGCAATAGCAAATCGGATTGTGCGCCGCGCAGCAGCAGCGTCGGGCAGCGCACGGCATCGTAGTGATTCCACAGCACGATGTCCTTGTCGAGCGCCTTGCGGAAGGGCAGCGCAACGCCAGGATCGTAGTTCATGCCCCAGCTGCCGTCGGCGTGCTGCCTTGAATTGTGCAAGGTCAGGTGCCGCCATTGCGCGTCGGTCAACGGGCCGAACGAGATGGACACGGCACGCACGTACTGCTCGGTTTCAGCAAAGCTCGTGAAGCGCGGATCCTTGCCGACGTAGGTACCGATGCGCGCCATCGACTCCTTGGGAATGATGGTGCCGACATCATTCAGCACCAGGCGGCGGATCGGCGTGTTCGGCCGCGCCGCCAGCAGCATGCCCAGCATGCCGCCCATGGAAGTGCCGACCCAGTCGATTTCCTGCGCGCCGGTGGCGGTAACGCGCGCGATCAGCGCCGTCATATCGGTCATGTATTGCGGGTAGCTGTAATCCTCCTTGTTCGGCAGCCAGTCGCTCAGGCCGCGGCCGGCGATGCTGACGCTGATGATGCGCAGCCGGTCCTGCAGCGCCGCCGCCAGCGCATCAAAATCGCGGCAATTGCGGGTCAGGCCATGTACGCAGATCACCGCGCGCGGATTTGCCGGATCACCCCAGTCGGTGTAATGCAGCCGGTGAAAGCCCTGGCTGTTCAGGCACAGCAGACGGTCTTCGCGCATAAATAGTAACCTATTGATTTTAAATGTTTATTTATAGCCGAGCAGCATCAGGCCGCTGATCCCGGCGCCGATGAATATGACCAGATGCAGCAGACTCCACCAGTAGTAACGTTTGCCCAGCACTTCCGGCATTTCATTGGCCAGCAGAAACAGGCGGCCGTCGCGCGGTTTGCGCAGCAGATGCACGCCTTCGACCAGTTTTTGCGATTGTCCGGCGTGCTGCCTGCGTACTTCGCGCAGCGCCTGCAGGCGCGCGAGCTCCCATTCCTTGAGATCGATGTTGCCGTCCTGATTGAGGTCAAAGCGCTTGTGCAAGGCGGTTTTGTCGTCTTTCCAGTCGGCCAGCAACGCGGCAACGTCCGCGCGTTCATCGGCTGCGCCGCCGGCATGTCCGCTGTGGGTGATGAATTCGCCCAGCGCGTAGAGTAATCCGCCCGGCGTCAGCAGCCATTCGTTGTAACGCAGGCGGCCTTCGCGCCAGCTGCGGTGGTTGCTGTTGACGATTTCCGCGCCGTCGGGGGAAATCACGCATTGCCCGGTCTGATCGACCAGCAGGAAATGCGCGACGCTGCTGCCTTCGTCCACTTTTCGCCATTTGTCGTCGGAGGAATCCTGTTCTTCGATGAGGTAGTGATACCAGCAGCAGGGCAGGCCGCCCAGACGGCTCATGACCGGCTCTCCGTCGAGCAACTCGCTGCGACCGACCAGTTCCACATAACCCTGCGCGGCAGAGGCGACCTTGGAGGTGGGCAGGTCGTGGATCTGCCGGTAGCGGCGGTAATTGCCCAGCCAGCCGAAAAAACTCACCACAGCCATGGCCAGCAGCGCATAAGGCCATGCCGCGGCCGTTTCCAGTTGCAGCGCGACGAAGAGGATGACGGCATGCGCGGACAGCGTCAGCCATTGCGGGCCGTGCATGCGGGTTTTGCTCAACGTGATGCGGCCGAACATGGCGCGCGGAGGCGCGGTTCAATCAGGATCAGTTGCCGAACAGTTGCTTGACGTCCACGTCCTTCTTTTCTTCTTCCGTGAATTCCAGCAACTGCGCCGGCTTGAAGCCGAACATCGCTGCAAAAATCGAGTCCGGGAACTGTTCGATGCGCACGTTGTTGACGTTGACCGATTCGTTATAGAACTCGCGACGGTCGGCGATGCCGTTCTCCAGGCTGGAGATGCGCGTTTGCAGTTGCTGGAAGGTCTGGTTGGTTTTGAGATCCGGATAGGATTCGGCCAGCGCGAACAGGCTGCCCAGGGCGGAGCGCAACCCGCCTTCGGCCTGGCCCAGCGCGGGAATATTCTGCGCTTCCCGGGCCGTGAATACTTTGGAGCGCGCCTCGATGACGCGGGTCAGCGTGTCCTGCTCGAACTTCATGTATTGCCTGCAGGTTTCGACCAGTTTGGGCAGTTCGTCATGGCGCTGCTTCAGCAGCACGTCGATGTTGGCCCAGGCCTTGGTGACGTTGTGCTTGATCTGGACCAGGCTGTTGTAGATGGTGATGCCATAGACCACGATGACGATCAGGATGCCGAGCGTAATGAGGGTGCCGATGCCCATGAGAATCTCCCCGCGCTGCTGTTGTGGAAGAGACAGTATGCCAGCGCCGCGCCCGTTTGCGGGCGGCCGGTTACGCAGCAGTGTCGTGGGTGCGGCTGTCGGCCGTAAACTGGAACCGGTTGCCGGCCTGTTTGGCGTTGTACATGGCGGTATCGGCCATTTTGACCAGTTTCTCCGCTTCCCCGGTATCAGCGGGAAAGACGGCGATGCCGATGCTGACGCCGATGTGCGCCGGCTGCCCGCAGCCCTGCAGGTGAAACGGTGCGCCGAGCATGTCGATTATTTTTTCCGCGACCAGTGCGGCATCGCCGCGGCTGGTGATATGGGGCAGGATCACTGCAAATTCATCGCCGCCGAGCCGCGCCACCGTGTCGGATTCACGGATGGCATGCTTCAGCCGCGATGCCGCCAGTTTCAGCAGTTCATCGCCCCGGTCGTGGCCCAGGGTGTCGTTGATCGCCTTGAAGCCGTCGAGGTCCAGGTAGCACAGCGCAAGTTCACTCTTTTCTCGCCGCGCCATGTGGATCGCCTGGTGCAGGCGGTCGTTGAACAGCGCCCGGTTGGGCAGATCGGTCAGGTTGTCGAAGTGCGCCATGTGCTGGATTCGCGCTTCGGCGATTTTGCGTTCCGTGATGTCGCGGAAAACTCCTGCAAATTGCCGTTTTCGGCCCAGCTTGATTTCGGCAACGTTGAGTTCGACCGGGAACAGCGAGCCATCTTTGTGCAGGGCGACGACTTCCCGCGGGCTTCCGATGATGCGTTGTTGCCCGGTGTGCATATAGCGCGCGATATAGTTGTCATGCGCGGTGGCATGCGGTTCCGGCATGAGCATTCTCACGTTCTTGCCGAGGACCTCGGTTTCGGTATAGCCGAACAATTGCTCGGCAGCGGGATTGAATGACTGGATGGCGCACTGCTCGTCTATGGTGACGATGCTCTCGGCGGCGGCGTCGGTGATGGCCCGGGAGCGGGCGGCTTCCCCGTACAGCGATTCTTCGGCCGACCGTACATACAGCAGCCAGGTGGCGGTGGCGATGACGATCGTGAGTGGGACGGCGTCCAGGAGCATGGCCAGCCAGAGCGGCGTGGCTGGCGGCAGCAACTGGTCCAGCGCTATCATCAACAGCGCTTCGGTGGTGAAAATCAGTACCAGCAGCACGGCAAAGGCCTGAATCGGCGAGTGCCTCAGGGTTTTCAGGGACATCGTGCTGTTTTTCATGGGTTGTAGATGTGCGGTAAGCGTGCGTTCAGGCGATTCATTCTAAATCGGCGGAAATGCGGCAAAGCCCTGAAATGAACCTTGAAAAGCCGCTGATTCTCCTGTTTTAATAAGAACTTGCGGATGATTGCCGCTGCTCCTGCACGGCGTGGCGCACTGCCCGGGAACAGTCCGGGGCGGCTGCGCCGGCCGGCGCCGCATCAGCCTTACTCTGCGGCAATCGCCTACAATTCCGGCACTGCTTGAATCGGAGAATTGAAAGTCCATGAACAGCATTTGCGTTTTTTGCGGCTCCAATCCCGGCAAGGGCGGCATTTACACAGACGCCACGCGCGCCACGGTGCGCGCGATCGCGGCCGCCGGCATGAAAATCGTATTCGGCGGCGGCAAGGTGGGCCTGATGGGGGTGGTCGCCGAGACCGCGATCGCGTCCGGGGTGCATGTGATCGGCGTCTCACCGCGCCGGTTGCTGGAGCACGAAGTGGTGCATGAAGGATTGTCGGAACTGCACATCGTCGAATCGATGCATGAGCGCAAAGTCGTGATGTCCAAAATGTCGGATGCGTTCATTGTGCTGCCGGGCGGCATGGGCACATTCGATGAAATGTTCGAAATCATCACGCTGAACCAGCTCGGCGTGCAGCACAAGGCTTTCGGCCTGCTCAATGTCGCCGGCTTTTACGATCCCTTGCTGGTTTTTCTGGACCATGCGGTTGAGCAGCGTTTTGTGCGTGCGGAGCACCGCGACATGATCGTGGTTGACGTCGATCCCGTGCGCCTCATCCAGCGCCTCAAGGCCTGGACCATGCCCGACGTCAGCAAATGGATGGACCGCAAGCCGGGCTGACTGCCCTAGGTGTGATGTTTCAATAGGTTGTTCATTCGGACAGAGTTTGAGAGGCTT
>CAZAOZ010000099.1:0-6549 GCA_964486865.1 uncultured Bordetella sp.
CAAGGATGTTGAATATGGTCTTGACGCCGAGCTCACGCCGCACCGGTGCGGCGTGCTACATCGCGCTGTGGTGGTTGGGTGCAAACATGAAACCGATGCCGGTTGCGGCGATCGACTGCGCCACCGCTTCCGGTACGAGATTGATATTGGCGCCCAGCGCCTCCAGCACGTCGGCGCTGCCCGATTTGCTGGAAACCGAACGGCCGCCATGCTTGGCGATTTTCGCGCCGGCCGCGGCCGCGACGAACATCGCCGCCGTCGAAACATTGAAGGTGTGCGCGGCATCGCCGCCGGTGCCGCAGGTGTCGATCAGTTCGGGCGCATCGGGCGCCGGCACTTTGGTCGAGAACTCGCGCATCACTGTGGCGGCAGCGGTGATTTCCCCGATGGTTTCCTTCTTGACGCGCAGCCCGGTGACGATCGCCGCGATCAGCACCGGCGATACCTCGCCGCCCATGATCTGCCGCATCAGCGACAGCATCTCGTCGTGGAATATCTCGCGGTTCTCGATCAGGCGCGCCAGCGCGTCCTGGGGTCTCATCACCGCATCTGTTGCCATTTTCTCACCTTTTATCCTCGAGAAAGTTCTTCAGCAGTTGGTGGCCATGCTCGGTGAGGATCGACTCGGGATGAAACTGCACACCCTCGACCGCCAGCGTCTTGTGGCGCACGCCCATGATCTCCCCGTCGTCGGTCCACGCCGTCACTGCCAGGCAATCGGGCAGACTCGCGCGCTCGATGACCAGCGAATGATAACGGGTTGCTGAAAACGGCTGCGGCAACCCGCGAAACACGCCCTGCCCCTCGTGCCGGATCAGCGAAGTCTTGCCGTGCATCAACTGCCGCGCATGCACGATTTTCCCGCCGAAGGCCTGGCCGATGCTCTGGTGGCCGAGACAAACGCCGAGTATCGGAATTTTCCCCGAGAATTCCCTGATCAGCGGCACCGACACGCCCGCTTCATTCGGCGTACACGGTCCGGGGGACACCACGATGCGCGCGGGCTTCAGCCGCGCAATGTCGTCCAGCGTGATTTCATCGTTGCGGTGTACCGCAACCTCCTCACCCAGTTCGCCGAAATACTGCACCAGGTTGTAGGTGAAGGAATCGTAATTGTCGATCATCAGTAACATAAGCATTCCTAACTTACTGATTTATATGATTTTAGTGTTCATGGACATTGGAATGATACCCGCAAACTTCGCTGCCACAGGCCACAAATTTTGTGTTTTATCCCCCTCCGACGTTGCTGGTGATTCGAGCCCACGCAAGCAGGATTTGAGGGGCTGGCAACCATGGTTGACGTAGATCAATATCAACAGCGCAACTTACTATCAGGATGATCAGATTGAGCAACACTATCATGCAATGTGATGCTCGATGCGCGGCGTGGTTTTTCCGCCCCTCGCCCCCGCTGATTCAGCCGACGGTAGGTGAAAGGAGTGTCAGAATGCTATTGAATCCAAGTTTGCATCTCGACCGCCTTGCCTCCAAACAGAAGCTTCTGAGGCAAGAATTCGAGTCCAGCTCCGTTAATGAGAATCTGGGGTTCTATACGCGCATTATTCCACGTGCACTCGGAGCAGAGCGGTGCAGCGTTTTCATCCACTCACCTCAGGACAAGAAAGTCTGGTTGAAAAGTGGCACAAATTTGGGCGAGAAAGCGATTGAGGTAAAAATAGAGGACTCAATCGTGGGTGAAGTCATCGCCTTTGGCAAAGCAATACTGAGAGCCGACCTCGAAACATGGGGCGGAGCCCATAAAGACGTTGACACGCTCACGGGGTTCAAAACGCGAGAGGTGCTGTGTGTGCCGGTACGAGCGGCAGGACGTGAAGAGGTTACCGGGGCCATACAGGTGCTCAACAAAATAAACGGCCGCTTTACACAGGAAGACCAGCATCTGGTCGAGGAGGTGGCGGCGCGCATTCAATCTGAAGTTGACCATGCGTTCCTCAGCCAAGAAGTGTTTGGTAATGCCGAAAAAATCATGGTCACTGCCAGACGCATGGTGGTAGCCGCGTCGATTATATTCTTGGTCTGTATCGGAATTATCGTGCTTGTCTTTGGACTGTACGCGATAACGCCACTCCTTGGGATATAGGAGCGCGTTCTCCGGAACCGATCATCAGTAACCTGGCGAGGCCCCTTCAGTCCAGGCGCGTATCAAGACCGGCTTCGGCCATTTCCGCCGCGCGCAGCAGCGCCCGCGCCTTGCTCTGGGTTTCCTGCCATTCGGCAGCCGGCTGCGAATCGGCCACCACACCGCCGCCCGCCTGCACATGCAGCCGCCCGTCCTTGATCACCGCGGTGCGCAGCGCAATCGCCACGTCCATGTTGCCGTGAAAACCGAGGTAGCCGACCGCGCCGGCGTAGATGCAGCGCTTGACCGGTTCCAATTCGTCGATGATTTCCATCGCCCGCACCTTGGGCGCGCCGGACACCGTGCCCGCCGGAAACGTCGCGCGCAGCACATCGATCGCGGTCAGGCCGGGCTTCAGCTTCGCTTCGACATTGGACACGATGTGCATCACGTGCGAGTAGCGCTCGATCACCATCTGTTCCGTGACCCTGACGGTGCCGGTCTGCGCCACGCGCCCTGCGTCATTGCGGCCGAGGTCCACCAGCATGATGTGTTCGGCGCGCTCCTTGGCGTCGGCGAGCAGTTCCGCGGCCAGCGCCGCGTCTTCTTCCGGGGTCGCGCCGCGGCGGCGGGTGCCGGCGATCGGACGCACCGTCACCGTGTCGCCTTCCAGGCGCGACAGTATTTCCGGCGAAGCGCCGACCACGTGAAAACTGTCGAGGTTGAAATAAAACATGTACGGCGACGGGTTCAGCGCCCGCAACGCGCGATACAGCGACAGCGGCGTGGCATGGAAGGGCTTGCTCATGCGCTGCGAGGGCACCACCTGCATGATGTCGCCCTCGAATATATATTTTTTCGCGCGCTCCACGGCCCGGTGATAGGCCGCCTCGCCAAAACCGGATACCGCGGGCTCGGACGCGGTCGGCGCGCTTTGCGGCAGACTGACCGGCGCGCGCAGTTTCTCCAGCAACGCCGCCAGCCGCGCGCGCGCCGCGGCATAAGCCCCGGCTTTTCCCGGCTCGGCATAGACCACCAGCGACAGCTTGCCCGACAGGTTATCGACGATGGCGATTTCCTCCGACACCAGCAGCAGGATGTCGGGGGTACCCAGCTCGTCGCGCTTGTCTGAACGCGCCAGACGCTTTTCGATATAACGCACGGTGTCGTAGCCGAAATAACCGACCAGCCCGCCGCAGAACCGCGGCAGCCGCGGATCGGTGGCCACCTTGAAGCGCTGCAGGTATTTTTCGACAAACGCCAGCGGATCCGCGGCTTCTTCACGCAGCGTCTCGCGCCCGTCACGGAACTCGCAGCAGGTGTGGTCGCGCACTTCAATGCGGGTATTCGCGGCCAGGCCGATGAACGAATAACGGCCGAACCGCTCGCCGCCGACCACCGATTCAAGCAGGTAGGTGTACGGCTGATGCGCGAGCTTCAGGTAAATCGACAGCGGCGTGTCGAGGTCGGCGAAAGTTTCCAGCACCACCGGCACGCGGTTGTAGCCTGCGGCGGCGAGTTGATTGAATTCGGCTTCGGTCATGTCTTGCTCCACGAATCAGTACGAAAGAACAACCCGATACGAAACAGCGCGAACCGGCGCAAACCGGCGGCGCGGATCAGCGACGCCAGCGCAGCGCGCCGGCAGGGGTTGCGGCCCTCGTGGAAAGCGACATGAGTAATGACACAATTAAGCCTTTACAATCAATTGGATACACTCAGTCAGCGCGCCTACTATAGCATCAACCTCCAGGGTC
Organism: uncultured Bordetella sp.; assembly: GCA_964486865.1. Lineage (GTDB taxonomy): Bacteria > Pseudomonadota > Gammaproteobacteria > Burkholderiales > SG8-41. Next base: position 3,841 of record CAZAOZ010000099.1, read on the forward strand.
TGAACAGCATGACCCTCGTTGTAACCATAGGGCACGCAGAATACCGGGCAGCCGGCCGCGCGCGCCGCCTGCACATCATTCAGCGAGTCCCCGATCATCAGCATCTGCGCGGGGGCGATGCCGAATTGCGCGCAGGCATGCAGCAGGGGCAGCGGATCGGGCTTTTTGCGCGCCAGCGTGTCGCCGGCGATGGTCTGCGCAAAAAAATGCGCAAGACCCATGCGCTCCAGCAGCGGCGTCGTGAACGCGCCCGCCTTGTTGGTCACGCAGGCCAGCGGAAATCCGGCCGCGGTCAATTGTTGCAGCCCCTCCCGCACGCCGGGATAGATCGTGGTGTGCAAGCCATTGACCGCCGCGTAATGGCGTTCGAACACCGGCAGCGCCTGCGCCATGGCCGCGGCGTCCGCGTGGCCGTCGATGCGGCCGGCCAGCGCGCGCTCGACCAGTCGCGGGATGCCCTTGCCGACGAACGTGCGTATGGCCTCCAGCCGCAGCGGCGCGCGGCCCAGTTCCTGCAGCATGCTGTTGGTCGCGGCAGCAAGATCCGGAATGGTGTCGAGCAGGGTGCCGTCGAGATCGATCATGACGGCTTTGATGCGCAGCGGAAAATGAGGGGTCATGGCGTCAGCGGCCCGCGTTGCCCGGCTTGTTGCGCCGGATACTGCCGGTGCAACCGCGGACAACACGGATACAAGTCAGGATTTCGCGAGCGCGGTACGCATCGCGGCGATGGTGGCTTTGTAGTCCCTGGTGCCGAAGATCGCCGAACCCGCAACGAAGGTATCGGCGCCGGCTTTCGCGATTTCCGCGATATTGTCGATCTTGACCCCGCCGTCGATTTCCAGCCAGATATCGCGGCCGCTCTGCGCGATGCGTTTGCGCGCGGCTGCCAGCTTGGCCAGCGCGCCGGGAATGAAGGACTGGCCGCCGAAACCGGGATTGACCGACATGATCAGCACCAGATCGATTTTGTCGATCACATGGTCGAGCACATCCAGCGGCGTCGCCGGATTGAATACCAGCCCGGCCTTGCAGCCATGTTCCCTGATCAGGCCGATGGTGCGGTCGATATGTTCGGAGGCTTCCGGGTGGAAGGAAATGATGTTGGCGCCGGCCTTGACGAAGTCCGGGATGATGCGGTCCACCGGTTTCACCATCAGATGCACGTCGATCGGCACCTTGACCAGGGGCCGGATCGCCTGGCACACCAGCGGCCCGATGGTCAGATTGGGAACGTAATGGTTGTCCATCACGTCGAAGTGGATCAGGTCGGCGCCGGCGGCGACCACCGCCTTTACTTCCTCGCCGAGGCGGGCGAAATCGGCAGACAGGATGCTGGGGGCGATGCGCTGGGTCATGACCATGTCCGGAGTTGGGCCAGTGCGATTTTACCTGTTCCGCGCCGCGCAGACATGCCGAACTTTCGCTCGCGCGCTGCGAGTGCGAGAATAGGCGCATGACTGAACGCAAACATCATGACTGAGCGCAAATACCACATTACCGTCGCGCCGCGCGCGACCTACATTCCCGACCAGTCCAATGCGGACGCCGAGCGCTACGCGTTCGCCTATACCATCACCATCACCAACACCGGCGAAATACCCGCCCGGCTGGTGAGCCGCCACTGGGTCATCACCGACGCCAACAACATGGTGCAGGAGGTCAAGGGCGAAGGCGTAGTCGGTGCGCAACCCCGGCTCAAGCCGGGGGAGAGTTTCGAATACACCAGCGGCTCGCTGCTGGCGACGCCGGTGGGCACCATGCGCGGCACGTACCAGATGGTGGCCGAGGACGGCACGCGCTTTGACGCGCCGATTCCGGAGTTCACGCTGTCGGCGCCGCGCGTGCTGCACTGACCGCCGCGCACCGCTTTCGCGCGCATGTCGCTACGCACCAGTTACACGCTGCTCGCCCCGGTCTATGACTGGATCGTCGGCCCGGCGCTGGCCCGCGCCCGCGCGCGCAGCCTCGGCCGGCTGCCTGCGGCAAATAATTTCCGGATCCTGCTCAATGGCGTCGGCACCGGACTTGACCTGCCGCTGCTGCCCGCAACGCACCGCTACACCGCCCTCGATCTGACGCGCGCCATGCTGGAAAAAGCGCTGCCGCGCGGCCGTGGCCTCGACATGACCTGGATCCAGGGCGACAGCCAGCGCCTGCCGTTTGGCGACAACACTTTCGATCATGTCGTGCTGCACCTGATCCTGGCGATTGTTCCGGATACCCGCGCCGCGCTGCGCGAAGCCGCGCGCGTGGTAAAGCCCGGCGGCCGGCTGTTCCTGCTCGACAAGTTTCTGCGCCCCGGCGAACCGGCGTGGCTGCGCCGGGCGATCAATCCGCTGATGCGACGGATTGCGACGCGCACTGACGTGGTGTTTGAAGATGCGCTGGCCGGCGTGCGCGAACTGCGGGTGATCGACGATCAACCGGCGCTGGCGGGCGGCTGGTTTCGCATGATTACGCTGGAAAAAACCAACGGTCAGGGCTTGCCGGACGTATCGGAATCGTCGTCGCGGCGCGGCCAGGTCAGCCAGACGATGCCCGCGAGCAACGCCACCGCCAGCGCGATTTCCAGCAGGTACCACAGCAAACCACTCATGTTTCCCGTTCCCGCGTAATGATGTACCCGCCCGACTGTAACAAATTTACCCTGTCCCCCAAGGGGACTTCCTTCGGGGCGCCCCCCAAGGGGACTTCCTTCGGGGCGCC
>CAZAOZ010000100.1:0-6364 GCA_964486865.1 uncultured Bordetella sp.
ATCCTGACCGGCACCGCCGCCATCCTGATTGCCGGCCTCGCCGCGGTGTTGCTCACCTGAACCCTGCTGATCTTCCCATCAAGAAAAAAGGGCGCCGCGGCGCCCTTTTTTGTCAGCCGTACTTTCCGCTCACTCCGGTTTGACGAATCCCGGCGGCAGCGTTTCCTCGAATGACGGCCGGGCGGCAACGCCGGCCAGCCACTTGGCCAGTTTGGGCGCGCGGCTGCGCCAGTCGTGGGGATAGCGGAAATCCGTGTACTGCAGGGCCACGCCCATGGCAATGTCGGCGAGGCCGAAACGGTTGCCGAGCAGGAATTCATTGCCTTCTTTCAGGGTTTTTTCGGCGAGGTCAATGGCGCGGGCAATACGGGCCTCCTCGCGCGCAATCTTCTCCGGCATCTGCTTTTCCGCGGGCCGGCGTATTTCCAGGATGCGCGCGATACCGGCATCGAGTATGCCCTGCCCCAGCGCCTGCCACCATTGCGACTGCCAGTAACCGGCCGGATCGCGGGGCGTGAACGACTTGCCGTCGGCGTGATCCAGGTAATGCACCACCAGCGTCGATTCGAACATGTAGCTGTCGGTGCCGATTTCCAGCGCCGGCACCTTGGACAGCGGATTCTTGATGATCACCGGGCTGTCTTCGACCCAGGGATCCTCGACGACAAACTCCACCGGCATGGCTTTTTCGTGGATCAGCACGCGCGCCTTGCGCACGTAGGGTGAAGTGGGTGAACCGTAAAGTTTCATGATCAAGCTGCTCCGTCCAGGTTGGGCAAAGTGCAATTCTAACAGGCTGCCCCCGGCACCCGCCTTCCGCAACATGGAATGGCGCTTTATGCACCCTATACGCGCTGTTAGACTGCCACGCATGATCACCGTCACCAGACTCGGCAAACACCTCGGCGCACGCATCACCGGCGTCGACCTGTCCAGGCCCCTCGATGACGTCGCCTTTGCCGCCGTCAGCCAGGCGTTTTTTGAGCATGAAGTCGCGGTGTTCCCCGGACAAAAGTTGACGCCGGAGCAGCAGATCGCCTTCACCAGCCGCTTTGGCACGCTGGAACACCATGTGCGCAAAGAAGCGCGGCTTCCCGATCATCCGGAGATATTCATCCTGTCGAACAAGCTCGATGCGCAGGGCAAGGCCATCGGTGCGCAGGATGCCGGACGCTTCTGGCACAGCGACCTGTCGTACAAGCGCGAGCCCAGCCTGCTGTCGGCGCTGTACGCGGTCGAAATCCCGGTCAAGGACGGCAAACCGCTGGGTGACACGCATTTCGCCAGCAGCACCGCGGCCTACGCTGCGTTGCCGGACGCCATGAAGCAAAAACTGCAGGGATTGAAAAACATTCACAGCTATCGCGATTACCGGCTGAAAAACTACGCGGCGCAGCAGGAAGACCTGCGGCGCGGCATCCGCACCGTGCAGGAACACGCACCGACGCCGGAACAGCTCGCCAGCGTGCCCGACATGGCAACGCCGGTGGTGCGCACCCATCCGGTGACCGGACGCAAGGGACTCTTTGTCAACGAGGGGCACACTTCGCACATGACGGACATGCCGATTGAGGAAGGCGATGCGCTGCTCCGGCAGCTCTATGCCCACATCACCCAGCCCGAATTTGTTTACACCCATCACTGGACGCCCGGCGATCTGCTGATGTGGGACAACATCGCCGTGCAGCACAAGGCCACGTTCGACTACGACCCGCTGCCGCGCCTGCTCTATCGCACCACGGTGCGCGGCCCGACAGTCAACTGAGGCCGTTCCGTGAAAGAAATCCGCATCCTGTCCGCCACCGGCATGCTCGGCTCCGGTTTTCGCGAAGAAACCCTGAAACGGGCGATGGCGCTGAAGCCGGATTTCATCGGCGTCGATTCCGGATCCACGGATCCCGGACCGCACCACCTCGGTTCCGGCGAACCGCAGTTCTCGGACGCCGCCTGCAAACGCGACCTGCGGCTGATGCTGCTGGCCGGGCGCGCCGCCAGAATCCCGGTCATTGTCGGCTCGGCCTGCACGGCGGGCACCGACGCCCAGCTCGAACGGCTGGCCGGCATTGCCCGCGACATCGCACGCGAGGAAAAACTGAATTTCAAGCTGGCCACCATCGCCTCCGAGCAGGACAAGGGTTACTTGAAAAAGCGCCTGAAGGAAGGCCGTATCAAACCGCTGGCCAATGCGCCGGTATTCGACGAAGCGGTGATCGACAGGAGCAGCCACATCGTCGGCATGTGTGGCGCCGAGCCCTATATCGAAGCGCTCGCCAACGGCGCCGAGGTGGTGCTCGCCGGCCGCTCCAGCGACACCTCCATTTTTGCCGCAATGCCGATGATGAAAGGCTTCAACCCGGCGACGGTCTGGCATGCCGCAAAAATCATGGAATGCGGCGCCGCCTGCGTGGTGCTGCGCAAATATCCGGATTGCATGTTTGCCACTGTCACCGACGATTACTTCATCGTCGAACCGCCGAACCCGGACTACCGCTGCGATCCCGCCAGCGTCGCCTCACATAACCTTTATGAAAACTCCACGCCCTACGAACTGGTCGAGCCCTCCGGCGTGCTGAATACCGTCAACGCGCGCTATGAGGCGGTGTCCGACCGCGCGGTAAAAGTATCAGGCAGCACGTTCAAAAAGGCCGACCGCTACACCATCAAGCTCGAAGGCGCGGAACTCGCCGGTTATCAGAGCATCGTCATCGGCGCGGTGCGCGACCCCATCATCCTGCGCCAGTTCGACAGCTGGATGGAAGGCCTGATCAAGGCCGCGCGCGACCGCATCCGCGCGGTGATGGGCGACGCCATCGACAGCCAGTACCGGCTCGACGTGCGCCAGTTCGGCCGCAACGCGGCGATGGGCGTGCTCGAACCGGAGACCGCCATCGGCCACGAGGTCGGCGTGCTGTTCCAGATCACTGCGCCCACGCAAAAGCTGGCCAACTCGCTGGCCAAATCGCTGAGCCACATCGCCGTGCATTATCCGGTGCCGGAGTGGACCGGGCTGATCACCTCGGTGGCCTTCCCCTACTCACCCGCGGAAATCGACAAAGGCGCCACTTACCGTTTCAACATGAATCATGTGGTCGAGCCGGATACCCCGCTGGAAATGTTCCGCATCGGCTACGAAAAGGTTTAAAGGCCGGAACGATGACGAAACTCTGGCAGGTCACCAAACTGATCCGCAGCAAGAATTCGGGGCCGTTCGAACTGACCTTCGACGTGATATTCAAGGATCGCGCCACTTATGAAAAAGTGCGCGACGCCGGAATCATCAACGCCGCCTGGTTCGCCAAAACCTACCGGCTCAAGCCCGAGGTAGTCGCCATCATCAACTATGACGCCGCGACGGCCATCAAGATCACCATACCGCGCCCGGTGATTTCCGGCGACATCACCGACGGCGACGTGTTCGGCGGCCAGCAATACGGCCCGCTGGTCGACCTCGACGTGCCCGCATGACCGCGCAGGCCGGCGGACTGGTCACGGTCCGCCTCGACGTCGCGCCGGAACACGACGCGGAATTCAATGACTGGTACAACCTGGAGCATGTGCCGCAGCTGACGGCACTGCCCGGCTTCGTGCGCACGCGGCGCTATTTTTGCGAAACGGCAGACATCCGCTACCTCGCCTGGTATGAAACCGCCGACGAGACCGTCGAGGCTGGTCCGCATTTCCAGCACATCGTCGCCAATCCGACGCCGTGGTCGCTGCGCATGCGCAGGCTTTATGCAGACCAGCGCGAGCGCATGAACTTCAAGCTGATGTGCGAGGTTGGCAGCATGCCTTCGCCGGATGCGCCGTGGATGTACATCGTGCATACCGACATCCCCGACCACATCGTCAACGAATACAACGCCTGGTACGACAGCGAGCACCTGCCGCGCTGCGCCGCCATTCCCGGCGTATTGCGCGCGCGGCGCTATGCTGCCACCGGCATCTGCGGCGGCCATGCGGATGGGCCGCGCTACCTGACCGCCTACGAACTGGCCGGGCCCGATATCTGGGAAAGTCCCGCGGCGCTGCAGGCGCGCAGGACGCCGTGGACCGAAAAAATGCGCTCGCTGTTCAGCAACACCCGGCGCGCGCGCTACCGGCTGGTCACACCAACTGTCACCCACGACCAGGCACTGGCGCAGCCGCGTCTGTCGGTCTCATAAAAAGTTATTTAAAAACATGTACTTACTTGAACACGACGCCAAGCAACTACTGGCACGGCACGGCATTCCTGTGCCGTCCGGCACCTTGCTGCTGAATCCCGCAGCCGCCACCGAACTGCCCGCCGGTCCCTGGGTGGTCAAGGCCCAGATCACCGCCGGCGGCCGCGGCAAGGCCGGACTGATCAAGACCGCGGACAACCTCGCCGAGGTCGCGGCGCGCAGTGCAGAGATCATCGGCAAGAGCGCCAAGGGCCGCACCGTGCGCGCGGTGCGCATCGAACAACAGGTGCACGGCGCCGGCGAAGCCTACATCTCGATGCTGCTTGACCCGGCGCAGGCGGGCGTGCGCATCATCATGGCCGCCAGCGGCGGCATGGAAATCGAGGCCCTGCCCCGCGCAGCGCTGAAAACCGTCACCGCCGCACCCGAGGCCGCCGCACTGGCAGAAGCCGCCGAAAAACTCGCCGCCGGATTTCCGGGGGCTGCCGGCAAGGCACTGGCCGAAGCCGGCCGCGCCATCGCCGCCGCCTTCATCGCCGAGGAAGCGCTGCTGATTGAAATCAATCCGCTGTTCGTGCACACCGACGGCCGCTGGGTCGCCGGTGACGCCAAGTTCGTCACCGACGATTCGGCGCTGCCGCGACAGCCCGAACAGCGCGCGCTGCTGAAAGATGTCTGCGGCGCCTACGTCGAAACCACGTTGAAGGATGCCCATGGCTGCGATTATGTAGTGGTCGATCCCGCGGGCGAGATTGCGCTGCTCACCACCGGTGCCGGCCTGTCGATGATGCTGATCGACGAAATGCGCGGCGCCGGTCTCAAGCCCTACAATTTCCTCGACATCCGCACCGGCGGCCTGCGCGGCGAAACCAAACGCCTGGTCAACGTGCTGAACTGGATGCGCGAGGGCAAAAACGTCAAGGTGCTGCTGATCAACATTTTTGCCGGCATCACCGAGCTCGGCGAGTTCTCGCGCCTTTTGGTGAGTGCGCTCAACGACGTGCCGGAGTTCAAGGTGCCGGTGGTGGCGCGGCTGGTCGGCAACGGCATGGAAACGGCGCGCACGGTACTGGCGGAAGCCGGCATCACGCTGCACAGCGATCTCGATGCCGCGCTGGCCGAAGTGCGCAGGCACCTGGGAGGCACGCAATGACCTTCCCCCGCATCGACCGCTCGACCCGCGTCATCCTGCAGGGCATCAGCGGCCGCGCCGGCCGCCTGCACAGCCGGCTGATGAAAACCTACGGCACCAATCTCGTCGGCGGCGTGTCGCCGGCGAAAGACGTCGGGGAAATCAACGGCATCCCGCTGTTCCCGGACTGCGCCTCGGCGGTGAAAGCCACCGGCGCCACGGTCAGCGTCGCGCTGGTCGGCGCCTACGACCTGCTGGCGGCCATGCAGGACGCCGTTGCGGCCGGTATCAAAATGATCGTCACGCCCACCGAAGGCATGCCGGTGCACGACGCGCTCAAGGCCAAGCGCCTGACGCAGGAGGCCGGCGTACTGTGGATCGGCGGCTCGACGCCGGGCATGGCGGTCGCCGAAGTCGCCAAGCTCGGTTTCCTGCCGGATGTCTCCTTGAAATCCGGACCGCTGGGGCTGATGTCCAAATCCGGCACGCTGTCCTATGAATCCGGATTCCGTCTCGCGCAGCGCGGCGTCGGCACCTCGGTATGGATCGGCGTCGGCGGCGATCCGGTCAAGGGCACGCGCTATTCGGATCTGGTGCCCTTCTACGCCGCGGATGAACAAACCCGCGCACTGCTGATCATCGGCGAAATCGGCGGGCAGGACGAAGAGGATTTTGCCGCGGCCCTGCAGGCGCAGGCCTTTGCCAAACCGGTGTACGCGCTGATCGCCGGCCGCACCGCGCCGGAAGGCGTGGCCATGGGACACGCCGGTGCGCTGACTTACGGCAGCCACGGCGGCTATGCCGCGAAGCGTGCCGCGCTGGAAACTGCGGGAGTGACAGTGTTCGACACCCTCAACGCGATGGTTGAGGGTGTTGCCGCAGAATTGCTGTAGCGGCGTGCCGGAAACCTGATCGTCGCCCCGGCGTAGGGTGGGCAAAGCGTAGCGTGCCCACGCTGCCGCAGACTTTCCACCCCGTATTCGTCATGCCGTAATTTGAGCTGAGGTTCGGTTGGTGGGCACGCTGCGCTTTGCCCACCCTTGTATTGTTTCTCTGACCGATTTACGGT
>CAZAOZ010000101.1:0-5675 GCA_964486865.1 uncultured Bordetella sp.
TTTTCCTTGATCTTGCTGTGCATGTCGATGCGCGTCAGGATGCCGAAGCCCTCCGCGCCCAGCGCCTTGGTCACGCGCTCGATGGCGTGATCAACGGTGTCGGAAATTTCGCGTTTGAAGTTGATGCCGTTCATGGTGGGTCTCCTCGTTGCCTGTGATGGTGATGGCGGGGGTGAGAGTACACCTCATTTTCCATGAACAGGAAAGAGGGCCGACCCTGACTCCCGGATCCGGTCGCCGCGGTCAGTCGTCTTCGGCATGCCCGGCCCCGGCATGCTGTTCGGCAAGCTGCGCCTGCACGGCGGCAGGGACGGTTTCGTAGCGCGCGAATTCGATGGAGAACGATCCGCGTCCGGCGGTGATGGATTTCAGCCGCGTGTGGTAATCGGCGAGTTCGGCGAGCGGCGCATGGCCCCTGATCGCCAGCATGCCGCTGCCGATCGTGTCGGTGCCGGTGATCTGGCCCCGGCGGGACGAGATGTCGCCGGCAATGTCGCCCATGTTGGCGTCGGGCGCGGCGATCTCGACCCTGACGATGGGCTCGAGGACGATGGGGCGGGCCTTGCCGATGGCGTCCATGAAGGCGCGCTTGCCGGCGGCGATGAACGCGACTTCTTTCGAATCCACCGCGTGGTGCTTGCCGTCATAGACGATGACGCGCACGTCCTGCAACGGGTAGCCGGCGACCGGCCCCGCTTCGAGCACCTGGCGCACGCCTTTTTCGACGGCGGGAATGAACTGCCCGGGGATCGTGCCGCCCCTGACCTGGTCGATGAACTCGAATCCCGCGCCGCGCGCGAGCGGCTCGATGCGCAGGAATACTTCGCCGAACTGTCCGGCGCCGCCGCTCTGTTTCTTGTGCCGGTGGTGGCCCTCGGCCCTGGCGCTGACGGTCTCGCGATAGGGGACGCGCGGCGGCTTGGTGTTGATCTCGGCGTGATACTGGCCCTGCATGCGCTCGAGGATGTAGCGCATGTGCAGTTCGCCCAGGCCGCTGATCACCGTCTCGTTCGAGCTGGTGTGTTCGGCCCTGAACGTCGGGTCTTCCGCCGCCAGCTTGTGCAACGCCTCCGAAATGCGCTGCTCGTCGCCGCGCTTTTTGGGCTCGATCGCGATGCGGTACATGGGCACCGGCAGTTCCAGCGGCGCGAGGTGGATATGGTCTTCATCGTGGGAATCGTGCAGCACGGCGTCGAAATGGATGTCTTCGATCTTGCTGACCGCACCGATGTCGCCGGGCCCGAGCACGCCGGTCTCGACCAGGTCCTTGCCGCGCAGCAGGTACGGGTGCGACACCTTGAACGGCTTGCGGCCGTCGCCGATGTAGAGCTGCGTATCCTGCCTGATGGTGCCCTGGTGCACGCGGAACACGCCGACCTTGCCGACAAACGGATCCACCGTCACCTTGAACACGTGGGCGAGGACGTGTTTGGCAGCGTCCGGCTCGGCACGGATCGGCACGGCGGCCGCGCCTTCGCCCTTGAGAAATTGCGGCGGATTGCCCTCGGTGGGATTCGGCATCAGCCTGACGATAATATCGAGCAGCTCCGCGATGCCCGCGCCGTTGCGCGCGGACGCAAAGCACACCGGGATCAGATGGCCTTCGCGCAGCGCTTTTTCAAACGGCGCGTGCAGTTCATCGGGGGAGATATCGCCCTGCTCAAGATACCTGGCCATCAGCGCCTCATCGACCTCGACGACCTGGTCGATCAGCGCCTGGTGTGCGTCCGCGACCGAGGAGAAATCCGCTGCGCCCGACGGGCTGAAAAAACAATCGACAACTTTGGTGCCGCCCGCCGCTGGCAGGTTGATCGGGAGGCACTCCTTGCCAAAGGTCGCCTGGATGGCCGCGAGCAAACCGGGCAGATCGATGTTCGCGGCGTCGATCCTGTTGATCACGATCATGCGGCACAGGTTGCGGCTGGCCGCCCACTGCATCATGCGCGAGGTGATCATCTCGATGCCGTTCTGCGCGTTGATCACAACCACCGCGGTTTCCACCGCAGGCAGCGCGCAAATGGCACGCCCGATGAAATCCGGCAGCCCCGGCGTGTCGATCAGGTGGATGCGGGTATCGCGGTGGTTGAAATGAACCACCGCCGCATTGAGAGAATGCTGGAATTTTTTCTCCAGGGCGTCGAAATCGCAGACCGTGGTGCCCTTTTCGACGCTGCCCATCGCCTGAATCGCGCCTGCCCTGGCCAGCAGGGCTTCGGTCAGCGTGGTCTTGCCCGAACCACCATGACCGACCAGCGCAAGGGTGCGGATGACTGCGGGGGAAAATACCGGCATGGCGGGCTTCCTTACACGGGGCGAGGAATGTACAAATTCTATCGCCTCTGCCGTGTGCCGCAACAGCGCCGGCGGTCAAAGCCGGCATTATTTTCACGCACGGGAAAGAAAACCGGCCTACTTCCGCTGCTTTTTTTCCAGTTTCGCCTTCAGATCCGCAAACGGATTGAACGTCGCCGCCGGCAACCCGGTGGCGGTGCCGGTGCGCCCCGCCGCGTCCTTGATTTTGGAGTGTTCATGCTCGTGGCAGTACGTGCAGAGCAGTTCCCAGTTGCTGCCGTCCGGCGGGTTGTCGTCGTGGTTGCCGTTCTTGTGGTGGACTTCGAGCAGTTGCAGGTTGGCGTGGGTGAAGGTGCGGGCGCAGCGCCCGCATACCCACGGGTAGAGCTTCAGCGCCTGCGCGCGGTAGCCCGCGGCCCGCTGGTCGGCGGCGCGGCGGGCTTCGCGGATCACCCGGTCCAGACGGTCGTCTGCGCTTGCCATGAACCCCCTCGTCGATGCGGCCTGCGCGGAGGTCGGAACCGCCGACAGTGCCGGATTGGATTATGCGAGCGGGTTCCGCGCCGTGTCGAGCAGCGCCTTGATCTTCGGCTCCGGTTTCCAGTAGCCGGGGCCCTTGAGGAACTTGCCGTTGGCGTCATAAATCGGCTTGCCGTCGGCGCCGAGCTTGCTCTCGTTGCTGTCCATGATGATGTCCAGCACATCCTCCAGCGGCAGGCCGTATTTCAGGGCCTCGGAGCGGCAATACACAATGACGTCGCCGAGCAGGTCGGCCATGGCGACGAGGATGTCGATCTGCGGGACACCGCTCTTCGACAGCTCGACGATCTGGTCGATTTCATGCACCTCGTCCATCAGCGTGGCCTTGAACTTGGTCAGGCGGCCGATGACGTCCTCCGGCAGGACCGGGCGGTCGCTGGCGGGCAGTTTGTACATGGCGTTCATGGCGGCTATGCGGTGGGCAAAGGATTTGTTCATCGGGTGATATCGCCGGTAGTTGGTGAATACGTAAAAGTGGCCGTCAGCGGGCGCGGTGCCGGCCCGCAACGTTCCGGCGCCCATTTTACGGATTTGACGGGCGGGGCACGACAGTTTCGCCGGGCCGCGATAACATCGCGGCACCATTCATTGTGCCGATGGGAAAAATCCTGCATGCCGCCTTCCCCCAACATCGTGCTGTTCAGCGTCCACAAGGACGCCATGGACGCGGCCGTCCGCGCCTTCGCCGCCGACTGGCCCGAAGCGCGCATCAGCAACCTGCTGGACGACGGCCTGTTCGCCTGGGTGCGCCAGGCCGGCGGCGTAGTGCCGGAGATGCACGACGTCTTCCGCACGCTGACCCGCTACATGGTTTCGCGCGGGGCCGACGGCATTCTCTTCACCTGCTCGGCCTTCCGCGAATGCATCGACACCTGCATCGCCGAGTTCGAACTGCCCATCCTCAAGCCCAACGATGCGATGATCGAGCAGGCGCTGGAAGCCGGTTCACGCATCGCGGTGATGGCGACGGTGGGCCCGACCATCCCGTCGATATCCGCCGAGATCAACGAGATGGCCGCCGCGCGCGGCCGGAAGGTCGAGCTGGTGCCCTATGTGGTCGAGGGCGCGTTCGATGCGCTGGCCGGGGGTGATGCCGCAAAGCACGATGCGCTGGTCGCCGCCCGCGCGCGCGAAATCAGAAATTGCGATGTCATCGTGCTGGCGCAGTTCACGCTGTCGCGCGCAGTGCCCGCGGTCGCCGCAGTCAGCAGCATTCCGATATTCAATTCGCCGGGCGCGGCAGTGGCCAGGATGCGCGCGATGCTCAAGGCCTGATCTTTTTGCTGCTGCGCGCTTCAACTGCAGCGCCAGGATCTGTTTTTCCGCGCGTGGAAAAACGAAGGGCCGGCTTGCGCCGGCCCTTCGTGTGCCACTTGGTAGGAGGTGCGAGATTCGAACTCGCGACCAACGGATTAAAAGAACGAGCCACCCTCAAAGTTATGGTTGGCAACTTGAAGATTCCGAAGAAATTTTCTCCCCGGGCTCCCTGCCCCTCTTCTCCGACCGAACTTATTCCGAACTGGTTTTCCGAAAAATGCCGTTTCAGGCAGTATTCTCCAACAAAAACATTGAGTTGCGTCGTTTTTTACCGAACAAAAACCGAGCTTTGTAAGATTGGACCCCGCCGAGGGTCGCGTAGCCAAATCGGCAGCGGAACATCTAAGGAATCTCTGATCAAGTAGCTGCAATCTTGCTGAGTGGGTGTGCGAATGAGTGAATTGATAAAAGTGAAGCGGTTTGCCAGGGTTCAGAGGTTCTCTGAACCCTGTTCCCGCTTCCATTTTGGCTCACTGGACGCACGTATTCCGCTGCATTCGCAACAATTGACGGCGAACCATATACAGATTGGCCAAGGCACAGGTCACGAACAGCCGATTGGCATTCTTCATAAGGCCACGGTAGCGCACCTTGGCGAAACCGAAGATACGCTTGATGACCAGGAACGCATGTTCGACTTTGGCACGCACCCTCGACTTCGTGGTGTTCTTCGCTCTCTCGGCCTTCGAGAGCGGGTGGTTCCGCGTGGCCTTGTGGTGGGTAAAGTCCAGGGCGTCGGGCGCATGCTCTTTGATGATCTCGGTCTGGCCGGCGTATGCCGAGTCGCCCCAGACGCGGGTCTCCGCGCCGTGCAGCAGATGCGGCAAGGCTTGGCTGTCATGCACGTTGGCGGCAGTGAACGCCACCGAATGCATGAGCTTGCTCTGGCTATCCGTGCCGATGTGCGCCTTCATGCCGAAATACCACTGGTTGCCCTTCTTGGTCTGACACATCTCGGGATCGCGCGCTTTCTCCTTGTTCTTGGTCGAGGAGGGGGCGCTAATGATGGTGGCGTCCACAATCGTGCCCTTCGCAACCTGGAAGCCGCACTCCTGCAGGTGTCGCCCGATCTCTTCGAACATATGCCTGCCCAGATCGTGTTTCTCCAGCAGGTGGCGAAACTTGCAGATGGTGGTTTCGTCGGGTACCGGCTCGCGCCCCAGATCAATGCCCGCAAACTGGCGCATCGACACCGAGTCGTGCAGCGACTCTTCTATCGACGGATCCGAGAGATTGAACCAGTGTTGCAGGCAGTGGATTCGAATCATCCGCTCAAGCTCAATGGGCGGGCGACCGTCGCCCGCTTTGGGATACACAGGAAACACCAAGGCGCAAAGCTTGTCCCACGGAACCACGCGATCCATCTCCGCCAAAAACTCGGCTCGCCGTGTCGTCTTCGCGTAGCGGTCGAATCCCGCAGTGGCCAGTGTCATTTGCTTCATCGCTTGGTTCCTATCGAGTCGTCTCGTATGCCTTCTACAACGTACAAGACCCTTGATCAGATGACTTATTCAGAGTTTCCCTAA
>CAZAOZ010000102.1:0-5489 GCA_964486865.1 uncultured Bordetella sp.
GTGTTGCTCAGGGCGGCGATGACAATGGCCGTGACCGCAATTTCCCTGTCGCCGGTCTTGGCATATTCCGCCATCGACAGCGTGATCGCATCGACGTCGGTCAGGCCGGCCAGCGCCGCGACGACATAGACGCCTTCTCCGGGAAAATGCAGTTGCACCAGTTTTACGACCAGCAGCACGACCGCAAAAAATGCCCCGAATTTTGCCGCCTCGGTCAGGCTGAAGGGATTCTTGAGGGGTATTTCTTCCGTGTGCGCCGCGGCTTGCTTTGCCGAAGCGCCGCGGCGGAACAGGAAGAACGCGGATGCGCCGCCGGCCACGCCCATGGCCGCGAACGGAATCAGCACTGCCGTGATCAGTTCAGCGTTGACCACCAGGACTTCGACAAGGACCCGTCCGAACATGATGCCCCAGGCCAGCAGTATCCCCGAGGCGAGGATGCTGGCCATGGCCGGCGCCTGTTCGTCGCCGCTGCGCCGTGTAAAGGACAACGTCACGGCTGTCGATGAGACCAGGCCGCCGCTCAGTGCGGTGAGAAGGACGCCCTTGTCCGCGCCCAGCGCGCGCGTGGCCACATAACCGATCAGCGACAGGCTGGAGATCAGCAGGACCAGCAGCCACAGGGAATAGGGTTTCAGCGCGCCCCAGGGATCCACCGCTTCCACCGGCAGCAGCGGCAGCACGATGAATGTGGCGATCAGCAGTCGCGTGCCGGCAAAGACGTCGTCCCAGCCGATTTTCTGCACAATGCCGTGCAGCGGCTGCTTGTAGGCCAGCGTCGCGGCGGTGATGACGGCCAGACCGATTGCCAGTTCCTGATAACCGAGCATCGTGATTGCGCCGAGCAGGAAAACCACGACTGTCGCAACCTCGGTGGTCATTCCGATGTCATTCGGCTGCACGCGCGCAGAAACCAGATAGCTCGTCACCACCAGTGCGGCAACGACTGCCAACGCGCCGAGCATGAGCCAGGGCATGTCGAACACGTGAGACAGCCACCCTGATATCGCGCCGAACAGGGATATGAGAATAAAAGTGCGCAGCCCGCCTGTGCTGAGCTCGCCTTCGGAAGATTTGCGTTTCTCGCGCTCAACGCCGATCAGCGCGCCGATCAGCAGTGCGGTGGCGAATGCCTGGACGGTCCTGAGATCAAGCCCGTGGTCCATGCAAAAAATGATAGCAGGTTACGCGCCTGTCCGATAACGCAATGTCATCCTTTGCACATCGCCTTTACACGACGGATTTGCTCAACTATGGAGCTTTCTTTAATCCAATCTGCTGCATGATGCGTGCCAGGTCGGCATCTTCACGCGCGATCAACGCACCGAATTCAGGCGCGGGCATGAAGGCCGGGCGCACGAACAGTTTCTCGGCAGCAGCAGCGAACTCCGGACTGCGCGTAGTGATACGTATGGCCGCTTCGAGGGCGGCGATGACAGCGGGTGGCGTGCCACGCGGCACCGCAATGCCGCGCCAGGCCTCGAGCGTAACGTCGTAGCCCAGTTCCCTGGCGGTCGGTACGTCCGGCATGCCGGGGTCGCGCTCCGCCGTCAGCGTCGCCAGTGCGCGCAGCTTGCCGGCAGTCATGTGCGTGGCGACCGCGCCCGGCAACTGCACCATGGTATCGACATGGCCGCCCAGCAGGTTAGGCACAACCTGCGCCGCGCCGTACGGCACATGAATGACATTGAGCTTGGCGGCGTGAAACATCGCGACGGCCGATATATGGGTATGGCTGCCGGTGCCGGAATTGGCGACGGTCATCTGCCCCGGATACGCTTTGGCATCCTTGATCAGATCGGCGAGCTTTTTCCATTTGCCGTCTGCGCGCACCACCAGCAGCGGCGGCTCGACCAGCACGCGCGCCACCGGATCGAACGCCTTGTAGTCAAATGCCAGTTGCCCCGAATGATAGGTCGTGGAGATGGAATTGGAATTCCATACCAGCGAATAACCGTCGGGTTTTTGCGAGGCGGAATGTTTGTAGCCGATGGCGCCGCCGGCGCCGGGGCGGTTGACGGTGATGACATTGACGCCCAGGTGCTTGCTCATGCCCTGCGCGAGCAGGCGCGCGGTGATATCTGCAGAAGAACCCGCGGGAAACAGTACGGTGATTTCGACATTGCCTCTCTTGGGAAACGCGGCATCCTGGGCAAAAACGGATCCGGCCAGCATTGCGGCGGCGACGGTAACAATGATTCCCGGCATGTTGCGCATGATCATTTCCTTTTTGCTGGTTTGTTCCTGCCCGATTATTTCTGCTCAAGTACTTCGGCGACCGTAACCCGGCGGCCTTCGCGCGCTGACTTGATGCCGGCCAGCAGCACGGCGAGGGAATGCGTACTTTTCTCGCCGTCCATTTCCGGCGCGCATTCGCCGCGTACCGCGGCGGCAAATTCATCCAGCTCATCGGCGATGGCGTCATTCGGCGCGCAGGTTACCGGTTCGGAGCGCGTGCTGCCGCGCTTGAGAAAGCGCAGCCCCTGGTGCAGGTCGTAATAGGCGCTCGCTTCCTTGCCGTAAATGTTCATCTGGTAATACTCCGAGGCCGACGCGTAGCTCGCGTTCAGCGTGGACAGCGCGCCGTTGTCATGTTCAAAAAGCAGGCTGGCCACATCCGGGTTGTCGCCGGGCAGCACCAGCTGCGCGAGATTGCCGCTGACGCTGCGGATCGGCCCCATCAGGTAGGTCAGCACGTCGGCGTAATGAATGCCGATCTGCAGCATGACGCCGCCGGGCATGCCGGCGGCGGTGTAACGCCAGGATGAAAGATCAATCTTGCCGAGGCGGTCGCGGCTGATATTGGCTTCGGCATTGACCAGTTTGCCGAATACGCCGTCGTCGATCTGCTTGCGCACCCAGCGGAAATGGCTTTCCCTGCGCCGCTGGTAGCCCAGCGCCAGCACCACTTTGGCGGCACGGCAGGCGGCGGTCAGCGCCTGGGCGTCACTCACGGTGTTGGCGATGGGCTTGTCGAGAAACACATGCTTGCCGGCCTGCGCCGCCGCGCGCGTGGTTTCCAGATGCACGTTGTTGGGCGTGGTGTTGATGATCGCTGCAATCGACGGATCGGCCAGCATCGCTTCGTAGCTGGGCGCTTCGGCGCATCCGTACTTGGCGGCAAAGGCGCGCCGCTTGTCCGCCGTGCGCGTATAACACGACACGATTTCGAATTTTCCTGAGCGCTGCATGGCGTCGGCCAGTACATCCGACCACCAGCCCATGCCCAGACAGCCCACTTTCAGCGGTTTTGCAGCCATTTCCAGTATTCCTCCCGGTGATTGCAGTGCGCGATCAGTCCGCACCTGCGATTTTCTGATTCAGTGATTGTCGATTTTCCAGCTCGCGCCGATGGCTTCAACCGCCGAGCGTGCCGTATTGTCATCGAATTCCCAGTTACCGCCGCTGACGCCGATGCCGCCAATGCATTCGCCATCGACGATGACCGGATAGCCGCCTTCCATGGCCGTCCAGCGTTCCGGGCCGGCGGCCAATGCCAGCCCGATGGCATGCGCGGTATCCAGCGTCTGGCCGACGGCGCCCTTGGCCGTGGTGGGGCGCTTGTTCGAGGCGGCGCATGCGGCCTTGGTCGTCGAAGAGTGCACGGTATGGAAACGTCCGCCGTCCATGCGTTCCATCAGGATCAGGTGTCCGCCGGCGTCGGCGATGGCGACCGAGATGGAAACATTGGCCTTGCGCGCCATGTCTGTTGCGGTTTCCATCATTTTTTTTGCGCCGGCCAAGGTCAGGCGCTTGCTGTCTGCCACGTAATCCATTGATGCTCCTCCTGCGGGTTGTTGAATTCGTATCGTGCCCACGTCTGTTGTGATGGCCGCGTGTGGTGCGCGAAAGTATACCCGCGCCTGCGGGCCGTGACATCAGCCGCTTCAGGTCAGCGCATGACGAAGGGATTGGGCACTTCGGTCGCGGTGGAAATCCACACGCTCTTGGTCTGCAGGTATTCCTTGATCATTTCCTGGCCGCTCTCGCGGCCGATGCCGGAGCGCTTGTAGCCGCCGAACGGCGACAGGTACGACACCGCGCGGTAGGTGTTGACCCACACCGTGCCGGCCTGGAGCTTGTCAGCCATGGTGAAGGCGCGGCGCATGTTCTGCGTCCACACGCCGGCAGCGAGACCGAACACCACATCGTTGCCGATGGCGATGGCTTCTTCCTCATCCTTGAACGGAATCACCGACAGCACCGGGCCGAACACTTCTTCCTGCGCGATGCGCATGGAGTTTTTCACGCCTGTGTAGATGGTCGGCTCGACGAACCAGCCGTCGCCGCATTCGGGGCGCACGGCTTTGCCGCCGCCGAGCACCGCCGTGGCGCCTTCGCCTTTGGCGATGTCCATGTATTTGAGGATTTTCTCGAACTGCGGCGGATTGGTGACCGGGCCGACCTGGGTATCGAGGCTCATCGGGTCGCCCATTTTCGCGGTCTTCGCGAAAGCCACCAACTTATCGACGAATGCATCGTGTATCGATTGCTGCACCAGCAGTCGTGAACCGGCGATGCAGGTCTGGCCGGTGGCGGCGAAGATGCCGGAAATCACGCCCTTGATCGCATTGTCGATGTGCGCGTCGTCGAACACGATGTTGGGCGACTTGCCGCCGAGTTCCATGCTGACGCGTTTCAGGCCTTTGGCGGCCGCTTCGTAAATGCGCTGGCCGGTGGCATCCGATCCAGTGAACGCCACTTTGGCCACTTTGGGATGTTCGACCAGCGGCGTGCCGACTTCCGGCCCGAAGCCGGTGACCACATTGACCACGCCCGGCGGGAATCCCGCCTGCTCGATGAGTTTCATGAATTCCAGCAGCGAGGCCGAGGTGTATTCCGAAGGCTTCAGCACCACGGTGTTGCCGGCAGCCAGGGCGGGCGCCAGTTTCCACGCGGCCAGCAGCAGCGGCGAATTCCACGGAATGATGCAGGCGACGACGCCGACCGGTTCGTAACGCGTGTAATTGAAGGTGTCGGGTTTATCGCTGGGGATGACATGGCCCTCGATCTTGTCGGCCAGTCCGCCGTAGTAGTAATACCACTGCGCCATGTACGCGGTCTGCGCGCTCATCTCGGCATAGAGCTTGCCGTTGTCGCGCACTTCGATCTCGGCGAGCGCCTTTGAATGATCCGCGATCAGGTCGCCCAGCTTGCGCAGCAGCGCGCCGCGTTTGGTGGCTGTCAGTTTCGGCCATTCGCCGGTCGTCAGTGCCTTGTGCGCGGCTTCGACGGCGCGCGCCACATCGGTCGCGCCACCGCGCGGGATCGACGCCCAGGGCTTGCCGGTAAAGGGATTGTCGCTGGGAAAATATTCACCGCCGACGGCGGCGACCCACTTGCCGCCGATGAACATTTTGTATTTCTGTAGTGTTGCTGAGGGAGTATCCATGCGAATTCTCGGTTGTGATTTCTATTCCCTCTCCCCGTGGAAACGGGGAGAGCAACCGTGTCAAGAGGAAGGCTGAATTTTCCATGTTTGATTTGTT
>CAZAOZ010000103.1:0-5103 GCA_964486865.1 uncultured Bordetella sp.
CTGCTGTGCCGTGGATCATCATGAACGGCGGTGAAGCTTTCCTCAACATGGGCAAGCCCAACAACGGCGGCACCAAGATTTTCTCGGTGTCTGGCGATGTGGCGCGCCCCGGCAATTTCGAGGTCAGGCTCGGTACGCCGTTTCCCAGGCTGCTGGAGATGGCGGGCGGCATGCGCGACGGCCGCAAGCTGAAAGCGGTGATTCCCGGCGGTTCGTCGATGCCGGTGCTGCCGGCCGACGTGATGATGGCCACCGACATGGATTTCGACTCGATTGCCAAGGCCGGTTCGATGCTGGGTTCGGGCGCGGTGATTGTCATGGACGAGACGCGCTGCATGGTGAAGTCGCTGCTGCGGCTGTCCTATTTCTATTACGAAGAGTCCTGCGGCCAGTGCACGCCGTGCCGCGAGGGCACCGGCTGGCTCTACCGCATGGTCGATCGCATCGAGCACGGCAAGGGCCGCAGCGAAGACCTCGATCAGTTGAATCGCATCGCCGACAACATCCAGGGTCGCACGATATGCGCGCTGGGGGATGCTGCGGCGATGCCGGTACGCGCGTTCATCAAGCATTACCGCGACGAATTCCAATACCACATCGACCACAAGAAGTGCCTGGTGGCTCCTTATGTATAACCTGGTGCGATTGTCCCTCTCCCCCTTCCCCTCTCCCATACATGGGAGAGGGGGGATTTGTGAGCATGTGCCATGCTAGAGATCGAGCTGGACGGCAAGATGATGGAGGTGGCTGAAGGCAGCACGATCATGGATGCTGCCCATCAGGCGGGCACGTACGTACCGCACTTCTGTTACCACAAGAAGCTGTCGATCGCCGCCAACTGCCGCATGTGCCTGGTGCAGGTCGAGAAGGCGCCGAAGCCGCTGCCGGCCTGCGCGACGCCGGTGACCAACGGCATGAAGGTGTGGACGCATTCGGATGCGGCGGTCAACGCGCAGAAGGGCGTCATGGAGTTCCTGCTGATCAACCATCCGCTGGATTGCCCGATCTGCGACCAGGGCGGCGAATGCCAGTTGCAGGATCTCGCGGTGGGTTACGGCAGCAGCGGTTCGCAATACGAAGAAGACAAGCGTGTCGTGAACAACAAGAATCTCGGCCCGCTGATTTCCACCGACATGACGCGCTGCATCCATTGCACGCGCTGCGTGCGTTTCGGTCAGGAAATCGCCGGCATCATGGAACTGGGCATGATCGGTCGCGGCGAGCATTCGGAAATCATCACCTTCGTCGGCAGGACCGTCGATTCGGAGCTGTCGGGCAACGCCATCGACCTGTGCCCGGTCGGTGCGCTGACGTCGAAACCCTTCCGCTACAGCGCCCGCACCTGGGAGCTGACGCGCAAGCCCTCGATCAGCCCGCACTGCGGCCTGGGCTCCAACCTGACGCTGCAGGTCAAGCAGAACCGTGTCATGCGCGCATTGCCGCGCGATAACGAAGCCGTCAACGAGTGCTGGCTGTCGGACAAGGACCGGTTTTCGTATGAAGCGCTGAACTCGGACAAACGCCTGGCGAGGCCGATGCTGAAGCAGGGCGGCGACTGGAAGGAAGTGGACTGGCCGGTGGCGCTGGAATTCATCGCCAAGGAACTGCAGTGCATCAAGGGCGCGCATGGCGCTGCCGCCATCGGCGCGCTGGCGACGCCGCACCAGACGCTGGAAGAAATGCATCTGCTGCAGAAACTGCTGCGGGGATTCGGTTCGGGCAATGTCGATTTCCGGCTGCGGCAGGCGGATTTCAGCAGCGACGGCAAGCTTGCCGGCATTCCGTGGCTGGGCATGAACATCGCCGGCATCGGTGCGCTGGACCGCGTACTGGTCATCGGTTCGACCTTGCGCAAGGATCATCCGCTGCTTGCGCACCGGCTGCGCCAGGCCGTCAAAAAACACA
Organism: uncultured Bordetella sp.; assembly: GCA_964486865.1. Taxonomy (GTDB): domain Bacteria; phylum Pseudomonadota; class Gammaproteobacteria; order Burkholderiales; family SG8-41. The sequence goes on from CAZAOZ010000103.1 coordinate 1,906, forward strand.
CCGAGCTCAACCTGATTCACGCGGCCGACGACGATTTGCTGATGCGCGTCGCCAACAAGGCCATCGTCGCGCCGGGCCTGCTGCCGCAGACGCTGGCGCAGGTGGTGAAAGCAGCCGCGGCATTGAAGAATGCCGCAGTGCCGGAAGCGGTGCGCGGTGCAGTGGCCGGCGTCACGGCAGGCGACGCGGCACAACGCATGGCCGCCAGCCTCGTCGCCGGAAAGCAGGCTGCGGTATTCCTCGGCAACTTTGCCCAGCACCATCCGGCTGCCGGCGAACTGCATGCGCTGGCGCAGGCGCTGGGAACAGTGCTCGGTTGCCCGTTCGGTTTTCTCGGCGAAGCAGCCAACAGCGTCGGCGGTCATGTCGCAGGTTGCGTGCCGTTCCCCCTCACCCCCGGCCCCTCTCCCAGAGGGAGAGGGGGGGCAGATGATTCCCTTCTCCCTCCGGGACCAGGGAACACTGGGAGCGGAGCAGAAGGGTCAGGGATGAGGGAAGGTAAAAACGCACGGCAGATGATCGAAGCGCCGCTGAAGGCGTACCTGCTGCTTGGCGTCGAACCGGAACTCGACATGCACAATCCGCGGCAGGCCATTGCCGCGATGAAACAGGCGGAACTGGTGGTCGCGCTGAGCCCGTTCCAGCATCGCGCCACCGAATATGCGCATGTGCTGTTGCCGATTGCGCCGTTTACCGAAACCGCCGGCACGTTCATCAGCACCGAAGGCCGCGTGCAGGCGTTCAATGGCGTGGTGCAGCCGCTGGGCGAGACGCGTCCGGCGTGGAAAGTGCTGCGCGTGCTCGGCAATCTGCTGGGTCTTGCCGGATTCGAGCACGATGGCGCGGATGATGCGCAGCGCGAAGCACTCCACGGCAAGGCGGAAATATTCAATAAAAACAATGAATTACGTTGTACACTCGGTGCGCTGTCCGCCGCCGGCAGCGGCCTGGCACGGATTGCGGAAACGCCGATTCATGCCGCTGACGCGCTGGCGCGCCGCGCGCCCAGTCTGCAAAAAACCCGCGACGCGCAGCCGCCGGCAGCAACGATGAATCGCGCGCTCGCGGATCAACTCGGATTGCGCGACGGCGATTTCGTGCGCGTGACGCAGGACGGCGGTGAGGCGAGCGTGCCGTACGCCATCGACGACAAACTGCCCGCAGGTTGCGTGCGGCTGGCCGCAGCGCGTCCGGAAACCGCTGCGCTCGGCGCGGCTTCGGCGCCCCTCGCCCTCGAGCGCGTTGCGCAAACGCAAAAGGCGACCGCGTGATGCTCGATACGCTGCTCGCCTATCCGCAAGCACTGCTCGGCCCGCTGTGGCCGGTGGTGTGGACGCTGGTCAAGATCATGCTGATCGTGGCGCCGCTGATGCTGTGCATTGCCTACCTGACGCTGTGGGAACGCAAGCTGATCGGCTACATGCAGATCCGTATCGGTCCGAACCGCGTGACGTTTTTCGGCATTCGCTGGCTGGGCGGCTGGGCGCAGCCCATCGCCGACGGCCTGAAGCTGCTGGTCAAGGAAGTCATCATCCCGACCGGCTCCAACAAATTCCTGTTCGTGCTCGCTCCGGTCATGGCGCTGGGCCCGGCGCTGGCGGCGTGGGCGGTGATTCCGTTCTCGCCGGAACTGATCCTGTCGAACATCGATGCCGGCCTGCTCTACCTGATGGCGATGACTTCGCTCGGCGTCTACGGCATCATCATCGCCGGCTGGGCGTCGAACTCGAAATACGCTTTTCTCGGCAGCCTGCGTTCGGCGGCGCAGATCGTGTCGTATGAAATCGCCATGGGTTTTTCGCTGGTCGGCGTGCTGATGGCATCACAAAGCCTGAACCTCGCTGAAATCGTCAAGGCCCAGCAGAGCGGGGCCGGCCTGTTCGGCTGGTTCTGGCTGCCGCTGTTCCCGCTGTTCCTGACTTATCTGATCTCGGGCATCGCCGAGACCAACCGCGCGCCGTTCGACGTCGCGGAGGGTGAATCGGAAATCGTCGGCTTTCACGTCGAATACTCGGGCATGACCTTCGCTGTTTTTTCGCTGGCCGAGTACTCCGCCATGATCCTGATTTCGACGCTGACTTCGATCATGTTTCTCGGCGGCTGGCTGTCGCCGTTCCCGGCTTCGTGGGGCTTGCTCGGCACGGGCGGCTTCGGTTGGCTGTTCGCCAAGATTTTCTTTGTGGCTTCGTTGTTCCTGTGGTTCCGCGCGACGTTCCCGCGATACCGCTATGACCAGATCATGCGTCTGGGCTGGAAGGTGTTCATCCCGGTGACCCTGGTGTGGATCGTGGTGCTCGGCGCATGGATGCAGACGCCGCTGTGGATCTGGTGGAAATCGTGAGGACAATCCCGTGATCGCGCGCATCCACGGATTTTTCCGGACCTTCCTGCTGTTCGAGCTGCTGAAGGGCATGGCCGTGACCGGCCGCTACCTGTTTGCGCGCAAGATCACCGTGCAGTATCCGGATGAAAAGGCGCCGCAGAGCCCGCGTTTCCGGGGGCTGCATGCGCTGCGCCGTTACCCCAACGGCGAAGAACGCTGCATCGCCTGCAAACTGTGCGAGGCGGTGTGTCCGGCGCTGGCGATCACCATCGAGTCCGAGCAGCGCGAGGACGGCACGCGCCGCACCACGCGTTACGACATCGACCTCACCAAGTGCATATTCTGCGGCTTCTGCGAGGAATCGTGCCCGGTGGATTCCATTGTCGAGACGCGCATTTACGAATATCACGGCGAAACACGCGGTGACCTGATCTACACCAAGCCGATGCTGCTGGCGATCGGTGACGCTTGCGAAGAACAGATTGCGAAAGACCGTGCGGCGGACGCGAAGTTTCGCTAACAAGTTCGTTTAAACCATTCAGCCACAGAGGACACAGAGATCACAGAGATTGAAAATCAAGAGCGGGGGTTCACGGGTTTTCTCTGTGAACTCTGTGATCTCTGTGGCTAAGCCTTTATGACCTTCCAGGAATTCATTTTCTATTTTTTCGCGGCGATCCTCGTCTTCGCGGCGCTGCGCGTGATTACCGCGCGCAACCCGGTGCATGCCGCGCTGTTCCTGGTGCTGGCCTTCTGCACGTGCGCGGGACTGTGGATCCAGCTGGAGGCCGAGTTCCTCGGCATTGCCCTGGTGCTGGTCTATGTCGGCGCGGTGATGGTGCTGTTCCTGTTCGTGGTGATGATGCTCGACATCA
>CAZAOZ010000104.1:0-5047 GCA_964486865.1 uncultured Bordetella sp.
AGCTAAAACAGCGATTTTTGACCAAAATTCATACGGGTGGGGTAGTCAGTGTTCGACTGAGCGGCGAGGGCGGGGGTGGTGAGGGCGAGTGCGGCAAGGCCAGCGGTGAGGATGCGGGTGAACATCGATACTCCAGATATTGTTATGGATGCGAATGGCCCGATTCTAACAAGCGGCTCATCTACGGTTTTGTAGGGCGGGAGGAGCGTAGCGGATCCCGCCGTTCGGCTTCTGCGATCGCAGCATTAACGCTTGTTGCGGGGTTTGCCCAATTTCCCGGGCTTGCGGGAAGCGACGGTTTCAGCAGCCAAATCACGAAACGGTGCGCGAATGCCTTCGATGGCGGATGAACTGGCAACGGATTTAAATATGGAGCGCTCACGTTGCACGGGATCGCGCAGGTAGGGATTGGCATCGATCAGTTTGCGGCCCATGGCTTGGTTGCCCGGTTAACAGTGGTTATTACCTGGCATTGAATCGCCTCTCGAATTCGCCAACCACGCGCAGGATTTCATCGAAGGCGGGGCGTTCGCGATAGAACATCGCAATGGCCATTTCATCGTAATCCCGGCGCCAGTGATCGCGGTGTTCCGGCGGCGGCGTCAGCCGCAATGTTCCGGGGCGCAGGGTGCTGTAGTCCACCCAGCCCAGCCTGAAAAAAATTTCGCGGTGGGCGGCAACGCGCTCGAACAGCGCGCGGTCGGCCATGGCCTGCTCCGCCACGCCGCGGGTGATCAGGCACCAGAGATCGTAGTAATGCCGCGCCATGCGTTCCCTGCGCGGCTTGTCTGCCGGACGGAACGTTTCCTCGTGCAGCAGCATGGCTTTCTCCCAGAAGGTGCGCTCGGCAGTGAGCGCAGTCACGGAGAACCGCGCATCGGCGATGGCCTGCGGCAGCGCATCGGCGATGTATGGCATGACCAGGCGCGCTTCTGCGGGCCAGGTGTCGGAGCGCGCGCCGAGTTCGATTTTGACGACGGGGCGCACATAACCGGCTTCAGTCGCAGGAAAGGCACCGGGATAATGGAACAGCAGGCATTGCCCGTCGGCCATGTCCGGGTCCACTTCCAGCTTCCAGCCTTCGCGGGTGCCAAGGCGCCCGGCGATGTCGGCAGCCAGTGCGGACTGCAGATCGCCCTGCACCCAGTCGCGGCAGGCGGCCATCAGCCGATCGAGGCGACGGCGGCGTTCGTTGCTGCCGGCGGCCTGATCGGGGGCGGCATCGCCGGCAAAGCCCAGCGCGTCCTTGTCGACGACGAGGTCGATGTCCTCGGAGAAGCGGTCGACCAGCCCCCAGGCCTTGGACAGCGAAGTGCCGCCCTTGAAAGTGATGCGCTTGTGGGCAGCGGGGAGCATGAACAGCGCGCGCAGTGTCCAGCACACCCAGAAATCCTTGTCGACGCTGGCGGCCTGCAGGCGTTGGGCATCAGCGGTCGCGATGCAGGCCAGGCGGCGTTCGCTGGCGGGCAGGCGGGCGAAGGCGTCCATGGCTCAGGCGGCGAGCCGGCGCAGGAGATCGGCCACCCATCCCGGCGCGTGCGGGAGGTCTTTCAGCAGTTGCGCGCGGTCTTTCGGCGTCAGTTGCCGCCGCAGGATCGCCAGTGTTGTGTCGGTGATGTGGTCCTGGCCGATATGGCGCAGCGCCTGGATGATGTCGCCGCTTTTGCGGCCGGCGGTGGCCATGTTGCGCGGCGTGGTTTTCTTGAGCACGATTTCCTGGTTGCCGAATTTCACCCGGCGTGAGGGGCCATCAGTCAGAAACACGATGCGCGTCGGCACCTGCTCGGACAGCCCCAGGATATTCGCAGCGTAGGCCCCGGTGGGCTGCAGACGGCTGGCGTCGCGCTTGGCCAGCGCCCGGGCAACGGCATCCGCAGAAGGCGGCACGCGCCCGAAGGTCTGGTGGTCGATGGGGTAGTCGTAAAGCCCGCGGGCCAGATGACGAATGACTCCCTTGCGGCAAAGCCGGGTCAGCGCCATGCCCACGGAACGGGGATCGCCCAGGCGCGCGAGATCCCGCGGAGTGAATACCCAACCTCCCCTGTGGCCGCAAATTATTGAAAAAGCTTTAGATTCAATAAGTTGCTTTGATTTCTTTGCCGGTTTCATGTTGAAAAAAGTATAGTCTTTTTCCAACAAAAATCAATGGTTTCACAGGCCGGGCAACTGGGCCGGCAAAGACATGCGTTTTTCGCCGCGCACCGAATTCCGCGCGAACTACAAAGGCGAGACGCATCTCGCCCGCGTGGAGAAAGGCGCACTGGTGCTCAATGGCCAGCGTTACGACACGCCATCCGCTGCGGCCATGGCGATCACCGGCAGCCCCGTCAACGGATGGACATTCTGGGAATGCCGGATGCCGGGGAGCGCGGCCTGGCAGATGATCAGGATGCGGCGGAAGCGGAGTTCCTGAATCGATATCAGGATCGGCGCACGGAGTCATCCGTATTTTTATTGGTTTTGCGTCGGCGATGCCAAGTATCCGGGATCGTTGGCGCAGGGCATGAAACTGGCTGCGCCTGACTTACAATGCTACCAAACCCCTCATCCGGTTACGGGTTTCGGCCCATCGGGATTTCGGTCAAACGGTGCAACGTCCATCTGCAGAACCATGAGTGCGGCAGAAAAAAGCGAAATCCGCGACGGCATGCGCATCGACTGGGACGCCCCGATCACGATGGACGACGGGCTCGTGCTGCGCGCCGACGTGTTCCGTCCGCCGGGTGACGGCCGGTATCCGGTCTTACTGACCTACGGGCCTTACGCCAAGGGCCTGGCCTTCCAGGAGGGCTACCCCAGCGCGTGGCAGCGCATGGTGGACCAGCACCCCGATGTGGCTGCGGGCTCCAGCAATCTGTATCAGAGCTGGGAAGTCGTTGATCCGGAGAAATGGGTGCCGCAAGGCTACGCCTGCGTGCGCGTGGATTCGCGCGGCGCCGGCCGCTCGCCGGGATTCATCGATCCGTTCTCGCCGCGCGAGACCCGCGATTTCTACCACTGCATCGAATGGGCGGGCGTGCAGCCGTGGTCTAACGGCAAGGTGGGCCTGAACGGCATTTCCTATTACGGCATGAACCAGTGGCAGGTCGCGACGCTGCAACCGCCGCACCTGGCCGCGATGTGCGTGTGGGAAGGTTCCGCCGACTGGTACCGCGATGCGACGCATCACGGCGGCATATTCAGCACCTTCTTTGCCAACTGGTACGACATGCAGGTGAAGACCGTGCAGTACGGGCTGGGCACGCGCGGGCCGCGTTCGCGCGTCACCGGCGCGCTGGTGTGCGGCGATGAAACGCTCAGCGACAGCGAGCTGGCCAAAAACCGCACCGACTTCGGCAACCGGATCCTCGCCCACCCGTTCGACGACGCATACCATCGCGAGCGCTCGCCGGTCTGGGGAAAAATCACCACGCCGCTGCTGACGGCGGCGAACTGGGGCGGCCAGGGCCTGCATCCGCGCGGCAATTTCGAGGGCTTTGCGCGCGCGGCCTCGCGCCACAAATGGCTGGAAGCGCATGGGCTCGAGCACTGGACGCATTTCTATACCGATTACGGGCGCAAACTGCAGCAGCGCTTTTTTGATTATTTCCTCAAGAATGAACCGAACGGCTGGGATCGCCAGCCCCGGGTGCAGCTGCAGGTGCGGCATATCGACCGTTTTGTCGAACGCCACGAGCAGGAGTGGCCGCTGCAGCGCACGCAATGGACACGCTTGCATCTGGCTCCCGCTGACCGGAGCCTGTCCCGCGAACCGGTCACCTCCGCCGGCACGGTGACTTACGATGCGCTGGGCGATGGCGTCACGTTCATGCTGCCGCCGCTCAGCGAGCAGACCGAAATCACCGGGCCGCTGGCGGCGAGATTGTTTGTATCTTCGTCCACTGCGGATGCCGACCTGTTCCTGGTGTTCCGCGTCTATGCGCCGGACGGCAACGAAGTGGTGTTCATGGGCGCGATTGATCCGCATACGCCGATCGCGCAGGGCTGGCTGCGGGCCTCGCACCGCAAGCTCGACCCGCAGCTGTCCACCGACTACCGCCCGTACCACACCCACGACGAAAAGCAGCCGCTGCAACCGGGCGCGATCGTCCAGCTCGATATCGAACTGTGGCCGACGTCCATCGTGGTGCCCGCGGGTTATCGCCTGGCACTCACCGTGCGCGGCCGCGATTACGAATGGCAGAAGAGCACCGGCGCGCGCCTGTCCAACTTCAAGAATGAACTGCTGGGCTGCGGCCCGTTCCTGCATGACGATCCGCGCGACAGACCGCAGGAAGTTTTCGGCGGCAAGGTCACGCTGCACTGCGGAGGTGAGCATGCGGCGAGCCTGCTGCTGCCGGTGATTCCCGAGAGTCGATAGTCGGGCGTAGGGCGGGAGTATCCCGCCTTTCGCGAACACCCCGTTCCAATATCGACAACGCGGGTCGGCGGGTCTGAGGTAAGCTGAAGTGCTGTAGATACCGTTATCCAAGTCAAGCGTGATGCAGGGTTGGATCGAAGGGTTTGCCGGATTTGAGTATGGCCTGAGCGATGGCGACGAGCTTGCGCATCAGCGCCACGATGATCACCTTGGGCGGCTTGCCGGCAGCCTTGAGTCGTTGCACGAAGGGCGCGAAGGCCTTGCATCGACTGTAGGCAACCACGGCGGGCATATACAGCGCATGGCGCAAGTCCGCGTGCCCGGTCTTGGCGATGCGGGCTTTGCCATGCACGCTGCTGCCCGATTGCCGCGGTTTCGGACACAGGCCGAAGAAGGCCACGGCGCGCTTGGAGACTGTAAAGCGCTCGCCATCACCCAAATAGGCAATCAACCAGGGGATGGTGTGCTCACCCAGCCCAGGTACGCTGTCGAGCAAATCCCGCCGACCACGCAGGTTGTCGTGATGATCGATGTGCTGCTCGATCTTCTTTCTGAGCTGCTCGATCTCGCGGGCGAGGAACTCCAGATGGCGCTCGATGCGTTCGCGCACGCCGGGGTGTGCATTCTCCAGTCGATTGGATTCCGCTTGCTGCATTGTCTGCAAATCCTGCAGATCGCGCAGCAGCA
>CAZAOZ010000105.1:0-4951 GCA_964486865.1 uncultured Bordetella sp.
CAGTTCAATCATCAACTTATAACCGTCTCTCGTGAAAACGTTGGGACACTACTGACACGCTCTAAATAAAAACAAATGGGTCTACTCTCCAACCCGGCACTCTTCTTCCAGAAAATGCTGCACCTCGCGCAGCACCTGCATGCGGTTTTTTTCCAGCATCAGGTAATGCGTGCCTTCGCTGAATTCGACGTGACGTTTATAAGGCACGTTCACCAATTTCGCATACAACTCGTGCCCCATGCGCGCCGGCAATACGGTATCCCATTCGGCGTGCGTCATCAGCACCGGCACGCGGATGTCCGCCGGATCGTACGGCGGCCTGCCCTGGGTCCAGAATTCGCGCGTGTCGAGCAGCGTGCCGTTGGGCGCGCGCAGGATCGGCGGATTCATGCTGGCGCCGACCGGATCGGTGGCCATTGCCGCAGTCAGCCATGCCTCGAACGCCGCCGGCGCAATCACCTCATTGACCTTGTGCGGCGGCACACCGCCGAACCAGTGCCGGCGCGTGGTGTCACGCGTCGCCGCGCGCCAGGCGCCCAGCGGCCCGCCGGCGTCCAGCGATGAAGGCCCGTCGCGCAGCCACTGCGGCGCGTTCAACACCAGCTTGCGCACCCGTTCGTTGTGGCGCGCGGTGTAGGCGGACATGATCGTCGTGCCCCACGACCAGCCCATCAGGTTCAGCGCGGTGATGTTGCGGCGCCGGCAGATGAAATCCACCGCGGCGCCGACATCCGCCACGGCTTCCGCGGTGCGCGCCACCGGCGCGCCGTTTTGCGGCGGGCCGTCCATGGCCACGGGCCGCGTCGAACGGCCGTAACCGCGCACATCGACCAGGTACACGTCGAAGCCGCGGGCCGCGATGTACTGCATCCACGACAGGCCGTGCAACGGATAGTCGAACACCGCCTCGGCGGGATAGGTGGAACCATGCACGAACAGCAGCACGCGATCAGCAGCAAACGCCGCCTGTCCGCGCGGATGGCGGTTGCGCACATAGAGTTCGATGCCGGCGTCGCCCCCCAAGGGGACTTGCTTCGCGGCGCGCGACGGAATCATGAACTCCGCGACGTCCAGTTCGGGGATGCGCGCGTTCAATCGACCTTGGCTCCCGTGCGCTTGATGACCTCGCCCCAGCGCGCATAGTCGCTGCGCACCAGTTTCCAGAATTCTTCCGGCGTGCCGGGATGCGGCTCCGACCCCAGCGCCAGTATCCGCCGCGCACCATCCGGCGAGGTGACGGCCTTGTTGATATTGGCGTTCAGCACGTTGATCATGGCGCGCGGCGTTTTTGCCGGCGCCACCACGCCGTGCCACACCGTCATCACATAGCCGGCAACGCCCGCCTCGACCATGGTCGGAATGTCGGGAAAAACCGCGGAGCGTTGCGGCCCGGTGACCGCCAGTCCGCGCACGCGGCCGGCTTTGACATGCGGCGTCGCCGAGTTGAGCCCCTCCATCATCAATTGCACCTGCCCGCCCATCAGATCGACGATGGCCGCGGCGCCGCCCTTGTACGGCACATGGACGATGTTCATGCCGGTCATGGTTTTCAGCAGCTCGAATCCGATATGTCCCGGCGAGCCGTTGCTCGACGACGCGTTGGACAGCTTGCCGGGATTCTTTTTGGCGTAGTCGATGACTTCCTGCACGCTCCTGAAAGGCGTCCTGGGACTGGTCATCAGCATCTGGTGGCCGCTGATGGTCTGCCCGACCGGCGCCAGGTCGCGGAACACATCGACCGGCGGCTTGCTCAACAGGTGCGGTCCGATCACCAGCGAGCCGATCGGCGCATAACCGATGGTATAGCCATCCGGCGACGCTTTCGCCGTCAGTTCCATGCCGAGCTGCAGCGCCGCGCCCGGCCGGTTATCGACCACGATCTGCTGGCCGATTTCACGGGAGAGTTCGGTGGCGACGATGCGCGCCCCGTTGTCGGTGGAACTGCCCACCGCCTGCGGCACGATCATGCGGATCGGCCGTTCCGGATAAGCACTCAGTGCCGGTGTCGCCTGCAACCCTGCGCCTGTCGCGCACAGCATTGCCAGTAACACTGCGGCGCGCGGGCAACAAGCCGGCGCGATCCTGCCTGATACCGATCGCATGTCATCTCCTCCAGATGAAGGCTGCATTGTGGCTCAAGCCGACACAGCCGGGAAACACTTCATTGTCGATGTCCGCATGACGAAACGCCCGACGCGAATCCAGTACCGGCACTCCAAAAATAAATAATTTAAATCAACAGGTTACGAATTCCGTTGGCGCGCACGTACACGACCGGCCGCGGCGCACCTGGAACATGGCGCCCAATTCGGCCTTGCGCCAGAATATGCGCCTTGCACGTTGACGATTCTTTCAAGGGGAACCCATGAGCACGATCCAGCAGAACGCCAAAAACAAAGCCGCCATCCTCGCCTCACTGCCGATGCGCGCGGACGAAGATCCGTTCGTCGTCGGCATCGGTGGCTTCTACCGCCGCTGGTTCAACCTGATCGACGACATGCAATTGCTGATCGATACTGTTGCCAAAATCAAAAGTACCGAAGACGAAGACTGGGTGCCGGTGTGGAGCGCGGTCGGCGCCGAATACGAAAAAAAAGGCGATGCCCTGCTCGCACGCAAGGACAAGGCCGGCGCGCGCCAGGCGTACATCCAGGCCAAGACCTACTACAGCCTCGCGCGTTTCCCGTCGCCGTACTGGTCGGGCTCGCCGATCTGCCCGCCGGACATGAGTCCGATCAAGACGCAGTCGTACGAAGATTATCTGCGCTGCTACCGCAAATCGGCCACATTGCTGCCCGACCAGCCGGAAGTCATCACCGTCACCAAGAACGGCATGAAGGCCACCGGTTATCTGCGGCTGCCCAGGGGCGCGTCGAAATCGAACAAGGTGCCGGCCGTGCTGGTGATGTGCGGCGCCGACATGTACAAGGAAGATCGCGAAAAATATGCCGAAGGCGCGCTGGCGCAGGGCATGGCGGCGCTGGTGGTCGATGCGCCGGGCACGGGTGAGACCACGTTCCCGCATGCGCCGGAATCGGTGGTGGCGTGGCAGGCCGCGCTGGACGTGCTGCAGAAGCGCCCCGAAATCGACGGGCAGCGCATCGGCGCCTTCGGCGTCAGCCGCGGCGGCCTGTGGGTGATCCGGCTTGCCGCGCACGATGCGCGCATCAAGGGCCTGATCGCCTGCGCGCCGGGCGGCGCCGGTTACTGGGGCACGCCGGAAGAGCGCGCCGAATGGCGCAAGGCCGCGTATGAACGCGCCAAAACCAACTGGTTCGGCCCGCGCGGCACGCGCCCGCCGCTGAAGGAAATCACGGAAGAAGAGCAGCGCAAGGATTTCCTGCGCTGGTCGCTGAAAGACCAGGGCCTGCTCGACAAGCTGACCATGCCCATGTACCTGGTCAACGGCAAGATCGACCACCTCACCCCCATCGGCAATCTCTACCTGCTGCTGGAATCGGGCCCCGCCGACGGCCGCGTGGCGCGGGTTTACGCCGACGACGGCCACATCGCCGCAAAAAACGAGCGCGAATGGGGGCCGGCATCGTGGGCATGGCTGCGCAGCGTGCTGACCAAAGGAATGAAAGCGGGCATGAAACCGAAAGCGGCGGCAAAGAAACCCGCCAAAAAGAAAGCGGTCACAAAAAAGCCCGGCAAGAAAAAAGCAGCGAAGAAAAAATAACTCAGCGGTTAATCAACAACAAAGCGGCGCATCGAAACGATGCGCCGTTTCGTTTAGTAGGGCGGATGAGCCGCGCAGCAGCGTTATCCGCCGAACGCAAACCATCAATCACCCCGGCGCTTCCCGAACACCCCCTCAACCTCACCACCACCCCAATCCAACGCATAAACCCCCGCCCGCACATGGCGGTGAAACGAGGAATAAGGCCAATCCACCACCCGCTCCACCCATCCATGCTTCACCGGATTGAATGAGATGTAATCCATATGCGCCGCATAATCGCGCTCATCGCGGATCGTGTGTTCCCAGAACCGTCTCTGCCAGATGCCGCGCTCCCCGTTGACGCGACGCACCTCGGATAATAATTCCTCACGAGGCACGGCCTTGGCAAACGCGGTCTTGATCGCCTTCCACCGCCCTGAGTAATCGGCATCCCCCGGCGGCAGCGTCCACAGGCAATGCAGATGATCCGGCAGCACTACCCAGGCATCGATATGGAAAGATTGCCGCTCGCGCACTACGCGCACCGCCTTACGCAAAGCATCAATATGCTCAACCAGCAGGCGACGCCGGCGTTCGAGCAGATTGACGGTGAAGAAATAGGTGCCGCCGGGGACGCGATTGCGACGGTAGTCCGGCATCGGGTTATCCGGTCGTTACGGGTCTCTCAGTAACGTCCTGAAGACCGGATGCGATGACCAACATTACATTCGGCGGATAACGTCGCCTCGCTCCTCATCCGCCCTACGAGCCGGATTACATGCGGCGGATGGCGCCTGCGGCTTATCCGCCCTACGGCCCTGCATCCGTAGAACGGGCTGCCGGATAAAAACCAGTGTCTGTGATGCCGGGAACGGCCATGCGTACGAAAAATCGCGATCTGCCCCACCGCCTTTGCCCATAGCGCCATTGTGGTAATTCTGCCCCGCTGCATGCCCATGCTGTCATTATGGGAATGCGGCCTCACTGGGCGACTCACCGCATCGCCTTGATCCATCGCTGAATACCGTGAACTGATACCCCCCCGCGGCGGCCACCCGGCGTCCGCCCTGCGTGACCTGCTGCACAGCTCCGGCCTGCAATTGCTTGCCGCGCATAACACCTCCTGTTAGCCTCAACTTGAATCTCGAAAGTTCCACAGCATCAGGGACGATCAGGCGATGAAGCGCGTAGGTGCCCGCGCTTGAGCCCGGATCGAAGCGGGCAAAAATGCAGCGCAGTCTCAAAGCCCAAGTGCAACACTTTACCGAAAGGAGGGGTGTTGCATGG
>CAZAOZ010000106.1:0-4649 GCA_964486865.1 uncultured Bordetella sp.
TTCAAGTACGTCGACTGGAACGTGATGGCGATCCTGGTCGGCATCTGGATCATCGCCGGCTATTTCGGCAAGTCCGGCGTGCCGAGCTGGCTGTCGATCCAGGCGCTCAAGCTCTCCGGCGGGCGCCCTGGATTTCTGGTAATGATCCTGACCTTCCTGGCAGGCTTCATCTCGATGTTCGTGGACAACGTAGTGACCATCCTGATGATGGCGCCGGTGGCGCTGCCGCTGGCGCGCGCGATGAAGCTGTCGCCGGTGCCGGTGATCCTGATGATCGGTTTCGGCGCCAACTTCATGGGCACCGCGCTGCTGATCGGTGACCTGCCGCCGCAGATGCTGCACAGCGTGGCCGGCGCCGAGTTCTGGGATTTTTTCTGGCAGCACGGGCGGGCATCCTCGTTTCCGATCCTGATGGTGACATTTGTAATCACCCTGGGAGCGATGTGGGCCTACGGTTTCCGCGGTCACAAGCGTGTTGCCGACCTGAGCAGCCTCGGCCTTGAAGCAAAAATCGAAAATCCGCTGTTTGCGACCATCGTGGTGAGCTGGTTTATCGGCACTGTGGTGGCGATGTCGATGCGCGAGCATATCGGCGTGCAGCTCGGATTCATTGCAATGACCGGCGCAGTTTCACTGGTGCTGGTACTGGCTTTGCTCGGTGATCGCGTCAAGCAGGCCTCGAGCTTCGAGGAATGCATACAGGAACTCGATTGGCGCGCGATATTTTTCTATGTCGCGCTGTTCGCGCTGGTCGGCGGTCTCGAGAAAAGCCATATCCTCGATTTGCTCGCCACCCAGATCAAGCCGATATTCCTGGAGAATTACGCGTTGGGTGCGACGCTGTTGTACTGGATTACCGTGCCCATCGTCGGTATCGTCGAGCACGACGCCTACATTCTGACCTTCCTGCACACCATCAAGGATATGGCCAAGGACGGCATCGAACCGTGGCCGTTGTACTGGATGCTATTGTGGTCGGGTACGCTGGGCAGCAATCTGACGGTGGCCGGTGCGCCGGCGCTGTACGTGGCGTTGAGCCTCGGCGAAAAGGAAGAAGGCCGCAAGGTGTCGCTGCGCGAATTTCTGGCCTGGAGCGTGCCGTTTACGCTGGTTTGTGCGGCGGTTTGTTATGTAATCGGCATGCTGATCTGGGTGCTCCCTTACGCGAAATGAGGTGATGAACATGTATAAAAACATACTGGTTCCGACCGACGGCTCCGCGCTGTCCCGTTCTGCAATCGCTGCTGCAGTCAAACTGGCAAAATCGGTGGGCGCCAAAGTGACCGCGGTGTACGCCGCGCCGCCGGCAACACCGCTGGTTTACAGGGATCTGCTGCCGGTGGATTACGGGACATCCACCGCGCATGCCGCGGCCATCCGCAAGGCGGCGGAGAGCTATCTCGGCGTTGTCGAAAAGGCGGCGAAGGCGGCGAAGGTGCCCTGCAAGCTGATCCATACCACCAGCGATTTTCCGGCCGACGTGATCCTCGCCACCGCGAAAAAGGAAAAATGCGACCTGATTTTCATCGCATCACACGGACGGCGTGGCCTGGCGCGGGCGCTGCTGGGCAGCCAGACGCAGAAAGTGATTGCCGGGGCCAAGGTTCCGGTGTTCGTACATCGCTAGGGAAATACCTGAAGTCACAACCCGCTGTTTTTGTTGATGTTTATTCGCGGCGTCGGGCGTGGGCCGTCCGGCGTCCGCCGACAGGATGTGTTGTCCGTGGCAGTTCTGCAATGACCGGCGCCGACGGATATACTTGATTCTTGATTGCGGTCAATTCTTTCGCGGCGTCAATTGCGGAAGAATGCGCTGCCATGTTCAAACAAGATTGAGTGGCAGCGGTTGTCGCGATCATCACTCAGCATCCGTCGTTTCATCCATAACAGGAGGGGCATATGAACATTCAACGAGCATTGTCACGCGGCTTGCTGCCGCTGGTTGCCGCATTGGGTCTGGGTGCCGCATCTGCTCCCGTCGCCGCATGGGAACCCACCAAGCCGGTCGAGTTCATCATTCCGGCGGGCACGGGCGGCGGCGCCGACCAGATGGCGCGCCTGATGCAGGGCATCGTCGCCAAGCACAACCTGATGAAACAGGCGCTGATTCCCGTCAACAAATCGGGCGGCGCCGGTGCGGAAGGTTTCCTCGAGGTGAAGGCGGCGAAGGGTGATCCGCACAAGATCATCATCACGCTGTCCAATTTGTTCACGACCCCGATGGCGACCGGCGTACCCTTCAACTGGAAAGATCTGACTCCCGTGGCGATGCTGTCGCTGGACCAGTTCGTGCTGTGGGTGAACGCGGAAGACCCCTACAAAACAGCCAAGGATTATCTGGATGCCGTGAAAAAGGGCGGTCCCAACAGCTTCAAGATGGGCGGCACCGGTTCCAAGCAGGAGGACCAGATCGTCACCGCGGCGATCGAAAAAGCGGCTGGCGTCAAGTTCACCTACATCCCGTTCAAGGGCGGCGGTGCGGTGGCGACCCAGTTGGTCGGCAAACACATCAACTCGAGCGTCAACAACCCGATCGAGGCGGTGGCGCAATGGCGCGCCGGCAAACTGCGCGCGTTGTGCGTGTTTGATTCTGTGCGCTTGCCGTACAAGAACAAGGTCACTGAGACCCAATCCTGGGGTGATATTCCGACTTGCAAGGAAGCCGGTATCCCGACGGAATACGTCATGCTGCGCGGCATTTTCATGCCAGCCGGGGTAGCGCCGGACGTGGTCGATTTCTACATCGACCTGTTCAGCAAAATTCGGGCAACGCCGGAATGGAAGAAATTCATGGAGGACGGCGCGTTCAACCAGACCGCCCTGACCGGCAAGGCTTATGCCGACTGGGTGGCCAATGCGGAAACGCTGCACTATGGTCTGATGAAAGAAGCCGGATTCCTGGCAAAGTAACCGGATTGTTCTGCACGGAGGCTGCGGGCCGGTTCACAGCCCGCAGCCCCAGCCGTGTCGAGGGCAATGGGCATGACCGATTTTTGAAATATTTTCTATAAGCGCTGAATCTGATGAATGACAAGCAGAGTTCTGGTGAGCTTGCCCGCCCGGGCATTTCAGTGCGGGCGGCGGAAATTGCCGTGGCGTTGATATTTCTGGGTCTGGGTGGATTGGTTGTTTATGACAGCGTCCGGCTGGGCTTCCGCTGGGGTACAGATGGTCCTGAGGCGGGGTATTTTCCGTTTTATATCGGTGCTTTCATCTGTATCTCGAGCCTGATCACGCTGGGCCAGGTGCTGTTCGGCAGGACGCGCAGCGAGCACAAAGTGTTCGTCGAATGGGCGCCGCTCAAGATGGTGTTGTCGGTGCTGCTGCCGGCTGCGGTTTTCGTGCTGGGCATCCAGATGATCGGCATTTATGTCGCGGCTGCCGCCTACATTGCGGTATTCATGGTCTGGCTCGGCAAATACGGTTGGGGCAAAAGCGTGTTCCTGGGAATCGCGGTCAGTGTCGTGACGTTCATGATGTTTGAAGTATGGTTCAAGGTTCCGCTGTTCAAGGGCGCGTATAACCCCTTGGGCTTCATCGGTTACTGACCGGCGGCATTGACCGCTTAGAGGGAGTTGGCAGTTGGAAGAAATCAATGCACTGTTTCACGGGTTCTCGGTTGCGCTGACGCCGTTCAACCTGCTGCTGATGTTCATCGGCGTTACTCTGGGCGTCATCATCGGCGTGCTGCCGGGGCTGGGCGGCGCCAACGGCATCGCGATCCTGCTGCCGCTGACTTTCACGATGCCGCCGACTTCTGCGGTGATCATGCTCTCCTGCATCTACTGGGGCGCACTGTTCGGCGGCGCGATTACCTCCATCCTGTTCAATATTCCGGGCGAGCCGTGGTCGGTGGCGACCACGTTCGACGGCTACCCGATGGCGCAGCAGGGCAAGGCCGGCGAGGCGCTGACCACGGCATTTACGTCGTCATTCGTCGGTGCATTTTTTGCGGTGGTGATGATCACTTTCCTTGCGCCGCTGGTTGCGAAATTCGCACTCCAGTTCGGCCCGCCGGAATTTTTCTCGGTGTTTTTTCTGACATTCTGCAGTTTCATCGGTATGGGCAAGGAGCCGCCGTTCAAGATCGTCGCGGCGATGATGCTTGGCTTTGCGCTGGCGGCGGTGGGCATTGATACCGTGACGGGACAACTGCGACTGATTTTCGGCTTGCATGAATTGATGCGCGGCTTTGATTTCCTGATCGCGGTGATCGGCCTGTTCGGCATCGGCGAAATCCTGCTGTCGATGGAAGAGGGCCTGTCCTTCTCGGGCCGCAGCGCCAAAATCGACATGCGGATTGTCATCGATACCTGGAAAAAACTGCCGAAATACTGGATGACTTCGTTGCGCAGTTGCGTGATCGGCTGCTGGATGGGCATAACGCCGGGCGGCGCCACGCCGGCATCGTTCATGAGCTACGGCATTGCCAAACGCATGTCGCCGGACGGGGCCAAGTTCGGCACCGGTATAGCGGAGGGCGTGATTGCGCCGGAAACGGCGGCGCATGCCGCCGGTACGGCTGCGTTGCTGCCGATGCTTTCGCTGGGCATTCCGGGATCGCCGACGGCCGCTGTGCTGCTGGGCGGCCTGTTGATCTGGGGCCTGCAGCCCGGTCCGCTGCTGTTCGTCGAGCAGAAGGATTTCGT
>CAZAOZ010000107.1:0-4629 GCA_964486865.1 uncultured Bordetella sp.
TCCCCACCCTTCTCCCGGAGGGAGAAGGGCTTGTCTTCCCTCCCCCTCCGGGGGAGGGATCGAGGGTGAGGGAGTGGGTGGAAATCACAAAAAATTCAATAAAATCAACAAATTATACTATTCGCCGCGGCGGAACAGCTTGTCGAGTTCGGCGACGGATACCTGATGCCAGGTCGGCCGGCCGTGATTGCACTGGCCCGAACGTTCGGTGGCTTCCATGTCGCGCAGCAGGGCATTCATTTCGGGAATGGTGAGCTTGCGGTTGGCGCGCACCGCGGCATGGCAGGCCATGGTGCCCAGCAGTTCGTTACGGCGCTCGGTGGCGATGCGGCTCGCGCCGTATTCGCGCACTTCGTGCAGCACGTCGAGCGCCAGTGCCTGCACATCGGCGTCGGCGAGCAACGCCGGTACGCCGCGCACGATCAGCGCGCCGGGGCCGGCGGGCGCGATGTCAAAACCGAGTTCCTGCAGCGCATCGTGTTCATCCTCGGTGGTGGCGACATCCAGCGCTTCGGCGGCAAAATGCACCGGCACCAGCAGCGGTTGCATCGGAATGGCGCGGCTGTCGAGCGCGGTTTTGAGTTTTTCGTACATGATGCGTTCGTGCGCGGCATGCATGTCGATGATGACCAGTCCGCTGCTGTTTTCAGCGAGGATGTAGATGCCGGCGAGTTGCGCCAGCGCATAACCCAGCGGCGCGGCATCGGCATTCGCCGGCAGTGCGGGCGCAGCGCGGTCGTCAACGACAGCCGCTGCGTTCGTGCGCGGCGCGAACAGCGTAGCGTAATAGCCCGCCGGCTGCGCCACGCCCAGCGGCATGGCGCCCTGATTGCGGTAGAACGGCGCTGACGGCGCGGTCATGGCGGGCGTGGGCGCGGCTGAAGATGCATTGCCCGCGGCAGGCGCCAGCGTCTTGTGCAGGGCGTGGAAAATGAACTGGTGTACCGCGCGTGAGTCGCGGAAACGCACTTCGGCTTTGGCCGGATGGACGTTGACATCGACCAGTTGCGGATCGATGTCGAGAAACAGCACGAAGGCCGGATGGCGGTCATGGTGCAGCACATCGGCGTAGGCCTGGCGGATAGCGTGAGCCACTGTTTTGTCGCGCACGCAGCGGCCGTTGACAAAAAAATACTGCGCATCGCGCGTGCTTTTGGCGTGCGCGGGCGAGCTGATGGCGCCGCGCAGCGCGATCTGGCCGCCGGATTCATCGACTTCCAGTGCGCCGGTGCCGAACTCCTCGCCCAGCACCGCGGCCATGCGCGCCGTCAGCGACTGTGGCTTCAATTGCAGCCGGACGCGGCCGTTGTGGGTCAGTGCAAACGCGACATCGGGCCGCGACAGCGCGATGCGGCGGAAAGCTTCTTCGGAATGCGCGAACTCGGTCTGCTCGGACTTGAGGAACTTGCGGCGCGCCGGGGTATTGAAATACAGCTCACGCACGTCGATGCGGGTGCCGCGCGCGAGCGTCGCCGGTTCCGGTTCGCCGAGCGCCGGGCCTTCGGCGGTGATGCGGTGGGCATGGCGGTCATCCGTGCGGCGGCTGGTCAGTTCCAGCCGTGATACCGAAGCGATGCTGGCCAGTGCCTCACCGCGAAACCCCAGGCTGCCGACGTGTTCGAGATCGTCCAGCGAGGCAATCTTGCTGGTGGCGTGGCGGGCGAGTGCGAGTTTCAGTTCGTTGCGTGCAATGCCCGCGCCATCGTCGATGACCGTGACCTGCTTGACGCCGCCGCTGGCGAGCTCGACGCTGATGGCCTGCGCACCGGCATCGAGGCTGTTTTCCAGCATCTCCTTCAGCGCCGAGGCCGGGCGTTCAATGACTTCGCCCGCGGCGATCTGGTTGATCAGGAGTTCAGGCAGGATGCGGATGGTGGGCATGGATCCATTATACGGGCGGCGGTCGGCGGTTACTGGCGCAGCCGATACAATGCGAAAAGCAGAACAATGAATTAACAGGATGGACAGGATTTACGGGAGAAATCTCTTCGGGGTATTGCTCGATGGTTTTCATCCTGCATATCCTGTATATCCTGTTAAATTGAAACCTGAATGGGGAGTCGGCACTCATGACCATCATCGCAAACCATACCAAACAGCGACTGGCCGCCGGCGAACTGGCGTTGGGCATCGGCGTGCGCCAGGCACGCACTGTCGATATCGCGCCGATCGCCAAAACCTGCGATTACGACTGGCTGTTCATCGACTTGGAACACGGCTCGCTGAGCCTGGACACCGCGGCGCAGATTTCGGTGGCTGCGCTGGGCGCCGGCATCACGCCGCTGGTGCGCGTGCCGGGCAAGGAACACCACCACGCCACGCGCCTGCTCGATTGCGGCGCGCAGGGCATCGTCTGGCCGCATGTGGACAACGCCGCCGAAGCCAGACGACTGGTCGATTTTTGCCGCTATCCGCCGCAGGGTCATCGTTCGGTGGCCGGCGGCAATCCGCAACTGGGATTCCGCAGCCTGCCGATCGGGGAGATGACCCGGCTGGTGAACAACGAAGTGCTGGTGGTGGTGATGGTCGAAACACCGCAGGCCGTGGCGGAGGCGGAGGCGATGGCGGCGATCCCCGGCGTTGACGGCATCCTGATCGGCACCAACGATCTGTGCGCGGAGATGGGCATCCCGGGACAATTCGCCGATCAACGCGTTGAATCGGCCTATAAAACAGTGATTGATGCCTGCCGCAAGCACGGCAAATTTCCCGGCATGGGTGGCGTGTACGAACCGGCACTGATGCAGAAATTCATCGGCATGGGCATGCGCTTCATCCTCAGCGGCTCGGATCTGTCATTCATGATGGCTGCCGCGAGTGCGCGATCGGCGTTGCTGCGCGGCGCCAAGGTTTGACACGGATCAAGTCCGGCACCGCAGTTCCGGATTAGATTGCCCTTATAATTCAGACTTCGACGCGCGGCGCGCTGCAGGGGATGCGGCGTGCGTGTTTCGGCAGATAATCCACCATGCTTGTTCAATCCGGCGCCAGGGCGGGTTTTGCTGACGGACATTGCGTCGCGTCCTCCCGGGTTTAATGCTCAGTGCTGATTCAGTGTCAACAATGAAGGGGAATTCATGCCACAGATCATAGGTGTGCCCAAAGAGACGGCGGCGGGTGAAAAACGCGTTGCCACGGTGCCGGAAGTCGTTGAAAAACTCATCAAGCTGGGCTTCAGGGTCATGGTGCAATCCGGCGCCGGTGACGCTGCGAATTGCAGCGACGACACTTATCGCGCTGCGGGTGCAGAAATCATTGATACCGCGGACAAACTGTGGTCCGCGTCCGACATCGTGTTCAAGGTCGGCGTTCCGACGACGGAGGAGGTTGGCCTGCTGCGTGTAGGCGGTACCCTGATCGGCTTCATCTGGCCGGCGCAAAACCCGGAATTGATGCAGCAACTGGCGGCGAAGAAGGCCACCGTGCTGGCGATCGACTCGCTGCCCCGCATGCTGAGCCGCGCGCAGAAAATGGACGCGCTGACTTCCCAGGCCGGCGTCGCCGGCTACCGCGCCGTCATTGAAGCCGCCAATGCCTTCGGCCGCTTTTTCAACGGCCAGATCACCGCCGCGGGCAAGGTGCCGCCGGCCAGGGTCTTCATCGCCGGCGCCGGCGTCGCGGGTCTCGCGGCGATCGGCACGGCGGCCGGTCTGGGCGCCATCGTGCGCGCCAACGACACGCGCGCTGAAGTGGCCGACCAGGTCGTGTCGCTGGGCGGCGAATTCGTGAAGGTCGAATACGAGGAAGAAGGATCAGGCGGCGGCGGCTACGCCAAGGTGATGAGCGAGGGCTTCCAGCAGGCGCAGCGCGAGATGTACGCCAAGCAGGCCCGCGAGGTGGACATCATCATCACCACCGCGCTGATCCCCGGCAAACCCGCCCCCCGGCTGATCACCGCCGAGATGGTGCAGAGCATGAAGCCCGGCAGCGTCATCGTCGATATGGCGGCCGAGCGGGGCGGCAACTGCGAGCTGACCGAGCCGGGCAAGGCGGTGGTGAAGCACGGCGTGACCATCGTCGGCTACACCGATCTGAATTCGCGTCTGGCCAAGCAATCTTCCACGCTGTATGCGACCAACCTGTTCCGGCTGACCGAGGAACTGTGCAAGACCAAGGACGGCATCATCAACGTCAATATGGAAGACGATGCCATCCGCGGCCTGACGGTCATCAAGGAAGGCAATGTCACCTGGCCGGCGCCCGCACCGAAACTTCCGGCGGCCCCGGCCAAACCGGCTGCCGCAAAAGCGGCTGCGCCCGCAGCCAAGGGGCATGGGCACGGCGGTGGCGGTGAGCCGATGGCCGGCGGCAAGCTGGCGATCATGTTTGGCGTTGCCGCCGTGATGTTCTGGTTCGTCGGCGCCTTCGCGCCCGCAGCATTCCTCGGGCACTTCACGGTGTTCGTGCTCGCCTGCTTCGTCGGCTACATGGTGGTATGGAACGTCACCCCGGCCCTGCATACGCCGCTGATGAGCGTCACCAACGCGATCAGCAGCATCATCGCCATCGGTGCGCTGGTGCAGGTCGCGCCGCCGGTCGATGCGACCGATGGCAGGGGACTCATCCTCGGGCTCGCGGTCGCCGCGCTGGCGCTCACCGCAGTCAATATGTTCGGCGGCTTCGCCGTCA
>CAZAOZ010000108.1:0-4512 GCA_964486865.1 uncultured Bordetella sp.
GCAAGTTCTGCCAGAACTGGGACATCAGCAAGTCGCGCGACATGGACCGGCTGATGGATGAAGCATCACCGTCCGCCATCGCCGACGCGGCGGTGCGCGCCGGCGCGAAAAGCGTCGCCTTCACCTATAACGATCCGGTGATCTTCGCCGAATACGCGATGGACGTGGCCGACGCCTGCCACGCCAGCGGCATCAATACCGTCGCCGTCACCGCCGGCTACGTCCATGACGCGCCGCGCCGCGAATTTTTCGGCAGGATGGATGCGGCGAACGTCGATCTGAAGGCGTTCACCGACGAGTTCTACGTCAAGCTGTGCGGCGCGCATCTGCAGCCGGTGCTCGACACGCTGGTTTACCTGAAGCACCAAACGGATGTCTGGCTGGAAATCACCACGCTGCTGATTCCCGGCAGGAACGACTCGGACCAGGAACTGCAGGCCGCCGCGCAATGGATCGCGCGCGAACTGGGGCCGGACGTGCCGCTGCATTTCTCCGCCTTTCATCCCGATTACAAGATGGGCGACATTCCCGCCACGCCGCCGGCCACGCTGACCCGCGCGCGTCAGATCGCGCTCGATGCCGGGCTGCGCTATGTCTATACCGGCAACGTCCACGACGAGCGCGGCGGCTCCACCTGGTGCCCGTCATGCCACGCGCCGCTGATCCTGCGCGACTGGTACCGCATCGATGACTACCGGCTGCAGCCCGACGGCCGCTGCCCCGACTGCGGCACGCCGGTCGCCGGCCGCTTCGAAACCTTCAAGGGCGCCTTCGGCCCGCGGCGCATTCCCATCGCCATCCACCAACCTTGAGTGCGGTCCGCGCAATCTGTGCGCGTAAAAAAATAATAATCAATAAAAACAACAGGTTATATATTTCGATGGGGACGAGACTCTGTTTCACGCAGTAGCTTGGCAGGACTGATTCGTTGTCATTTATATCTTTGCTATACTTCAACTGCAATACTTCACGATATACAGTAACTACGTCACTATAAATATAGCTACTTATGGCGGCCCAAGGCGGATTAGGTTCGCGGTCTCGCGAGAAACTCGCTGCGGTCCTGCGGGATACGCAGGGCACGATTTCGCCATCGCAAGCGGCCCTCGCCCTCAAGCTTTCCAAAACACGAGCAGCCCAACTGCTCGCGTTCTGGGCCAGCCGCGGCTGGCTCTCGCGTGTTCAACGCGGCTTATACGTTCCCATCCGTCTTGAATCCAAAACAAGCGAAGGGCCGCTCGAAGATCCGTGGGTCGTAGCAACCGCCCTGTACTCTCCCTGCTATATCGGCGGTTGGTCAGCCGCGGAACACTGGGGGCTCACCGAACAAATCTTCCGGTCGGTGCTCGTCATCACCACCAAAAAACTGAGGGGCCGTAAACGCATCCTCAAGGGCACCAGTTTTATCCTGCGTTCTGTCGGCAGCAAAACCATGTTCGGCCTCAAGCCGATCTGGAGAGGAAGTGCGCGTGTGCAAGTGTCCGATCCCGCGCGAACGGTAATTGATATGCTGTCAGATCCGTCGCTCGCTGGTGGTATTCGCCCAGCGGCGGATATGCTGACCATATTTCTGAAAGAGCATCCCAAGGACGCAAACCGGCTGATCGAATATGTCAAACGCCTGGGTAATGGCGCAGCGTTTAAACGGCTCGGGTTTTTGCTGGAAACCCTGCGCCTTGATCAGCCGACTCTCGTTGCAGCCTGCCGCAAGCAACTCACAAGCGGTTACGTGAAGCTCGATCCTGCTTTGCCCAGTCAGCATCTCATTACGGCGTGGCGCCTGTGGGTACCCAAAGTGTGGAAACCGGAGCGCGGCAATGATTAACCGCGAAGAGCTGCTGGAGTTCGCCCGCGAGTTTCAGCTTGAACCCAACGTGGTCGAGAAGGACTACGCGCTGGGCTGGCTGTTGGCAGGCATCAGCAATCATCCTGATCTTCGCGATGCCTGGGTATTCAAAGGCGGCACCTGCCTCAAGAAGTGTTTTTTTGAAACATACCGTTTTTCTGAGGACCTCGACTTCACGGTGCGCAATCCGGCGCATCTCGATGCCGGGTTCCTGTCCGGCGCATTCACAGAGGTTGCCGAGTGGGTGTACGACGCTTCGGGACTCGAAATGCCGCGTGAGACACACAAATTCGACATTTTCAATAATCCCCGAGGCAAGCCTTCAGCGCAAGGACGGGTTGGTTATCGCGGGCCGCTGGGCCGTACCGGCGATGCCCCTCGCGTGAAGCTCGATCTGGCACATGACGAAATACTGGTCCTGGAACCGGTTCGCCGTCCGGTACATCATCCGTACTCGGACTGCCCGGAGAACGGCATCGCAGCGCTTTGCTATGCGTTCGAAGAAGTCTTTGCCGAGAAAGTCCGCGCGCTCACCGAGCGCCTGCGTCCGCGCGACCTGTACGACGTGGTTCATCTACACAGGCGTGCCGATCTTCAACCAGACCGTGCATTAGTGCGATCGACACTGGCCCGCAAGTGCGAATTCAAAGGCATCCCCGTTCCAACGTTCAACGCATTGCAAACCCGACCCGAACGTGTCGAGATACAGGCCGAATGGGAAAACATGCTCGGGCACCAGCTTCCCGTACTTCCGCTCTTCGATCAATTCTGGGCTGAGTTGCCGGCGGCCTTCGCGTGGCTAGAGGAAACAGCCGAGCCAATTATCCCTGCAACAATCGCCGTTTCCGCCGATACGGATGCAACGTGGCGTGCGCCGGCTATGGCCAGCGCCTGGGGCTACGCGGTGCCGCTGGAAGCCATCCGGTTCGCCGCTGCCAATCGGCTGTGCGTGGACCTGGGCTACGACGGTTCCCACCGCGTCATCGAACCTTATTCACTGCGGCAGACTAAAGCGGGAGATATTGTTCTCTACGCCGTACGCCACGACAATGGACAACCCCGCTCTTATCGGGTTGATCGCATTGAAAGTGCCACGCCAACGCGCATACCGTTTGTGCCGCGTTACGCAGTCGAACTCACCGAATCCGGCCCGGTCTCGATACCTGATACGGCAAAGCGGTCCACGACAGCGGCCTTTGGATTCAGGCAACCAAGGAAAGCAGCGCCCAGTACCCGGAGCAGCTTTGGCATGAACGGCCCGACCTATGTGTATGAGTGCACGTACTGCGGAAAACGCTTCAACCACAAAAAACAGGATTCAAAGCTTAACAAGCACAAAGACAAGAACGGCTGGGACTGCCCCGGGCGAACCGGTTACTACGTTGATACGAAATACTGATTTTTTTAAGGCAAAAATCGTGAGCTCCGTCTCGATATTACTGATAGATCTGGCATCGGCGCCGCCCGTACCGCTCCAACCACATCATAAAATAATCAATAAAAACAACGTGTTATGATGGAGCCATGAGCAAGCTCTGGCAGTGGATCGACCGCAACATCCTCGAACTCGGCCGCGAGATGCGCTGGTCGTACCTGCCGCCGCTGATGGTGTACATGGCGGCGGGCATTTCCGGACTGACCGGCATCGTCGGCACTTTTTTCGTCAAGGATTATCTCGGCCTGTCGGCGGCATTCCTCGCCGCGCTGGGTTTCTGGGCGGGCGTGCCGTGGGCGCTGAAAATGCCGCTGGGCCATCTGGTCGATCTGATCTGGCGCTGGAAAAGCGCGCTGGTATTTCTCGGCGCCGGCATGATCGCGGCAAGCCTGCTGATCATGGTCGGCCTGCTCACCGACCGCGACACGATGAGCGCGGCGCTTGCTCCCGGCGCCTGGTACGTCACCAGCGTGCTGCTCGCCACGGTCGGCTATGTGCTGCAGGACGTGGTCGCCGATGCCATGACCGTCGAAGCCGTGCCGCATGTCGATGCCGACGGCCGGCCCGTCGATGCGGCGCAGCGCAAGCTGATGAACACCACCATGCAGACGCTGGGCCGCGTCGCCATCATCGGCGGCGGCGTGCTGGTCGCAGTGGTCAATCTCTACATGTTCAGCGGCGCGCAGGCGCTGGCGGAACCCGAGAAAGTCGAAATCTATCGCCGCATCTACCTGATGGCGCTCGCCATTCCGGCGATTTCAGTCGCCGGCGTGCTCTCGGCCCTGTGGGTCAGGCACCGCAGTGCGCGGCGGCTGCGCGCGCAGGGCCGCAGCGCCGGTGAAATCGACGCGCTGCTCAGCGGCCGGATCACCACCACCGCACCCAACTGGTGGATCCTCGGCGGCAGCGCCGTATTCGTCGCGTTCACGCTGGGCATGGGCTTCAGCGACATTCCCTACAATCAGGAAATCATTTTCGCCGGCTCCTTCGGCATCATCGCCTTCCTGCTGGTGCGCCTGACGCGCGAACTCGAACCCGACATCCGCGCCACGCTGCTCGGCACGGTGATCGTCATATTCGTGTTCCGCGCCATTCCCGGTCCCGGTGAAGGCATCACCTGGTGGTTCATCGACGAACTGAAATTCGATCAGCAGTTCATTTCCGTGCTGTCGCTGATCGGCTCGGTGCTGACCCTGTTCGGCATGTTCCTGTTCCGCCGCTTCATGGCCGA
>CAZAOZ010000109.1:0-4180 GCA_964486865.1 uncultured Bordetella sp.
CCGACGGTTCGTTCTGCTTCATCCCGAAGGGCGTCAAATGCCCGATGGAGCTGTCCACTTATTTCCGCATCAATACCCAGGATTCCGGGCAGTTCGAGCGCACGCTGATCATCGCCGAAGAGGGCGCGCAGGTGTCCTACCTCGAAGGCTGCACGGCGCCGAAGTTCGACACCAACCAGTTGCATGCGGCGGTGGTGGAGCTGGTGGCGCTGGACGACGCCGACATCAAGTACTCGACGGTGCAGAACTGGTACGCCGGCGATGAAAACGGTGTGGGCGGCATTTACAACTTCGTCACCAAGCGCGGGCTGTGCAAGGGCCGCAACTCGAAGATTTCATGGACCCAGGTCGAGACCGGTTCGGCGATCACCTGGAAATATCCGTCGTGCGTGCTGCTCGGCGAGAACTCGATCGGCGAGTTTTATTCGGTGGCGCTGACCAACCACCGCCAGCAGGCCGATACCGGCACCAAGATGATCCACATCGGAAAAAACACCCGCAGCACCATCATCAGCAAGGGCATTTCCGCGGGGCATTCCAACAACAGCTACCGCGGACTGGTGAAAATCGGGCCGCGCGCCGAGGGTGCCCGCAATTTCTCGCAATGCGACTCGATGCTGATCGGTTCCCGCTGCGGCGCCAACACGTTTCCGTACATCCAGGTCAACAACCCGACGGCCAAGGTCGAGCACGAGGCGACCACCTCGAAAATCGGCGAAGACCAGTTGTTTTATTTCCAGAGCCGCGGCATCCCCGCCGAAGAAGCGGTGTCGATGATCATCAACGGCTTCTGCAAGGATGTATTCCAGCAACTGCCGATGGAGTTCGCCGTCGAGGCGACCAAGCTCCTCGGTTTGAAATTGGAAGGTAGTGTGGGGTAAAACTTAAAGACAAAAGTGCAGCCACAGAGGACACAGAGAGCACAGAGATTCCTGAGTAATAGATGATTTCTCGTGTCTGGTCAGTGTTCCTGATGGCGCAATGATTAAAAGATTTTCTCTGTGAACTCTGTGTCCTCTGTGGCTAAAAGGTTTTAATGATGTTGAATCCAAACGCAAAAGTTCTGCTCGAAGTGCGCAACCTCACCGCCACCGTGGCGGGCGTGGAAATACTGAAGGGCATCAATCTCACGGTGCGCGCCGGCGAGGTGCACGCCATCATGGGCCCCAACGGTTCCGGCAAGAGCACCTTCGCCAAGGTGCTGGCAGGACATCCGGCGTACACCGTGCAGGGTGGGGAAGTGCTGTATCAGGGCAAGGATCTGTTTGCGCTGGCCTCCGATGAGCGCGCCCGCGCCGGCATTTTTCTCGGCTTCCAGTATCCGGTGGAAATTCCCGGCGTCACCAACAGCGCGTTCCTGCGCCTGGCCTGGAACACGGTGCAGGGCGGTCGCGGCAAGGACGAGCTCGATCCGCTGGAGTTCGACGACCTGGTGCGCGAAAAAATGAAACTGCTGGAAATGGATCCGGCGTTCCTTGGCCGCAGCATCAATGACGGTTTCTCCGGCGGCGAGAAAAAGCGCAACGAAATCCTGCAAATGGCGCTGCTCGAGCCGGTGCTGGCGCTGCTCGACGAGACCGACTCGGGGCTGGACATCGACGCGCTGCGCGTGGTGGCCGGCGGCGTCAACAAGCTGCTGACACCCGACAATGCCTGCGTGCTGGTGACGCATTACCAGCGCCTGCTCAACTACATCACGCCGGATCATGTGCATGTGATGTCGGCGGGCCGCATCATCAAATCCGGCGACAAGTCGCTGGCGCTGCAACTCGAAGAGCGCGGCTACGACTGGCTGCTGGACGGGAAGAAGTCCGGGGTCGCCGCGTGACCGTTGCCGTAACTCATCCCTGCGTGGCCTCGCTGCTGGCCGGCAACGGCACGGTGCCGCCCAGCCCGGCGGCCTGGCTCGACACGCGCCGCGCGGCGGCGCTGGAGCGCGCCAATGCGCTGGCGGTGCCGACCACCCGCGACGAGGAATGGCGCTTCACCGACCTCACGCCGCTGACCAAACTGCAGTTTCAGCCGGTCACCGCAGCCGCAACAGTGTCCATGGCGGACATTGCCGGTTACGCCGTGGCCGAGGCCGCGGTGCGGCTGACGTTTGTCGACGGCATTTATGTGCCCGCGCTGTCGCAGCGCAATGCGCTGCCGGCGGACATCACGGTTGAGCTGTTGGCTGATGCATTGAAAACCCGCGGTGCCCTGATCGAGCCGCATCTGGCGCGGCTGGCGCATGGTGAAAACGATCTGTTCACGGCACTGAATACGGCGTTCCTGCAGCACGGCGTGTTCATCCATGCCGCGAAAAATGCCACGCTGCAGGCGCCCATCCACCTGCTGTTCGTGGCCACCCGCAAGGGCGCCGCGGCTTATCCGCGCTGCCTGGTCGTCGCCGGTGAAGGCAGCGAGTGCTGCGTGATCGAGGATTACGTGGCGCTGGGCGAGGAAACCTACCTGACCAATGCCGTCACTGAAATCGCGGTGGCGCCGAATGCGTCGGTGCGCCATATCAAGCTGCAGCGCGAGAGCGGCCAGGCTTTCCACATCGGCACCTGTGCGGTGACGTTGGCGAAGGATGCACGCTACCTGTCGCATGCCGTGACCTTCGGCTCACGGCTGTCGCGCAACAACCTGACGGTGACCCAGCAGGGCGAGGGTGCGCATGCGCAGATCGACGGCATTGCGCTGATCGGCGGTCGGCAACTGGCCGACACGCATTCCCTGATGGATCACACCAAGCCCAACGGCACCTGCGAGCAGTCGCACAAGACCATCGTCGGCGGCGCCGCGCATGCGGTGTTCAACGGCAAGGTATTGGTGCGCGAGGGCGCGCAACTGACGGACTCCTCGCAGCAGAGCCGCAACCTGCTGCTGTCGGACAAGGCGCATGTCGATACCAAGCCGCAACTGGAGATTTTTGCCGACGACGTCAAATGCGCACACGGCGCCACCGTCGGCCAGCTCGACGCCGAGCACCTGTTTTATCTGAAAAGCCGCGGCCTGCCGGAAGCGCAGGCGCGCAACCTGCTGACTTATGCCTTCGGCGCCGAAATCATCGACCGCATCCCGGTGCCCTCACTGGTCGCGCAGCTCGAGAAGTTCGTCATGGCGCGCACCGAGAGTGGGATATGAGCGGGCGCGACACCTTGGCCAAAGCACCGGCGGTAGCGCTGGATGTGGCGCGGCTGCGCCGTGACTTTCCCATCCTCGATCTGAAGGTTAATGATAAGCCATTGATTTTTATGGATAATGCGGCATCCAGCCAGATGCCGCGGCAGGTCATGGAACGCTGGGTGAAATACCGCTCCGAGCAGCACGCCAACATCCATCGCGCCGTGCATTACCTGTCCGAGACGGCGACCGCGGAATACGAGGCCGCGCGGCGCAAGGTGCAGGCGTTCATCAATGCCGGCGCGGAACGCGAAATCATTTTTACCAGCGGCACCACCGAGGGCATCAACCTGGTGGCGCATGGTTACGGCCGCAGGTTTTTCGGCGCCGGTGACGAAATCATCCTGACCACGCTGGAGCATCACTCGAACATCGTGCCCTGGCAGATGGTGGCCGAAGAAAAGGGCGCAAAAATCCGCGTGGTGCCGGTCAACGACCGCGGTGAGCTGCTGGTGGAGGATTACCGCAGGCTGTTCAACGCGAAGACGAAATTCGTGGCGATGACCCATGTCTCGAACGCACTGGGCACGATCACGCCGGTGAAGGAAATGATCGCCATCGCCCATGAGTACGGTGTGCCGGTGCTGGTCGATGGCGCGCAGGCGGCGCCGCATCTGAAAGTCGATGTGCAGGATCTCGACTGCGATTTTTACGCCTTCTCCGGGCACAAGCTGTGCGGCCCGACCGGCGTCGGCGCGTTGTATGGTAAAGCGGCGTTGCTCGAAAAAATGCAGCCGTTCAAGGGCGGCGGCGACATGATCCTGTCGGTGACTTTCGAGAAGACTACCTATGCGCCGATTCCGGCCAAGTTCGAGGCCGGCACGCCGCCGATTGCCGCGGCGATCACGCTGGGCGCCGCGATCGATTATCTGACCGCGGTCGGCATGGACGGCATTGCCGCGCACGAGACCGATCTGCTCGACTACGCGACCGACCAGGTGAGCCGCCTGCCGGGCGTGCGCATCATCGGCACTGCGGAGAAAAAGGCGGCGGTACTGTCGTTCGTGGT
>CAZAOZ010000110.1:0-4165 GCA_964486865.1 uncultured Bordetella sp.
AAGTCAGGGCGCTGGCCGAAGTCAACCCGATGCTGGGGCATCGCGGCGTGCGGCTGGGCATCACTTACCCCGAAATCTACTCGATGCAGATTCGGGCGATTCTCGAAGCCGCCGCGCTGTGCGCCAGGGACGGCACCGAAATTTATCCCGAAATCATGGTGCCGCAGGTGGCCACGGTGGAAGAGCTCAAGCGCATCCACAGTTATGTCCAGCGCATTCACCAGGAAGTGAAAGCGACCCACGGCATCGATGTGAAATTCAAGTTCGGCTCGATGCTGGAAGTGGTGCGCGCCTGCATACGCGCCGGACGCATGGCGGAAACCGCCGAGTTTTTCTCCTTCGGCACCAACGACCTGACCCAGGCGACGTTCTCCTTCAGCCGCGAGGATGCGGAAAACAAATTCCTCCCCTCTTACACCGAGAGCGGCATTCTGGAAGACAACCCGTTTGAGGTGCTGGACATCAAGGGCGTCGGGCAGTTGATGAAAATGGCGGTGGCGAAAGGCCGGGGAACCAATCCCGATCTGAAAATGGGCATCTGCGGCGAACATGGCGGGCATCCCGGCTCGATCCATTTCTGTCATCACATCGGGCTCAATTACGTCTCCTGCTCGGGGCCGCGCGTACCCATCGCGCGTCTGGCGGCGGCGCAGGCCAAGCTGCTGGAGGATCAATACCGGGAGCCGAGCTGATTCGTGAAACGGGTGGATGAGGCCTGCGGCCATCCGCGCGGGCTGAACCTGCGGCAGGAGCTTCCCTAAGCTTGCGCACTGCAATATAATTCGTGCGCACTTCTGGTTGAACTTTTCATGTACGTGTTGTCTGCCCCAAGCGGGATCAGCGTAGCGCATAAATTCAGTTGCGGTCGGTTTCGTGCGGCGCAGGGATACCCGCCCATCACCTGATGGCATCCACCCCTGTGTTTAGCAAGTTGTTGAACATCGACGTTTTCTTGTTGGTGGTGTCGCTTTTGTGTAGTTAAACTGCCCCCAAACAAACCGGGGGATTACTTGATTGAGGTCGCACCTTATGTCTACCGTCATCTCACGCCGCCGCTTTATTACTTTCGTCGCCGCTGCCGCCGGCCTGCCGCTGTTGCTGAAGGCGGGCAGTTCACAGGCCAAGCCGGTGCGCTGGGAAGGCACCGCTCTGGGTGCGCCAGCTTCCATCCAGCTTTACCATACCGACGAGGCGCAGGCGCGCGCCGCCATCGCCGCCGGGCTGGGGGAACTGAGGCGCCTTGAGGCGATCTTCAGCGTTTACCGCGCGGACAGCTCCATCTCGCTGCTCAACCGCGAGGGCGCGCTCGAAAATGCGCCGGACGATTTCATTGCGATGCTCACGCGCGCCCTGTCGCTGGCGAAAATCAGCGACGGCGTCTATGACCCCACCGTGCAATCGGTGTGGCAGCTTTATTTCCGCCACTTCACCGCAAGCAACCCCGATCCTGCCGGGCCGGCGCCGCGCGACCTCGCCGCCGCGCTTGCGCTGGTGGACTGGCGCGCGGTCGAAGTGAACGCCGGGAACAAACGGATATCCTTCGCCCGCCCCGGCATGGGGCTGACACTGAACAGCGGCGCGCAGGGCTATATCACAGACCGCGTCGCCGACGTGCTGCGCGCCCACGGTTTCGACCGCATGCTGGTGGACATGGGCGAGCCGCGCGCCATCTCGAACAAACCCGACGGCTCCGCCTGGCGCGTCGGCATCGCCGACCCGGCCAACCCGAAGCGCAGCATCGTCACGCTGGACGTGGTGGACAAGTGCGTCGCCACCTCGGGCGGTTACGGCACTTTGTTTGATGACGCGGGTGCTTTCACTCACCTGATCGACACCCGCACCGGCCGCACTGCGCCGGCACTATTTGGCGTTTCGGTGGTCGCAGATACCGGCAGCATTGCCGACGGCCTTTCCACCGCCATGCTGATGGCGCCGGTCGAGCGCCGCCAACATATTCTTCGTGCTGCCGGCGGGCAGCAGGCGATTTACGTCACGCCGGATGGCGTGGTCTCCAGCATAACGGCATGAGCATGGGCGGAATCGTGGACAGCACGACGGACTACAGCGCACCGACGCTGACCGAAGGCATCGCCCAGGTGGTGGCCGTGGAAGGCAATACCGTCTGGCTGGTGCCCGAGTCCGGCACCAGTTGTGGCGGCTGTTCTTCGGCTGCCGCATGCGGCTCCAAGGGTATCGGCACCGTGGCCAGCCGCTTGGAGCAACGCCGCTTCCAGATGGTCAACGAGGCCGGGCTGAAAATCGGCGAGCGCGTGGTGGTGGGGGTCAGCGAGAATGCGGTGCTCCGGGCATCGCTCACCGCCTACGCCATTCCGCTGGCCACCTTGCTTGTTTCCGGCGGGCTGGCACAGTGGGCGGCAGGCCACGACTTCATCACCATGGGGGCGATGTTGGTCGGCCTCGTGTTCGGATTGTGGCTGTCGCGCGTGAGGGCGGGACAACTGATGGACAGGGGCGAACTCGCTCCCCGTTTTATCCGCCGCGCCGGCATGGGCGAGACATGCAACCTTGAGTAGGCAGGGAACAGGAAAATGGAAGCATACGTACTTTTATTTGTGAGCGCGGCGCTGGTCAACAACGTCATCCTGGCGCGTTTTCTCGGCCTGTGCTCGTTCATGGGCGTCACCACGCGCATCGACACCGCCGTCGGCATGGGTCTGGCGACCACTTTCGTGATCACCGTTTCGTCGATGGCCGACTGGACGGTTGAAACCTATCTGCTGCAGCCTTACGGCCTGGGTTATCTGCGTACGGTGACCTTCATCATGGTGATCGCCGCCGCCGTGCAGTTCACCGAGCTGACCGTGAAAAAGGTGTCGCCGCCGCTGTTCCAGATGCTGGGTATCTACCTGCCGCTGATCACCACCAACTGCGCGGTGCTGGGCGTCGCCATCCTGCTGGTCGAGCACAAGATGACTTTTATCCAGGCCACGCTGTTCGGCTTCGCCTCCTCCGTCGGCTACAGCCTGGTGATGGTCATGATGGCCGGGCTGCGCGAGCGGTTGGCGCTGGCGGACGTTCCGCGCCTGTTTGCCGGGCCGCCGAACGGTTTCATCGTCGCCAGCCTGCTGGCGCTGGCGTTCATGGGCTTTTCCGGCATGACGGCGTGAGGATATAGATTATGTGGATCGCAATCGGCAGTCTGACGGTAATGGGCATCGTCCTGGGGGCACTGCTCGGCCTGGCGGCAAAATTCCTGGCCGTCAAGGAAAACCCGCTGGAAGAGGAATTGAAGAATATGCTGCCCGGCTCGCAATGCGGCCAGTGTGGCTATGTCGGATGTAGCCAGTACGCGGCGGCGCTGGCCAAGGGCGAGGCCTCGGTGACCCTGTGTACGCCGGGCGGCAAGGCGTTGATCGAGGATCTGGCCAAGAAGCTGGGCGTCACCGCCGACACCTCCGATCATGAAGAAAAAGTGCCGGAGCATGCCTTCATCGTCGAGGATCTGTGCATCGGATGCACGCGCTGCATCCGGGAGTGCTCGACGGACGCCATCATGGGCGCCAACAAGCTGATGCATACCATCATCGTCGATGCCTGTCATGGTTGCAGCAAATGCGTCCCGGTCTGTCCAACCGATGCCATCGTGATGGTTCCGGTGAAGGTGACGCTGCGCAACTGGCATTGGCCCAAGCCCGAAACCGAACAAACACACTCCGGCCCCAAAGTCGGGCACGCGCACTGAAGGAGCTGCAATAAATGAAACTTTTCCCGATCCGCGGCGGCATCCATCCGGATTACCGCAAGGAACTGGCCAGCGAAAAGGCCATTGTCGCACTGCCGATGCCGGCCGCGCTCTACATCCCGCTGCAACAGCATATCGGCGCGCCTGCCGAGGTGCTGGTGGCCAAGGGCGATCTGGTCAAGAAAGGCCAGATGATCGCGCGCAACCAGGGCACGGTATCGGCATCGCAGCATGCGCCCACCTCGGGCCGCATCCGGACCGTGACCGAGGTGACCGCTCCGCACCCTTCCGGTCTGCCGCAGACCACCATCGTGCTCGAATCCGACG
Source organism: uncultured Bordetella sp. (assembly GCA_964486865.1). Taxonomy (GTDB): domain Bacteria; phylum Pseudomonadota; class Gammaproteobacteria; order Burkholderiales; family SG8-41. Next base: position 4,031 of record CAZAOZ010000110.1, read on the forward strand.
GCAGGGACGAATGGGCCGAACTGCCGGAGCCAATCGCCGATCCCTTTGCAGTTGACGCGCACACCATCAACGAGCGCGTCTCGCAGTCGGGCATCGTCGGCATGGGCGGCGCCGCCTTCCCGTCGGCGATCAAGC
>CAZAOZ010000111.1:0-3941 GCA_964486865.1 uncultured Bordetella sp.
AAAAACCTGGTGGAGGGGGAAGGATTCGAACCTTCGAAGGCTGAGCCAACAGATTTACAGTCTGCCCCCTTTGACCGCTCGGGAACCCCTCCGAACGAAACCGACAATTATCGTCAGATTCTGTCGTAGTGTCAATGAACTGGGCACGAAAAATGCTGGGCGATGGGATGGGCGAGCAAGCGGACTGCGCCGCCAAACGACCCGGGGCAACAGCACAGCAACAGAGCAACTCTCCGGATCGCCCGGCCAGCCAGCCGGGCGGCATGGAACTGCGCCTGATTCTCCGCAAGCCGCCATCCAATACCCTTTCCCGCCCCCCCCCTTGGGGAACCGTTGCCGACAAAGAGCAAGTGACTGCAGGAGGCCGCGCCCACGCCCATCACGCATCTCACTGGGGTGCCTTGATCGATCAAAAAAACAAGCGCCCCTGCCCCGAAATGCGAGCACACACTCACTTGCCGCTAATCAGCGCTTCCGTCCGGCACTCTAAAAAAATATTAATAAAAACAATTAGTTATAGTTAATTTCCGCCCGATCCGCTGACGCTGCTGCCGCCGCAGACAAACAGCGTCTGGCCTGAAATATAGCCACTGTCCGGGCTCAGGAAAAAACTCACTGCGCGTGCCACATCCTTGGGTGCGCCCACCCATTTCACCGGAATACTGTCGATGACTGCCTGGCGCTTGGCACTGCCCTTGGGATGCCCGTTATCGAACAATTCAGTGGCTACCGGACCTGGCGCAACTGCGTTGATCGTGATGCCATCTCCTGCTAACTCCAGGCAAAGCACCCTTGTCATGCCGACAAGTCCCGCCTTCCCCGCGGCATAGGCGAGGCGCTGGGTTTTACCCAGAATTGCACGGGACGAAATGCTGACAATCCGCCCGAATCTGGCCTGCCGCATGCCCGGTACCAAGGTCTGGATCAGGATCATCGCCGCCCGCACGTTCAGCGCATAGACATGGTCCATGTCATCGACCGTGACCTGTTCCAGCGCACCCGGCCGGTTGGCGCCGGCGTTGTTGACGAGGTAACGGACCGGATATTGGGCGGCGACTTCCTTGGCCACGGCCGCAGCCGCCGCGGCATCGGCCAGATCCACGGCATGAAAATGAATACGCTCATGCTTGATCCGCGGCGGGCGCCGCTGCAGCGTAACCACGGTCAGCCCCTGATCGAGCAAATCCTGCGCAATCGCCTCGCCAATACCGGAACTCGCTCCGGTGACTACCGCCACGCCTTCCATCATAGGTACTCCGGGTTACCCGTCATGGGCCTGATTATAGGTGACCGGCACATGGCGACCGGGCCGGCAACGCGATACGATGCGCCCGCCATGACCGCCCTCACCTCATCCGTCCCCCTGAGCGCCTCGCCGCCGGCTCCGGTATGGACCATCGTCGTGCTGATTACCCTCGGTCTGCTCGTCGATCAATACGTCCCGGTGTGGGGACAAGACATGGTCAGCATCGTGACCTGGGCCGTGCTGCTGTACTGGCTGGCGAATTCGGCGCCGGAGATGCGCAAAAGCATGATCATTTGCGTGCTCTACGCCACGGCGGGCGAAATCTTCCTGTCGCTGGGCTGGGGACTGTACGAATACCGGCTGCACAATATTCCGCTGTTCGTGCCGCCGGCACATGCGCTGGTTTTCGTGCTGGGCCTGGCAATCTGCAAACGCATGCCCGATTCGATCATCTGGGCGGTGCCGCTGGCCGCCGCGCCGCCGGTCATAGCGTTGGCGTGGATCGGCGCCGACACCATGGGCTTGATCCTCTACACGCTGCTGGTGCTGTGCATGGTGTTCAGCAACGGGCGCAAACTCTATGCGGTGATGTTCATGCTGACGCTGGGTCTGGAAATCTACGGCACTGCGCTCGGCAACTGGACCTGGCTGCACGAAGTGCCGGTGACCGGATGGACGACCATGAATCCGCCGCTGGCGGCCGGCACGTTCTATTGCATGCTCGACATGCTGGTGGTCACCACGATGTCTGCCCTCCAGCGCCGCAACAAGGCAGCGCTGGAAACCGGTTAGCGCCCTTTGGCGGCCCGCGCCGGCCGCTTTGCTTTCGCAGCCGGTGCTTTACGATCACGCGCCAGCGGCGCCGGCGGCAATCCCGTGTGCTGGGTGCGGAGCGACTGGTATTTGCGCGGCTTGCGCGCGCCCTCGGGCCGCAGGCCCGTGCCCGCCGGCTGGAACACCGGCACCAACTGGTGCTTGCCGGAGCCGATCAGGTCCCTGCGCCCCATGCGCCGCAGCGCGTCGCGCAGCAGCGGCCAGTTTTCGGCATCGTGATAGCGCAGCAGCGCCTTGTGCAGCCGGCGCACCTTCAGCCCCCTGGGAATGATCACATCCTCGCTGCTGTAGGTGACCTTGCGCAGCGGATTCTTGCCCGAGTGGTACATCGCCGTCGCGGTCGCCATCGGCGAGGGCAGGAACGCCTGTACCTGATCGGCACGAAAACCGTTCTGCTTCAGCCACAACGCGAGTTCGACCATGTCGGCATCGGTGGTGCCGGGGTGGGCGGCGATGAAATACGGGATCAGGTACTGTTCCTTGCCGGCCTCTTTGGAGTACTTGTCGAACAGTTCCTTGAACTTGTAATAAGTACCGACGCCGGGCTTCATCATTTTCGACAACGGCCCCTCGCCGATCGCTTCCGGCGCGATTTTCAGGTAGCCGCCGACGTGGTGCTGCACCAGTTCCTTCACATACTCCGGTGATTCCACGGCGAGGTCATAACGCACGCCGGATCCGATCAGCACCTTCTTGATGCCGGGCAAGGCGCGGGCGCGGCGGTACAGATGAATCAGCGACGAGTGATCGGTATTCAGGTTCGTACAGATGCCCGGATACACGCACGACGGCAGCCGGCACGCCGCTTCGATTTCCCTGCTCTTGCACGCCAGGCGGTACATGTTGGCCGTAGGTCCGCCCAGATCGGAAATCACGCCGGTGAACCCCGGCGCCGCATCGCGGATATGCTCGATCTCGCGGATGATTGAATCCTCGGAGCGGTTCTGGATGATGCGGCCCTCATGCTCGGTGATCGAACAGAAGGTGCAGCCGCCGAAACAACCACGCTGGATGGTCACCGAAAAACGGATCATCTCGTAGGCGGGAATCTTCGCCTTGCCGTAGGCCGGGTGCGGCACGCGCGCATAAGGCAATTCGTACAGTGCGTCCATTTCCTTCATGGTCAGCGGAATCGGCGGCGGATTGATCCAGACTTCCCGCGCATTTTTCCCTGCACCGTGGCGCTGCACCAGCGCCCGCGCATTGCCGGGATTGGATTCGACATGCAGGATGCGCGAAGCGTGCGCATACAGCACCGGATCCTGCGCCACCGCCTCGTACGACGGCATGCGGATCACGCTGCGCGCGCGGTCGGCATTCTTCACTTCGCGGACAAAGCGCACGACTTTCGCGCCGGCGGACGTTTGCGCCGACCCGCTTTTCGCCATCTGTTCTTCCGTCGCATAGGGATCAACGGGCGGATTCAGCGGCCCCGGCATGTCGATGCGCGTTGAATCAATTTCGATCCAGTCCGCCGGCGTCGCCGCACGCAGGAAGACCGTGCCGCGGATGTCCGTAATGCTGTCGGGTTTGGCGCGCGCCGCCAGCCGGTGCGCGATATCGACAATCGCGCGCTCGGCATTGCCGTAAACCAGCATATCGGCCTTGGCATCGACCAGCACCGAACGCCGTACTTTCTCCGACCAGTAATCGAAATGCGCGATGCGCCTGAGACTCGCCTCGATGCCGCCGATGACCACAGTCGCATCGGGATAGGCCTCGCGCGCGCGCTGGCTGTACACGATCACCGCGCGGTCGGGGCGCTTCGCGCCCTCGGCATTCGGCGTGTAGGCATCATCGCTGCGCACCCGGCGGTCGGCGGTGTAGCGATTGACCATCGAATCCATGTTGCCGGCGGTGA
>CAZAOZ010000112.1:0-3251 GCA_964486865.1 uncultured Bordetella sp.
CGCTGGGCCAGATCATCCCGCCCAGCCTGATCCTGATCCTGTTGTCGGACATCCTGCAGCTGTCGGTGGGCACACTGTTTGCTGCTGCGGTAGTCCCCGGCATGCTGCTCGCTGCGATCTACTGCACCTATATCATCATCATCGGCATGGTGAAGCCCGATCTGGTGCCGCCGATCCCGGTAGCCGAGCGCGACGCGGTGTCGCGCCGGCAGTTGTGGACGCGGTTTTTCAAGGTGGTGGTGCCGCCGGTGCTGCTGGTGATGTCGGTGCTGGGCTCGATCATCGGCGGCGTGGCGGCGCCCACCGAGGCGGCATCGATGGGCGCACTGGGCTCCATCCTGGTCACTGCCTTTGCCGGGCGGTTCTCGTGGCAGGTGCTGCGTGAAACCTGTCAGACGACGACCAAGATCACCGCGATGATGATGTTCATCCTGATCTGCGCCCAGGTGTTCGCGCTGGCGTTTCGCGGCCTGCGCGGCGAAGACCTGATCTTCGCGTTGTTTGAATTTTTGCCGGGCGGCGTCAATACGGACATCTGGTTCCTGATTTTCCTGATCTTTTTCCTCGGTTTTTTCATCGAGTGGATCGAGATCAGTTACATCGCCGTGCCGCTGTTCCTGCCGGTGTTCGCGGCGCAGAACGTCGATCTGGTGTGGCTGGGCATGCTGATCTGCGTGACGCTGCAGACCTCTTTCCTGACGCCGCCGTTCGGCTGGGCGCTGTTTTTCCTGCGCGGCGTGGCGCCGCCCGAGGTCACCACGCGTCACATGTACATCGGGGTGCTGCCCTTCGTGGCGATGCAGATGCTGGCGGTGCTGCTGGTATTCCTGTTTCCACAACTCGCGCTGTGGCTGCCGAAGGCCATTGGTTGGTAGCAGGCGATCGCGGGTAGCCGGGTAGAATCGCAGCATGATCCATTCAATCCGCGGCACGCGCGGCATGGCGGTGACGCCGCATGCACTGGCCTCACAGTCGGCGCTCGCCGTGCTGCGCGAGGGCGGCAACGCCATCGAGGCGATGATCGCGGCAGCGGCGACCATTGCCGTCGCCTATCCGCACATGAATTCCATCGGCGGCGACAGTTTCTGGCTGCTGCATGTGCCGGGCGAGGCGCCGGGCGCGATCGATGCCTGCGGCGCGGCAGCGGCCCGGGCGACCCGCGCCTGGTACGCCGAACGGGGCCACACGCAAAACATTCCGCACCGTGGCGGCGTCGCCGCCAATACCGTCGCCGGCACGATCTCCGGCTGGGGCGCCGCGCATGCATTGTCGCGCAAAGCCCTGGGCGGCCGGATGCCGCTGACCCGGCTGCTTGCCGATGCCGTCGCTTATGCACGAGAGGGCATTCCGGTAACGGCCAGCCAGTCGGCGCTGACCGCGGCGAAGCTGGGCGAACTGCGGGAGCAACCCGGCTTTGCCGGAACTTTTCTGAATGCCGGTGGCGCGCCTGCGGCGGGCAGCCGTTTTTTCCAGACGCGACTGGCCGACACGCTGGAACGCGTCGCCAGGGCGGGAACCGCGGATTTTTATCGCGGAGAATTGGCGCGGTCGCTGGCCGAAGATCTTGCCCGCGTCGGCAGCCCGCTGAGCACGCACGACCTGGCCGTACATCGTGCGCAACTGGTGGATCCGCTGGCGCTCAGGCATTCCGCGGGTACGCTGTACAACATGACGCCGCCGACGCAGGGCGTGGTGTCGTTGCTGATCCTCGGCATCCTCGATGCGCTGGACATCCGTGAAGTGCCGCAGGGCAGCGCCGACTACGTGCATTTGTGCGTTGAGGCCACCAAGCAGGCCTTCCGTGTGCGCGACCGGCATGTTACCGATCCACGCTACATGAAAATCCCGGCGCAGGATCTGCTGGCGACGAAACATGTAATCAGCCTGGCGCAGCGCATCAACCGCCACAGTGCTGCACCATGGGGTGCGCAGACGCAGGCCGGCGATACGGTGTGGATGGGCGTCATCGACGGCGCCGGTCGCGCGGTGTCGTTCATCCAGAGCATTTATCACGAGTTCGGTTCAGGCATTGTGCTGCGGGATTCCGGCGTGAACTGGCAGAACCGCGGCTGCAGTTTTTCGCTGGATCCGGCGGCGCTCAATGCGCTGGAGCCGGGCCGCAAACCCTTCCACACGCTCAACCCGGCACTGGCGCGCCTGGCCGACGGACGCACCATGGTTTACGGCACCATGGGCGGCGATGGCCAGCCGCAGACGCAGTGCGCGCTGTTCACCCGGGCGATTGATTACGGCATGCCGGCGCAGGCGGCGGTCAGCGCGCCGCGCTGGCTGCTCGGTCGCACCTGGGGTCAGACCAGCGAAACGCTGAAGCTGGAATCGCGTTTCGACGCCGGTGTAGTGCGTGAATTGAGCGAGCGCGGACACGATGTTGAAATCATCGGCGCCTGGGATGAAACCGTAGGCCATGCCGGCATGATCATCCGGCATGCCGACGGAATTCTTGAAGGTGGTGCCGATCCGCGTAGCGACGGCGCGGTCGCTGCTTACTGACCAGGCTACAGTGCTTCGGCGACGGCCTTGCCGAGGTCAGCCGTGCCGGCCTTGCCGCCGAGATCCGGCGTTTTCGGCCCTTCGCGCAGCACGGTTTCAATCGCCTTGACCACCGCGGCGCCGGCTTCCGGGCAGCCGAGATGGTCGAGCATCATCGCGCCGGCCCAGATCATGCCCACGGGATTGGCGATTTTTTTGCCGTAAATGTCCGGTGCCGAGCCGTGTACCGGTTCAAACAGCGACGGGAACAGGCGTTCCGGATTCATGTTGGCCGACGGTGCGATGCCGATGGTGCCGGTTGCCGCAGGGCCGAGGTCCGAGAGTATGTCGCCGAACAGGTTGGAGGCGACCACCACGTCAAACCAGTCCGGGTGCATGACAAAGTGCGCGGACAGGATGTCGATGTGGTACTGGTCGGTTTTGACGCCGGGATATTTCGCGGCCATTTCCCTGACGCGCTCATCCCAGTACGGCATCGAAATCGAGATGCCGTTGGATTTGGTGGCGGAAGTCAGATGTTTCTTGGGGCGCTTGCTGGCCAGTTCGTAGGCGAACTTGAGAATGCGGTCCACACCCACGCGGGAGAAGACGGCCTGCTGCGTGACGAATTCGCGGTCGGTGCCGCCGTACATGCGGCCGCCCACCGAGGAGTATTCGCCTTCGCTGTTCTCGCGCACTACCCAGAAATCGATGTCGCCGGGCTTGCGGTCGGCGAGCGGGCATTTCATGCCGGGCATCAG
>CAZAOZ010000113.1:0-2849 GCA_964486865.1 uncultured Bordetella sp.
GAGTATTCCTCGTCGTTGCGCCTTGCCCTGCACCGCCATAACCGCACGCTCCACCCCGTCCAACTACCGTTTCTAGGTTAACCGGAAAATGTGGACTACGGCCTTTGGCAGCAAAGCGTTCCGCCTAAAATGCAGGCTTCTGCGACCGGGCTCACATGAACAAATCCAACTGGCGTACCCCTGCCGTCGTGCTGTTCTGCGGCGGCATGATCCTCACCATCGCGCTCGGCACGCGCCACAACGTCGGCCTCTACCTGCAGCCGATGACCATGGACCTCGGCATCGGCCGTGAAACCTTTGCCTTCGCCATCGCCATCCAGAACCTGCTCTACGGCATCTCGCAGCCGATTACCGGCATGATCGCCGACCGTTTCGGCACGGCGCGGGTGCTGATCGCCGGCGCGCTGCTCTACGCGCTGGGGCTCTGCCTGATGTCGGTATCGAGCACCGGCCTGGAACTCACACTGAGCGCCGGCCTGCTGATCGGCGCCTCACTGGGCTGCAGCGGCTTCTCCATCGTGTTCGGCGTCATCGGCCGCACGTTTCCCGCGGAAAAACGCAGCGTCGCGCTGGGCATCGCCGGCGCGGCCGGCTCGTTCGGACAATTTGTCATGCTGCCGTACGGCCAGTGGTTGATCAACCAGTTCGGCTGGGCGCAGGCATTGACCATACTCGCGCTGACCATACTGATCATCATCCCGCTGTCCAGCGCCATGGTCGAAGACAAAAAGGCGCAGGCGGCAATGCTGCACAAGCAGTCGGTCAGGGAGGCCCTGCGCGAGGCCATGGCCCACCGCGGATTTCTGCTGCTGTGTACCGCCTATACGGTGTGTGGCTTCCAGTTGCTGTTCATCGCCGTGCATTTCCCCGCCTACCTCGTCGATCAGCGGATGACGCCGGAGACCGGCATGATCGGCCTGGCGCTGATCGGATTTTTCAACATGATCGGCAGTTTTACCTGGGGCTGGCTCGGCGGCAAACACACCAAGAAATACCTGCTGTCGCTGCTGTACCTGACCCGCTCGGTGGCGATTGCCGTTTTCATCATGCTGCCGGTGACGCCGCTGACGGTCTATGTGTTTTCCGCGACCATCGGCTTTCTGTGGCTGGGCACGGTGCCGCTGACCGGCGGGCTGATTGCGCAGGTATTCGGCGTGAAATACATGGCCACGCTGACGGGCATCGCCTTCTTTTTCCATCAGGTCGGCAGTTTTGCCGGCGTGTGGATCGGCGGCTACGTCTTCGACACCACCGGCTCGTACATCATCATGTGGGTGCTGACCATCGGCATGGGCATCGTCGCGGCATTGCTGCACCTGCCGATTGATGATCGCCAGATTGCACGGCCCGTTCCCAAGCCTGCCTGAAACTCAGGCGCTGTCTTTGGCGGCTTCGGCCATCAGCCAGTTGCGGAACGCCGCCACTGCAGGTCGGGTCTTGGCGTGCTCTTCGCAGACCATGTAATACGCCGAGACCAGCGGCACTTTCAGATCAAAGGGCATGATCAGCCGGCCTGCCGCCAGATCTTCAGCGGCCAGTGCCGGCATCGACGCCACTACGCCCACCGCATCCATGGCCGCCTCAAAAGCGAGCACCGCATGGCTGAAACGGGCGCCGTGTTTGGTATCGATGCCCTTCACCCCCGCGGCCTTCAGCCACACCTCCCAGAACGACTCGCCGTCATACATCTCGCCGGTATCGTCGTGCAGCAGCATGTGATGTTTCAGGTCTTCAGGGGTGCGCAGCGGATGCTTGCCGGTCATGATCTGCGGACTGCAGATCGGCGTCACCGTCAATGCCAGTAATTTGTGTACTTCGAGCCCCGGGTAATGGCCGTGGCCATAGAGAATCGCCACGTCCGAATCATCGAGCCAGGTTTCGATGGTGGCCCGCTCGGCGACATCCATTTTGCCGTCGATGCTGGCGCGGCGCATGCGTGCCGATATGCGGACATCGATTTCGTGGTGAGCCGCGATGAAGCGATGCAGGCGCGGCATCAGCCAGCGCGCCGCAAATGAGGGGGCCGCGCTGACTGTCAGCATGCCGCCGCTGGTATGGGTACGCAGGCGCTCGACAGCCTGGGCGAGGCAATCGAAGCCTTCGCGCAGCTTGGGCAGACAGGCGCGCGCTGAATCCGTCAGTTCCAGCGCCCGGTTGTAGCGGTGGAAGAGCTGGATATCGAGATATTCCTCAAGCGTGCGGATCTGGTGACTGACCGCCGCCGGCGTCACATTGAGCTCAACTGCGGCTTTTTTCACGCTTAAATGGCGCGCCGCGGCCTCAAAGGCCTTGAGCGCATTCAATGGGGGCAGGCGCTGGGACATGATTGCCATTCAGCTTAGCATAACTCATCTGATTAATGACAAACTATCATGTGCTGCAATGCAACAATAACAGCTGTAACCAGTCTATACTTCAGTCCGAACTCATTGATTTAACGGCAATGAGATTAAAACGCCGGGACGGCGAACCACTGGAGATATTATGAAAAACGCAATGAACAAAGATTTTGAAATCAAGTTTGGCTCAGTCATTTATGACAAGATCAGCACCGTGCGCATGAGCGAGCACGAGCGCCTGGTGGCAATGAACGCCATGCGCGACGCCGATGCGATCGTCGAAGCCATCACCTGGTTTGTGAACAAGGTTGAGCAATTGGGCGCCTCCCTGTTCCTGAAGCACAGCGTCAAACACTGATTCCGCCCACAAGGCGGTATTGCCCGCGCCGGACTGCTCTTCCTGCGCGGGCCTCAGTGCCAACCCACAGGCGGCACTGACTGAACGCGGCGGCCACCCCGCCGCGTTCTCTTTGTACTCCTGCTTTGAACTGCTGTACTGCCCGCCCTAGC
>CAZAOZ010000114.1:0-2665 GCA_964486865.1 uncultured Bordetella sp.
ATCTGGGCATGCGTCATGGCTCGGGCCCGGTCACGCTGGCGGAAATCAGCGGGCGGCAGAAAATTTCACTGTCCTACCTGGAACAGCTGTTCGGCAAGCTGCGCCGGCGCAATATCGTTGATTCGGTGCGTGGACCCGGCGGCGGTTATTGCATCGCCCGCGACATGTCGCAGCTGACGGTGGCCGACATCATTCTCGCGGTGGATGAGCCGATCGACGCCACGCAGTGCGCCGGCAAGGAAAACTGCAAGGACGAAGAAAAGTGCCTGACGCATGACCTGTGGATGAACCTGAACGCGCGCATTTTCGACTATCTCGAGTCGGTCACGCTGCGGCAACTGGTGGACAACCAGCGCGCCAGGGATGCCGGCATTGCGCCGGTGCATGACATGCGCCTGATTGCGCGCAAACCGGCTGTCGCGACGGCCTGAACGCGGTTGCGGCGATGACGCACGTGTACCTGGACCACAACGCAACGACGCCCGTCGATGAGCGGGTGCTCGCGGCCATGCTGCCTTATCTGAAGGAGCAGCATGGCAATGCGTCGAGCCGGCACGAGTTCGGCACGGTGGCGCGCCAGGCGGTGGACAGGGCGCGCGAACAGGTGGCAGCCATCGTCGGCGTGCAGCCGGTGCAGGTGGTGTTTACCAGCGGCGGCACCGAGGCCAACAATCTGTTTATCCGCGGTACGGCGGCGGGCATGAAACCGGCCCAGGTGGCGGTGAGCGGCATCGAGCATCCGTGCGTAACGGCGCCGGCGCAGGATCTGGCGCGGCAGGGATGGAAGTTTCGCAGGCTCAAGGCCATGCGTGACGGCAGGATAGACCTGGCTGACGTCGATGCCGCGCTGGCGGAGCCGACGGGGCTGGTGTCGGTCATGTTGGCCAACAATGAGACCGGCGTCATTCAGGATGTCGCGGCAGTCGGCGAGCGCGCCCGCCGGGCGAAAGCGCTCATGCATACCGACGCGGTGCAGGCGCTGGGAAAAATTTCTGTGGATTTCAATGCGCTCAACGTGCAGGCGATGACGCTGTCGGCGCACAAGATTTACGGCCCCAAGGGCGCGGGTGCGCTGGTGATCGACAAGCGGCTGGATTTGCGCGCGCTGCTCTCGGGCGGCGGGCAGGAGCGCGGCCTGCGCGGCGGCACCGAGAACGTGCCGGCCATCGTCGGCTTCGGCGCGGCATGCGAGATCGCCGCGGCGCGTCTGGGCGAACTCGGCCCGCGGCTTGCCGCGCTGCGCGACCGCTTCGAACGCGGGCTGTCCGGATTGGGTGCGGTGGTGTTCGGCGCCGGCGTGCCGCGCCTGCCGAACACGTCCTATTTTGCGCTGCGCGGCATCCACGGCGAAACGCTGGTGATCGAACTCGACAAGGCCGGCTATGCGGTGGGATCGGGCGCGGCTTGTTCGAGCGCCGACCATGCGCCCTCAGGCACGCTGCTGGCGATGGGCGTCGAGCCGGAACTGGCGCGCGGTGCGGTGCGGTTTTCCCTGGGCGCGGCAAACACGGCGGAACAGGTGGACGGATTCCTGCAGGCGCTGGCGGCGGTGGCGCAGCGGCTGCAGGGCATGAAAGCAATGGCAGTCTGATGGGTTCAGGATTGATTCGGGAGTGATGACATGACCATACAACTGACGGCAAATGCGGCACAGCAGATCAAGACGCAACTCGCGAAACGCGGCAAGGGCGTGGGCCTGCGCGTCGGCGTGAAAAAAGTCGGCTGCTCGGGCTGGGCCTATACCTATGACTACGCCGATGCGGTGCAGGGCGACGACCGGGTTTTCGAGGCGCATGACACGAAACTGGTGGTTGACGGCAAGAGCCTGGAATTCCTCGACGGTTCGACGCTGGATTACGTGAAAGAAGGCCTGAAGCAATCGTTCAAGTTCGACAATCCCAACGTCGATGCGGCGTGCGGCTGCGGCGAGAGTTTTAGTGTGAAAGAGGCGGTAAGCGGTAAGCAGTAAGCAGTAAGCGGTAAGCAGGCTCACCCGCTCACCGCTCACCGCTCACCGCTTACGACTTTCCCATCATCTTACGAAAAATGAAATGAGCACAGTTCTCGAAAATCTAGTCAGCCAGCCCTACAAGCACGGTTTTGTCACGGACATCGAGTCCGAGTCGGCGCCCAAGGGTCTGAGCGAAGACACCATCCGCATGATTTCGGCGAAAAAGGGCGAGCCGGAATGGCTGCTGGAATTCCGGCTCAAAGCCTATCGCCACTGGCTGACCATGACCGAGCCGCAGTGGCCGAACGTGCATTACCCGAAAATCGATTTTCAGGCGATCAGCTATTACGCCGCGCCCAAGCCCAAGCCCAAGCTCAAAAAGAGCATGGACGAGGTCGATCCTGAACTGCTGCGGACTTTCGAAAAACTCGGCGTGCCCATGCACGAGCGCGCCGCGCTGGCCGGCGTCGCGGTCGATGTCATTTTCGACTCGGTGTCGGTGACCACCACGTACAAGGCGAAGCTCGCCGAAGTCGGCATCATTTTCGGTTCGATTTCCGATGCCGTGCGCGACCACCCGGAACTGGTGCGCAAATACATGGGTTCGGTGGTGCCGGCCGGAGACAATTACTACGCGGCGCTCAATTCCGCGGTGTTCACCGACGGTTCGTTCTGCTTCATCCCGAAGGGCGTCAAATGCCCGATGGAGCTGTC
>CAZAOZ010000115.1:0-2165 GCA_964486865.1 uncultured Bordetella sp.
CCATGCAACACCCCTCCTTTCGGTAAAGTGTTGCACTTGGGCTTTGAGACTGCGCGGGCTTATTTCGGGCCGCCGGATACAGCACACGCGGTCGGCGTGAAATCTGGTGGCGCGCCGGCGGGATGGGGTCGCGCGGCAGTCCGGCGATTTCTTTTTTATCCGATTCTTGGCAGCGCGGGCACCCGCGTCAAGCCTTGGACCGCACTATGGAGAAATGCACGGCCCCTGCCGGGGAGCTAGCGGTAGATCCTGTTGAACCCGGCAACGCTGAAACCGTTCATCCGCCGCTTGCCAACGAAAATGACCGGGACGCCTCTGCCGCCGAACGCTTCGTACGCCCGCTTGGCGTCGGCATCTTTTTCGATATCGTGTTCGATGTACGGGATGCCCTGCTCGCGGAAATAATTGCGCGCCTGCTGGCAGTACGGGCACCAGCTCGTCGCGTACATCACGACCTGCCGGGAACTGTCGGCTTGCGCCAGTAATACAGGTTCGTGGGCAATGGATCCAGCACAGGCGAGGCTCCAAAACAGGCACGCCATCAGCAGCAGGATGTATTTCATGATCAAAGGTTTTCCATCCTGCTCTTAAAATCCGTCGCTGCTCCCGTATTGTGCAGCATATCGTCCCCATTCCCCGCGAATTACCAGGCCGCGTCCAGCGCCGCCATCAACGCCTCCCGCTCACGCAAGAATTCGCGCCGGGGATCGGCGTTGAAATTCTTCAGAGAATTTTCAAGGATGGCAGGCAGGCTGTCACGCGGTATGTTCAGCTCGCGCAGTTTCACCGGCATGCCGGCCTGCGCAAACGCGCGTTCGACGGCTGCGGCGGCGCGTTCATGCGCGGGGCCGCCGCCGGTGCTGTCGAGTGCCGCCGCGATCAGCGCCATCGCCTCGGGGTCACGCGCGCCGAAATGGCGGATCATGGTCGGCGTCAGCGCCGCGTTGGCTTCGCCCTGAGCAACATGGCTGTGCCGATTGAACAGCGCGGCAGCCAGCGCGTAGGTCACGCGCACGGGCCAGTGTTTTTCGTTGAGCGCGCCGCCGTCGTCGGCATCGCGGTTCTGCAGGAATGCCGCAGCGCACATTTCGATGCGCGCGCCGGCGTCCTGCGGATCATTCATGCGCGGCAGTGCGCCACGCGCGAGACGGAAGGCCTGCAGCCGGTCGCCCTCGGACAGCGGCGCCATGCCGGTGCCGCCGAGGTTCATGATGGCGCGCCAGTACACGGCCATGCCGGTGCTGCGTGCCAGCGACGCCGGCGCGGTCAGCAACGCCTCTTCATCCCAGAACACTGCCGCAGGACGCGTTTTCGGATCGAAGAACTCCATGCGATGCGGGCGTGCGGGATCCTTCACCGCCGAGCCGGCGCGGTTCTGCGCGGTGGTCGCCGCGGTCAGCACGTTGATGATCGGCAGTTTCGGCGCCAGCAGTTTTGGGCTGATCGCCGGGCCGTGTTCCGGATATTGCGTGATCAATTGATCGACCGGTGCTGGTTCGGCCAGCAAAATGGCCACCACACGCGCGCCCTGGATTACGCTGCCGGCGCCAACGCCGATCAGCAGGTCGGCGTTCGCGGCGCGCGCGGCGTTTGCGGCAGCCTGCACCGAGGCCAGCGTAGTGTCTTTGTCTATTTCGTCGTAGCGCCCGGCATAGGCCGGCCCAAGAATCCGGGCAATGCGGTCGATCAGATTGGTCTTGCGCGACACGCTGCGACCGCACACCACGAATGCCTTTTGCGACTTGAGGCGCTTCAGCTCCGCCGGCAGGTTTTCCAGCGCGTCTTTCCCGCTGTAGAGCCGCAGCGGATAACCAACGGCGCGGAACTGATGCTGGTAAGTCATCGTTAGGGCCTGTTAACTATTATTTCGTGAGATGCGTTGTGGCCAAAATCGTCAGTGGCAAGGCGCTTGCCGCAGTCCATATCGAGAATATGGGCAAGGCGAGCAACGCAGCCAGTGGCGATTTTGGCCACAACCCGGAGGGACGGGACGATTTGGCCCCAAGCCATTGTCGCACCTTCGCTTATTTGCCTACGGGCAAACCGCGCTCTGCGCTTCGCGTCCCGCGGCCAAATCGTCGACGTCGCACTCATGAAATAATGGTTAACAGGCCCTAGGTGTGATGTTTCAATAGGTTGTTCATTCGGACAGAGTTTGAGAGGCT
>CAZAOZ010000116.1:0-2114 GCA_964486865.1 uncultured Bordetella sp.
TGATCTGGGGCCTGCAGCCCGGTCCGCTGCTGTTCGTCGAGCAGAAGGATTTCGTGTGGGGCCTGATTGCCAGCATGTACCTGGGCAACATCGCCGGACTGATCATCGTGCTCACTTGCGTGCCGCTGTTCGCGGCCATCCTGCGGATACCATTCTCGATCATCGCGCCGGTAATCATCGTCATCTGCGCCATCGGCGCTTACACGGTGCACAACGCCATGCTCGATATCTGGCTGATGCTGCTGTTCGGCATTGCGGGCTATGCCTTCAAGAAACTGTCCTACCCGCTGGCGCCGCTGGTGCTGGCGCTGGTGCTGGGTGACCAGGCTGAAAGCGCATTCCGGCAATCGATGCTGATGTCACAGGGCGAAGTCGGGATATTTTTCTCCAACTGGCTGGTCGGCAGCATCATGGGATTGGGTTTGCTGATGCTGTTCTGGCCGCTGCTGGGCAGACTGAAGGCGGCGTTGCGCAATAGCGCATGAGCTGAACGCCGCGGGTTGAATCTTCCCGCGGCGGTATAAGATCGACGTGCGGGGAGAGTCTTCCCGCGACGGCATAAGGTCGACGTGCGGGGTGAAGCGCCCCGCGGTTTTTCAGGTCTTGCGGCAGGCACAAAAAATCCGGCCCGGGCAATTTGCCCGGGCCGGATTTTTTATGGCCTTGTTTTTATTATTTCTTTTTTGCCGCCGTCGGATTGAGGCTGGTGATGCGGCCGCTTTCGGTGCCGGCGGTTTCATCGATGACGGCATTGATCAGCGTCGGTTTGCGCGAGCGGACGGCTTCTTCCACCGCCTTGCGCAGTTCCGCCGGGGTCGTGGCATGCACGCCCACGCCGCCGAACGCTTCCATCATCTTGTCATAGCGGGCGTTCTTGACGAACACGGTGGGCGCTACATCGGGGCCGCCGGTCGGATTGACGTCGGTGCCGCGGTAAACACCGTTGTTGTTGAAGATCACCACGCACACCGGCAGGTTGTAGCGGCAGATGGTCTCGACTTCCATGCCGGAGAAGCCGAAGGCGCTGTCGCCCTCTACGGCAATGACCGGGCTGCCGTCGCCGGCGACCGCAGCCGCTACCGCAAAGCCCATGCCGACGCCCATGACGCCCCAGGTGCCGACGTCCAGGCGCTTGCGCGGCTTGTACATGTCGACAATGCTGCGGGTGAAGTCCAGGGCATTGGCGCCTTCGTTGACCAGGTACGCATCAGGGTTGGTCTTGATGACGTCGCGCATCACGTTCAGCGCGCTGTGGAAATTCATCGGCACCGGATTTTTGGCCAGGGTCTCGCCCATCTTGGCGATATTCTTGTCCTTGCGCTCGGCAATGGCACCCAGCCAGTCCGCGGACGGTTTGGGCCAGTTGTTGCCCATGGCGCTGATGCCGCCCAGCATCGCCGCCACGCAGGAACCGATGTCGCCGACCACCGGGGCGTCGATGCGCACGTTGCTGTCAGCCTCCTGCGGCGAGATGTCGATCTGGACGAATTTCTGGCCACCCCAGGCTTTGTGATCCTTGCCGCCCCAGGTCTTGCCCTTGCCGTGCGACAGCAGCCAGTTGAGCCGCGCGCCGATCAGCATCACCACGTCGGCTTCGGGCAGCACATAGGAGCGGGCGGCGGCAGCGGATTGTGCATGCGTATCGGGCAGCAGGCCCTTGGCCATGGACATCGGCAGATAAGGAATGCCGGTTTTCTCGACCAGGGCGCGGATGTCGGCATCGGCCCGGGCATAGGCAGCGCCCTTGCCCAGCACGATCAGCGGCCGCTTGGCGCCCTTCAGGAGATCCAGGGCGCGCTGCACGGCATCCGGGGCCGGGATCTGGCGCGGCGCCGGATCCACCACCTTGATCAGCGATGCCTTGCCGGCGGCCGCGTCCATGCTCTGCGCGAACAGTTTGGCCGGCAGATCGAGGTAAACACCGCCCGGGCGGCCGGAGACGGCGGCGCGGATGGCGCGCGCGATGCCCACGCCGATGTCTTCGGCGTGCAGCACACGGAAGGCGGCCTTGCACAGCGGCTTGGCGATCGCCAGCTGGTCCATTTCTTCGTAGTCACCCTGCTGCAGGTCGACGATCTCGCGCTCGCTGGAGCCGCTGATGAGGATCATCGGGA
>CAZAOZ010000117.1:0-1740 GCA_964486865.1 uncultured Bordetella sp.
TGGTGGGCGGTACTGGGATCGAACCAGTGGCTTCCACCGTGTGAAGGTGGCACTCTACCGCTGAGTTAACCGCCCGGGGCCGGCGCGGATTTTAACACCGGACGCCGTCTCCACCAACCTGCCCGCACTGCTGCATCGCGGCGGGGCAGGCAGGTCGCGTAAAATAGCCGTTTTTCCACGGCTTCTCCATGGTTCGCACCCGTTTCGCTCCCAGTCCCACCGGCTATCTGCACATCGGCGGCGCACGCACCGCGCTGTTCTGCTGGGCTTATGCCAGGCAGCGCGGCGGCACGTTCATCCTGCGCGTCGAGGATACCGACCGCGAACGTTCCACCGAACAGTCCACGCAGGCGATACTCGACGGCATGCGCTGGCTGGGCCTCGATTATGAGGGCCCGTATTTCCAGATGCAGCGTCTGGAGCGCTACAAGGCCGCCGCCGAAACGCTGATTGCGCAGGGTCATGCCTATCACTGCTATGCCACGCGCGAGGAGATTGATGCGTTGCGCGAGGCGCAGCGTGCGCGCGGCGACAAGCCGCGTTACGACGGCCGCTGGCGCCCGGAGAATGCCAAACGCCTGGGACTCAAGCCGCCCGCCGGCATGCAGCCGGTCATCCGCTTCCGCAATCCGGATGCCGGCGAGGTGGCATTCAACGATCTGGTCAAGGGGCCGATTACCGTCGCCAATGCCGAGCTCGATGACCTGGTGATCCTGCGTGCCGACGGCATCCCGACCTACAACTTCGGCGTCGTCATCGACGACATCGACATGGCGATTACCCATGTCGTGCGCGGCGATGATCATGTCAACAACACGCCGCGGCAGATCAACATCTATCGCGCGCTGGGGGCGAATCTGCCGCTGTTCGCGCATCTGCCGATGATTCTCGGCGCCGACGGCGAGCGGCTGTCCAAGCGCCACGGCGCCGTCAGCGTGATGCAGTACCACGAAGACGGCTATTTGCCGGAGGCGATGAACAATTATCTGGCGCGGCTGGGCTGGTCGCACGGCGACGCGGAGAAATTCTCCATGCAGCAACTGGTCGAGTGGTTTGACCTGGCGCATGTCAGCCGGTCGCCGGCGCGTTTTGATCCGGAAAAACTGGGCTGGCTGAACCAGCAGTATCTGAAAGAAGCCGACGACCATCGCCTTGCGGCACTGATGACGCCGTTTCTCGAGCGCGATGACTGCAAAATGACCGGCGGGCCGTCGCCCGAACGTGTTGCGGCGCTGCTGAAAGAGCGTGTCAATACCGTTGAGGAACTGGCGGATGCCGCGGTTTATTTTTACCGGCGTATCGAACCAGCAGATGCCTTGCGGCAGCAGCACTACAGCGCGGACGTAAAGCCCGCGCTGGTCGCATTCCGCGCCAGGCTCGAAACCGTGGAATGGCGCCGCGAGGCCATCGGCGCGGCACTGAAAACCGTGCTGGCGGATCACCAGCTGAAAATGCCGAAATTCGCCATGCCGCTGCGGGTCATGGTCACCGGCGGGCCGCAATCGCCGTCGATTGATGCCACGCTGGAACTCATGGGCCGCGATGAAGTGCTGGCGCGCATGGCGCAGGAATTGGCGGTCTTTCCTGAGAGCGCCTAACAGAATGAAACGCGCGTGTTCATTCTGTCAGGCGCTCCAAGTTCCGCGGTTTACAGGGCAGGGTCGCGTCGGTATAATCCGCCGCTCTCGTGGGGGTATAGCTCAGCTGGGAGAGCGCTTGCATGGCATGCAAGAGGTCAGC
>CAZAOZ010000118.1:0-1539 GCA_964486865.1 uncultured Bordetella sp.
AGCGCGAAGTGCGCATCGTCGGGGAGCGTGCATGAGCGGGTTCGGAAAAGTCGCCGTGCTCACGGGCGGTCGCAGCGCCGAACGGGAGATCTCGCTGATGAGCGGGAAAAATGTGCTGGAAGCGCTGCGCGCCGCCGGTTGCGATGCCCATGCCTTTGATCCGGCGGAGCGCGAGATTTTCGATCTGAAGCGCGAGGGTTACGCGCGCGTATTCATCGCCCTGCACGGACGCTACGGCGAGGACGGCACGGTGCAGGGCGCGCTGGAGCTGATGGGCATCCCGTACACCGGCAGCGGCGTGCTGGGCTCGGCGCTGGCGATGGACAAGGTGCGCACCAAGATGGTCTGGGCGGCGGCCGGCATTCCGACGCCGCGGTTTGAGGTCATCGACGCGCAGAGCGACTGGTCGGGCGTGGCGGCACGTCTCGGTCTGCCGCTGATCGTCAAGCCGGTGCGCGAAGGTTCGACCATAGGGCTGACCAAGGTGACGCGGGCCGCCGACCTGCCGCAGGCCTACGTACTGGCAGCGCACCACGACGCACTGGTGATGGCGGAAGAGTTTGTTGCCGGGGACGAGCTGACCGGCGGATTTCTCGGCGAGCAGGCGCTGCCGCTGATCCGCATCGAAGCGCCGCAGGGCAACTACGATTACCAGAACAAGTATTTCAGCGACGAGACCCAATATCACTGTCCCTGCGGACTTCCGGAAGCCGAAGAGCGGCGCATCCGCGATCTGGTCATGCACAGCGCGCGCACGCTCGATTGCGCCGGATGGGGGCGCGCCGACCTGATCCGCCGCGCTGATGGCAGCGTGCAATTCCTGGAAATGAACACGTCGCCCGGCATGACCGGACACAGCCTGGTGCCGATGGCGGCGAAACAGGCCGGGCTGTCCTTTGCGGCGCTGGTCACGCGCATCCTGGAGCTGGCCCATGTGGGATAAACCCGGCACGCTCAATCTGCTGGCCGATGCGCTGTTTGCGCTGGCGCTGATCGGCGCGCTGGGCGCAGGCGTGGCCTGGGTGGTGCGGTTGCCGGTGTTCCCGGTGAGCGATGTGCGCGTGGTGACGCCGCTGGCGCATGTTACCCGGCAACAGGTGGAGGACATCGTGCGGCGGGAAGTCCGCGGCACGTTTTTCACGCTGCAACTCGATGCGGCGCGCGCCGGGTTCGAGACATTGCCGTGGGTGCGCCGTGCCGAGGTGCGCCGGCAGTGGCCGGGCCGGATCGAGGTCGCGCTGATCGAGCATGTGCCGCTGGCGCGCTGGGGCAAGACGGCCCTGGTCAACAGTCACGGCGAGGTTTTCGAAGCAGCGTACGACGGCGCCCTGCCCGTGTTCAACGGCCCCGCAGGGGCGGCCAAGGAGATGGCGATCCAGTATCACCACTTTCGCCGGGATCTCGCGGCGATCAGCAAGGCGCCGGGCGAAGTCAATGTGTCGCCGCGCCGCGCGTGGCAGATCCGGCTCGATGACGGCATGACGCTGGATCTGGGCCGCGAGCATGTCGAAGAGCGGCTGCGGCGTTTCGTGGCGACTT